>JBFEJR010000038.1:0-23116 GCA_041553075.1 Woeseiaceae bacterium | reverse complement strand
CGGCGTCGAAGCCGGCGGCACCGGTACCGGCCTCGGCCAGAACGCGGCCACGCTTGCGACCGGTACGCCGGGTGTGCTGCAGGGCTCGTACACGATCATCCTGCAGGACGACGACGGCCAGGTGCAGGAGACGCACTCGATTTCGGCCGGCCTCGATTACTCCGGCGTGGGGCCGGAGCACGCCATGTTGCAGGCTACCGGCCGCGTGAAATACATCTCGGCAGAGGACGACGAGGCGCTCGAGGCGCTGGAAGAACTGTGTGCCGCCGAGGGTATTCTCACGGCTCTCGAAACCTCGCATGCCTTTGCAGCCGCGCGCAAGTACGCGAAGGAGAATCCCGGCAAGACGATCCTGATCGGCAACTCGGGCCGCGGCGACAAGGACATGCCGACACTGACCAAGTATCCACCGAGGACCCGCCGCCATGCAGCCGCATGAACGCATAGGCGCGGTGATCGCCGCCGCAAACGATGCCGGACGTCCCGCCCTGGTGCCTTTCATCACGGCAGGCTACCCGGACCCCGCGACATTCGTCGCGACGCTCAAGGCCGTGGCGGCACAGGGCGACGTCGTCGAGCTCGGAATCCCGTTCTCTGACCCGATGGCCGACGGCATGACCATCCAGCGCTCCAGTTTCGAGGCGTTGCGGCAAGGCGTCAGCCTCAAATGGATTTTCGATCAGCTCGACGGTGCGCGGGGTGACATCGACACGCCGCTGGTGATGATGTCCTACCTCAATCCGCTGCTCGCGTTCGGTTACGACGAGCTCGCCGAGCGGGCACGCAGCGCCGGTGTCTGTGGATTCATCGTGCCGGACCTGCCGTTCGAGGAGTCGCAGGAGATTCGCGCGGCGCTCGAAGCGCAGGGCCTCGGGCTGATACAGCTCGTGACGCCGGCGACGCCTGACGCGCGCCTCAAGACCCTGTGCGACGCATCGCGCGGCTTCGTCTATGCCGTCACGATTACCGGTATCACGGGCGGCGACGCCGGCTTGCCGGCCGACCTGGCCGACTACCTCGACAAGGTGTCCGCGATCTCGTCGCTTCCGGTGTGCGCCGGCTTCGGCATTCGCGCGGCGCAGGATGTGGCCAGCGTCGGCCAGCATGCCGCGGGCGCCATCGTCGGTTCGGCACTCGTCGAGGTGCTCGAGCGCGGCGAAGACCCGCAGCCGTTTCTCGCGTCGCTCGTATGAAGAAGCTCACGTCGGCCGAATCGCTGATCACGATCAATCACTACAAGAACTTGCTCGCGTCCGAGGGGATCCGCACCGAGGTGCGCAATCAGCACCTCGGCTCGATCATGGGCGAGGTGCCGTTCTTCGAAACCTGGCCACAGCTGTGGGTGGTCAACGACCTCGACTTCGATCGCGCGCTGCAGCTGATCGAGGCGGTCGACGAGGAAAGCCCGGCCGAGCCATGGACCTGCTCCCGCTGCAGCGAGGAGAACGAAGGGCAGTTCTCCGCGTGCTGGAAATGCGGCCAGCCGGCCGACGCCTGAACCCGAAGACAAGCGCCAGAGATAAGGGAGATAAGGGACAGTTCACTTAATTGCCGCCGAACCGGCGGCAATTAAGTGAACTGTCCCTTATCTCCCGAACCGGCGGCAATTAAGTGAACTGTCCCTTATCTCCCTTATCGGGTCAGGGCATGCCGCGGGCGAGCAGCGAGGTGCCCGCGATTTCGCTGCGCAGGACGGCGGCGACCTTTTCCGGCTGCATCGGCCGGGCGATCAGGAATCCCTGCGCGAGATCGCAGTTGGCGTGCCGCAGGAACTCGAGCTGGGACAGGGTCTCGATGCCCTCGGCGGCAACCTCGATATCGAGGCCCTGGGCCATGGCGATGGCGGCGCGCACGATGCGCTGGTGGCTGCCGTTCTCCATGATGTCCGCGACCAGCCCACGGTCCAGCACGAAGCTGTCGATGAAGCCGTTGTCGAGCGATTCGAACGAGATGTCGCGCGTCCCGAACTGGTCGAGCGACAGGCGCACGCCGAGCTTGCGCAGTCCGCGCAGCGTGTCCTGCTCGGCCGTCCGTTTGCGGACAATGTCACCGTCGCCAATCTCGAGTTCGATACACCCCGGGTCGAGCATCGTGTCGCCGAGCGATTTGCTGACGACGTCGACGAGCCGATTGTGCATGAGCTGTTGCGGCGAGATGTTGATGGCGATCGACAGGTCGGGAAGTTCGAAGCGGTGCTGCCAGCCCGCGAGCTGGCGGCACGCGGTCTGGATGATCCAGTCGCCCGCCGAGTGAATCAGGCCGGAGCTCTCGAGGATCGGCAGGAAGCGCGCCGGCGGCAGCAGCCCGAAGCGCGGATGCTGCCAGCGCAGCAATGCCTCGAGACCGATCAAGCGGCCCGAGGCGAGGTCGATCCGCGGCTGGTAATGCAATACGAACTCGTTGCGCACCAGCGCATGCCGCAACCCGACCTCGAGCTCCTCGCGCTGTGCCAGCTTCGTGTTGAGCGCGGTCGAGTAATACTGGAAGCGACCGCCGCCGTGTTTTTTCGCCTCGTACATGGCGATGTCGGCAGCCTTCACCAGCCGCTCGGCCGTATCGCCCGAGTCCGGGTGCAGCGCGATGCCGATGCTCGGCGTTGCGTACACTTCGCTGTTGCCGACTTCGTATTTCTCGGACAGCACGAGCAGCAGCTTCTGCGCGGCAGCGGCGGCATTGCCCGCCTCGCCGAAGTCCTCGAGACAGACGACGAATTCGTCGCCGCCCCAGCGGCCCGTGAAATCGCCGATGCGAACGTTGCCCTTGAGCCGCTTTGCGACCTGGGCCAGCACGGCGTCGCCGACATCGTGACCGAGCGTGTCGTTGACCGACTTGAACCGGTCGAGGTCGATGAACAGGGCCGCGAGCGGCGATCCCTTGCGCTGGCTGCGGCCGATCGCGCGGGACAGCTGTTCGAGAAACAGGCTGCGATTGGCAAGCCCGGTGAGTTCGTCGAACTGTGCCTGCCGCTCGAGGGCCGACGTGCGTTGCATTTGCTCGGTGACGTCGCGGAACGTGATTACGCCGCCGATCAGTTCGCGACGGCCGTCGTAGAGCCCCTGCCCGTTGATGCTCAGGACGACGTCCGGTTGCTCCGGCGAACGGTAGATCGCGACCTGGTTGGAAAACTTCTCGCCGCTGCGGGCGCGCACCAGCGGCAGCTCGTGGGAGTTACGGTAACTGTCACCGTCCTGGTCGATGCAGCAGAAGGTCTGTTCCCACGAGGAGTCGGGCTGCGTCCGCGGGCCGAGGCCGAGGATCGTGCGCGCCGCCGGGTTGATGTCCAGCACGTGGCCGGCATCGTCGACGACGATCACGCCGTCGTTGATGTTGCGCAGGATGGCCAGCACCGAGACGTCGGTCTCGGACAGCCGTTGTTTCATGCGGCTGCGCTTGACGGCGTGATCGAAGATCGCTTCCTGGCGCTCGACCGTCACGTCGTCGATGCAGATATACCCCTGGGCGCCGGCGCGCAGGGCGGCGATGCCGCGGTGCTCGTGTTCCTTGCTCGTGAGCGCGACGACCGGAAACGGCGCCAGCGACTGGATCAGTTCCGCGAGGGACCTGCCCGACTGCGCCACGAGCGGACCGGCCTCGAGCAGCACCAGGTCCACGACATACGAGGCGTTTTCCGGCAACTCGAGCACGTTGCGGCGGGTAAGCAGCATGCAGCAGGACAGCGTCTCGAGCTCGGCCAGGTAATCGGCGGCAAATTCGCCGCGGCCGAGGTACAGGATGGAGTGGCCCGACACCTAGAGACTCGCAACCGCCAGGAGGCAACTGTCCGTGGATCTGTCGTTCGAATCGCGGTGCGGACAAGCGTCAATTCGTGCCATAAGTTGCTGTCGTTATTCGATAAGGCCCGGGGAATGATAGCAGGAATTATTTGCCGATTGGACAGCAGAAATTCAAACCAACGCCGCGGGGCGGACATCCAAAGGTCACGATAAAGGGAGAAGAGGCTCTTGGAAGCGCTTTTGACCGTGGCAGGCAGCGACTATAGTCGTCGGATGGTGATGACCCAGCACGACGCGGCTGCCGACGAGCAGGCCTGGATTCGCCAGGCGCAAAAAGCGGATGCGCGAGCTTTCGAGGCTCTTTATCGGCTGCACGTGGACAAGGTTTACGGGCTTTGTCTGCGCATGACGGGAAACGTCAGCGAGGCCGAGGACTGCACGCAGGAGGCGTTCATCCTCGCCTGGAACAAGTTGGCCAAGTTTCGCGGCGACAGTGCGTTTTCGACGTGGCTGCACCGCATCGCGGTCAACACCGTGCTCGGCAGGATCCGCAAACAGAAGCGCGAGCACGACCGGATCCAGGCTGTCGCCGACACCCAGCCGGCGCGCTGCGCCACCGGCGACACCGGTGAGTTGCGCGACCTGGCCGAGGCGGTCGACCGGCTTCCCGCGGGCGCACGGCACGTATTCGTGCTGCATGGCGTGTACGGCTACAGCCATGACGAGGCGGCCGAGATGCTGGGTATCGCGACCGGCACGAGCAAGGCACAGATGCACCGGGCACGGAAGCTCCTGGCGCAACAACTGGAAGAACAGGGATTCGAAACATGAACTTTGACGACAAGCTCGACCAGGCAGCAACGCGGCTCGCGACGGAGGTGACTCCGGAACGCGACCTGTGGCCCGGCATCGAGCAGGCAATCCGAACCCCGCGGCGGCAGACGCCGTGGCTCGCCCAGGCCGCGGCCGTGGTATTGCTCGTCGCGGCATCGTCGAGCATCACCTACCTGGTCGTAAAGGACAGCGACGGCCCGGTGGTAGCGGTCGCCCCCGACCTGGTCTTCGAAAGGGCCGCGTTCGGCGGGGATTTCAACCTGGGCCCCGGGTTCCAGGACGCACGGAACAGCCTGCGCGTGCAGCTCGACGCCGAGCTGAACCGGCTGTCGCCCGAGGCACAGCGGGACATCCAGGACAACCTCGACGTCATCCACGCGGCGATCGTCGAGATCAACAGCGCGCTCGAGCAGGAACCGGACAACGTCCTGCTGCAGCAACAACTGCTGCGCGCCTATCGAGAGGAACTCGCATTGCTGCGCCGCGTCGGTGGCCTGGCGCGCAACGTAATGATCAGGAACGACATCTAGCCGTTGTGAACGGCTGGTAAGAGAGAGTGAGTAGCACGATGAGAAAACTAAGCGTAGTTGCACTGGCAGCATTGTTGGCGGCCCCGGCCGCGGCCGAAGAGGTGGATCGCACCCTGGACGCGGCGCCCGATAGTGCCGTCCATGTCTCCAACATCTCCGGCTCGGTCACCGTCGACGGCTGGGACCGCGACGAGGTGCGGGTCACGGGTGAACTCGGCCGCAACGTCGAGGAGCTCATCTTCGAGCGCGACGGCGACGAGGTGCTGATCAAGGTCAAGGTGCCGAGGCGCGGCGGCCGCGGCATCGACTCCGACCTGCACATCTCGGTGCCGCACGGCAGTTCGCTCGATGTCGGGACCGTCAGTGCGGACATCGACGTCACGGACGTGCGCGGCTACCAGAAGCTCGAAGCGGTCAGCGGCGACATCCAAACCGAGGCGTTCGCGTCCGACGTGCGCGCGGGCACGGTCAGCGGCGACGTGCTGATCAAGGGCCGCGGCGAGGACACCGAAACGCGCGGCACCACGGTGTCGGGCGACGTAACGCTGTACGGCCTCTCGGGCGAAGCGGCCGCGGAATCGGTCAGCGGCGACGTCATCATCGACGGCGGCTCGTTCGATCGCGCCGGGTTCAACACGGTAAACGGCGACGTCGAGTTCGACGCGCAGTTGCGCGACGGCGGCCGGCTGACGGCCGAGACCGTCAACGGCAGCGTCAACCTGCAGTTCGAAGGCGGCATCTCGGGGCGCTTCGATGTCGACACGTTCAACGGCGACATCGACAACTGCTTCGGCCCGAAGCCGCAGCGCACGAGCAAGTATGCGCCGGGGCAGGAGCTGAGTTTCCAGGAAGGCGACGGCGACGCGCGCATCAAGGTATCGACGATGAACGGGGATATCACGATCTGTCGCTAGGCGTCATCGTACCCCCTGAATTCGGGCCGCCCTGGCGGCCCGTTTTCGTGTTGCAGATATCGCTTTCGGCCCCATCTGGTACCCTGTGAATCCAGATTCCAAGAGTACTCCCATGAACCGTCCGACCAAGATTTTCGTCTGGCTGATCGCCGGCCTCGCGGCGCTGTTTGCCGTTGCCGCGATCGCCTTCCTGTTCCTGTTCGACCCCAACGACTTCAAGGAAGACGTCGAGCGCGCGGTCGGGGAATCGACCGGCCGCGAACTGGTCATCGAGGGCGACGTCTCGCTGCAGATCTTCCCGTGGCTGGCCGTGGAGGTCGGCGCCTCGCGGCTCGGTAACGCGCCCGGTTTCGGCGCCGAGCCGTTCGCGGCATTCGACAATGCCACGCTCAGCGTGCGGCTCCTGCCGCTGATCCTGCGGCGCGAGATCGTCGTCGGCACGGCCGGGATCGACGGGCTGCGCCTCAATCTCGCGGTCAAGGCCAACGGGAGCGACAACTGGTCCGACCTGGCCGCGGCCGATGATGCGGCCGCCGGCGAGGACGGGCCGGGAACGGCGGGCGGCAGGCTCGCGATCTCGGGTGTCGCGATCCGCGACGCGACGATCACCTACACGTCGGGGTCCGACACCTACATGCTGTCGGACGCCGAGTTCACCATCGGGCCGGTCGCCGGCGACGGGGACACGCTCTCGGTCGGCGCGATCGCCTTCACGGCGCTGCTGTCCGGCGCCACCGAGATACCGACCACGCTCGAGCTGGAGACCGGCGGCATCGAAGTGGACCTCCCGGGCCAGGTGGCGACCGTCGAGCCCGTCGAGATGGCGATCCTCGGCGTCGACCTGCGGGCCGTGTTCGAGCCGGTCTCGTATGCGGGCGACCTCGACGCCAAAGCCGCACTGAGCATCGCTACGTTCTCGCCGCGCAGCGTCATGACGCAGCTCGGCATCGAGCCGCCCGAGACGGCCGACCCGAACGCGCTGAGCAAGGTGAAGATCGACGCGACGGCGAACATCCGCGGCGCCGCGGCCCGGCTGACCGGGGTCACGCTGGTCCTCGACGACACGACGCTGAAGGGCGCGCTGACGGTGCCGTTCGATCCGTCCGGGCGGTTCTACGCCAAGCTCGCAGGCGATTCGATCGATCTCAATCGTTACATGAGCGTGGACGGTGAAGAAACCGGCGGGCAGGCCGCCGAGGCACCGCCGCTCGAGATCCCGGTCGACCTGATCAAGCCGCTGAACGCGCGCGGCGATCTCGAGTTCGCGTCGGTCCAGGTCGCTAACCTCGAGCTCACCAAGGTGACGGTCAGCCTCGAGACGGCGAACGGGCGCATGCGCATTCACCCGATCGCTGCCGGCCTGTTCGGCGGCACCTACAGCGGCGACGTGCGCATCGATGTTACGGGCGCGACGCCGACGCTGGCGATGAACGAGACTATCGCCGGCGTGAACCTGGCCAAGCTCGCCGGGGCCATGTTCGAAAAAGACAACATCACGGGAACGATCGCGGGCAACTTCAAGCTCGGCGGCCGCGGCACGGACATGAACGCGATTCGCGAGTCGCTGAGCGGGACGATGTCGTTCGAACTCACCGACGGCGCTTACGAGGGCACCGACATCTGGTACGAGCTGCGGCGGGCCCGTGCGCTTCTCAGGAAGCAGACGCCGCCCGAGCCGTCCGTGCCCGCGCGGACGCGCTTCTCGTCGGTCACGGCGACCGGCGTCGTGACCAACGGCGTGATGCGCAACGACGACCTCAAGGCCGAGCTGCCGTTCATGGAACTGACGGGCGCCGGCACCGTCGACCTCGGCAAGGGCACGGTCGACTATGGGCTGAAGGCGCGCATCTTCGAGAAACCCGAACTCATGGGCAGTGCCACGCCCGAGGAGATCAGCGACCTGACCAAGGCCGTCATCCCGCTGCGCATCTCCGGCCCGCTCACCGCTCCCAAGGTCGCTCCCGACGTCCAGTCGCTGTTGCGCCAGCGGGTCGAGGAGGAGGTCAAGGAGAAGCTCGAGGACAAGTTGAAAGACATCTTCAAGCGATGAGCCGCTGGTCGGCGCTCATCCTGCTGGCCGTTGCCTGCCCGGGCCTTGCCGCGGAAATCCGCAGCCTCGAGGTCTCGCACGACGACGGTGAGTACTCGTTCGTTTCCGAGGCCTGGTTCGACGCGGGCCTCGAAGAGACCTTCGAAGTGTTCCGCACCTGGGATCGCTCGACGGAATTCTCGAGCGCCATCGTCGAGGCGCGCGACCTGCCGCCCGACGAGATGGGGCGCCCGGGTTTCTACAGCCGTGCAAAGGGATGCGTCCTGTTCTTCTGCCGCTCGCTGGTGCGCCAGGGTTACGTCGAGTTCGTGGAGAACCGCGAGCTGCGCGCTTACGCGGATCCTGCATTCAGCGACTTCGAGTTCAGCAACGAGACCTGGACCTTCCACGAGGACGATGGCGGGACGCGCGTGATGTACGAGCTGCACATGGACCCGAAGTTCTGGGTGCCGCCCGGGATCGGTCCGTACGTGATCAAGCGCAAGCTGAGGAAGGCTGCCGGTGCGGCGCTCGACCGGATCGAGCGCATTGCCCAGTCGCTGGCCGAGACCGGTGAGACTCGCGGTGACTGATTTCGCGACGCGGCTGCTCGACTGGTTCGACGCGCACGGCCGCAAGGACCTGCCATGGCAGGTGCCGCAGGACGCGTATCGCACCTGGGTGTCCGAGATCATGCTGCAGCAGACGCAGGTGCAGACCGTGATTCCGTACTTCGAGCGCTTCATGCAGCGATTTCCAAGCGTGCAGGCGCTGGCGGATGCGGAGCAGGACGAGGTGCTGCGGCACTGGTCGGGCCTCGGCTACTACGCACGCGCGCGCAACCTGCACCGCGCGGCCCGGATTGTCCGCGACGACTACGACGGCCGCTTTCCCGACACGCTCGACGCGGTGATGGCCCTGCCCGGCATCGGTCGCTCGACGGCGGGCGCGATCCTGGCCCTGAGCATGGAGCAGCGTCACCCGATTCTCGACGGCAACGCCAAGCGCGTGCTCGCCCGCCACGAGGCGGTGCCAGGCTGGCCCGGCACCGCCGCGGTGGCGAAACGGCTGTGGGAAATCGCCGAGCGCAACACGCCCGACGCGCGGGTCGGGGACTACACGCAGGCCATCATGGACCTCGGCGCCACCCTGTGCACGCGCAGCAACCCGGCCTGCGAGCGCTGCCCCGTCGCCACCGACTGCGCCGCCCAAAATACGGTGCCAGTCACCGTATTTCCGGGGCGCAAACCCAAGAAAAACAAGCCCCTGCGCACCACGACGATGGTGATCGCGCGCCATCGCGCGCAGGTTTACCTCGAGCGCCGGCCGGAATCCGGGATCTGGGGCGGCCTGTGGAGCCTCCCCGAGGTGAACGGCACCTCGGTCGAGGCCTGGTGCCGGGAACGGCTTGCGCGTGAACCCGGCGAGATGGAAGCCTGGGACGTGCTGCGCCACAGCTTCAGCCACTACGATCTCGATATCCGGCCGATACTCGTGCGCATCGAGGCGCCTTTGCGTAAAGTAGCCGACTGCGACGGTGCCCGCTGGCATCGATTGGATCACGAACTGCCGGGCGGCATTGCCGCGCCGGTAAGCAAACTGATAGAGCGACTGAAAAATGGCACGCACAGTTAACTGCGTCTTGCTCGGAAAAGACGCCGAGGGGCTCGATTTTGCACCGTACCCCGGCGAGCTCGGGCAGCGCATCTACGACAGCATCTCGAAAGAGGCATGGCAGCGTTGGCTGGCGCACCAGACCATGCTGATCAACGAGTATCGCCTCACGCCGATCGAGCCCGAGGCACGCAAGTTTCTCGAGACCGAGATGGAGAAGTTCTTCTTCGCCGGAGGCTCCGAAGCGCCCAAGGAATTCGTACCACCGTCGGAATAACCCCCAAAAATACGGTGCCAGTCACCTTAGACTGGATATAAGGTGACTGGCACCGTATTTAGCGGAGGGGGAGTGCGGTCTTGCGCTGCACGGTGCGGATGCCGAAGCTCGAGTTCACGCGCGCGACGCCGGGCAGGCGGGTCAGGAATTCCTTGTGGATGCGTTCGAAGTCCGCCATGTCGGCGACCACCACGCGCAGCAGGTAATCGAACTCACCCGACATCAGGTAGCACTCCATGACCTCGGGGATGTCGCGAACGGCTTCCTCGAATGCCGACAGCTCGCTCTCGACCTCGCGGTGCAGCCCGATCTGCACGAACACGTTGCCGGGCAGGCCGACCGCGTTCTGGCTCACAAGCGCCGCGTAGCGATCGATCATGCCCGCCTCCTCGAGCGCCCGGACGCGCCGCAGCGTGGCGGACTCCGACAGGTTGACGAGACCCGCGAGCTGGACGTTGCTGATGCGCCCGTCCCGCTGCAGGGCCCCGAGGATCATTTTGTCGAAACGATCGAGTGACACGACAGAATCCTGCGCCAAAAGCCTCTTTTAACGCAGAAAATGGCGCCTGGCAAGCGCCAGGGCGTTGAATTCGCAAGCAAATGCCACCTGATTACGCCTATCCTAGACCGACGAACTCGATATCTGGTCTGGAGAGAGCCATGAGGATCGGTGTACCAAAAGAAATAAAAACGCTCGAATTCCGCGTCGGCATGACCCCTGGCGGCGTCCACGAAATGATCCACGAAGGCCACGAGGTGTTCGTCGAGACGAACGCCGGCGCCGGCATCGGCGTCACCGACGCCGACTACGAAGCCGCCGGCGCGACGGTCCTCGGCACCGCCGAGGAGGTCTTCGAGAAGGGCGAGATGATCGTCAAGGTCAAGGAGCCGCAGCTCAACGAGTGCGCGATGCTGCGCAAGGACCAGGTGCTGTTCACCTACCTGCATCTCGCCGCCGACCCCAAGCAGACCGAAGCGCTCGTCAAGTCCGGCACGACCGCGATCGCCTACGAAACCGTCACCGCGCGGGACGGCTCGCTGCCGTTGCTCGTGCCGATGTCGGAAGTGGCAGGCCGCCTGTCGATCCAGGCGGGCGCCTTCGCACTGCAAAAAGCCAACGGCGGCTCCGGCAAGCTGCTTGGCGGCGTCCCCGGCGTACTGCCGGCCAGGGTCCTCGTCATCGGCGGCGGCGTCTCGGGCGCCTGCGCGGCCGACATGGCCGTCGGTCTCGGCGCCGAGGTCACGGTCGTCGACCGCTCGCTGCCGCGCCTGCGCCAGCTCGACGACATCTGGGGCGGCCGCGTCCACACCGTCTATTCCACCAAGCACGCGATCGAGGAACTGGCGATCGAGTCCGACCTGATCGTCGGTGCCGTGCTCGTCGCGGGCGCCGCGGCGCCGAAACTCGTGACCAGGGAGACCGTCAAGGCGATGGCGCCCGGCTCGGTCATGGTGGACATCTCGATCGACCAGGGCGGCTGCTTCGAAACCAGCCGGCCGACGACGCACGCCGAGCCGACCTACGTGGTCGACGACGTCGTGCACTACTGTGTCACCAACATGCCGGGTGCGGTACCCCGCACCAGCACCTTCGCGCTGACGAACGCAACGTTGCCATTCGTCAGGGCACTGGCCCGGCACGGCTGGGTCGAGGCCCTCAAGAGAGATCCCCATCTCGCGATGGGCCTCAACGTTCACGCAGGGCACGTCAATCACGAGGCGGTCGCTCGTGACCTCGGGTACGAATATCTCTCCCCCGAGGATGCCCTCAAAGCAGCCTGAACCCCTCGTCCCCCTCGAGGCTCAGGTTACAAACCAGGCCGGGCAAGCGCCCGGCCTTTTTTATTCGGGGTCCTTGCGCCGCGGCCGATCGGCATGCGAGACGGGCAGCGAGTCGGCCGCGTAGGCCGGGCCCTTCATGATGTGCACGACGACACAGCCGATGGCGATCGTGAAGGCCGCGGTGAGCAGTGCGATCTCGGTGGCGATCGCGAAGATGTCGACGAACTTGACGTGCTTGGCCACGTCGATTCCGGGTTCGACCGGCAACACGCGCGCGAGCACCGGCAGGGCGAGCACGGCAAGCGTCGCGACCAGGGTCATGACGGGCAGCTTGCGCAGGATCCGCACTTCCATGCCCGGCGGCGTGCGCCGCTCCTCGATTTTGTGCAACCAGTTCATTAAATCGGCAGTTCCCGCGAACATTGGGCCACACGATGATACGTTGCCCGAGCCTTGACCGCATACCCCCGGCCGCGCTTGTATTGTAAAACCAGAACACTATGCTTAGAGGAACAACGCGAAAAAAGTTCTGTCTTTTCAACCGTACACATACGTTAAGGGGGAATACGATGATGTGCAGTAAAGATGCAGTACACGGGCCACTGCTGTTGGCCGTCCTGGCGCTGGCGCTCGGTTCATCCGGTGCCGCCGTGGCGCAGGACATGGAAGAAATCACCGTCACCGCGACCAAGCGCGAGTCCACGATCCAGGACGTGCCGTTCTCGATCAATGCGCAGACCGCCAAGGACATCCAGCGCACGGGTGCGACCGACATCGAAGAGCTGTCCCGCAACGTCGCGGGCCTGACCGTGCAGAACCTCGGTCCCGGGCAAAGCCAGGTCGCGATTCGCGGCGTCTCGGCCGGCCAGATCGTGCGCGACCAGCCGGGCGTCAAGGAGCAGGTCGGCGTGTATCTCGACGAGTCGGTGATCTCGCTGTCGCTGTTCACGCCCGACTTCGATCTCTTCGACCTGAATCGCGTCGAAACGCTGCGTGGCCCGCAAGGCACGCTGTTCGGCTCGGGCTCGGTCGGCGGCACGATCCGCTACATCACCAACAAGCCGAACAAGGACGCGTTCGATGCCAGCGTCGAGCTGGACCTGAACACGGTCACGGACGGCGAGGCGGGCGGCCACGTCAAGGGCATGGTCAACCTGCCGCTCGGCGAAGACGGTAACGCCGCGCTGCGACTGGTCGGTTACACGACCGAGTACGGCGGTTTCATCGACGCGCGCCTCGAGTCCGGCGGTGTCCGCGAGGACGTCAACTCGGGCAACCGCACGGGCGTACGTGCGGCGCTGACCTTCGACGTCGGCGAGAACATCTCGATCACGCCGCGCATCGTCTACCAGGAGATCACGACCGACGGTTTCAACCGCCAGGAAGTCTTCAACCTGTTTGCCAATCCGTACACGACCACGCGGACGCCGGTACAGCTCGGCGAGCGCGAACAGCACCTGCTGCTGGCCGAGGAATTCTCGGACGAAACCCTGCTCGCCGACCTCGTGTTCGAGGCCTCGCTCGATACGTTCGATTTCACCTTCGTCGGCACGCAGCTCGATCGCGACATCCTCGTGAGCCGCGACGCGAGCGCCCTGACCGGTTCGGTCTCGGTGGACCTCGGCTACCCGACGTCGCCGACCGACACGGTCGCGCTGCCCTCCAACCTGCGCGACACCACCGACCTCAAGCAGACGACGTTCGAGGTGCGCATCAGCTCGAACCAGGAAGGGCGGCTCCAGTGGCTGGCCGGCGCGTTCTGGTCGAACACGGAGCGCGAGTACGCGCAGCGCCTGCCGACGCCCGGCTACCAGGCCGCGACCGACGAGGTCTTCGGCGAGGGCACGTCGGAAGCCGTGTCCAACGGCTACCCGGACCTCGATTCGCCGTACAACTCCGACCTGCCGTACGACATCGAGCAGATGGCGCTGTTCGGCGAGGTGACGTTCGACGTGAACGACGAACTGCAGCTCACGGCCGGCGGCCGCTGGTACGACTTCGACGAGTCGCGGCGCTTCCTGTCGGGCGGCCTGTTCGCCAACGGCGACGACCAGACCGACAACACCTCGTCGGACGGGTTCACGCCGCGCGTCATGGCGAGCTATGACCTCAACAACGCGGTGACGCTGAATGCACAGGTATCGCAGGGCTTCCGGCTCGGCGGCGTCAACGACCCGCTCAACGAGACGCTGTGCTCGGACGAGGACGAGGCGATCTTCGGCAGCTTCCAGTCCTACGGCGACGAGAAGATGTGGAACTACGAGGCGGGCATGAAGTCCACGTTCGCCAACGGCGTCACGCTGAATGCCGCGGTGTTCTACTCGGACATCGAAGACCTGCAGGTGACGCTCGATGCCGGTTCGTGTTCATCGCGTATCTCGTTCAACGTACCCAGCGCGCACACCTCGGGTATCGAGTTCGAGCTCGGCGCCAACCCGACCGACGCGCTCTACCTGTCGCTCGCGGGCAGCGTGCTGGATGCGCAGTTCGATTCGACCGTGCGTGACGGTGACGGCGACGTCATCGCGGGTCTCGAAGACGGCAATCGCCTCGCTTCGGTTCCCGAGTTCCAGATCGCGGCCTCGGGCGAGTACACCTTCCCGCTGCAGTGGTTCGGCGGCTCCGAGGGTTTCGTTACCGGGACCGTGCATCACGTCGGCGATCGCTACACCCAGCCGTCCGACCAGGTGCCGGGCGCGGGCGTGTTCGTATCCGGTTTGCCGTACGGCGGCGCCTCGGGCGACGACGCGACCGTGGTCGACCTGAACCTCGACGCCTACACGATCATCAACCTCAGTGCCGGCGTCGTGGTGAACGACTGGACCGCGCTCCTCTACATTCACAACGTCGGGGACGAGAACGCCAACCTGTCCTTCAACCGCGAGCGCGGCGGGCGGGCACGGCTTGCTTACTTCAGCAACAAGCCGCGCACGATCGGCGTGACCTTCAGGAAGAGTTTCGGCAACTGAGCGCCGCGCCTGTAAGGCAAAAGAAAACGCCCGGCCTGGCCGGGCGTTTTTTTTTATTGCAGCGCGAGTTCCATGCGGATCAGCGGTCGCACCCCGTCCCAGAGTTCCTCGGGCCGGTCCGAGGTCACCGTGAAGCCGAGCGCCTCGTACAGGCCCTGTGACTCGGGCAGGCCGTCGGTGGTCTCGAGATAGACCGAGCTGCAGCCCGCGGCGCGCGCGTAGTCGAGTGCCGTGCGGACGAGCTCCCGGCCGAGACCGCGGCCGCGCGCGGCCGGGTCCACGAGCACCCAGCGCAGCTGGCCGCAGCCACCGCCGCGCAGGATCATCGCGGTGCAGCCGACGAGACGGTCGCCGCGCTCGGCGAGCCACAACCGTCCACTGCTCGCGCCGGCGTCGAGGACGTACTCGGCAACCGTGCGCGCGACGTACGCCTCGAAGTTCAGGCCGAAGCCCGGCAACGCGTCGTAGCACTCGCCGTGCAGCGTGACGATGCGGCCGAGGTCGCCGACGCGCAGCGCGTCGCGGATCGCGATGTCATCGCTCATCAGCCCGCCTCGCGCCGGTCCGAGCGGGAGGCGATGTCAGCTGCCCGGATTCCGGCAGGCTTCGATGTCGCTCTCGCTCAGCCCGAAATCCCTGGCGGCCAACTCCAGGTCGGAGGCGGTTGCATTCACATCGTAAATGTCGGCCGAGGTGCGGGCGATGTCGCTCGCCACGCCGCTGTCGACCCGCGACGCGGTGCGTGTCACGGCGCGCATCAGGCTGCCGAGGCCGGCGCGGGCTCGGCCTCGAATTTCGAAATGGCGATGGCCGTCTCGGTGGTGAGTAACGTCAGCACGCCGACGGTGATCAGCTTCCTGAGCATAGCAACACCCCCTCGCTTTCTTGTTGTTTGCAGGTACAGCCGTACCTGCCACTAGCGTAACATGCGGCCCGGCGGTGCCTCAAAGGGCGGGAGGGTCAGTCTTCGTCGATCTCGGGGTCCGGTGCGAAGCCCTCGATCCGGCGATAGGCGAAGAACGAGTAGACGACGGGGAACAGGGCGATCGCGACCACGATGCCGATCACCCATTCCATCCCCGAGGCCGGCACGAGCACGCCCATGACGGCCATGACCAGGCCCGCGATGACGAAGCACCAGCCGCCGAGGCGGTGGGTCTTGGCCCAGACCTCGTCGCTGGCCAGCGTCCACGGCGTACGGATGCCGAGGAAGAAGTTCTTGCGCACCTTGCCGAGGAAGTTGCCGAGGACGATGAACAGCAGGCCGACGGCGACGAACACGAAGCTCGAGATGTCGATGCTCGTATCGCGCGCGGCGCGGATCACGCCGATGCCGATCACGGTGCCGAACACGACCGTGGCGACCATCAGGATGTTGAGCGTGCCGGCGAACGACTCGGTGCGAAAACCGCGCGGCGAGATCACCGGGATGAGCTTGAAAATAAGGAACGAGAACACCGGGATGCCCGCGATGAGCGGCGCGCCGATGGCCTTGGCGGTGTAGTCGTCGACTTCGCCGGCCGCGTTCCAGTGGGTGGGCATCGGATCGGGCAGGGCCGGGTACATCCACGCGACCCAGGCGCCGAGCGCGACAATGCAAACGATGCTGATGATATTCGCGATGCGGGTACTCATGCTGCCTTACTCCTTGTCGTCCTTGCCGTTGCGCGCAAACAGGTCCATCAGGATTGCCGCGACGTCGTCGAGCACCGAGGTGTTGAGCGAGTAAACGATGTGCTGGCCGCGCCGCTCGGTCCGCACGAGCTCGGCCGCCTTGAGCGCATTGAAGTGGTGCGAGAGCGAGGCGCGCGTCATCGGGAACTCGTCGGCGAGCTCGCCCGCGGTCTTCGAGCCGCCCTTCAGCGCGCGGATGATGCCGCGGCGCGTCGGGTCGGCCAGCGCTTTCCAGATTGTCTGTTGGGGGCTCATGCAGATATTTAGACAAATATCTAAATGAATGTCAATACCGATTGTCCCGGCAGCACCCGAACGGGCAAAATCGCAGCGTGAACGAACTCACCGAAGAGACCGTCGGCTGCCCGTACTGCGGCGAGAGCATCTCGATCGTGGTCGACCATTCGCTCGACGAACAGGAGTACATCGAGGACTGCCAGGTGTGCTGCCAGCCGATCGTGTTCAACGTGTTCATCGACAACCTCGGCGAGGCCGCGGTCAGCGCCCGCAGCGATAACGACTAGCCCGGGGGCGTCCGTTACCAGTCCTTGAGCGGGTAGTCGCGGCCCGGCGGCGGCCAGGGCAGGCCGCTCTGTTCGATGGCGCGTGCGAAGTTGGGCGTGGCCTCGAGGTCGAAAGGGTGCCCGCAGGCGCACCAGTGCGTTACCTGCCACAGTGCATACTGGCCCCAGGGGTGCTGGTCGTAGCGCGCCGCCAGGCGATTGGCGTCGTCGTGCCGCCCGGTCCAGGCATAGATCAGCGGCCCGAAGAAGGCGGAATCGAGCTCGAAGTCGAGCGCCGCGATGGCGCGTTCCACGCCCGCCGTGTCACCTTGCTTCGCGGCCAGCAACACGCGGGCGCCCTGGGACCACTCGGAGCTCCGCATCTGCGTATCCATGACGCTCTCGGCTTCATCGAACTGGCCGTTCTCGATCAGCGCGCGGACATAGATCCATTCCAGCCAGCCGGCGCGCGCCACCTCCATGCCCTCGCGCGCGACGCGCACGGCTTCGTCGTAGTTCCCGGCCCACAGGTTGGAGCGGGCCACGTTGAACCAGGAGATCGAGCGCAGCGGATCGCAGGCGAGCACGCGCTCGGCGCGCGGCAAGTACACCGCGGCCAGCCCGAGCGGGTTGACGACGGTCGTCATCCAGTTGCCGTCGTCGCAGCGTTCGGCGGTGAGGGCGCGTTCGGCGCGAGTGCGCAAGCCGCGCCAGCTACCCTGCACGAAGGCGAGGTCCAGCTCCGCCTGCAGCAGGTCGCCGCGATCCTGCGCATGGCGCACGGCGGCCTCGTAGTTCTCGAGCGCTGCGGGGTAGGCCGCCCGGACTTCCTCGTCGGTGAGGACCGAGTCGTCCCCGGCGAACACGTCCTCGTTCATCAGGTGCACGTACAGGTCGGAGCGCAGCGCGTACACGGCCGCGAACTGGGGTGCGCGCTCGACGACGCGGTCGAAGTAGCTGTTGGCCGCGCGCAGCGCCGGCAGCATCTCGGCATCGCCGTGCGCGTCGTCGAAATGCTTGAGCCCTTTCTGGTAGGCCATGAAGGCCTCGATGTCGCGCAGGCCCGCCTTGCGCATGGCCGCGCTCTTCTGCTCGTCGAGCACCACGTCGAGCGACACCGCGATCTTCTCGGCGATGTTCTCCTGCACCTGGATCGTGTCGGCCGCCGTGCTGTCGTAGTTCTCCGACCACAGGTGGAAGCCGTCGTTGGCGCGGATCAGCTGCGCCGTGACGCGCAGGCGCTCGCCGGAGCGGCGCACCGAGCCCTCGACGACGTGCCGCACCCCGAGCCGCTCGGCGATCTCGGGGATCGGCGGAATGTCGTCGCCCTTGAACACGAACGCCGAGGTGCGCGCCGTGACCAGCAGCTCGGGCAGCTGGGCCAGCGAGTTGAGGATTTCCTCGGTCAGGCCGTCGGCGAAGAACTCGTCGTCGGGACCGTCGCTCATCGCGATGAACGGCAGCACGGCAACCGACTTGTCGGGCGCGCCGATGTTCGTCGCGGGCGCCGCCGCGGTTTCGGCCACGGCCCCGTCCGCGGTTCCCGCCGGCGGCGAGGAGCGCCACAGGTACTTGTCGGCCGCGAAGAAGCCGAGCGCGATGACGAGGGCGCCGATGATGACGCGGTCGACGCGGCGCCCGGTCTGCGGCGTGATCGATGCCGTGCGGTCGACCTCTTTTTCTTTCCTGAGGCCCTCGGGGGTCATCTCGTAGACCCAGGCGAAGACCAGCACGAGCGGCAGGCCCAGCAGCATCAGGACGACGAGCGACTTGATCGCCCATTCGGGGGCGCCGAAGTTCTCGAACGCGAACTCCGCTACCTGTGCGATGACCCACGCGACCAGGGTATACGCGACCCCGACGCGCACCACGTTTCTACGCTGCAGCTCGTTGAAAAAAGACATTGCCCGACCGTGTTCCCCGGAGCGCCACAGTATAGCGACAAAGCGGCGCCAGGAAGCCCCCACCTTGAAAAACCGGTAGCCGGGCCTACATCCCGGACCATGAGTGACTCAAAACACGTAGTCTGCCCAGGCTGCAGCGCGGTCAACCGCCTGCCCGCCGACAAGCTGGCCCGGGGCCCGAAGTGCGGCAAGTGCGGCGAGCCCATCTTCGCGGGCAAGCCGACCCACCTCACCGACCGGAACTTCGAGAAGCAGGTCGGCCGCAGCGACATCCCCGTGGTCGTCGACTTCTGGGCCGAGTGGTGCGGGCCCTGCAAGATGATGGCGCCGCAGTTCGAGCAGGCCGCCGCGCGGATGGAGCCCGCGGTGCGCTTTGCCAAGCTCGACACCGAGGAGGCACAGGCGACGGCCGCGCGCTTCGGCATCCGCAGCATCCCGACGCTCATCCTGTTCCGGGACGGGCGCGAAGCTGCCCGCCAGGCGGGCGCCATGGGCGCCGCCGATATCGAGCGCTGGGTGCAGGCGAACAGCTAGGCCGGGCTACTTGATCCGTGCCGCCGCGGGAATGACGTCGACCCGCGGGTCGATGGTGCCGACCCCGGGCACGATCACCATGTAGTAGTAGGTGCCCGTGTTGCGGCCGTCGACGCACACGACGAACTTGTTGTTATTGGTGTCGCTGGCCTTGAACTTGCGGTTGAGCCACTTGCTGTCCGGGGTCTTGCCGACGATCATGATTTCGAGTTCGTCGTAGTCGACATCCTCGTCGGACTGGTTGTCCGGATTGAGCTTGAAGACGACCTTCTCGTCCTGCCGCGGCCTGACCTTGTGCGTCACGTCGATCTTCGAATCGCCGTAGTCGATCTTGACGTCGTTGCCACCAGCGCCCGGGCATTCCTTGATGTCCGCAACCTCAGGAAACTGTGCGCAGCCGGCGAGCAGGATGCCCGCGGCGATAGGTAGTAGCTTGTTCTTCATCTTTTTCTCCCCTTGTTGTCCGTCTTCGTGATGCGCACGAAGCGTGGATGGTCCCGCAGCTCGCTCAGCAGCGGCTCGGCACCAAGTACGACTTTCGGATAGCCCTTGTCGACGGCGCGCTCGAGCGCGCCCAGCGCCGGGCCCGTCTCGCCAAACTGGTGGCGGATGAGCCCCTCGTAATAGCTCGCGTAAGGATCGTCCGGGGCGGCCGCGAGCGCTTGCATGACTTCGCGCAGCGCCTGGTCGCGCTGGCCGAGCATCGCGTGCACCCAGGCACGGTCCATCTGCATCCCGGGATCCCCGGGGTTGACGGCGAGCTGCTTGTCGAGCAGCGCCTCGGCCGTGGTGTAGGCGTCCCGCGCCGCGTCCTGCTTGCCGGCGACGAACAGCACGTCGCCGAGATTCGACCAGCTCAGGCTCTGCTCGGGCCCCAGCGCGATCGCCTCGCGCAGCGCCGCCTCGGCCTCGTCGTAGCGGCCGAGGTAGTAATTCATCATGCCGAAATTGGCGTAGGTGAGGCGATCGGCCTTCACGTCGAGCGACTTCCTGTAGATCTCGAGCGCGGCCGGGAAATCGCCGGCCATCATGTAGGACGAGCCGAGGTTGCTGTAGCCGCGCAGGTACGACCGGTTGATCGAGACGACCTCGGCGAACTGCTCGGCGGCCTCGGCGTAGCGGCCCTGCCGGAAATAGAACACGCCGAGGTTGTTGTAGGTGCTCCAGTTGCCGGGCTGCAGGCCGATCGCGGCGTGCAGTATCGCCTCGGCCTCGC
This sequence comes from Woeseiaceae bacterium, assembly GCA_041553075.1. Lineage (GTDB taxonomy): Bacteria > Pseudomonadota > Gammaproteobacteria > Steroidobacterales > Woeseiaceae > UBA1847. Next base: position 2,602 of record JBFEJR010000038.1, on the reverse strand, counting down.
CGGGCCGGTTCTGCAGGCGGTACACCTCGCTCAGCCCGAGCATGGCCTCGACGTTGTGCTTGTTGATGCGCAGGGCCTGTTCGAAAGCCGCGGCCGATTCGTCGTAGCGGCCGGTCTCGACGTACAGGCGCCCGAGCGCCTCGTGCACGACGTCGAGGTTGGGATTGAGCTCGAGCGCCTCGCTGCAGGCCGCCTCGGCGCGCGGTGCGTAACTGGTGTCGCGCGTTTCGGTGAGCTGAAAAGCGAACGTGCTGCACTTGCCGGCATGCGCGGCGGCGTACTCGGGATCGACGTCGAGCGCGGCATCGAACCAGCCGAGCGCCATGGCGAGCGTGTCCACCGTGTGCGGCTGGTTGAGGAGGTCGGCACCGCGGCGATAGAGGAGGTAGGTGTTGAGGCCCGGTTCCTCGTCGGCATCCGCCACGAGCCCCGGGCTGCTCTCGGGCAGCGTGACGCGCAGCGACGACACGGTGAGCTGCGTGATCTCGTTGCGGATCTTGAAGAAGTCGGTGGTCGGGCGGTCGAAGGTGCGCGACAGGATGTGAAAGCCCGTGGCCGAATCGATGAGCTGCACGATGACGCGGATCTGGTCACCGTGGATCTCGACGCTGCCCTCGAGGTACATCGCGACGCGCAGCCGCTGCCGGACCTGGTCGGACGGCGTGTTCGGCGCCAGCGTTGCCGCGTCGCCGCGCGAGGAGACGAGCAGGTCGGGCACCCGCGACAGCCGCGTGATGACGTCGTCGACGAGGCCGTTGGCGAACACCTGGGTCTGCTGGCTGCCGTCGTTGTTGAGAAACGGCAGCACCGCGATCGAGTTCTCGGCAACCGTGAACCCGGCCGGGGCCGGTTGCGTGCGCGGCTGGGTCTGCGGCAGGCCGACGTAGCGGTCGTAGACGAACACGAGCACCGCGGCCACGCCCAGCGCGCTGACGATGGACAGGTAGGTGCGGCTGAAACGCCGCCGCCGCGCATTGATGGGCGAGAGGTCGTCGAGCACGGCGTTGCCGTCGCGGAACTCGAGGAACCAGGACAGCGCGATCGCGATCGGGAAACCGGCGATGACCAGCACGATGACGAAGGTCGTCGACCAGTCGGGGAACTGCAGGCGGTCGAACACGACGTCGGCGACCTGGATGATCAGCCAGCCGAGCACGCCGTAGGCAACGGCGGTCTCGAGCACGCCGCGCTGCTGCAGGCTCTCGAGGAAACCCAGCTCGCGCATGGCCGAACTTCCGTCGGCGCCGAGAATGATGCTGCCCGTATTGCGTTCTGCAGGTACGGGTTCGACGACGAGGCGATAGCCGAGCCGCGGCAGGGTCTGGACGAAGTGCGGATCGGCCGTGCGATCCTCGAGCGCGTGGCGAATCTCGCCGATGGTGTGGCTCAGGGACTCGCGGGAACCGGCGCCGGTGCCCCAGGCGCACTGGATGAGGTCGTCATGGGGAACGACTTCGCCCGCGCGGCGGGCAAGGCAAACGAGCACTTCGACCGCCTTGGGCGGGAGGTGGCGCTCTCCGTTCTTCCCCGACACTCTCCCATTGAGCGGTTCGATGAGCAGGTCGCCGAGGTAGAACCCGTGAAGGTACTCATCGTCCATCGGGTTTTCCGTGAAACCCACGAACCACCCATCATAGCACCATTACCGGCCGCTCAACGCTGTACCAGGCGGGCCCGGAATTTCTCGAGTTTGCGCTTGAGCGTGGCGGCGTTGTCCGGGCCCATGCGCAGCAGCAGCTTCTCGCCGCTCGAGAGGGCCTCGAGGTCGGGGTCGGCGAACTTGTAGAGGACGTTCGGGCGTACCAGCACGATCGGCTCGTCCGGCAGCGGTGCCGCCAGCAGGTGGTCGATGACCTCGATGACGCGGTCGTTGAAATAGGCGTCCGGGTAGCCGAGGCGCTCGTAGGCTTTCTGGAACAGCGGGTAGAAGCGCTCGTAGATGCCGTAGACGGTCTGGATGTCGGCGTAGTAAAGGTACGCGACGAGCGCGTCGTAACGGGCGTAGCTCTCGATGCCGAGCAGCAGTTCGTCGCCGGCGCCCTGCTGCGGGCGAAACGGCTCCTCGAGCGTGCCGACGGGGCGAATCGTCTCCGGGACCTGGGAGCGCGGCAGGTTGTCGATGCTCGCGACGAGCCGGTCGATGACGGCCTCGCGCACCAGCAGCGCCTCCACCGCCGCGCCGAGGGCGTTCCGGACCTCGAGGAGGAAGTAGCTGTCGCTGTCATCGAGCGCCGGCAAAGGTACGAGCTCGCCCGCGGGCGAGGTCAGCCCCGCGGACTCCGGCATCGGGTACTGCGGGCCGGTGTCGGCGCCGGATCCTGCAGGTACGGGCAGGGACACGGGCGTCTCGGGCACGGGCGGGGCGAAGAGCTCGTCCCAGTAGTACCAGGCGGCCACGCCGAGCAGCACGACGGCGACCACGCCGATTATCAGTTTGAGGTCCGGATCGTTCATGGCGATGTTCCGTGGCAGGCGACGGCGCTAGGGCTCCTCGTCGGCCGGGACCAGGTCCCGGGTGTCGTCGAGGGGTTCTGCGGGCACCTCGGGCTGCATCGGCTCGGCCGGCATCTCGGGCGCGGCCGCCGCTTCGGGCGCGGCCGGT
>JBFEJR010000037.1:0-23982 GCA_041553075.1 Woeseiaceae bacterium | reverse complement strand
GCAGCTGAAGCCGATGCGCTGCCACAGCTGGCGCAGGCGCTCCTGTTGCAGGCGCCGGTCGAGCTCCGGCTGTCCGAGGATCACGGCCTGCAGCAATTTAAATTTCTCGGTTTCGAGGTTCGTCAGCAGGCGCAGCCCTTCGAGCGTCTCGTCCGGCAGCTGGTGCGCCTCGTCGATCAGGAGAACCACGCGGATGCGCTTGTCGGCCAGCTCGAGCAGGCGTGTCCGGATGATGTTCAACAGCCGGTCGCCCGCGAGATTGCCGGGAACCGGCTGGCCGAGTTCTTCTGCCAGGGCCCGCTTCAGTCCGTTCGGCGAGAGCTGCGGGTCGGGTATGTACGCGGTGTGGAAATCGCCGTCGAGCTCCCGCAGGAGTTTGCGGCACAACAGCGTCTTGCCCAGCCCGACTTCCGCCGTGATCTTGATGAAGCCTTCGCCGCTGCGCAGGGTCGCGCGTACCACGTTCATCGCATCGCGATGGGACGCCGAGTCGAACCAGAAGTCGGAGTCCGGCGTCAGTGCGAACGGGTATTCTGTGAGCTCGAAGAATTCACGGTACATGCGCAGGCCCGCCTAGTTGCCCGCCTGGCCCTGTATGCGGCGCAGCGATGCGTCCGCCATGCCGCCCCAGACGCCGTCGTTGTCCACGACGACGGGTTTCAACAGGATGACCAGCTCGGTCTTGGTCTCGACCTTGCGCTTGCTCTGGAACAGCTTGCCGATGCCCGGCACCCGCGCGAGTCCCGGCGTACCGAAATCGTCTTCGCGGCTCGAGCTGCGCATCAGGCCGCCGATCACGATGATCTGGCCGCTGCGCGCCCTGACGATGCTGTCCGATTCCCGGATTTCGCTGAACGCCAGGGGGAGCGTGTCCGATTCGCCCGACACCGTGACGACTTTTTCCTGGTCCGTGACGTTGCTGACGGTCGGGTGGATGTGGAGGATGATCTCGCCGTCGGCGCTGATCTGCGGCGTCACATCGAGCGCGATACCGGAGAAGAACGGCGTCAACTGGACATTACGGCTCGTCGCCGAGGAAGTGCCCGTAACCACGTTGCTCGCGATATCGGTGACGAAAAACTCGTCGGTGCCCGCCTTGATGACGGCTTTCTGGTTGTTGAGCGTCGAGACCCGGGGGCTGGACAGTACCCGCGTTTCGCCCTGTGACTCGAGCAGCTCGATGAAGGAGTTGAAGTCGCCGATGTCGAATGCCATCGAGAAAGCGCCGCCGAGCGTCGAGTTCACGAAGCCCGTCGTCACGTTCCCCGGTGAGACCGTGACCGGCGCACCGCCGAGCGTGCTGAGGTCGCCCGCGAAATCGCCCGGTGGCGTTCGCTGGCCGAACGTGTAGGTGTGGCCGTCGCTGTTCTGGGCAACGGCAACCCAGTTGATGCCGGCCTGGAAGCTGTCGCTCAACTGCACCTCGACGATCTTCGCTTCGATGATGACCTGCCGCTGGGCGATGGCCTGCACGGTTTCGAGGTACGCCTCGACGTTGCGCAGCTGCTCGGGCATGGCCCTGACGACCACGACACCGGTCTGTGCATTGACCACGACCTGGTTGCCCTGCTGGTCGCCGACGATTGCCTCGAGGGTCGACTGCAATTCGGCCCAGAAGTCGGCCGCGTACTCGGTCTCGATGCGCGAGCCGCTCAGCTGCTGGGACTGGCGGCCACCCAGGTTGGCATAACCTGACGAGAACGGATCGGCACCCTGGAAGCCGGAGGCGCCGGTGCGATCCTGCGATGTCGACTCGCTGACCTGGCCCGAGCTTACGCGGGTCCGCGAAATGCCGGAGCGTTGCAGGTTGAGGTAGTCGATCTGGAAGATGCGGCTCTGCAACGTCGCGGGCAGCACGATGTAGCCCATGCTCGTCTCGCGGTACGCGTAACCGTAGACTTCGCTGACGACCTCGAGCACTTCGGGCACCGTGACGCTCTTGAGTGCGAGTGAGATCGTGCCCGTTACCTCAGGATGCACGACCATGTTGTACGGCGTCCCGTCGACGAGCGCCATGAAGAAGTCGCGCGCCCGGGTTTCGTCCGTGTTCACGTCGAAGCGTTCGCCGCCGACCGCCGGCTGGGGCAATTCGATGCCGACTTCGGGCAGCATTGCCGCCTCGACTTCGGCCGGCGCCGCGGGGGGCAGGCGAGCCTCGCCAAGCGCGGCTTCGATTTCCGCCAGTGCCGAATCTCCGCGCGGCGTCGATGTTGCGCAGCCGGCAAGGAGTATCAGCAAACTCGTTTTACCAATCAGCTTTTTCCACATCGATCTATTGCTCCGATTCCTGTCACTCGCGCGACGTCGCGGGCAGGAGACGGGTCGTGATCTCCTGGCCGTTGAGGTTGAGGCGTACTTGGTTACGCAGAATTTCGACGATCGTCGCGCCGCCGACGAGGTCGCCCTCGACGACGCGCTGGCCGTTCACTATCGCAACGCGGCGATCTTCCGAGACGAATACCGCCGTCACGACGAAACGCGCCGGGTCCGCGGGCCGCGCGACCTTTGCGGAGTAGGGCCGGGTCGGATCACGCAGCGATTCGCCGGCTGCCGGCTGCAGCGGCCCGAGCAGCAGGGCCGCGACCATCGCTATCCACAAAGCTCTAGGCACCGATCCACTCCTCGTCCAGGCTCAGCGTGCTGACCTCGATCCGGACCCGGTTGCGCGGATACTCGAGAACCTCGAGGTCCAGCACCTGCCAGTAGAAGCGCCACGGCAGGGCTTCGATCTGCTGCAGGTAGTCGAGACAGGCGAGGTAGCTGCCTTCGAACTCGATCTCCAGGCCGTGCTTGTAAAAGGTCGCGTTCCGGGCGTCCGCCGAGGCCGACAACAGCTCGGGACCCAGGTTGCGTATGCGGACGAGCCGCAGGTTCGACTGTTCCTTCAGCATGCCTTCCAGGACCCGGGCCATCTCCGCCGGGTCGATCAATTCCGCCGCGTAGCCGCCGAGCCGCTCGTTCACGTCGTCGAGACGGCGCTGTACCCGCTCATATCGCTCCCGGAAGTCGGAGTCCGTGCCGGCGATCCGCAGCACCTGTTCCTCGAAGCTGCGATTGCTGACTTCCATCCGCGCCTGCAGCGCGTCGATTTCGACCTGCGTGTTGGCTGCCTGCTGCGCGAGCGGCTGCATCAGCAACAGGTACCAGATCAGCGACAGCAACAACACGGCGGTCGCGAAGACGAGCACGCGCTCTCTTGTACTCAACGCGTCGACTTTCGACCGCAGTGACTCCAGGTGCTCCGTCATGCTCGCCAACTGGTTCATCGTGCGTCCGCCAGTTCCGCGACCAGGTGATCGTCACTGCTCATCGAAAACGTCACGACGCCGCTGCCGTCTTCCGCGCCGTCGATCTGGAGCTGGTGAAAGCGCTGCTTCGCGAACGGCGGTTCCGCCGCGAGGCTCTGCAGGTAAGTCGCCACCAGCTCGGCCCGCAGCGCCTTGCCCTCGAGTCGGTTCCTGTTGCTGAGCGAGGAGAGCCTGATGCGGGTCAGCCACAACTCGTCGAAATCCTGGCGTGCCAGCGATCGCAGGTAGCGTGAAAAGCCCTGCGTATCGCCGAGTTTCGAGCCCTGCACGAGGCCGAGCACGAGCTGCTTCTCTTCCAGTGCCCTCGTTGCGTCGTCGAGCCGATCCGCCCAGGCCCGTTCGCCGCCCGCCGCGAAGACAATCGGGCGCAGCTGTTCCAGGCGTTCGATCGCGGCGACTTCCTGCTGGTTGACGATCTGTAATTCGGTTTCGATGCCGGCCATTTTCTGCGCCGCGAACGCGTAGGCGAGCAGCATGGTCAGCACGATTGCGCCGCAGGCGATGAGCATCGTATTGGCGCCGAATGCCCGTTGCTGGCTGAGAAACTCGGCGCGGTAGAAGTTGATCTGCTGATGCATGGACATCCCCCTAGACAGCCGCGGGTCGCGCCCGCAGGGCGGCACCGATGGCGAGCAGGTTGTCGCCCTGTTCTTCGACCGAGAGCGAGTTCTGCATCTCGAAGAGATGACCGAGATCCAGGCAACTGACGCTCACGCCGAGCTGCTCGCCCAGCGAATCGGCCAGGCCGCACAGGTCGGAGCCGGGGGCCAGCACCAGGTCTGCCAGTGGTTGGCGATCGAAGTGACTTTCGTAGTAGTCGAGCGATCGCTGCACTTCCAGGACGATCGTGGCAATGACCTCGGCACGCGAGAAGTCGTCGCCCGCATCGCGCAGCGACCTGCGGCCTCTGTCGATGCGCCGGATCATGTACAGCAGGCCATCCCTGGAAACCGTCAGGATGCCGTGGTCCTCGGTCAGGTGCAGAAATGCGACGCCGGTCGCATCCTGCGGCAAGAGCGTTGCGATGTTGCGCGCGGACAGTTCCGGAATGCTGATGACATCGAGGGAGAAGCCGGCACGGCGGACCAGGCTGATGTGGTCTTCGACGTTACTTCGCGGCGTGGCGACGGCATAGGCCATCTTCTTGCCACCTGAACGCGATGCCTGTCCCGGCATGTCGAATAGCTCGATGACGGTTTCGTCGACCGGGAAATCGAGCAGTTCCTTCACTTGCCAGCGGACCGCGGCGCTCGCTTCCGCAATGGGCACGTCGGGAACCTCGACGAGCAGCAGCTGGTAGCTGCCGTCGGGAAGCGTCGACGTCAGCGGTATGCGGGCCGTGTCGATATCGCCGAGCTGCTTCGACAGGCATTGCGCCCACGCGTCGTCGCCGACGCGCCTGTCCACCGTGGAAGTCAGCACCTCGAGCCGTCCTTCCCTGCTGCGACGCGCGCGTGCAAAGGCAACGCGGGCGCCGTCCACAGACAGACCGGCGCGGCTGTCATTGGTCGCCATTTTCCTCAAATGTCGCCACATAAAGCGGGCCCTGAGAACCATTTAACAGAATGCATAAGTCTATGGACGGGCTCGCATTTGCGGCGTGAGGGCGGTCACAGTTCTGAGTTTCCGAGCAATGCCGGCGAAACCCCGCAGTGGCGCCCCTTCAGCGATTGCAGGGTTGTCGATTGACGGCCGGATGGGGAGCCCAACGGGGTCGCATGTCTTCTTGTGCGAGGTTCGGATTATGTGAATTGCAACAACGCCAGATCGATGCCCGATGGCGTAATGTGCGCCTGAATCACATGGATCAGATCCCACCTGGAATACGGACATGAACTCGGTAGACCTCTTACGACTGACGCTGCGGATGCAGGCGACGGTCAACGCATGCTTGCTTGGCGAGGAGCGACGACAATGCGCCTGACCCACAGCGCCTTCAACGATCTTGCCATCTGGATGATCGGCGTCGGCCTCGTCATCGGGCTCGTGTTTCCGCCGATGCTGGTCGTCTTCGGTGTACCGGCCGAGATCGTCATTACCCCGTTCTTTTTCTGTGTCTGTCTCGCGGCCGGCACGGTCGTTGGCGGCGTCAACATCCTGCTGGCACGCCTTGTCGTCATGCCGCGGCTGCGCGCCCTGGTCGATGGCATGAGATTTGTCGAAAACGTTGTCGAGGACGCGACCTTCACCGGTGACTGGTCTCGTTGCGATCCGGCGACGTGCCGGCTCCCGGTCGACAGTCGCGACGTTATCGGCGAGTCGGCTGCGGCCTTCAACCGCCTGATCGAGTCGCTCAGGTACAGCCACGATGTCCAGGAAAATGTCGCCGAGTTCAGCAAGACGATGACGAGTCATCTGGAACTCAAACCGCTCTGCGATGGTGCCCTGAACGCTTTCCTCGCCACGACGGATGCCTCTGCCGGCGCCGTTCTCTGCGATATCGGCGGGGAGCTCTCGGTGATCTCGAGCTTCGGCATCGCGGAGCCCCAGGCACTTTGCGAGGATGACTACGTCCGCCTCGCTTTCCAGACCCAGGAACCAAGCTATGTCGAGCTGCCGGACGGCATCCCGATGCAGGCTGGACTGGTCAATTTCCAACCCCGGGAAATCGCCTTCTTGCCAATGAGTGCGCGTTCGATAGCGACCGGCGTCGTGGTCCTCGCCAGCGCCGTCGGCTTCAAGCGAGAGGCGCGCCCGTTGTCCCAGATCCTGACGCGCACGTTCGTCATGGCGCTGACGAACGCCATGACGCACCACGAACTGCAGCGCGTCTCGGCGCTGGACGTACTGACGAACTGCTACAACCGGCGATTCGGGCTGGTGCGGCTTCGCGAGGAGTTCAGTCGCGCCGAGCGTGCCGACGTACCGCTTGGCATCATCATGTTCGATATCGATCATTTCAAGGCGGTCAATGACACGTACGGCCACCTGATCGGTGATCGCGTTCTTGCCGGCGTGGCGCGGCAGGCCAACCAGAATCTGCGCGAGGGCGACGTGCTGGTGCGTTATGGCGGCGAGGAGTTCCTGTGCATTCTCCCCGGGGCCTCGATGGACGCGACCCGCGAGGTCAGCGAGCGCCTCCGCGAAGCCGTCGAGCAACTCGTGGTCGAAGACCGCAACGAGAAAATCACCTGTACCGTGAGCCTCGGCTACACGAGCTTCCCGGCGACCCGGGTCAAGGGCGAGGCGGAGCTGATCAAGATTGCCGACGACGCCCTGTACGGCGCGAAGGAGGGCGGTCGCAACCGCTCGGTCCAGGGCGCCGCCTGAACCGGTTCCGCAGGCAAAAAAAAGCCCCGCGTCGCGGGGCTTTTCTTCCAATCCACTTGGGGGAGTTCTAGGCCATCGCCGGCACGTACACCTGCGGTTGCGGTGCGGGGCGCTGCTCGCGGTACTCCGCCAGAATCTCGGAGGCGACTTCCTTGCACGAGCCGCAGCCCGTGGCCACGCCGAGCGCCGCCTGCAAAGCCCACAGATCGCTGACACCGGCCTCGGCGGCCCGGCGAATTTGCTTGTCGGTGATCGCATTGCAGACGCAGACGTACATGTAAAACAACCGTTTAGCGATGGAGTAATGATTCAATCGCAAATGAGAATGATTGTCAATAGCATTACGTATAATCCGAAACACGCCCCGCGCCGCACCAGAAATACGGTGCCAGTCACCCTATTTCCAGAAATAACCAGAAATACGGTGCCAGTCACCCTATTTCCAGAAATAGGGTGACTGGCACCGTATTTTGGGGAGTTCGTCCTACCAAAGTGGTAGGAGCCTCGGGCGCGCAAATCCGGTATCATGCGCCAAGCTCCTGTAGGCTTAGAAAAACCACTAAAACCAGAGCTTTATGACCGATTTCCCGAAAAAGTCCCGCGCCGACTGGGAGGCGCTCGCCGAGAAGGAATGTCGCGACAAGCCGCTCGACGCGCTGACCTGGGAGACGCCCGAGGGCATCTCCGTCAAACCGCTGTACGATGCCTCCGATCTCGAGGGCCTCGACCACGTGGGCTCGTACCCCGGATTCGCGCCGTTCGTCCGCGGCCCCCGGGCCACGATGTACGCGGGACGCCCCTGGACCGTGCGCCAGTACGCGGGCTTTTCCACGGCCGAGGAATCGAACGCCTTTTACCGCCGCAATCTCGAGGGCGGGCAGACCGGTCTCTCGGTCGCCTTCGACCTCGCGACCCACCGCGGCTACGACTCCGACCACCCGCGCGTCGTCGGCGACGTCGGCAAGGCGGGTGTCGCGATCGACTCGGTCGAGGACATGAAGATCCTGTTCGACGGGATCCCGCTCGACAAGATGTCGGTCTCGATGACGATGAACGGCGCCGCGCTGCCGATCATGGCCATGTATGTCGTCGCCGCCGAGGAGCAGGGCGTTGCCCCGGACCAGCTCGCCGGCACCTTGCAGAACGACATTCTCAAGGAGTTCATGGTCCGCAACACCTACATCTACCCGCCCGAGCCGTCGATGCGCATCGTCTCCGACATCATCGCCTTCACGGCCGGGCACATGCCGCGCTACAACTCGATCTCGATCTCGGGCTATCACATGCAGGAGGCCGGGGCGACCTGTGCGCAGGAACTCGCCTACACGATCGCCGACGGCATCGAGTACGTGCGCACGGCCATCGATTCCGGTCTCGACGTCGACACGTTCGCGCCGCGCCTGTCGTTCTTCTTCGCGATCGGCATGAACTTCTTCATGGAGGTCGCCAAGCTGCGGGCGGCCCGCCTCTTGTGGTCCACGCTGATGGCCGAGAAATTCGCCCCCAAGAAACCGAAGTCGCTGATGCTGCGCACCCACTGCCAGACCTCGGGCGTGAGTCTCACGGCAGACGGGCCCTACAACAACATCATGCGGGTCACGACGCAGGCGCTCGCTGCCGCGCTCGGCGGCACGCAATCGCTGCACACCAACTCGTTCGACGAGGCGCTCGCGCTGCCGACCGATTTCTCTGCCGGCATCGCACGCAACACCCAGCTCGTCCTGCAGGAGGAGTCGGGTATCACCAACGTCGTCGATCCGCTCGCCGGCAGTTACTACGTCGAGAAGCTGACGGCCGATCTCGTGACGGCGGCTCGCACGCTCATCGACGAAGTCGAGGACCTCGGCGGCATGACCAAAGCCGTCGAGTCGGGCATGCCCAAACTGCGGATCGAGGAGGCGGCCGCCAGGCGCCAGGCGCGCATCGACCGCGGCGAAGAGGTGATCGTCGGGGTCAACAAGTACCGCGCCACGGACGCAGCGCCTGTCGAGATACGTGACATCGACAACACCGCCGTCCGCGAGGCCCAGGTTGCGCGCCTCGAAACAGTGCGCGCCGCGCGCAACGAAAAAGCGTGCCGGGCCGCGCTGGCGCGGCTCACCGAAGCCGCGAAGAACAACACCGGCAACCTCCTCGACATCGCCATCGACGCCGCGCGCGAGCGTGCGACGGTCGGGGAGATCTCCGACGCTCTCGAAGAAGTTTACGGAAGGTACCGTGCGATGACGCGATCGATTTCCGGCGTGTACGGCGCCGCCTACGCAAACGACGAGGAGTTCCAGGCCATCTGGAAAGAGGTCGAGGCCTTCGCCGAGAAGGAGGGGCGCCGGCCGCGGCTGCTGGTCTGCAAACTCGGCCAGGACGGCCACGACCGGGGTGCCAAGGTCATCGCAACAGGCTTTGCCGACCTCGGCTTCGACGTCGACATCGGGCCGCTGTTCCAGACCCCCGAGGAGGCGGTGCGCGAGGCCATCGAGAACGATGTGCACGCGATCGGTATTTCCTCGCAGGCCGCGGGCCACAAGACCCTCGTGCCGCAGGTCATCGAGGGCCTGAAGACGCACGGCGCCTCGGATATCATCGTCGTCTGCGGTGGTGTAATTCCGCCGCAGGACTACGACATGCTGTACGACGCGGGCGTTTCGGCCATCTACGGTCCCGGCACCAACATCGTCGAGGCAGCGCGGGAAGTCCTCGGCAAAATCAAACTCAAGAGAGCGCCATGAAGCATATCGTTGACCAACTCGCGCAGAAACGCGCGGCGGCGGCCCTGGGAGGCGGCCGGGAGCGCATCGACCGGCAGCACGCGCGCGGCAAACTCACGGCGCGCGAACGCATCGAGCTGCTGCTCGACGAGGGGAGCTTCGAGGAATGGGACACGTTCGTCGAGCACCGCTGCACCGATTTCGGAATGGAAGACCAGAAGGTGCTCGGGGACGGCGTCGTAACCGGCTACGGCACGATCAATGGTCGCATGGTGTTCGTGTTCAGCCAGGACTTCACGGTCTTCGGCGGTTCGCTGTCCGAGACCCACGCCGAGAAGATCTGCAAGGTCATGGACCAGGCGATGAAAGTCGGGGCGCCGGTCATTGGTCTAAACGACTCCGGCGGCGCCAGGATCCAGGAAGGCGTCGTATCGCTCGGCGGCTACGCCGAGGTCTTTCAGCGCAACGTGCTGGCCTCGGGCGTCGTGCCACAGATTTCCGTCGTGATGGGTCCCTGCGCGGGCGGCGCCGTGTACTCGCCGGCCATGACCGACTTCATCTTCATGGTGAAAGATACGTCCTACATGTTCGTGACCGGCCCGGACGTCGTGAAGACCGTGACGCACGAAGTCGTGACGGCCGAGGATCTCGGCGGCGCGATGACGCACTCGACGATCTCCGGTGTGTGTGACTGCGCCTACGACAACGACGTCGAGGCGCTGCTCATGGTACGGCGTTTCATCAATTACCTGCCGTCGAACAACAAGCAGAAGGCACCGTTCCGGCCGACACCGGATGCAGCCGACCGCATGGAGATGTCGCTCGATACGCTCGTCCCCGACAACCCGAACAAGCCCTATGACATCAAGGAGGCGATTCACAAGATCGTCGACGATAACGAGTTCTGGGAGCTGCAACCCGAGCACGCCAAGAACATCGTCATCGGCTTTGCCCGCATGGAAGGCAACCCGGTCGGCATCGTTGCCAACCAGCCGCTGGTGCAGGCCGGGTGCCTCGACATCAAGTCGTCGATCAAGGCCGCTCGCTTCGTGCGCTTCTGCGATGCCTTCAACATCCCGATCATCACGCTCGTCGACGTGCCGGGGTTCATGCCGGGCACGGCCCAGGAATACGGCGGCATCATCAAGCACGGGGCCAAGCTGTTGTTCGCCTACGCCGAGGCGACGGTACCGAAGATCACGGTCATCACGCGCAAGGCCTACGGCGGCGCCTACGACGTGATGGCGTCCAAGCACCTGCGCGGCGATGTCAATCTCGCCTGGCCGAGCGCCGAGATCGCGGTCATGGGGCCGAAAGGCGCGGTCGAGATTATCTTCCGCAAGGACATTGGCGACGCTGACAAGATCGCCGAGCGCACCGAAGCGTACCGCGAGAAGTTCGCCAACCCGTTCATCGCGGCGAGCCGCGGTTACATCGACGACGTCATCGCACCGCACGCGACACGCAAGCGTATCTGCCGCTCGCTCGCGATGCTGCGCGAGAAGCAACTCGAGAATCCGTGGCGCAAGCACGACAACATCCCGTTGTGAGGCGCTGAGAGGGCATGGCCATGTTCAAGAAGATCCTCATAGCAAACCGCGGCGAGATTGCCTGCCGCGTCATCAAGTCGGCCAGGGAGATGGGCATCGCGACCGTCGCCGTGTACTCGGATGCGGACGCCGAGGCGCTGCACGTGCAGCTGGCCGACGAAGCCGTGCACATCGGCGCGGCGCCGTCCGCCGAATCCTATCTGCGTATCGACCGCATCGTGCAGGCGTGTCTCGACACGGGCAGCGAGGCCGTGCACCCGGGTTACGGTTTCCTGTCCGAGAACTCGGCGTTCTGCGAGGCGCTGGCGAACAAGGGCATCGCCTTCATCGGGCCGAAACCCCGGGCCATCGAAGCAATGGGCGACAAGATCACGTCCAAGCGGCTCGCGGACGACGCCGGTGTCAACACGATCCCGGGCTACACCGACGTCGTGAAAGACGCCGACCACGCGGTCGAGATCGCCAGGGACATCGGCTATCCCGTGATGCTCAAGGCAAGCGCGGGTGGCGGCGGCAAGGGCATGCGTATCGCGCATGACGAGGCCGGCTGCCGCGACGGTTTCTTGCGGGCGCAGAACGAGGCGCGCTCGAGTTTCGGCGACGATCGCATCTTCATGGAGAAATTCATCGAGGAGCCGCGGCACATCGAGATCCAGGTAATGGCCGACAGTCACGGCAACGTGATCTACCTCAACGAGCGCGAGTGCTCGCTGCAGCGGCGCCACCAGAAAGTCATCGAGGAGTCGCCGTCGCCGTTTATCGACGCCGAGACGCGCAAGGCGATGGGCGAGCAGGCGGTGGCGCTCGCGAAAGCCGTCGACTACGAATCGGCCGGCACGGTCGAGTTCATCGTCGACCGGGACCGCAACTTCTACTTCCTCGAGATGAACACGCGCCTGCAGGTAGAGCACCCTGTCACCGAGATGACGACGGGCGTCGACCTGGTCGAACTCATGATCCACGTCGCGGCCGGAGAGCGGTTGCCGATCGCGCAAAAGGACGTGCATATCGACGGCTGGGCGATCGAGGCGCGCGTCTACGCCGAGGATCCGTTCCGCAACTTCCTGCCGTCCACCGGGCGCCTCGTCTATTACCGGCCGCCGGCCGAAGACCGGTTCGTGCGCGTCGACACGGGCGTCTACGAAGGCGGCGAGGTGTCGATGTTCTACGATCCGATGGTCGCCAAGCTGGTTACCTGGGGCGAGGATCGCGACCAGGCGATCCGCAAGATGCGCGCGGCGCTCGACAAGTTCATCGTGCGCGGCATCTCGACCAACATCGCATTTCTCTCGGCGTTGATCGCCCACGAGAAGTACCGCACCGGCGATATATCGACCAACACGATTGCCGAGGAGTATCCCGACGGCTTCCACCCGGGCGACGTACCGCACGAGGATCCGGCCGAGGTCATTGCCGTGATGGCGTCGATGGTGCGCAAGTACCGCGATCGCGCGGCGCAGATCGACGGCCAGTTGCCGGGCCACCGCCGGCTGGTGCCGGCCGACTGGGTCATCATCATGGGTGGCGAGTACCACACGGTGCACGTGGTGCCAATGGAGGGCGGCCACGACGTGCAGTACGACGGCAAGACCTACGCCGTGCGCAGCAACTGGGAGTTCGGTCAGCCGCTGTGGGACGGCACGGTCAACGGCGAAGAGATTCACGTGCAGGTGCGGCGCAACGGCCAGGTCTATACCCTGTCGCGCGGCGGCTCGCAGTCGGAAGTGCGCGCGATGAATGCGCGTGCCGCGGAACTGTACAAGCTGATGCCCGAGAAAGAACCGCCGGACACGTCGCGCCATATCACGGCGCCGATGCCGGGTCTCCTGGTGTCGGTCGCGGTGACCGATGGCGACGAGGTCAAGGCCGGTGACGAACTCGCGGTCCTCGAAGCCATGAAGATGGAAAACACGCTGCGCGCGGAACGCAACGGCGTCATCGCCAGGGTGAATTTCAAGGCGGGCGAGAGCGTCGAGGTCGATGAAATCATCATGGAACTGAAATAGGGTGCCAGTCACCGTATTCCGGGGCCGGAGAAAATAGGGTGACTGGCACCATAAAAGCTGACGATGCGCGAGCGGTTCTCGACGGCGATCGGCGTGCCCTGGCGCGCGCCATCACCCTGATCGAGTCGACGCGGCGCGACCACCGGGCCGCCGCCGGTGACCTGCTCGAGGCGCTCATGCCGCACACGGGCAAGGCGATTCGTGTCGGTATCTCGGGCGCCCCCGGCGTCGGCAAGTCGACCTTTATCGAGGCGCTCGGCAACTACGTCATCGACCAGGGTCTGAAACCGGCGGTATTGACCGTCGATCCCTCGTCGGCGATCTCGGGCGGCTCGATCCTCGGCGACAAGACCCGCATGGAGACGCTGTCCCGCCGCCCGGAGGCGTTTATCCGCCCGTCGCCGGCCGGCAACACGCTCGGCGGCGTCACCCGGCGCAGCCGCGAGACGCTGCTCCTGTGCGAGGCGGCGGGCTTCGATGTCATCCTCGTCGAGACGGTCGGCGTAGGGCAATCGGAGACCCGGGTCGCCGAGATGACCGACATGTTCGTGCTCCTGCTGCAGCCCGGGGCCGGCGACGAGTTGCAGGGCATCAAGCGCGGTATCATGGAACTCGCCGACCTGATCCTCGTCAACCAGGCCGATGACGGTCGCGAGGATCTCGCCAGCCACTCCGCGGCGGACTACCGGCACGCGTTGCAGCTGCTGCGGCCGCGCTCCAGGCAATGGCAGGTCGAGGTCGCGACGTGCTCGGCGCGGGACGGCATCGGCATCGAGGCGGCCTGGGACGCGGTGATCCGGCACCAGCAGGCGCTCGAGACCAGCGGCGAGCTCGGCGCCATGCGGGCCGAGCAGGCGCGCCACTGGCTCTGGTCGGAGGTGCAGGACCGGCTCGTCGCCGACCTGCGCGATAAATTAGGTGCCAGTCACCGTATTTCGGAGCTCGAGCGCGCGGTCAGCGAGGGCCGGGTTCCAGCGACGACAGCGGCCGAGGAGCTGCTGCAAGACTATCGGAAGAAGCAGGCTGATGACTGAACGACCTTTCAAAGTACTCGGCATCCAGCAGATCGCCGTCGGGAGTCTCGACAAGGCGAAGCTGCGCCGGCTGTGGGTGGACACGCTCGGGCTTGCGCTCGGCGGGCACTACGCGAGCGAGACGGAAAACGTCGACGAGGACATCGCGTTCCTCGGCAGCGGCGCGCATCGCGTCGAGGTGGACCTGATGCAGCCCGTCGATTCCGACAAAGCGCCGCGGGTACACTCGCCGCCGCTGAATCACGTGGGCCTGTGGGTCGACGATCTGCCGGCGGCCGTCGAGTGGCTGACGGCGCAGGGTATGCGTTTCGCGCCGGGCGGCATTCGCAAAGGGGCTTCGGGGCACGACATCTGTTTCGTGCACCCGAAAGGTAACGATGAATTTCCTATCGGGGGCGAGGGTGTGCTCATCGAGCTGGTCCAGGCGCCGCCCGACGTGATCGAGGAGCTGGCATGAACATTCTGTACGTCTTCCCGGGACAGGGCTCGCAGTACGAGGGCATGGGCAAGGATATCTGCGAGGCGTTCGACGTCGCGGCCAGGGTCTACGATACGGCCACCGCGGTACTCGGCTACGACATCCGTGACATGTCGTTCAACAATCCGGACGACCAGCTCAACCTGACGCGCTACACGCAGCCCGCGCTGCTGACGCATCACATCGCCTGTCTCGAAGTCTTCAGGGGCAAGACGGGCGGCAGCGTGAAACCGACGATGGCGGCCGGCCACAGCCTAGGCGAATACTCGGCACTCGTCGCCGCGAACGCGCTGAGCTTCGAGACGGCGCTCCGGCTCGTGCAAAAACGCGGCGAGCTGATGGGAGAGCACGGGCAAGGCGAAATGACGGCCTTCATGATGGCGCTCGATGACATCCGGCCGCTCGCCGAGGAACATCACTGCGCGATTTCCGCGTGTAACCAGCCGATGCAGACCGTCGTGGGGGGCTCCTCGAAGGACCTCGAAGCACTCGAGGCGAAGGTCGCCGAGGCGTTCCCGCGCAAGAAGGCGATTCGACTCAAGACGGAAGGTGCCTTCCACACCTACTACATGGACAAGGCCGCGGACCTGTTCCAGTCGGCGCTGGCCGACGCCGAAATGACCTCACCGGCAATTCGGGTGCTGTCGAATTACACGGGCGGCTTCCATGACGATGGCGTCGACGGGATCAAGGAGCGGCTTTACCTGCAGCTCAAAGCGCCGGTCATGTGGCATGACAATCTCGTGACCGCATTCGGCGAGGGCATCGACAGGATCTACGAGTTCGGCGGCGGCATCGGCCCCGGGGACCCCGGTGAGAAGCGCCCGAATCTCGAGAGCATGATCAAGAAGGCCGCGCGGGCGGCCGGCTCGGAAGCCGTTTACACCCCCGCCATCAACCGGGCGACGCTCGACGCCATCGAATCCTGATCGCCTGACGATCCGCTTGCCGTTGCGCCCCGGGGCCCGCGCCCCGGGGCGGCTCGTTGTGCCGATCACCCCCTAAATCCCGCGAATTCCGGGCCTCGATAAGGCCTTATGACAAATTACGCTTGCAAAAAAGTGTATATGTGCTAAAACAGCACACATACAAGGTTTATACGGGGACGCCCACTTGCTGCAGGACATCGTCAGACAGAGTTGCCGGCATTTCATGAGGCCCATCGTCCGATTCCTGTTGCGCCAGGGGATGTTGTGGCGGGACTTCGCGGAACTGGCCAAGGAGACTTACGTGGAAATTGCACGCGCGGAATACGGCATTGACGGGAGGCCGACCAACAATTCCCGTGTTGCGATGCTGACGGGCCTGAGCCGGCGCGAAGTCGCGCGCGTCCGGGACGTGCTGCTGGATATCGTGCCGCAGGAGGCGGAGCGCGCCGGAAACCGGATGGCCAGAATCCTGACGGGCTGGTTCACCGACCCCGAATTCACGGCGCCTGACGGCACGCCGCAGAACCTGTCGCCGGTTACCTTTGAAGTGCTGCTGAAGTGCTATGCGGGCGATCTGCCACACACCGCGGTGAAAAAGGAAATGCTGAAACACGGCCTGATCGAGGAACTCGATGGCGGTTATTTACGTGTACTGCAACGTGATTTCGTTTATTCCAGTCTCGACCCGGAGATCATCAGGCAGATGGGCATCGCGCTGCACGATCACGCCGCGACGCTCGATCACAACCTCGACGAGGAGCGCCAGGGCAGTCCGCGCTTCGAGCGCCTCGCCGATAACACCCGAATTCCGGTCGACGTAATCGATGAATTCCATGACTTTGTCGAGGCGCGCGGCCTCGAATTTCTCAAGGAGATCGACACCTGGCTTTCCGATCATCAATCCGATGGTCAGGAAGCAACGACAGTAAGGCTGGGTGCCGGTGCCTACCTGATTCAGAACAACACCTAGGAACGGCCAGAAGACCATGAGGACCACAGTGATGAAAAGCACACCATTCAGATATCTAGCGGCGTTGATTTCGACCGCCCTGTTACTCGCAGGCTGCGGTAGCAGCTCGAACAACGACGACGTTGCCAACCCGGACCCGGGCGGTAACACCGGGGGCATTACGGGTACCGGTGTAGCCTTCGCCGCTGGGCCGATAACGGGCTTCGGTAGCGTAATCGTCAACGGCGTGACCTACGAGACGAGTGGGGCAACGTTCACCAAAGACGGTCTCGCTGCGACGCAGTCGGACTTCGCGGTTGGCCAGTTTGTCGTGGTGACCGGTACCATCGACGACAGTACGTCAGGTACGGCCGATAGCGTCACGTTCGAAGACAACGTGGATGGCCCGGTTTCCAGCGTCGACGACGTCGCCCGGTCCTTCGTGATCCTCGGACAGACCGTGTTCGTGAGCGCGACGACGTCATTCGATGACAGCTGCCCGGATTCACTCGAGGAGCTGCTGGGCGTAGCGGCCGTCGAGGTATCGGGGCCGGTCAAGGCGGACGGCTCGATCGAGGCGACCCGCATCGAATGCAAGGCACTGGCCGGCGAACTCGAGGTAACGGGTCTCGTGAGCAACCTCGATACCGATGCGTTGACCTTCCAGATCAATGCGCTGGTCGTCGATTACGGTGCCGCATCGCTGGATAACTTCCCGAGCGCCGGCGTCATCAACACTGGCGATCCCGTCGAGGCAAAGGGCAATGCGCTTGGCGATAACGGTGAACTCGTTGCGACGCGGGTCGAGTACAAGGGCGGGCAGCTGGCGAACGACGAGGGCGATCATGCCGAGATCGAAGGTTTCATCACGCGTTTCGGCTCGTCGACCGACTTTGACGTCAGCGGGATCCCCGTGACGACCAACGGCTCGACCGCGTTCGAGGGCGGGGCTGCCGGCGATCTGGGTCTGAACCTCAAGGTCGAAGTCGAGGGTGACTTCAATGCGAGCGGTGTCCTGGTGGCGACCAAGGTCGATTTCAAGCAGGGCACCAATATCCGGGTTACGGGCAGGATCGATTCGGTGAGCGGTGATACCGTCGTCGTGCTGAACATCCCGATCACGACCGACGGCTTGTTAACGCGTTTCGAAGACAAGAGTGATGCCGACGTCGATCCCCTGCGCGTTGCCAATCTGAATGTCGACGACTACGTCGAGGTCCGCGGCCAGGAGTTTCCGGCAGGCAGTGGCGAGATAAGCGCCGTGATACTCGAGCGCGATGACCCGCGTGATCGCACCGAGCTACGTGGCTTCGTGGAAGCCGGCAGTGTCAACAGGCCAACGCTGATGGTCCTCGGCGTGACGATCGAGACCAATGGCGAGACCGTGTATCGCAATGTCGATGATCAGACGATGCTAGCCGACGATTTCTGGGCCGCGGTCAGCGAGGGCTCGCTCGTGGATGCTCGCGGAAGCGAGATAGCAGTCGCGACGATTCTGGCGGAAGAGCTGCAGCTCGAAGGTGAGTAGGCAGCGGCGAGGTTGGCTTGACTGACCCGCACGAAGCGATGCCCGGCACCTGGGTTTCATACCTGGGTGCCGGGCTTTTTCCTGCCTCAGAAGAAGCCGTGGAGTTCGGCGAAAAAGACGTCGCGGTTGGCAGAGGGCCGCTGGGGCGGGCCGTCATAGGCCCGGATTCCAACGCGCCCCTGCAGGAACTGCATTGGGGAGTATTCCCAGACCAGGCTGTAGCGGACCTCGAGATCCTCGGATACGTCGTCATCCGGATCCAGCACGTCGTAGGTCAGCTTGAGATTGTGGCCCTGCCGGTACATCCAGTTGGCTTCGACCAGTCCCGCGACGGCATCCTGCGTGACGCCCGGCGAAATATCGTCGGTCACTCGGTCGACCTCCGCCAGCCACGCGATCGGTCCTGTCTTTACGCCCGCAAATATACCCGCCATCTCGCGATCTCCTGCGTCCGCATTGTTGACACTCGCGCTGAGACCGATACGCCAGCCGGGTTTCACGAACGCCGAGAGCACGCTGAATTGCTTGCCGGTATCGGTGTCTCGTCCACCGCCGCTGCCATTGGTGATCGCGGCAATTGTCGACCAGGGCCCCGACTCGTAACCGGCCTGGATTCCCCGGTCCGGGTTGTCGAACGTCGTACCCGTCGCGAGGCGCACGAATGCCGTGTCGTCCTGCAGGCGCAGCGCGTAGGGCAGGAAGAACTGTCCTGCACTGACAAACCACTTGCTGCCCGAGATGCGGACGTAAGCCTCGCGGTTGATACTGGCCGACGGGGCGACCTGTTGGTCGATGTAGACCGTGAGGTATCCGGGCACGATGCTTGCCTCGAGGTAAACCGTGGCCCGGCTGAGCGCGAACTCGGAGCTTTCCTCGCTCCCCGGCGTATCCACGCGCTGGTAGCCACCGCGCAGGTTGCCGCCGACCGAAAACCAGCGGTTCAGCTCGCCGGTCCAGAGCGGTGCGGCGACGTCGCCGAGTCGCGACGCCGCCAGTTCCGCCTGCGAAAACGCATTGCCGTAAACAGTGCGTTTTCCCCCGCCGCCGGCATGAGTGTGGCAGGACGAGCAGTGCATGCCTTTGGACACGGCGAGATAGGGCTCGGCGTGCCCCGGGGGAGGGGCCAGGGTAAGGAACACGCCTGCACATCCCACCACAATCATCCTGATCAATCCGGTCATCGATCTGTCCTCGTGCTAGCGGTTCGCGCCATCGGCAATCCATTGGCGGATATCGTCGATCTCGGCCTGGTCCAGGAACGGTCCGCCCGCGGGCATCCGCTGGCCTGTCGACGCGGTGCCCTCGAGTTTCTGCACGAGGTAGCTGTTGGACGGATCACCCGCCGTTACGCGATTCAGCCCCGGTTCCTGGTTACTGGGCACTCCGACGAGATTGTTGAACGTGGCATCAGCGCTCGACATGTCCATGCCGGCGGGCAGCGCAGGGCCCGTCGGTCCCGAGTGACAGCCGGAGCAGCGTGGCGTGAATATCGCGGCCTGCAGCTCGTCGAGTGTCGGTCCGGACACGGCCGTCGCCAGCGTAAAGGTGGCCTCGAAGTCGCCGCCCTGGGCACCATCGCCCGACGGGAAGGCACCCGAGAATTCACCGTCGAGGGCATTGGCGTCGATATCGAGGATCACCGAGGCTCCGTCGCCGAGCAAACGTACGCGGTAGGTGTCATCGGCAAGCGCAACACCGGTGAGATCGAACGTGGCCGTCATCGGCGCATTGGCCGGCGAGGTCGTAATCGCGGCTGCAGCGACGGTCGACTCGTTACCGTCACCGAATGTCCCGTCAGTGCCGCTTGCTTCGAGAATGAAGGTATTGGCGTTGACCGTCGACACGTCGAGCTCGCGGTCGAACATGGCGACGATTTCCGTCGGCGCGGTATCGAGAGCGCTCCCGGGTACCGGCGACAGCGACGTGACGCGAATCGGATCGGGCGAGGGGGCGCGATCGTCGAGAGCGCCATCGGTGATCCACTGCCTGATGATGTCGATCGTGCTTTGCGGCAGCGGCGTTCCATTGAGCGGCATCTGCGCGCCGACGCTGGCCGTGCCCTCGAGCTTCTGGATCAAGTAGCTGTCGTCCGGGTTGCCGGGCGCGACACGCAGCGTTGCCGGAACTTCGGAGCTCGGCTGGTCGACAAGGAGGCCGTAACTGTTGGCTTCGTCAAGCCGCAGACCCTGCGGCGCGCTGCCGCCGGTGTGGCAGCCGGAAACCGCGCAGCTCGGCGTAAACACGTTACTTTGAATCTCGCTGAAGACCGGGTTGAATGCCGCTGGCGGCGGATTCGTGTTCCCCGAGTTGTTGCCGTCGTCGCTACCGCTGCCGCCGCTGCATGCCGCCAGGACAAGCGCGGCGAGCGCCAGGAATACGCACTGAATACTTCTGAGTTTATCGAGCATGGTCCTGCCCCCTGGTGGTTGACTGTGCTTGTAGGTAGCCGGCAGGAGAGCAAATCGTTCAATCGATTGAACGATTTGCTGCAAACAGGGTACTCATGAATATGAGATCGACAGCGACCAAACCACGGCGCGGCGATGACGCGCTGGAGCGCGGCCTGATCAGTCGCGTTGCTGCGGGGGATCGGGAGGCCTTCGAACAGCTGTTCCGGCGCTATCACCCGCAGCTCTTTCGTTTTGCCTATCGCCTGACCTCGTCATACGGCCTGGCCGAGGAGGTTTCCAACGATGTCCTGCTGGTCGTGTGGCAGGACGCCGGCGGGTTTCGGGGTGATTCCCGCGTGTCAACGTGGATCTTCGGTATCGCGTATCGCTGTTGCATCAAAGGCTTGCGGCGACGCAAGTTCAGGTGGGTCCCGCTTCGCGACGTCGATATCATCGATCGGCATGCTGACAGTCGCGTCGAACGCGACGACTGGCTGGATCGTGCCATTGGCGGCCTCCCTGCCGAGCAAAAGCTCACCGTGTTACTGGTTTATTATGTGGGCCTGACCTGCGAGGAGACTGCCGAGGTTACGAACGTGCCAGCCGCTACGGTGAGGACGCGCATGTTCCACGCCCGCAAGAAACTGCAGGCGGCACTGGAGAAGTCGGCGCTGCCCGTCAGAGACAAGGGAACGACATGAACAAGACTGCGAGCCGCATGACACATGCCGTGGCCAATGAACGCTTACCCTGGTACGTAAACGGTACGCTCGACGATGAGGAGCGGGTCGAGGTGGTTGCGCACCTCGAAGTGTGTGCCGAGTGCCGCGAAGATCTCGCGTTGTGCGAGGACATGGCTCGGGCGGTTCGCTCCGACGGTGCGGTGCCTATTCCGCCTGCTGCAAGCGCGGAGGCACTGCTGCGGCATGGCGACAACCGCGCCGCGCTGCGCCGCCTGCCCGATTGGCGTATCGCGGCGGCCGTTGCCGTCGTTTCCGTTACCGCGGCAATGGCACTTATTGCAATCAATCGCGACGGAGCACCGAACCAGCGCTTCACTGCGACGACCGAGCAGACGTCGCTTGCCACGGTCGACTACGTGTTCCAGCTGCGCTTCGAGGGCACCGCGGACGATGCCGTGCGTGCCCGAACCCTCGAGGAACTGGGCGGAATTGCGCAGGCGATCGATCCCGATCGGCGTGAGTATCGCCTGACGCTGTCACTGGCGCCGCAAGCGCTCGCCGACCTCGAGGCCCGTGCCGCGGAAATAGCAGCACGCCCGGAGGTAGCCGCCGCCGAGATCGTTGCCCTGCAGATGCCGGTACGATGATGCCGGGCTATGCGAACGTGCTGATCGTCCTGTTCCTGGTCCTGGCCTGGGCGAGCGACGTGCAGGCAGGAACGGCCGATGCTGCAAGCGACATCCTGGTGACGTTTGACAATGCGGGAGCCGATGCAGGCAGCGCAGGCGCGGGTCCTCCGTATCATTTTCGCAAGCGCTACGCGATCAGCGGCGACGTGCGACGGTTGTCCAGAGAGATCGAGCGCGAATACGACCTGGATCGAGTGGATCACTGGCCGATCCGCTCCTTGTCGGTGTACTGCATCGTTTACAGGGTGCCGGAGGGCCGCGACCGCGATGCGCTCATCGCGGCACTGACGCGTGATGCGCGGGTCGAATCGGTGCAGTTGCTGCAGCGCTTTCATACACGAATCGGCAATTCCGCGGGCTACAACGATCCCTACGTGACGTTGCAGCACGGCCTGCACCGGCTGAGCGTCATCGAAGCGCATCGCGCTGCGGTCGGTGAGGGCGTGCGTGTCGCGATAATAGACAGCCACGTCGACAGGGAGCATGAAGACCTGCGCGGGCGAATCGGCGCGTTCGAAGTGTTTACGGATCGCAGCAAGCCCGCCGACAGCGAGCATGGCACGGCCGTCGCGAGCATCATCGCTGCCAATGCGAACAACGCGATCGGCATAGTCGGAGTCGCGCCCGCGGCGACGCTCGACATTCTCGTTTCGTGCTGGAACGAAGCACATGAAACGATCTGCGACAGTTTTACTCTCGCGAAGGCTCTGGATTCTTTGTTGCGGGATCCGCCTCACGTCGTCAACCTGAGCCTGACCGGGCCGGATGATCAGCTTGTCGGCAGGCTGATCGAAAAGGTGCTCGAAGCCGGCGTCGTGGTGGTTGCAGCCAATCCCGCCAGGCGCGGCTCGGGCCCGGGATTTCCCGCAAGTGTGCCGGGCGTTATCGCCATCCGCCAGAGCGGCAGCGGGGCACACGGTGAACTGGTTGCTCCCGGCGAGCAGATTCTCGTGGCGCTGCCGCAGGACAAGTACGACGTCCGGTCAGGTTGCTCGCTGTCTGCGGCGCATGCCAGCGGCGTCGTGGCGTTACTGCTGTCGGTCGTGCCGCACGAGTCCGTGGACGGCTTGCGCGAAATTCTGCGACGTTCCCAGGTGGGCGCCCCATCGGGTTCCATCGATGCGTGCGCGGCCCTGCAGCTTGCAGGTGCGACGGGCTGTCAGCCCCGGCACGCAGTCAGAACGGAATAGTCAGCGTCAGGACAAGTCGGGCTTTGGCGGTCTTCGGCGAGCTGAAAAAAGGGACGAGCCGGTCAGTGTCATGAAAACGCAGGTCGAGACTTGCGATCCCGAGATCGCCGGAGATGCCGAGTTGCCAGTACGTGTAGCCTGAGCCCACCACGTCGCTGAGGTCCAGTCTCCCGAGACCACCGCTCAGGTTCCAGGCGCCAAACAAGGGCCATTCGCCGAGCGCTTCCACGTTCCATGCGCGGTCTCCGGTGCCGTAATAGTCCCCGGCATACGCGTACTCGATCCAGTACCTGTCGTCGAAGTTCGCCGACAGCAGGATTTCGGCATAGTCGTAGTCGAACGGCGTCCGCATACCGGGATAGCTGTACGCCACGATAAACCCTGACAAGCGCCAGCGGTCGCCGATGTCCCGGCCATAACCGGCATAGGCGTTGAGCTCGATGTCGTGTTGCTGTCCGGCCCGGCTCCGGTTATCGACGGAGGAGGCCCAGGCGCCCGCAATGAAGCCATTGTCGAAGCCGAAATCGGCGCCGAGTTGGACAGCGGGATCGGCATCACTCTGGGAGACGCCGCGCCGCACGAAGTCGGACGTGAGCGTCGCGTAGGCATTGAATTCGGTTGCGCCGCTCGAACAGGGCAGGCAGGCGATAACGAATATGACAGCCATGGCTTTACGCATTGCTCGAAAGGTACCAGTTACCCGAATCCGGGTCTAAGCCTTGCGCGCGCGCTGCCGGCGGGGCCTCGCCGCAGAGTCCTACGTACAAATACGAATAAGAATGATTGTCATTTGCATTAAAATCCCCTAAGCTTTTCAACAACATGAACCAAAGGACCGTTACATCATGACCATCTGCAGGTCCGCAGCCGTGATCGCTGCGGTCGTATTTGCTTCTTCCATGGCCAGCGCGCAGGAGCCGCCGGCATCCCTCGAGGAGATGTGGGAGATCGTGCAGCGCCAGCAGGCCCAGATCGAGGCGCTGCGGGCCGAACTCGACGAGACGCGTGCAGGAATCGCCGCCACCGACGAGAAGGTGGCGGAATCCGAGGCGCGCATCGAGGCGACGGGCGACTTCGTCGAGACGCTGGCGGCCGCGGACACCGCGCCGCGCAAGACATCCATTTCCGGTTACGGCGAATTGCATTACAACAACATCGATGCGGATTCCGGGGACACCGAGGAAATCGACTTTCACCGCTTCGTGCTGTTCTTCGGCCACGAATTCAACGATCGCATCCGCTTCTTTTCCGAATTCGAGCTCGAGCATTCGCT
>JBFEJR010000036.1:0-24210 GCA_041553075.1 Woeseiaceae bacterium | reverse complement strand
TCGAATGCGCGTCCGGCGGCGGCGAACTGGCGCCGTTCGACGGCGAAACCGACCTGTTCATCCGGCCCGGCTACCGGTTCCGTTCGGTCGACGCGATGATCACCAATTTCCACCTGCCGCAGTCGTCGCTGCTGATGCTGGTCGCCGCATTCGCCGGCACGGAGCGCATCCTGGCGGCGTACGCCCATGCCGTGCGTGAGAAGTACCGCTTCTTCAGCTACGGTGATGCGATGTTCCTGACACCGGGAGAGGCAACGTGAAGCTGGCCGTATCGCAGGTATCGGGCGCGGCTCGCGTGGGCAGGCTCGAGTTCCGGCGCGGCACGGTGCGCACCCCTGCGTTCATGCCCGTCGGCACCTACGGCACGGTCAAGAGCGTCACGCCCGAGGAAGTTGCGGCCGACGGCGCCGAGATGATCCTCGGCAATACGTTTCATCTGATGCTGCGTCCGGGCACGCGCGTGATCCGCAAGCACGGCGGCCTGCACGAGTTCATGAACTGGCAGGGACCGATCCTGACCGACTCCGGGGGCTTCCAGGTGTTCTCGCTGGCCGCGATGCGCAAGCTCTCGGAGGACGGCGTGACGTTCCAGTCGCCGGTCAATGGCGACACGGTGCTGCTGACGCCCGAGAAGTCGATGGAAGTGCAGCACGACCTCAATGCCGACGTGACGATGATCTTCGACGAATGCACGCCGTATCCCGCGGCCGAGGCCGAGGCGCGCCAGTCCATGGAGCGGTCGCTGCGGTGGGCGGCGCGGAGCCGCTCCCGTTTCGACGAACTCAGGCAAGCGGAACCGGATCGCGGCGAGGCGCTGTTCGGCATCGTCCAGGGCGGCATGTTCCCGGCTTTGCGCGAGGCCTCGCTCGAGGGACTGACGAAGATCGGTTTCGACGGTTACGCAATCGGCGGCCTGGCCGTCGGCGAACCCGAGGAAGAACGGCTCGCGGTACTCGACGCGCTGATGCCGGCGATGCCGGACGATGCGCCGCGCTACCTGATGGGGGTCGGCACGCCTGTCGATATCGCCGCGGCGGTGCTGCGCGGCGTCGACATGTTCGACTGTGTGATCCCCACGCGTCACGCGCGCAACGGGCAGCTGTTCACCTCGCGCGGCAACGTCAAGTTCCGGCATGCTCGCTACGCCGACGACACGTCGTCGCCGGACCCGGACTGCGGCTGCTATACCTGCCGACATTACAGTCTCGCCTACCTGAGGCACCTCGAGAAATGCGGCGAGATCCTCGGGCCGCGCCTCGCGACCCTACATAATCTTCATTATTATCAAAAACTTATGGTGGATATACGGACAGCGATCGGCGCCGGGACGCTGGCCGATTTCGCGGCGTCCCTGCGTCGGCTCTACGCCCGGGAGGCCTGACCGGTTCCCCCGGGGCTTGCCTTGCGCATTCTCGCCCCCACGTTCGATGCTTGTGCCATAATACCGCGCTGTTTTTCTCAGGATTGCCCATGGATTTCTTCATTCAGAACGCATATGCACAAGGCGCGCAAGCGCAGGGAGACACGACCGGCTTCATCATCATGATGGGCCTGATGTTCGCCGCTTTCTATTTCCTTCTCATCCGTCCGCAGCAGAAAAAGCAGAAGCAGCACCAGGAGCTGGTGACTGGCCTGAAGGTGGGCGACGAGGTCCTGACAGCCGGCGGCATCCTCGGCCGCATCACGGGTGTCAGCGAGCACTACGCCGTGATCGCGATCAGTGACAGCACCGAGATCAAGGTGCAGAAGCAGAGCATCTCGGCCGTCGTCCCCAAAGGCACGTACGACGAGGCATGAATAAGTATCCAGCCTGGCTGAATGCGCTGGTGCTCGCCATCCTGTTGGCGGGCTGCCTGTTTGCGTTGCCCAATATCTACGGCAGTGTCGAAGCGGTACAGATCGCGGCCAACGACGGCGAGCCCTACACCGAGGATGACCTCGACAGGTTCGTGCGCACGGTGGAAAATGCCGGCGTAACGCCCGAGGCGTCCTACCTGCAGGATGGACGCGTGGTCATCCGTTTCGACTCGGCGGCGGAGCAGGAGACGGCCGGCGCCCGGCTGCGCGATGCCTTTCTGCGCGAGGCCAACGTCGCGACGACGCTGACGCCGAAACTCCCGGACTGGATTCGCAAGCTGGGGCTCAAGCCGATGAGCCTCGGCCTCGACCTGCGCGGCGGCGTCTACGTCCTGCTCGAAGTCGACATGGCGACGGCCATCGAAGGACGGCTCAAGGGTTACCAGCAGGATTTCGAAGATCGCCTGCGCGAGGCGCGCATCCGCCGTCGGGTCGATCTCGACGGGCAGACGATCACCGTGCGCCTGACCGGGCCAGAAGACGTGGAGGCGGCGCGCGAGGTTATTCGCGAGGCAGACCAGGACGTCCTGATCATGGACGGGGACGACGGCAAGTCGCTGATCGTCCGGATGAGCGAGGCGCAGATCAAGGCCCGCCAGGATTTCGCCGTCGAGCAAAACCTGACCACGCTCCGGAACCGCGTGAATCAGCTCGGCGTCGCCGAGCCACTCGTGCAGCGCGAGGGCGCCGATCGCATCGTCGTGCAGCTGCCCGGCGTCCAGGACCCGAACCAGCTCAACAAGATCCTGACGGCCACGGCAACGCTCGAGTTCAGGCTGGTCGACACGACCGGCGACGAGCCGGGATCGCGGCGTTATCCGGGCAGGAGCGGAGAAGACTCGCAAGTCCTGAGACGCTCGGTCGTCGCCTCGGGCGACCAGATCATCGACGCCAAGTCCGGATTTTCGGAAGGCCAGCCGGCCGTGTTCATCACGCTCGATTCGGCAGGCGGCGAACGCATGCTGCAGACGACGATGAACAACCTCAACAAGCCCATGTCCACGGTGTTTATCGAATCGCGTCGCGAAACCGTGATGCAGAATGGCGAGGAAGTGCAGCGCACCGTGAAGACCGAGGAGATCATCAACACGGCGACGATCCGCGGCGTCTTCAAGAACAGTTTCCAGATCACCGGGCTGACGCCGATGGAGGCGCATGACCTGGCGCTGCTGCTGCGCGCCGGTGCGCTGGCGGCGCCCGTTTACAAGATCGACGATCGCACGACCGGACCGAGCCTCGGCCAGGACAACATCGACCGCGGTTTCAACGCCATCAAGATCGGCTTCCTCGCCGTCATCGTTTTCATGGCGATCTACTATCGCGCATTCGGCCTGATTGCGAACGTCGCCCTGTTTACCAACCTGGTCTTTATTGTCGCCATGCTGTCGCTGCTCGGCGCGTCCCTGACGCTGCCGGGCATGGCCGGTATCGTCCTGACTGTCGGTATGGCCGTAGACGCCAACGTGCTCATCTTCGAACGTATCCGCGAGGAGCTGTCGGCCGGCGCGTCGCCACAGGCCGCGATCGACTCGGGTTACGGCAAGGCCCTGAGTTCGATCACCGACGCCAACGTCACGACGCTGATCGCCGCCGTGGTGCTGTTCGCGCTGGGCACGGGGCCGATCAAGGGGTTCGCCATCACGCTGCTGCTCGGCATCATCACCTCGATGTTCACGGCCATCATCGGCACGCGCGCCATCGTCAACCTGGTGTTCGGCGGTCGCAAACTGCAGTCGCTGCCGGTGTAGGGGATCGAGATGAGACTGATCAAGGAAAAAACCAGTATCGATTTCCTGAGCCCGACGCGCCGGAAGATCGCGCTGGCCGTGTCGCTGCTGCTGGTCGTGGTGTCGTTGGCATCGCTGTTCACTCGCGGCCTCGACTTCGGGATCGACTTCACGGGCGGTGTGTTGCTCGAAGTCGGCTATGACGAGCCCGCCGACCTCGAAGGCATCCGCAGCCACCTGGCGGAGGCCGGTTTCGACGAGGCGCAGGTGCAACGATTCGGCCGGGATACCGACGTGCTCGTGAGGCTGCCGCCGCAGCCCGGCGCCGAGGCCGACGAGATCCGGGCGCAGCTGCAGGAAATCCTGTCGGCCGACGGGCAGGGTCTGGAACTGCGCCGGGCCGGTTTCGTCAGCGCGCAGGTCGGCAGTGAACTGGCCGAGCGCGGTGCGTTGGCAATGGTCGTCGCGCTGCTGATGATCTTCGTCTATGTCATGGTGCGCTTCCAGTGGAAATTCTCGGCGGGCGCCGTGGCAGCCCTGATGCATGACGCGATCGTGACGCTGGGGTTCTTCTCGATCTTCGCCCTGCCGTTCGACCTGACTGTCGTCGCGGCCTTGCTGGCCGTGATCGGCTACTCGCTGAACGACACCGTCGTCGCGTTCGACCGAATTCGCGAGAATTTCCTGAGCCTGCGCGGTGTGGCGGCGGAAGAGGCGATGAATATCTCGATCAACGAGATGCTCGCCCGTACCCTGATCACGGGGCTGACGACGCTGCTGGTGCTCGTCGCGCTGCTGATGCTCGGCGGCGAGTCGATTGCGCCGTTCTCGATCGCACTGATCGTCGGCATCATCGTCGGTACGTATTCGTCGATCTACACGGCCAGTGCGACGGCGTTGATGCTCGAAGTAAGCCCGCAGGACCTGATCGAGCCGGTCAAGGACCCGTCACTGATCGACGACCTCCCCTGAACCCAACCTAAAGGTGCCAGTCACCTTAGACTGGATATAAGGTGACTGGCACCTTATTTGTTGGCGAGGACGGCTTTGATGTCGTGGGCGCACAGCCTGGCGAGGCCCGCGTAGATTTTCGGGGTGCCACAGAGCACGTGTCCCGATTCGAGATAGCCTTCGGAGCCGTCGAGGCCGCTGACGATGCCGCCGGCCTCGCGAATGATGAGCGACCCGGCTGCCAGGTCCCAGGCCTTCAGCCCGGTTTCCCAGAAGCCGTCGAGACGGCCCGCCGCGACGTAGCAGAGATCCAGCGCGGCGGCACCCGGGCGGCGCACGCCCGCCGTGTTGCACACGATCTTGCCGAGCATCTCGAGGTACGGGCCCATCTCCATGTTGGCCTGGCGGAACGGGAACCCGGTGCCGATAAGGGCATAGTCGAGGTCCTTGCGGCCGCTGACGCGGATCTTGCGGTCATCCAGCGTCGCGCCGTTGCCGCGCGATGCCGCGAACACCTCCTGGCGCATCGGATCGTAGACGGCCGCCGCCTCCATGCGCCCCTTGACCTGGACGCCGACGGAGACGCAGAACTGCGGAAAGCCGTGCAGGTAGTTGGTCGTGCCATCCAGGGGATCGATGATCCACACCGTGTCCGAATCGCCGTGAGCACCCGATTCCTCGGCGAGGATCGCGTGGTCGGGATAGTGCCGGTGGATGACCTCGATCACGGCTTCCTCTGCCGCGCGATCGACGTCACTGACGAAATCGTTGTGCCCTTTCTTCTCGACCACGAGCTGATCGAGCTTCGGCAGATGCCGAATCAGGATACTGCCGCCGCGGCGTGCGGCCATGACGGCCACATTCTGTAGTGCGTTCATCAAACGATTCCGTCGGTATAAAAGAGCTGCGCGGCCTGTCCGTCGGGGCCGCCGGGGCGCTAGAATACCCGACTTTATCCGCCTTGTCCTGAAGCCATGTCGATACGAATCGTGCTCGTCGGTACCACCCACCCCGGGAATATCGGGGCGGTTGCGCGCGCCATGAAGAACATGGGCCTCAGCGACCTACGGCTGGTGCGGCCGAAGTACTTCCCGCACGAGGAGGCAACGGCACGGGCCTCGGGCGCCTCGGACATACTCGACAAGGCCGTCGTGACCGCCACCCTCGCCGAGGCGCTGACGGACTGCGTGTACGTCGCCGGAGCCAGCGCCCGCTCGCGCACGATCAACTGGCCGTGCATGGGACCGCGGGACTGCGCGGAGCGCATGATGCTCGAGAGCCGCCAGGGGCCGGTCGCGTGCGTCTTCGGGCCGGAAAAGACCGGTCTGCATAACGAGGACCTCGACCTGTGCCACACGCTGCTGACGATTCCGACCGATCCCGGCTTCAGCTCGCTGAACCTTGCGATGGCCGTGCAGGTCATCGCCTACGAACTGCGCGTCGCGAGCCTGCTCGACGAGGGGCCGAGCTTCGACGTCGAGGCGCCGCCCGCAAGCAGCGACGAGATGGAGCACTTCTACACGCACCTCGAGCAGGTACTGCGCGACATCGAGTTCCTCGATCCGGACAATCCGCGGCACCTGATGCGACGGATGCGGCGGCTGTTCATCCGGGCGCGCCCGGACAAGAACGAAATCAATATCCTGCGCGGCATTCTCAGCGCCGTGGACGACTTGCGTGAGCGCGATGACTGAGGGGCCGGTCTACCTCGACTACGCGGCGTCCACGCCCGTGGACCCGGCGGTGTGGGAGCACATGCGCGAGGTCAGCCTGATGACCTGCGCCAATCCTTCATCGACCCATGCCGGCGGGCGTCTCGCGCAAGCGCTTATCGATGCAGCGGCCGCGAGCCTGGCTGCGCTGCTCAACGCGGCGCCCGGTACGCTGATCTGGACGTCCGGGGCCACCGAGTCGGACAATCTCGCCATCGTCGGCGGTGCGCGTCACCGCGCCCACCGCGGCCGGCACATCGTCTCCATGCGCACCGAGCACAAGGCCGTGACCGACGTGTTCGAGGCCCTCGCGAAAGACGGTTTCGAGGTGACCTGGGTCGAACCGCAGGCGAACGGAGTGCTCGACCCGGATGCGTTCGCAGCCGCGCTGCGCCCGGATACACAGCTGGCGTCGATCATGATGGTCAACAACGAGACCGGCGTCATCCAGGACATCGACGCCCTGGGCCGCGCGTGCCGCGAGCGCGATATCCTGTTTCACGTCGATGCGGCACAGGCCGTCGGCAAGCTCCACATCGACCTGGCGACGCTTCCCGTCGACCTCCTGTCGCTCACGGCGCACAAGTTCTACGGCCCCAAGGGCATCGGCGCGCTGTACATCGCGGACCGCGCCGGGTGTCACGTCGAGCCGCTGCTGTTCGGCGGCGGCCAGCAGCGCCGCATCCGGCCCGGCACTCTGCCGACGGAGCTGATCGCGGGTCTCGGCAAGGCCGCCGAGATCGCCGCGGGCCGTATCGATGACGATCTCCGGCACCTGGGCCGGCTGCGCGGCGCATTTCTCGAGGGCATCGCGGGCCTCGAGCGGACGCTGCTCAACGGCGACCCCGACGGCTTTCCGGGCATTCTCAACATCAGCGCAGACGGCATCGAGGGGGAGAGCCTGTTGCTCGCGATCGAACCGCTGCAGGTGGCCACGGGCAGCGCATGCAACTCGACGAGCCGGGAGCCGTCCTACGTGCTGCGGGCCCTGGGGCGCAGCGATGCGGAAGCCCAGGGCGCGATCCGCTTCAGCTTCGGCCGACCGACGCAGGAAGCCGAGGTACGTTTCGCAGCGGAACGCTATTGTGCCGCCGTCACCCGGCTGCGCGGACTGGCCCCCGGGCGGGCGGCATGACGGCGGACCCCTACAGCGCGCGCGTCCGCGACTATTTCGCGTCCCCGGCCCACGCCGGCACCCTGGTCGCGGGCGAGGCCGTGCGGGTCGAGAACCAGGATGTCCGGCTGCTGTTGGCGGCCGCAACCGACGGCGGCCGGGTCGCGACGATGCGTTTCAAGGCGTGGGGCTGTCCGCACACGATCGCGGCGGCCGAGGCGGCCTGCGCGGCGCTCGAGGGACAGCCTGTAGCCGCGCTGCTTGACTTCTCGGCGCGCGACCTTATGGAAGAACTCTCTGTACCGGTGGAGAAGACCGGACGTATACTCGTACTCGAAGACGCGGTTCGGTCGCTTGGGCAGAGGTTGGGCGTCGAATCCTGAACTGTAACTGGAAGATTTACATGGCAATTTCGCTTACCGACGCGGCTGCTGACCGCGTCCGAGACTACCTTCAAAAGCGCGCCGACGCGCTCGGGCTGCGCCTCGGCGTCACCGAAACCGGGTGTTCGGGGTATTCCTACGTGATCAATTACGCCGAGGAGATCGAGGCCGACGACGTCGTATTCGAGGACAAGGGCGTCAAGGTCTTCGTCGACCCCGAGGCGCTGAGCCTGATCGACGGCACCGAGGTCGATTTCGTCAAGAACGGCCTCAATGAGGCCTTCAGCTTCAGGAACCCGAATATCAAGGGCGAATGCGGCTGCGGCGAAAGCTTCAACGTCTAGTTTCACCGTAGTAGAATTAATAGCTTACGTCTTTCCGCGCCCGGCTCGATGCCGGGCGCTCATCTTCACACCAAGGACCAGAAGGATTAACACATGGCCGTTGAGCAGACGCTCTCCATCATCAAGCCGGATGGCGTACAGAAAAACCTGATCGGAGAGATCTACAGCCGCTTCGAGAAAGCCGGGCTGCAAATCGTGGCAGCCCGCATGATGCACCTGAGCAAGGAACAGGCGCAGGGCTTTTACGCGGTCCACAAGGAACGTCCCTTTTTCAACGACCTCGTCAGCTACATGACGTCGGGGCCGGTGGTCGTGCAGGTATTGCAGGGCGCGGACGCCATCGCGAAAAACCGCGAGATCATGGGCGCGACCAATCCCGCCGATGCCGCGCCGGGCACCATCCGTGCCGATTTCGCGGCAAGCATCGAGGAGAACGTCGTGCACGGCTCCGATGCACCGGAAACGGCGGCCACCGAAATCGCATTCTTCTTCGGAGACGACGGCGTGTGCCCGCGCACGCGCTAGATTGTCGATGACAGGGGGCGCCGCAAAGACGAATCTGCTCGGCATGTCGCAGGACATGCTCGAGCAGTTTTTTGCAGCGCGCGGCGAGAAGCCGTTCCGTGCACGGCAGGTGATGCAGTGGATCTACCAGCGCAGCGTCACCGATTTCGACGCCATGACCGACCTGTCCAGGGCGCTGCGCGAGCAGTTGCAGGACGAGGCCGAAGTCGTGCTACCCGAAGTCCAGTCGCGCTTCGATTCGGCTGACGGTACCGTCAAGTGGTTGTTCGCGACGGACTGTGGCCAGGCCATCGAAACCGTCTTCATTCCCGAGCCCGGACGAGGCACCTTGTGCATCTCGTCGCAGGTCGGCTGCGCGCTCGATTGCGCGTTCTGCGCGACCGGCGCCCAGGGTTTCAATCGCAACCTGACGAGCGCCGAGATCATCGGGCAGGTGTTCGTGGCCAACAACGAGTTGCCGCGCCGCGACAACGGCGACCCGGCCGTGACCAATGTCGTATTCATGGGCATGGGGGAACCGCTCGCCAATTACCGCAACGTGGTGCCCACGCTCGACGTACTCATTTCCGACTGGGGCTACGGCTTGTCGCGG
Source organism: Woeseiaceae bacterium (assembly GCA_041553075.1). GTDB lineage: Bacteria > Pseudomonadota > Gammaproteobacteria > Steroidobacterales > Woeseiaceae > UBA1847. The sequence goes on along the minus strand of JBFEJR010000036.1, from coordinate 15,005 downwards.
CGCCGCGTCACCGTCAGTACCTCGGGGATCGTGCCACTGATCGACAAGCTCGGCGAAGACTGCAATGTGTCGCTCGCGGTGTCGCTGCACGCACCGAACGACGCGCTGCGCGATCGCATCGTCCCGATCAACAAGCTGCACCCGGTGGCCGAGCTGCTGAACGCCTGCTGGCGGTATGCAGCGCAACGGGCCAATCGCTTCATCACTTTCGAGTACGTCATGCTGCGCGGAGTCAACGACTCGCTGGCGCATGCCGACGAGCTCTACGAGTTGCTGTCCAACCGGCCGGCGAAGGTCAACCTCATTCCGTTCAACCCGTTTCCCGGTACGGTGTTCCAGCGTTCCTCCGCGGACACGATCCGGCATTTCCAGGATCGGCTGCGCCAGCGGGGGCTCGTCGCCACCACGCGCAAGACGCGCGGCGACGATATCGATGCGGCCTGCGGCCAGCTCGCCGGTGAAGTCAGCAATCGCGTCCGCAACCGTCTCGGCGACAAGAACATCGGCGGCAGAAACATAAAGGTGGCCTCAGCGTGAACAAGAGCAAGCTCTTTGCACTACTGGTTTTCGCCGGTCTGACGGCGATGGGTTGCGTGTCCACGACGACCGGTGTGTCGAAGACCGAATCCGACGACGACGACGCGGCCGAGTACAACTATCAGCTCGGGGCGCGCTACTACCAGAACCAGTCGTACGACCTGGCGCGCGATCGCCTCGAACGCGCGATCGAACTGGACCCGAAACTGGCCAAGGCACACATGATGCTCGGCATGGTCTACGAGTCGCTCGAAAACGACCGGCTCGCCCGGGAGGCGTACGGCAATTCGATCAAGGTGGCGCCGCGCGACTTCAATATCCAGAATGCCTACGCGGTGTTCCTGTGCCGGCAGCGCGACTTCGACGGCGCCGGCAAGTACTTCGAACGTGCGGCGGGTCACCCCGAGAACGACAACGCGGAGCTGACGCTCACCAACGCCGGGCTGTGCATGGCACAGAAACCCGACGCGGCGGCCGCCGAGCGCTTCTTCCGCGCGGCGCTCGATCACAAGGCGACGCACGGGGAGGCCTTGTTGCAGCTGTGCCTGATGAAGTACCAGCAGCAGGACTACCTGCACGCGCGTGCTTTCCTGCAGCGTTTCATGAGTTCGAACCCGACGACGGCAGGCGTGCTGTATCTCGCAGCCGAAATCGAAGGCAAGCTCGGCAACGACCGCGGCCGCACCGAGTTCGTCGACCGGTTGCTGCGCGAGTTCCCGGCCTCTCCCGAGGCCCGCAAGGCCCTGAGTGACGGATAGCGATGGCCGATGACGTCGACAACCTTGCCGAAGAGGAAGCGGAACGCTCCGGCCCGCTGGCGGGCGAGCGCCTCGCAGCCGCGCGGCGCGAGCAGCACATCTCGGTCATCGAGATCGCGAAAGAGCTGCATATCGACGAACCGAAGGTGCGCGCACTCGAGCGCAACGAGTTCGACGTGCTCGGAGCGCCGGTCTTTGCCAAGGGGCACCTGAAGAAGTACGCGGAACTCGTCCACGTCGCGGTCGAGGATGTCCTGGTCGACTACTACAAGCTGACACGGTCGGCCGAACTGCCGCCCGTGGTCGTGCCACGGGCGCGGCCGCGCCGGGAATTGTCGCCCGGTCCATGGATCGCCGTCATCGTCGTTATCGTGGTCGCGGCGACGGCTTACTGGTGGTTCACGCGGCCGATACCCGAGCCGCAGCAGGAACAGCTGCAACAGGCTGTGCCCGACGAGGCGCAGCCGCTCGACGAGGATGTCGCGGAGCCCGTGGCGGCGGCGATCGAGGTGCCGGAGCCGCAGCCCGAACCCGAGGAGGCGCCCGCCGATCCGGAGCCCGTAGCGCGGCAACCCGTCATCGAGGAGACGGAGTCGCCCGAAATCGCGGCGGGCCAGATGCGGCTGTTGCTGACCTATTCCGGCGACTGCTGGACCGAAGTGACGGACGCGACCGGGCGGCGCCTGTTTTTTGCCCTCGGCACCGACGGGCGTACCGTCGAGCTCAGCGGCGCGGAGCCGTTCAGCGTGCTGCTCGGCAGTCCCGGCAACGCCGCCCTGCGGGTCAACGGGGACGACTACGCCCTGCCGGCCGGTGCGCCGCCGAATCGCCCCCTGCGCCTGACGATCGCCGGATCATGAGCAGCAAGCCCAAGACCGTTCGCGGGATGAACGACATCCTGCCCGACGTCGCGGCCCGCTGGCAGCACCTCGAGAGCGAGGTCGAGGACCTCATCGAGAGCTACGGCTATCGCCAGGTCAGGCTGCCGTTGCTGGAGCACACCGAGATCTTCCGCCGTTCCATCGGCGAAGTGACCGACATCGTCGAAAAGGAGATGTACACCTTCGACGACGATGGCGACAGCCTGACCCTGCGCCCCGAGGCGACGGCCAGCATGGTGCGCGCCGGCATCACGCACGGGCTGTTTCACAACCAGAAACAGAAGCTCTGGACCGTGGGGCCGATGTTCCGCCGGGAACGGCCGCAAGCGGGACGCTACCGCCAGTTCCACCAGTTCGACGTCGAGGCAATGGGCTACGACGGGCCCGATATCGATGCCGAGCTCATCATCATGTGCGCGCGCTTGTGGAAGCGGCTCGGTATCGACCAGGTTCGGCTGCAGATCAATTCCCTCGGCGTGGCCGAATCGCGCGCCAGCTACCGGGATGCGCTGATCGAGTACTTCGATGGCGTGAAAAGCCGGCTGGATGAGGATAGTATTCGCCGGCTCGACAAGAACCCGTTGCGGATTCTGGACAGCAAGAACCCGGAGATGCAGGACATCGTGGCCGGGGCGCCGGTGATGCTCGATCACCTCGATGCCGCGTCGGCCGGGCATTTCGCGGGCCTCAGGGCCTTGCTGGATGCGGCCGGCGTCGATTACGAGGTCAACCCGCGGCTGGTCCGCGGGCTCGACTATTATTCGCGCACCGTGTTCGAGTGGGTGACCGATGCCCTCGGTTCCCAGAACGCGGTCTGCGCCGGCGGCCGTTACGACGGTCTCGTCGAGAAGCTCGGCGGCCGGGCGACGCCCGCGATCGGCTGGGCGATGGGCATCGAACGCTTCGTCGCGCTGTACGAGGCCTGCGGCGGGACGTTTCCGGCCAGGGCGCCGGATGTGTACCTGGTCGCCGTCGGCGACGGTACGCGGGAGCGGGCGTTCGCGCTGGCGGAGGAGCTGCGCGACCGGGTCAACGGCGTGCGCGTCGAGACGAATCTCGGCGGCGGCAGCTTCAAGTCACAAATGAAGCGGGCCGACAAGAGCGGCGCGGCCTACGCACTGGTTCTCGGCGAGCAGGAGCTGAGCGAAGAGCGCATCGGTCTGAAGCCCTTGCGCAGTGAGGAACAACAGGAAAGCATCCCGCTGGCCAAACTGGCGGGAGAATTGCAGAACAGGTTGAGCGGCACGTAGCCGCAATCGCAGGAAGGCAGGCAAGTGGACGATTTACTTTCGGAAAAAGAACAGATTGAACAGATCCGGACCTGGTGGTCGGAGTACGGCGGATACGTGATCGGTGGCCTCGGGCTCGGTATCGCGATTCTCGTCGGCTACAACTACTACCAGAACAGCAAGCTCGAGGCGCAGCTCGCGGGCTCGGCCATGTACGAGACGCTGACCAGTCACGTGGTGTCCGGGAATCTCGAGGAGGCCGAGGTCGTGGCCGACACGCTCGGTGCCGAGTACGCCGGGACCTCCTATGCAGCCCAGGCGAAGCTCGCCATGGCCCGCCTCTACATGGACCGGAATCGTGACCAGGATGCCGCCGACGTGCTGCAGGAACTGCTGGACAGCGACGCCAGCGCAGCACTGAAGCACGTTGCCCGAACCCGGCTGGCGCGCATCCTGTTGTACCAGGATGATCCGGAGGCCGTGGTCGCCCTGCTCGAGGGCGAGGTGTCGGAGGCGTTCGCGGCCACCTGGAACGAACTGCTGGGCGATGCGTACACGGCGCTCGGACGAATCGATGACGCGGAGGCCGCCTACCAGCGGGTGCTGCTCGACCCGATGGCGCAGGCGACCGTGAATCAGCAGCTGGTGCAGTGGAAGGTGCTCGACCTGCCCGAGCGCCAGGACGAGATCGACGAGCCCGGGGAGGTCGTGGCGCCGGCCGAGGAACCGCCCGCCGATGAGGCGGTCGAAGAGTCCGGGACAGAGGGCAACGAGTGAACAGGATACTTCGCACCGCGGGTCTGGTTGCGGCAACCGTGCTGGCTGCCGGTTGCGGGGTGTTCTCGGACAAGGACGAGGCGCTCGAGCCGAAGGAGCTCGTGTCCATCGATGAAACCGTGAAGATCCGCAAGATCTGGGGTGCGAAGCTGGGCGGCGATGCCGAGTTCCTGCGCCTCGCGCTGCGGCCGGTGGGGGATGGCAACCGCATCTACGCGGCCAGCCGGGACGGCAAGGTCTCGGCCTTCGACCCCGAGTCGGGCAAGCTGGCCTGGCGGACCGACCTCGGCGTCGAGCTGTCTGCCGGCCCCGGTGCGGGTGAGGGCCGCGTGGCCGTGATGGCGGCGGACGGATATGCGATTCTGCTCGACGCCGCGACCGGCAACGAGCAATGGCGCACGGACGTCGATGCCGAGTCGCTGGCACGGCCCCTGGTCAAGGGCAACCTGGTCGTGGTGCAGACGATCGACAATCGGCTGCAGGCACTCTCGCTCTTCGATGGCAAGTCGAGCTGGGTCATCCAGCAATCGATGCCGCCGTTGACGATGCGCGGGACGTCGAGCCCGGTCGCGATCGGCACGACCGTGATCGCGGGTTTCGATTCGGGGCGGCTCGTGGCCGCGGAACTCGATAGCGGCACGATCATCTGGGAGTCCTTTTTGTCGCCGCCGCAGGGACGTTCCGATCTCGAGCGGCTGTCGGATATCGACGGCGCGCTGGCCGTCGTCAGCCAGGATCTCTATGCAGCCGGTTACCAGGGCCGCCTCGCGGCCGTGGCCAGCGAGTCCGGGCAGGTTCTCTGGAGCCGCGAGGTGTCCTCGAACGAGGGCGTAGCCGCCGACTGGAACAGCGTCTACACGGTGACCGATACCGGCGAGATCGTGGCCATGACGCGCCGCAACGGTACCGAGTCCTGGCGCGATGATTCCCTGCTGCGACGCGAACCGACCCTGCCGATTCCTTTTGGTACGACGGTCGTGGTTGGCGATCTCGAGGGCTATATCCACTTTTTCAGCGCGATCGACGGGACGCCGGTCGCCCGGAAGAAACTCGGCGGGTCCGCGATTTCGAACGACCCGTTCGCCATGGCCAACCGCGTGTACGTGCAGAATGACGGCGGCGAGCTCGGTGCCTATGCGATCGTCGACGAGCGCCCCAAGCGTTCGCAGCCCGACGTGTCGGACGAGACCTGAGGCCAGGCAGCCCAGGTGCAATCCGATGCTCCCTGTAATCGCGCTCATCGGTCGGCCTAACGTAGGCAAGTCGACCCTGTTCAATCGCCTGACCCGTTCGCGCGATGCGCTGGTCGCCGACTACCCGGGCCTTACCCGCGACCGCAAGTACGGGTTCGGCAAGCTCGGCCCGATCCCTTACCTCGTGATCGATACCGGCGGCGTGGCCGGCGGCGAGGAAGGCATCGAGCAGGCCATGGTCGAGCAGACCGTCAAGGCGCTGCAGGAGGCGGACGCGGCCATCATCATGGTCGACGGCCGCAGCGGCATTACGGCCGCCGACGAGCACGTCGCGGAGCTCGCGCGCCGCCATGCGAAAAAGACGTGGCTCGCCGTAAACAAGGCGGAAGGCCTGGATGCGACCATGGCCAGCGCCGATTTCTACGGGCTGGGCCTCGGCGAGCCCGTGGCCATTTCGGCTGCTCACGGTGACCGCATCAGCGCGCTGATCGAAGCCGTTCTCGACGGGTTCGTGCCCGATGAGGCGGCGCCCGAAGCGGACGACGAGCACGAGCTGCGCATCGCGATTATCGGCCGACCGAACGTCGGCAAGTCGACGCTCGCGAATCGGCTCCTCGGCGAAGAGCGGCTAGTCGTCTTCGATCAGCCGGGCACGACGCGCGACACGGTCGAGGTGCCGTTCGAGCGTGACGACCGCAAGTACATGCTGATCGACACGGCCGGTATTCGTCGCAAGTCGCGGGTGAGCGAGGCGATCGAGAAGTTCAGCATCGTCAAGGCGCTGCAGGCGATCGAGAGGGCGCACGTCGTCATCGCGGTACTCGACGCGCAGGAGGGCGTCACCGAGCAGGATGTCAGTCTCCTCGGGCTCGTCCTGGAGCGGGGCAGGGCCCTGGTCGTCGTGACCAACAAGTGGGACGGCCTGGCCCCCGACCAGCGCAAGAAAGTGCGTGACGACCTCGACCGGCGGCTGCCGTTCCTGGATTTCGCCGAGCGGATCACGATTTCGGCACTGCATGGCACCGCGGTCGGCGAGTTGCTACCGGCGGTCGAGCGTGCTTATCGTGCGGCCACGGCGGACCTGTCGACGACGGCACTGACGCGAGAACTCGAGGCCGCGGTTCTCGAGCATCCGCCGCCCATGTACCGAGGCCGGCGCATTCGCCTGCGATACGCTCACCAGGGCGGCAGGAATCCGCCCGTCATTGTCATTCACGGCAACCAGACCGAGCGGTTGCCCGAGGCGTATCGCCGCTACCTGATCAATCGCTTCCGCAAGGCGTTCCGCCTCAAGGGCACGCCCGTGCGGCTGGCGTTCAAGACCGGCGACAACCCGTACAAGGGCCGTCGCAACAAGTTGACGCCGCGCCAGGAGCGCAAGCGTGCGCGGCTCATGAAACGCGTCAAGAACAAGTGACTCGCTATACTGGACTCCTGGAAGGGCATGCCAAGATGAGCTCAGCGCGAAAATTTCTGCAACACGACGGTCCGTTTCGCATGCACCGCGCCGGCTACCTGGAGTCGCCGACGCTGGCATACGAGACCTGGGGCGAACTCAACGAGGCGCGTGACAACGCGATCCTGATTTTCACCGGCTTGTCGCCCTCGGCGCACGTCGCATCCTGTGCCGAAGACCCGACGCCAGGCTGGTGGGAAGAGATGGTGGGCTCCGAACACCCGATCGACAGCGACCGCTATTTCATCATCTGCGTGAACTCGCTCGGCAGCTGTTTCGGCACCACCGGACCCGCATCGATCAACCCCGAAACCGGCAATCGCTACCGCCTCGACTTCCCGGTCCTGACGCTCGAAGACGTGGCCGAGTCGTCATGGTGGCTCGTGCAGCAACTGGGGGTCGAGGTGTTGCATACCGTGGTCGGCTGTTCGATGGGCGGCATGACGGGCCTCGCGTTCTGCGTCCGCCACCCGGGGCGTACGCGGCAGTTCATCTCCATCTCGTCGGGTACCCGCGCCTTGCCGTTTTCGATTGCCGTGCGCTCGCTGCAGCGGGAGATGATTCGTTCGGATCCGAAATGGAAGCATGGGCGCTACCCGGTTGGCGATCCGCCGACCACGGGACAGCGGCTCGCCCGCAAGCTCGGCATGATCACGTACCGGTCCGCGGAGGAGTGGATCCAGCGCTTTGGTCGCGAACGTTCGACCGAGCATGCGCGCATCGAGGACCAGTTCGTGGCCGAGTTCGCGGTGGAATCCTACCTCGAGAACGTCGCGCAGAAATTTACCGGGTCGTTCGACCCCAACTGCTACCTGTACTTGTCGCACGCATCGGACCTGTTCGATCTCGCCGATTACGGCGGCTCGCTCGAGTGCGGCTTCAAACGCCTGGACCTCGAACGCGTGCTGGTCATCGGCGCGCGCACCGACATCCTGTTCCCGGTCGAGCAACAGCGCGAACTGGCACAAGGCTTCGCCGCAACCTGTACCGACACGCAGCTGGTCGAACTCGACTGCATCCGCGGCCACGACTCCTTCCTCGTCGACATGGATGCCTTCCGCCCCGTCATCTGGGACTTCCTGGCCGACTAAGCAACCAGATAAGGGACAGTTCACTTAATTGCCCGCGCAATTAAGTGAACTGTCCCTTATCTGGTTGCTTGTCTGGGGCGGACTTGCCGCGTCATTCGGTGAGCAGGATGGCCGGGTCGACGGCCGTGCCGTTGAGGTAGGTGCCGAAGTGCAGGTGCGGTCCCGTCACACGTCCGGTCGCCCCCACCGCGCCGAGCGGTTCGCCGGCAGCCAGTTGCTGGCCTTCCGTCACCGCGATTTCGCTGAGGTGACAATACATCGTGACGTAGCCCTGGCCATGGTCGAGGATCACGGTATTTCCGTTGAAGAAATAGTCTCCGGTCGCCGTCACGATCCCGGCGCGCGGCACCAGGATCGGCGTGCCGCTGGGTGCCGCAATGTCCATCCCCTTGTGCGGCGCGCGCGGTTGCTCATTGAAAAAGCGACGCAGTCCGAAACTCGAACTGCGCCGGCCCTCGACCGGGGCGCGTAGCGAGATGTCGTTGAGCGATGCCGCGCGGTAACTGGCGAGGGCCTTATCGATGATTGTGCGCTCCCGCGCGATCCGATCGAGCTGCGCCTGGTCGGGATTGACGTGACGCTTGTTGCTGACCGTGAGCCGCTGCTCCGCGTAGGCGTGGTCGCCAACCTCAATCGGCACCGCGTCGTCGGCAACCCGCAATGTCAGCGTACCCGGGTCGGTATCGAGCGGAATGCCGACGACGGCGCGCCAGCGTCCCTCGTTCTGCATGACGAGGACGGGCCGGCCGTCGAGCAGTACGGCCGGCACCTCGCCCGTCGCCGGACCCAGGTCGACGACCGCGATGCCGCCGGGTCTCGGCGAGTGATGAGGTGACGCCCATGCCGACGTGGCCAGCGACAGGGCAAGCAACAACAGGAGCTTCATTCCTTGACGACCTTCGTTACGCTGGCGACCAGTTCGCCCCGGGCGAGCCTGGCGCTGACACTGTCGCCCACCTCGACCCGCGATGTGTCCGTCAACGCTTTGCCCGCGGCATCCATGACAATTGCGTAACCGCGGTCGAGGGTCGCCAGCGGGCTCACGCCGTGCAGCGCACGTCCCAGCAGGGCAGTCCGGTGGTGCACGCGCGACAGCGCCTCGCGCGTGCTGCCGGCGAGCCGTCGTTGCAGGGTGTCGAGCCGCGCGATCGAACGCTGCACGGCAAGCGCCGGCGAGCGCTGCAGCAGATCGCTGCGCAGGTTCTGGGCCGTATTGCGCGATTCCAGCAACTGGCGCCGCATGGCAGCCGCCAGCCGCATGCTGTTTTCCCGCAGACCGTCGCGCTGGCGTCTCAGCGTCGCCGCGGGACTCGCCGCGAACAGCCGCTTGTCGAGCCAGTCGAGCTGTTGTGCGCGGTCCTCGATCGAGCGCTGGCCGATGCGGCCGATGCGCACCGCGAGGCCGTTCAGCCGAAACAGCCAGTCGTGCTGGCTGGGCACGACGATCTCGGCGGCGCCCGACGGCGTCGGTGCGCGCACGTCCGCCACGAAATCGGCGATCGTGAAATCGATCTCGTGGCCGACTGCGCTGACCACGGGGATCGGGCAGGCGCCGATTGCCCGCGCCAGTGCCTCGTCATTGAATGCCCACAGGTCCTCGAGCGAGCCGCCGCCGCGGCCCATGATCAGGACGTCGCACTCGGCGCGGCGCACCGCGGTGCCCAGCGCGGCGATCAGCTCGGCGGGAGCCGCCTCGCCCTGTACCGCGGCGGGATAGATGACGACCGGGATGGCAGGGAAGCGCCGCCCCAGCACCGTGATGATGTCCCTGACCGCTGCACCGCTCGGCGATGTGATCACGCCGATGCGGCGCGGGAGCACGGGCAAGGGCTGCTTGCGATCCTCGTCGAACAGCCCCTCGGCCTGCAGTTTTCGCTTGAGCGCCTCGTAGCGCTGCTTGAGGACGCCTTCGCCCGCCGGCTCCAGCTGGTCGATGATCAGCTGGTAATCGCCGCGCGGCTCATAGACGCTGACCCGGCCGAAGGCGAGCACCTTGTCGCCGTTCTTGAACCCGGCGGCCGGGCCGCGCTGGCGTTGCCGGAACCACGCCGCGCGGACCTGGGCAGACTCGTCCTTGAGGCTGAAATAGACATGGCCGGAGGCAGGCCGCGCCAGGTTGGAGATCTCGCCCTCGACCCACAGCCTGGCGATCCCCTGTTCCAGCACGGTTTTCGCCCGGCGGTTCAGCTGGGAGACGGTAATGACCGGTTCGCTAGGCATTGCCACAGTATAGACGTTTACCCATCCACGCGGCACGCGTACAATCGCCCGCTACCCCGACGCCGAGCATCGACCCCGCCATGCGAATTGCCAAGGAAGCCCTGACATTCGACGACGTCCTGCTGCAGCCAGGCTATTCGGAAGTGCTGCCCCGCGACGTCGACCTGAGCACCTCGTTGACGCGCGAGATCCGCCTGAGCATCCCGCTGCTGTCGGCAGCCATGGACACGGTCACCGAAGCGCGCCTTGCCATCGCGCTCGCGCAGGAAGGCGGCATCGGCGTCATCCACAAGAACATGACGGTCGAGGAACAGGCGCGGCAGGTCCTCGTCGTCAAGAAATTCGAGTCGGGCATGGTGCGCAACCCGATCACCGTGTCCTCGGACCGCACCATCCGCGAGGTCATCGAGCTGACCCGCTCCATGGGGATCTCGGGCGTGCCGGTCGTCGACGACGGCGTCACGGTCGGCATCGTGACCCACCGCGACCTGCGCTTCGAAACCCAGCTCGACGCGCCGGTATCGACCGTGATGACGCCACAGGAGCGCCTCGTCACGGTCCGGGAAGGCGCCCCCGAGGAGGAGGTGCTCGGCCTGCTGCACAAGTACCGCATCGAGAAAGTCCTGGTCGTCGGCGACAACTTCAAGCTGGCCGGCATGATCACGGCAAAGGACTTCCAGAAGGCCAAGGACTTCCCGCTGGCGTGCAAGGACCACGCCGGCGCCCTGCGTGTCGGGGCCGCGGTCGGCACCGGCGGCGATACCGAGGAACGGGTGGAGGCCCTGGTAGCGGCGGGCGTCGACGTGATCGTCGTCGATACGGCGCACGGCCATTCGAAAGGCGTGCTCGACAGGGTACGCGACGTCAAGCGCAGGTACCCCGACATGCAGGTTATCGGCGGCAACATCGCCACGGGCGAGGCGGCGACGGCCCTGGTCGAGGCTGGCGCTGACGGCGTCAAGGTCGGGATCGGCCCCGGCTCGATCTGCACGACACGCGTCATCGCCGGGGTTGGCGTGCCGCAGATCTCGGCGGTCGCCGACGTGGCCGCGGCGCTCGGCAAATCGGGCGTTCCGCTGGTCGCCGACGGCGGCATCCGCTACTCGGGCGATATCGCCAAGGCACTGGTCGCCGGTGCCCATAGCGTCATGATCGGCGGCCTGTTCGCCGGCACCGAGGAGTCGCCCGGCGAAGTCGAGCTCTTCCAGGGGCGCTCCTACAAGTCCTACCGTGGTATGGGTTCGGTGGGTGCCATGGGGCAGACGCAGGGATCGTCCGACCGCTACTTCCAGGATACGACCGAGGAGCTCGGCAAACTCGTTCCCGAGGGCATCGAGGGCCGCGTTGCCTACAAGGGCAGCCTCCTGGCGATCGTGCACCAGCTGATCGGGGGCGTGCGCGCAGCCATGGGCTACACCGGCAGCGCCAGCATCGACGAGATGCGCGTCAAGCCGCAGTTCGTGCGCATGACCGGCGCCGGTGTCCCCGAAAGCCACGTCCACGATGTGACCATCACCAAAGAAGCACCCAACTACCGATCCAAGAACTGATGCATCCCGATATTCATGCCCACCGGCTGCTGATTCTCGATTTCGGCAGCCAGTACACGCAGTTGATAGCGAGGCGGGTGCGCGAGGTCGGGGTCTACTCGGAAATTCATCCCTGGGACATGGCGGCCGACGCCATCCGGGCGTTCCGGCCCGATGGCATCATCCTCTCGGGTGGGCCCGAGTCGGTAAATCTCGAGGACCCGCCGCGCGCACCGCAATGCGTGTTCGAGCTCGGCGTGCCCGTGCTCGGCATCTGTTACGGCATGCAGACGATGGCGGCCCAGCTCGGCGGCAAGGTCGAAGCCTCGGCGCATCGCGAATTCGGCTACGCAGAGATCGAACCGGCCGACAGTCTTTTGCTGCACGGCCTCAGCGACGAGGCCAGCCATGCCATGCTCCAGGTATGGATGAGTCACGGCGACCGCGTCGAGGAACTCCCGCCGGGGTTCGCTGCCACCGCGTCGAGCGCGAATTCACCACTGGCCGCGATGGAGGACCCCGAGCGTCGTTTCTTCGGCGTGCAGTTCCACCCCGAAGTGACGCACACGCCGCAGGGTCTTTCTATCCTGCGCCGTTTCGTGCACGAGATCTGCGCGTGTCCCGGCGACTGGACGCCGGGCAACATCGTGGCCGACGCGATCGAGCAGGTCCGCAGCCAGGTCGGCGACGGCAGGGTGCTGCTGGGCCTGTCGGGCGGCGTCGACTCGTCGGTCGTCGCCGCGTTGCTGCACGAGGCCATCGGCGATCAGCTCGTCTGCGTGTTCGTCGACCACGGACTGCTGCGCCACCACGAAGGCGACCAGGTCATGGAGACCTTTGCCGAGCACATGCACATCAACGTGATTCGCGTGAATGCCGCTGACCGCTTCTTCGCGGCCCTGCAGGGCGTCGCGGATCCCGAGGAGAAGCGCAAGATCATCGGCGGCCTGTTCATCGAGGTCTTTGACGAGGAAGCGCACAAGCTCGAGGGCATCGAGTGGCTGGCGCAAGGCACGATCTATCCCGACGTCATCGAGTCGGCCGGCTCCAAGACCGGCAAGGCACACGTCATCAAGTCGCACCACAACGTCGGTGGACTGCCCGAGAAAATGCGCATGAAGCTGGTCGAGCCGCTGCGCGAGCTGTTCAAGGACGAGGTCCGCCGGATCGGTCTCGAGCTGGGCCTGCCGCGCGAGATGGTCTACCGCCACCCGTTCCCGGGGCCCGGCCTCGGCGTTCGTATCCTCGGCGAGGTCAAGCCCGAGTATGCAAAGCTGCTGCAACTCGCCGACAACATCTTTATCGAGGAGCTGCACCGGCAGAAGCTGTACGACGAGACCAGCCAGGCCTTTGCCGTGTTCCTGCCCGTCAAGTCGGTCGGCGTGATGGGCGACGGGCGCCGCTACGACTACGTCATCGCGCTGCGCGCGGTGGAGACCATCGATTTCATGACGGCCCGCTGGGCGCGGCTGCCGTACGAGTTCCTCGAGCACGTTTCCCTGCGGATCATCAACGAGGTCGACGGCATCTCGCGTGTGACCTACGACATCTCCGGGAAACCGCCCGCTACGATCGAGTGGGAGTGATGAACGCCGGCTGGTCGCCACGGGACGAGCACTTCATGCGCAGGGCCCTGGCGGAGGCGGCAGCGGCGGCTGCCGCGGGGGAGGTCCCGGTCGGCGCCGTGGTCGTTGCCGACGGCGACGTCATTGCGGCCGCCCACAACCGCTCGGTCGCGGACGCAGACCCGAGCGGCCACGCCGAGGTGCTCGCACTGCGCGCGGCGGCGGCCCGGCGCGGCAATTACCGCCTGGGCAACGCCACGCTTTACGTCACGCTGGAGCCCTGCGTCATGTGCGTGGGCGCGCTGGCCCAGGCGCGCGTCGCGCGCGTCGTGTTCGGCGCATACGACCGCAAGGCGGGCGCACTCGGCAGCGTCGAGGACCTGTCCGCGTCGCGGGCGCTGAACCATCGCTTCGAAGTCAACGGCGGGCTGCTCGCCGCGGAGTGTGGCGAGCTCTTGAAATCGTTCTTCGAATCCCGGCGCTAGGCGGTTTCGCCGGCCTCTTCGACGGGTTCCGCCTCCTCGGTCTCCTCCTGCTCGGTGAGCCACTGCAGGATGTTGTAGTAGGCGCGGATGTTGTTGACGTAGAGCACGGGTTCCCAGCCGCGCGCATAGCCGTACGGCAGCTTTGAGTACCATTTCTTCTGGGAAAGCAGCGGCAAGGCCGCGCTGACGTCGATCCAGGAATCGGGGTTGCCGCCCTGCCATTCGACGATCAGGCGGGCATCCTTGAGATGATTGAAGCCGACGTTGTACGAGGCCAGTGCCATCCAGGTGCGATCCGGCTCGTCGACGGTATCGGCGACCCGCTCGGTCTGCAGGGCAAAATACCGTGCGCCGCCGAAGATGCTGTTTTCGGGGTCGGTGCGATCGTCGACGCCGAGATAGTCCGCCGTATCCTGGGTCAGCATCATGATGCCGCGCACGCCCGTCGGCGAGACGGCGTTGGCGCGCCAGTGCGACTCCTGGTAACCGATCGCGGCGAGCAGCCGCCAATCGACCCCGAGCTCGGCTCCGGCGGTTTCGAACATGGCCCGATAGCGGGGCAGCCGACTTTCGTAATGGCGGATGAAGTTGCGGGTGCCGACGTAGTCGTATTTCTTGGTGTGGCCGTAGTAGCGCTCGTGGACGCGCGCCAGCATGCCCGAGCTGTCCGCCTCGAGGATGAACTCGTCGGCCCGCGCGAGTAGCGAGTCTCCCGCGCCCTTGGGAAACGCCCAGGCGATCGGGTCGTCGATCTCGAGGTCCAGCGCAACGCGCAGGTCGGGGTAGAAATGGCGCTGGATGTTGAAGTCCGGGCTGTCGGCGATGGTCAGCTCGATTTCTCCCGTTGCCACCTTGGTCAACAGGTCGGCGGCCTCGACATCGGCGTTTTCGTTCCAGGTCAGTTCCGGGTAGTCGTCCGACAGGGACTCCAGGATGTCGACGTGGCTGGTCGATGCCAGGACTTCGAGCGAGCGGTCGAGAATGTCCTCGATATCGCGGGGGCGACCCGTGCCGAGCTTGTAGATGAGGTGGACGTCGACGGACTCGTAGGGGTGACCGAAGTGCACGTATTCGCGGCGCGAGTCGGTAACCGACAGACCGGCTGCCGCCATGTGGGCCTCACCGGACAGCAGCTTCGGCAGGATCTCCGACACGCTGTCGACGGCATCAATCACCAGCGCCACACCGAGCTCGTCGGCGAAGGCCTGCACAAGATCGTATTCCGGGCCGGAAGCGCCATCGGGACTGACCGTGTAAGACGTCGGGCTGTTGCGCGTCACGACC
>JBFEJR010000035.1:0-25488 GCA_041553075.1 Woeseiaceae bacterium | reverse complement strand
GCCAGCGCGACCTTGGTGCGCTGGCCATGGGAAAACCCCTTGGTGCGGCGGTCGGCAAAGTCCGCGATCTCGAGCAGCCGGACGATCTCGGTGACGCGGTCGTCGATCTCCGCCCTGTCCATGCCGCACAGCTTCGCGAAGTAGGCAATGTTCTCGCGCGCCGTCAGGTGCGGATAAAGCCCGGCGCTGTGGGGCAGGGCCCCGATTCTCTGCCGGGCGCCGAGGCTGTCGGCGACGACATCGACGCCGTCGATCGTGGCGTGCCCCTCGTCCGGCCGGAGCACCGTGTACAGGATGCGCATGGTCGTGGACTTGCCCGCGCCGTTGGGGCCGAGCAGCCCCGTGATCTTGCCGTCGGGGGCCGCGAAACTGACGCCGCGCACGGCGTGCACCTTGCCGAAGGACTTGTGGATGCCGTCGACCTTGATCATGGCGCGGGTCCCGAGAAATCGAGGAAAAAGGGCGTCACGAAGCTGCGCTCCAGGCATTCCGTGTCGAGGTTCGCGGGATCGGCGCCGGTGACGAAATCGGCAACGATCCTGCCCGTGCACCCGACGATGATCTGGCCGTGTCCCTGGTGCTTGCCGACCAGGTGAGCCGCGTTCTCGAGCTCGACCGCGGCCATCTCCGCGTAGCGCGGCGGCGTGATCGGGTCGGCATCGCCGGACAACAGCAGGAACGGGATGTCCGTGGCGAGCGGCGTCTTGAACCCGGGGTCGATCGGCCCGGCCGGCCAGATGGCGCACATGGCCTCGAGCGTTTCCAGCTGGAAGGACCCCATGTAACTGGTCGCGATTGCCGTGTGGTCGATCATCTCCGGGTCGAGAAACGGCATGTCCTCGGTGCACATCACGGCGTTGTGCATGCCGATGGCGATGGCATCCCGCATCGACAGCGCCGTCAGCATGAACTGCGAGGCCAGCGGTGCATAGTTGCCCTGGCCGGCCTCGTGAACGAACAGGGGCAACAGCGCGATCGTGTTCGGGTTATAGACGAGCAGGCGGACCGCGCCGGCGAACTGCCCGAGCCCGAACGTGACCTGCTGCACCCGCCCGGTGTTCGGGTGCGGGACCGCGACCTCGACCGGCGCCTCGCGCAGCTGCGCCACGACCCGCTCGAAGGTCGCGGCGATGTCGGGAAAGCGCTCGTTGCAGCCGGCGTCCGCGGTGCAGCGCGCCAGGATATTGTCGACGGCCTTCTGGCTTTCCGTGGCGATCTCCGGCCCCAGCGAAATCTGCGGCGGGACGACGCCGTCGATGATCACCGTGCGCGTCGACTCGGGGTACCGCCGGGCGAAGTGCTGCGCAACGCGGGAGCCGTACGACACGCCGTAGAGATTGAGCCTGGTGTAACCGAGCGCCTGCCGCGCCGCCTCGAGATCGGTTACGGCGACGCTGGTCGTGAAGTAGCGCGGGTCGTGCGGCAGGTCCTGCAGGCACGCCTCGACGTACTCGACGGTGGTCTCCAGCGAGAGCTCGGTTTCAAACAGCAGCGCGTCGTCGTCGATCGGGCAGTCCATGCGGGACGAGTCGCCCGTGCCGCGCTGGTCGACGAGCAGGATGTCGCGGTTGCGCCGCACGCTTTCGAGAGCCCCCTTGACCTGCAGGTAAAACTCGATCGACCCCTGTCCCGGGCCGCCGGCTATCGGCACGAACGGGTCGGGTTCGGGCGTCAGGTTCAGGGCCGGGACGACGGCGACGCGCACCTCGATCTCGGGCGAGCCGGGCTCGGCCGGATTCTCGGGCCGCAGCAGCGTGCCGCAGCGCGCCTTGGTGCCCGGGTAACCGGGGCCGATGCTGATCCGGCACTCCTCCAGCTCGAGCGCCGCGCCCGTGCCCGAATACGCGAGCAGGAGCAGGGCCGGGAGCAGGTGGCGAACGGCGTAACGGGACATTCTTGGTCCGCTGGTCGTAAGGAACGGGCTATCTTGGACAAACGCCCGGGATTAGTAAAGTTTGCGCTGGCAACCGCGCAGGGCAGCGACTAGAATCGCGGGCCACCCGAAACTGCTTATTTTTTGACCAGTGTCACGAACCTACGACGTCATTGTAATTGGCGGCGGTCACGCCGGTACGGAAGCCTCCCTGGCGGCCGCGCGTGCGGGTGCGCGAACCCTGCTGATCACGCACGAGATCGCGGCGCTCGGGCAGATGAGCTGCAACCCGGCCATCGGCGGCATCGGCAAGGGCCACCTGACCCGGGAAATCGATGCGCTCGGGGGCGCGATGGCGCGGGCCATCGATCGCGCGGGCATCCAGTTTCGCACCCTCAACGCCTCGAAGGGGCCGGCCGTGCGGGCGACCCGCGCCCAGGCCGACCGCGAACGCTACCGCGCGGCGATCCAGGCGATGGTTCTCGGCCAGCCGAACCTCGACGTGGTCGAGGCGGCCGTGGACGACCTCGTCGTCGACGGCACCAGGGTGGCCGGCGTCGTCACCGATAAAGGTGCCAGGCACCTTTCAAGGGTCGTCGTCCTGGCGACGGGGACCTTCCTGGGCGGCCGCATCCTCTGTGGCCGCGAGGAAACGGCCGGCGGCCGTGTCGGCGACCCGCCCTCGATTCGTCTCGCGGAGCGCCTGCGCGAGATGCCGTTCAACGTCGCGCGCCTGAAGACCGGCACGCCGCCGCGCCTCGATGGCCGGTCCCTCGATTACGCGCGCATGCACGAACAGGCCGGCGACGAGCCGCGGCCCGTGTTCTCATTCCTCGGCCGGCGCGACGAGCACCCGCCCCAGGTGTCGTGCTTCGTCACGAAGACCACCGAGGAGACGCACGCCATCATCCGGGCATCGCTCGGCGAGTCGCCGATGTTCTCGGGCCTGATCGAGGGCATCGGGCCACGGTACTGCCCGTCGATCGAGGACAAGGTCGTGCGCTTCGCCGACAAGACCTCGCACCAGGTTTTCGTCGAGCCGGAAGGGCTCGACACCGACATCGTCTATCCGAACGGTATCTCCACCAGCATGCCCCGCGACGTACAGGAGCGCTTCGTGCGCTCGATCGTCGGCTTCGAACGCGCGGTGATCACGCAGCCGGGGTACGCGATCGAATACGATTACTTCGATCCGCGCGACCTCAGGCCCACGCTCGAGACGAAGCACGTCGACAACCTTTATTTCGCCGGCCAGATCAACGGCACGACCGGGTACGAGGAAGCCGGCGCCCAGGGGCTGCTGGCCGGGCTCAATGCCGCCCGGCGCGCGCAGGCATTGGAAGGCTGGTATCCGGAGCGCTTCGACGCCTACCTCGGCGTGCTCGTCGACGACCTGATCACGCGCGGTGTGTCGGAGCCCTACCGCATGTTCACGAGTCGTGCCGAGTATCGCCTGCTGCTGCGCGAGGACAACGCCGATCTCAGGCTGACGCCCAAGGGGCGCGAGCTCGGCATCGTAGACGACGCGCGCTGGGCCGTGTTCGAGGCAAAGTGCGCAGCCGTTGCGGCGGAGCAGCAGCGTTTCGCCACGTCGTCGGCCAATGGCGCGAAGGCGGCGGCGCTGCTGAAGCGCCCGGAGCTCGGCTACGACGCGGTCGCCGACCTGATCGGCCGCAGCGCGGCCCTCGACGCGCTGCAAGACGAACTGCGTGAGCAGGTCGAGCTGCAGGTCGAGGTGCAGGCGAAGTACGCGGGCTACATCGACCGCCAGGAGCGCGAGATCGCGAAGCACGCAAGGCAGGAATCGCTGCGCCTGCCGGAGGACATCGACTACGCGGCCGTGGACGGCCTGTCGAACGAAGCGCGGCAGAAGCTCAGCATTGCGCGGCCGACCACGCTGGGCCAGGCCTCGCGCCTCGAGGGCATGACGCCGTCAGCGGTGACGCTGCTCCTCGTGCACCTGAAGAAACGGCAGTTGCAGAAAAGCGCCTAGTCGGGGGCCGGCCGCTGGCAGGCGAAGTTCATCGGCCGAACCTCGTAACGCATGATGCCCTGCTCTTCCAGCCGCTTCGTCAGGTTCGGATACGGCGACGGATCGAAGTGCGTGTAGGAAAGGAGTTCGCCGAGGCGCGGCAATAACTCCGGTCGATCCAGGAAGCGAATGAGCTCCTCGGCCTCTGCCGTCCTGCCGAGCGTTTTCAGCGCAAGCCACTGGATATTGTTGTTCGCCGGATTGAACGGCGAAAAATCGAAGGCCTCATAGAGCTGCTCGGCGTCATCGACACGGCCCTCGGCGCAGGCTTGCCGGATGCGAACCATCAGGCTCCAGATCGGATTGGTCGCGGCGTTGATGTAGCGCTGGCCGACGTCCGCCGCCTCCGCGACCCGGCCCGCCATCAGCAGGATGCGGTGCGCCTGGTACAGGCCTGCCGGAACCGGCGACGTGGGCGCCAGCATTGCCTCGACAAAGGTCAGCCCGGCATCGAGGTCCACGCGCGCGACCATCGCCGACACGGTCGCCATCTGGTCGTCGTTGCCAAAATCGTGCTCCATGACCTCGCGGGCGAAAGTCCCGGCCTCGTCGAAGCGCGACGCGACGATGAGAGACGTGAGGTGACCTGCCCAGATCTCTCGATTGCCGGGATGATACTGGAGACGTTCGCGCGTCAGGTCGACGAGGTCCGCCAGGCGCACCTGCAGCTTGGCGCGCAGGATCTCCGCGCCGAGCCGGTCATCCTCGTTTCGGGCATAGCGAGCGGCGTCGGTGGTCACGCGCTTGAACAGTTCCTCGAGCGCATCGCGCGACAACTCCGGCGGCGCGGCCATGACGGCCGCCGGGCTGAGCCAGCCGTCGACGATTTCGGCAAACAGCAAATGCGCCTCGCCGAACGCCGGGTCCTGGGCGACGATTTCTCGATACAAATTCAACGTCTGTGCGCTGCTGCCGAGCGGATCGAATTCGTCGATCGATCGAAAGAACTCCTCGCGCATGCGGACATAAGCTTCCCACGCCGCGATCGACTCCGTCCCGGCCGCGACCATCTTGCGCAGTTCCGCGGGGTCCATGGCCGTATCGAGCAATGAGGCGATCTCGAATGCGATCTCTTCCTGGATCTCAATGGAGTCGTCGGAACTGGCGTCGAAAGTCTCGGACCAGAGATGCGCGTCGTCGCGCGCGCGAATGAGCTGCGCCGTGACGCGGATGCGGTCGCCGGCCCGGCGCACCGAGCCTTCGAGGATGTGGGCGACGTTCAGTTCGGTCGCAATCGTCGTCGCGTCCTTCTCGGTGTCCCGGTATGCGAACGCCGAGGTTCGCGACGCGACGCGCAGCGAGCGCGTGCGCGCCAGCGCATTGAGAATCTCATCGGTCAGCCCGTCCGCGAACCAGGCATGGTCGCTGTCGGGGCTGAAGTCCGCGAAGGGCAACACGGCGATCGAGGTGTCCGCAACCGGGTGCTGTGCCGCGGGGGCGGGTTCGGTGGCAGGGCCCTGCAGCTTGTCCCAGCCCAGCCAGGCGACGGCGATGATCAGCGCTACCATCGTGACGCGATTCAGCCGGCGTCCTGCGCGCGGGTCCTTGGGGGTGTCGGCGGGCAGGTCTGTTGCGCGCTTTACGCCGTCGGGAGTCAACTCGTAAGCCCAGGCGAGGAACAGGGCGACGGGCAGGCCGATCAGCAACAGGACGATCAGCATCTGCATGAACCAGTCGGGCGCATTGAAGGCGTCGGCCGCGAGGTCGGCGACCTGGGCGATCAGCCAGCCGGCCACGACGTATGCGATCGCGACGCGGAAGACGTTGCGGTATCGAAGCTCTTCGAAGAAGCTGCGCATGCGAGCGACCCACTGATGCAGAGAAGGCGAAACAATAGCAAAAACAGGTATGCTTCGTTGATGAAGTCGTTGCGCGCAATCGTCCTCACGGCGCTGGTCCTGGCGTTCGCGGCCTGTGGCGGACCGGAGGCGCCGCAGGCGCCGGAGAACACCCTGCAGCGCGGATTGTCGTCCGACCCGGAGACGCTGGACCAGCACAAGTCGCGCAGCACCCAGGCCGCCGACGTTCTCCGCGATCTCGGGGAGGGGCTCGTCGGCTACTCGGCGACCGGTGAGCTGGTCCCGGCGGCGGCGGAAAGCTGGGACGTATCCGACGACGGCCTCGTGTACACGTTTCACCTGCGCGAGGAGTTGCGCTGGTCGAACGGCGAGCCCGTTACCGCGGGGCATTTCGTCGCCGGCATGCGCCGGCTCGTGGATCCGGCGACGGCCGCGTTTTATGCGCAGATGCTCACGAGCATCGAGAATGCGACCGGCATCATCGCGGGAGAGTTGCCGGCGTCGACGCTTGGCGTCGAGGCGCCCGACGACCGGACGCTGGTGCTGCGCCTGGCGCAGCAGACGCCGTACCTGCTGAGCCTGCTGTCGCACCCGAGCACCTTCCCGGTCCATCCCGGGTCGCTCGCCGAGCACGGCGAAGGGTTCGCCCGCCCCGGCAAGCTGGTTTCGAACGGCGCCTACCGGCTCGAGGCCTGGGTTCCGGGGTCGCTGCTGTCGCTCAGGCGCAACGAGCAGTACTGGAACAACGCGGGCACGGCCATCGACGCCGTCAATTATCACGTCATCGTCAATAACGCCTCGGAGCTCAATCGCTACCGGGCGGGCGACCTGCACATCACGAGCACGGTGCCGGCCGACAGCTTCGCGCAGGTGCGGGACGAGTACCCCGGGGAGCTGCGCATCGCGCCCTATCTCGGCATTTATTACTACGGCTTCAACCTGACCAGGCCGCCGTTCAAGGACAACCCGGCGCTGCGCGAGGCGCTGTCGATGGCCATCGACCGCGAACAACTGACGAGGCGCGTCACCGGGCGCGGGGAGCAGCCGGCCTACAGCTGGGTGCCGCCCGGCGTCAGCAACTACACGCCGGCGCAGGTCGGTTTCGCGGCGCTCGGCAAGGAAGAGCGCGAGCGGCTCGCGCGGGCCCGCTACAAAGAGGCCGGCTACGGCAAGGACAACCCGCTGCGCGTCGAGGTCCGCTACAACACCAGCGACCTGCACCGCAAGGTTGCCGTGGCGGTGCAGGCGATGTGGCGCGAGGTGCTGGGCGTCGAAGCGACCCTGATCAACGAGGAGTTCCAGGTGCTGCTCGCCAACATGCGTGATGCCGAGATCACCCAGGTGTTCCGCTCGAGCTGGACCGGTGACTATAACGACGCGCAAACCTTCCTCGGCATCCTGCGCAGCGACAGCGCGGCCAACATGCCGCGCTATGCGAGTGCGCAGTATGAAGAGCTCATGGATCGCGCCACCGCACAGGTCGACGCCGAGCGCCGCCGCCTGTACCTGGAGGAGGCCGAGCGGATCATGCTCGCGGATCACCCGGTGATTCCCCTGTACATCTATGTCAGCAAGCACCTGGTCAGGCCCGAGGTCGGCGGCTGGGGCGACAACGTCCTGGATTATCATTACTCTCAGCATCTGAGTCTCAGCGCGCCCGAGTAACGGGTCCGACGGTACGGGAACTTGCTTCGATACACGTTGCTCCGCATTCTCGGGGCGATACCGACCTTGTTGTTGGTCGTCGCCCTCGCTTTCCTGATGGTGCACGCCGCACCCGGGGGGCCATTCGACGACGAGCGCGTATTGCAGGCCGACGTGGCTGCCAACATCGAGGCGTACTACCACCTCGACGAGCCCCTGCCGCAACAGTTCCTGCGCTACCTCGGCGGCCTGCTGCAGGGCGATCTCGGCCCGTCGTACCGGTACCGCGACTACACGGTGTCCGAGCTGATCGCCACCGCCTTCCCGTATTCCCTGAAGATCGGCGCGCTGGCGATGCTGCTGGCCCTCGCGCTCGGGGTCGGTGCCGGGATCTTCGCGGCGCTGCGCCAGGGCTCGGCGCTGGACCGGATCGTCATGGCGTTCGCGATGACCGGCATCTCGATTCCCGTGTTCGTCGTCGCGCCGGTGCTGGCGCTGCTGTTCGCCGTGAAGCTGCAGTGGCTGCCCGCGGGCTGGAGCGGGGCGGAGGGCGCCGGCAGGTACGTGCTGCCCGTGGTGACGCTGGCGCTGCCGCAGATCGCCTACCTGGCCCGGCTGACGAGGGCGAGCATGATCGACGTGCTGGGCCGTGATTTCGTGCGCACGGCGCGCGCCCAGGGCCTCGGCATGGCCGCCGTGGTCCGCGTCCATGCGCTGAAGCCGGCGCTGTTGCCGGTGCTGTCGTACCTGGGCCCGGCGATCGCAGCGATCCTGACCGGCTCGGTGATCGTCGAGGAGATTTTCGGCATACCCGGGCTCGGCCAGTTCTTCGTGCGCGGCGCGCTGAATCGCGACTATACGCTCGTGCTCGGTATCGTCGTGTTCTACGCGGTGCTCGTCGTCGCGCTCAACCTCGTCGTGGACCTGCTGTACGCGGTCATCGATCCCCGGGTGCGGTACCGGTGAGCCGCACCATCAAGGTATCGGTTTCCTTCCTGGCCGCGGTCGCGCTGGTCGCCGTCCTCGGGCCGTGGTTCAGTCCCAACGAGTACCAGGCGACGAACTTCGATGGCGTGCTGCAGCCGCCCGCCCTGGGCGGCCTGCACCTGTTCGGCACCGACGATCTCGGCCGCGACCTGTTCGTGCGCACCCTGATGGGCGTCCGGGTCACGCTGGTCGTGGCGCTCGTCGCCAGTCTCGTCAGCCTGCTCATCGGCGTGGCGTACGGGGCAATCGCGGGCATGCTCGGCGGGCGGGTCGACGCGCTCATGATGCGCTTCGTCGACACGCTGTACGCGATCCCGTTCATCTTCATCGTGATCCTGCTGATGGTCGCGTTCGAGCGCAATTTCCTGCTGATCTTCGTCGCGATCGGCGCGATCAACTGGCTCGACATGGCGCGCATCGTGCGCGGGCAGACGTTGTCGCTGCGGGAGCGCGAGTTCGTGCAGGCGGCCCGGCTGATCGGCGTCGGCACGCCGGGTATCATCCGGCGGCACATCGCGCCCAACCTGATCGGCATCGTCGTCGTGTACCTGACGCTGACGATTCCGCAGGCGATCCTGGTCGAATCGTTTCTCAGCTTTCTCGGCCTCGGCGTGCAGGAGCCGGAGACCTCGCTCGGCTCGCTCGTCAACGCCGGTGTCGCCCAGATGGAGGGCGCCTCCTGGGTGCTGCTGATACCCGCCGGCCTGCTGGCGCTGATCCTGCTGGCATTCAACTTCCTCGGCGACGGCCTGCGCGACTACTTCGACGCGAGGCAGTCGCCGTGAGCCTGCTGGACGTAACGGGCCTGACGATTCGCTACGGCGACAACACGGTCGTCGACGGGGTCGACCTGTTCGTCGAGCGCGGCGAGTCCGTCGGCCTCGTGGGCGAATCCGGGTCCGGCAAGACCCAGTCGGCCCTCGCGATTCTCGGCTTGCTGCCACGACGCGCACGCGTCAGCGGGAGCATCGAGTTCGACGACCGGCAGATTCTCGGTGCCAGCGAACGTGAGCTCGATACGCTGCGGGCACGCCGCATCGGCATGGTGTTCCAGGACCCGATGCAGGCGCTCAACCCGTACCTGCGGGTGGGGGCCCAGTTACGCCAGATCCTGGTGCGGCACGGGCTCGCGCAGGGGCGCGAAGCCGATGCGAGCGTCGTGGCGATGCTGGCCCGGGTCGGGCTGCCCGACCCCGAGCGGCAGTTCCGGGCCTACCCGCACGAGATGTCCGGCGGCATCCGCCAGCGCGCGATGCTCGCGGCAGCCCTCATCGCGGATCCCGACCTGCTGATAGCGGACGAGCCGACGACGGCCCTCGACGTAACCGTGCAGGCGCAGATCCTCGAGCTGCTCGAGGAGATTCGTGACGATACGGCGTTGCTGCTGATCACCCATGACCTCGGCATCATCGCGGGGCACTGCGAGCACATGATCGTCCTCGAGCGCGGGCGCGTCGTCGACGCCGGGCCGACGACGGCCGTGTTCGCTGCACCCGGGCATCCGCATACGCGGCGCCTGATCGAGGTCGCGCCACGCGTCGATCGCGGAGAGCCGCTCGCGGCCGTCGCCGGCAAGACGGTGCTGAGCGTGGACGGCGCCGTCGTCGATTACGACGAGCTGCGCGCGGTCAGCGACGTCGGCTTCGCGCTGCGCACCGGCGAGACCCTGGCCGTGGTCGGCGAGTCCGGCTCGGGCAAGTCGAGTCTCGCGGGCGCGCTGCTCGGGCTGGTGCCGATGTCCGGGGGACGCGTGGTCTACGCGGGTGCGGCGCTGGCCCCGGCCGTGCGCAAGCGGGCGCTCGCCGTGCGCCGCGACCTCCAGCTCGTGTTCCAGGACCCGGTCGGTGCGCTCAACCCCCAGCAGCGCGTGGCGGCGATCGTCGCCGAACCGCTTCTGGTGCACGAGCCCGGCCTCGGGCGGTCACGGCGGCGGTCGCGGGTGGTGACCGCGCTCGAACAGGTCGGCCTGGGCGAGGAATACCTGCGCCGCTACCCGCACGAGCTGTCCGGGGGGCAGGCGCAGCGTGTCGCCATTGCACGGGCGCTGATACTCGGCCCGAAGGTCCTCGTGTGCGACGAGGCGGTCGCAGCGCTCGATGGCTCGGTACGCAAGCAGGTGCTGGAGCTGTTGCGCAGGGTGCAGGCCGAGACCGGGTTGTCCCTCATCTTCATATCGCACGACCTGGCGGTCGTGCGCACGATTGCCCACCGGGTGCTCGTCATGTACATGGGCCGGCTGGTCGAGTTCGGTGACAGCGAGCGGCTGTTCACGGCGCCGCGCCACCCGTATACACGCGCGCTGCTCGCCGCCGTGCCGGTGCCGGACCCGGTTGCCGGGCCGCGGGGTGCACCGCTGGGCGGCGAGGTGGCGTCGTTACTCGACCCACCCCCGGGCTGCGTGTTTCATCCAAGGTGTCCGCTGGCGGAAAGCCGCTGCGGGATCGAGCCCCCGAAAGCGCGGGATCTCGACGGGGTGCGGGTGGCCTGCCACCTCGCCTGAGCCTCCGCTACAGGGCGCCGAGCGGTATCGGAATCGGCGCGCCGTTGACGGTGAGCAGGCCCTTCTTCAGCTCGGCCTCGGTCACGTAGTCGTCGCCGCGCTTGACGAGATAGCCGCCGCCGATCGCCATCGCGGCCTGCGGATTACCCTGCGCGTAGGTCTCGACGAGCTCGGCCGGGATCGCGAGGTCGAGCTTCGCGGTGGTGCTGAGCAGCAGGGACGTCCACTCGAACGCGGCGGGATCTGCTTCGCCGAACGAGAACCGCACTTGTGAGCGGACCGTGCCTTGCGGCAGCGCCAGGTTCAATTGCTCGACGTTGAACTCGAACCCGGACGCGAACAGGGCCTTGAGGTCCTGCTCGACCGTCGCGTACATGGCCATGGGATCGACCGAGCCCTCGAGGTCTTCGAGGCCCTCCTGCACCCGTCCCAGGGCCGCCGCATCCGCGCCCGCGAGCGTCATCGCGAGGTCAATCGACATCTCGCCGAACCGGGGCAGGTCACGCAGCGTCATGCGCATCGTGGCATCACCGAAAACGTCGCCGGCGTCGATCCTCGTGCTGCCCTCGACGCCCATGTCGTTGAAGCCGCCGACCCGCATGCCGGCCCGGCCGGTCTGGAACTCGCCGGCCTGCATCGACAGGTTGCCGACCGAGAGCCCGTACTGCGTCGGCTGCTTACGGCCCTTGAACGTCAGGCTGCCCAGCGACATGGAGTCGCTGCCGGTCTCGAAGGCGAGTGCCCCGATCGTGCCGTCGTACACGACCTCGCCGCTCGACGGGTCCGTTTCCACCTCGACGTCGACAGGACCCCAGCTGGCGACCACGCCGTCCTCGTTGCGCGAGCCGGCTTCGAGCACGTAGTTGGACAGCAGCGATCCGTCGAGGGCGACCTTGCTGTAAATGGTCCCGGGGACCTCGACGATCTCGCCGTCGGGGAACTCGACCCGCAGGGTCGAGATGGCGCTGCCGAGGCCGGGCGCGAGCGAACCCCTGTCCCGCGACATCGACGTCACCGGGATCAGGCCATGATCCAGGTGCGTATTGATAATGAGTACCGGGAGCTCCGCCGCGCTCATCGGGCCGGCCAGCGCCTGCAGCGCGGTCAGCAGTTCGCCCTCCTGCAGCTCGATCCGGTGCTGGCCCTCCGACGAGAACCACCCGCGCGTGAAGTTCTCCGAGGTGACCATGACTTCGCCGCTTTCCGTCGCGGCCCAGTTGAGGTTCTCGTCCATGGATCGTTCCGCCAGGCGACCGACGAGGGCCGGGGAAACCAGCACCACGACGGCGAGAAGAACCAGTACGACTACGACACCTTTTTTCACGCTGTGCCCCTGTGCAGAGTGATGACAGGGGCGTGATGCTAGCATGCGGAATCGGGCAGACCTCGCAGGAATACCTAGAAATCGGCGGCGAGTGACACTACCATAGCGGCCTCACGCGAGATCCGGGCATTGGCCGGGACCCGTAAACTGGCAGAAAACCAAGTGATTACGTACATGAAGATCGTCGCTAAGGCCGCGGCGCTGCTCCTTGCGGCAGCACTCGTCGCGCAGCCGGCACACGCCGCGGGTGACCCGGAAGCCGGCAAGGAAATCGCATACACCTGCCTCGGGTGCCACGGCATCGAGGGTTATCGCAATGCGTACCCGTCATTTCGCGTGCCCAAGCTCGGCGGCCAGAAAGCGGGTTACATCGAACTCGCCCTCAAGGGCTATCGGGCCGGCACGCGCCGGCACCCGACCATGGTGGCGCACGCCTCGAGCCTGACCGACCAGGAGATCGCGGACGTTGCCGCGTATCTCGCCAGCATCGGCAACGAAACCGTTGCTTCCGGCGGGACGCAGGGCGCCTCGTTCGACAAGGCGGCGGCATGCGCGGCATGCCATGGCCAGAACGGCATCAGCATGAACGCGGCATGGCCAACGCTGGCCGGCCAGCACGAGGAGTACCTCGAGTACGCCCTGAAGCAATATCGCAACGGCAACCGCAAGGACCCGGTCATGACCGCGCAGGCGGCACTGATCGCCGAAGAAGACATCCCGCGGCTCGCGCGCTATTTCTCCAGGCTGGAAGGGCTCGAGACGACCCGGCCTGAATAGACGCGCGCACATAACGACCCTCAACGATGGCATCGTCGCCATCGACACCGAATACCTGCGCCCGCTGCAGGATGCCAGCCACCTGGTCGTCGAGGGCGGGCGCGGTGCGTTCGTCGACACCGGCACCAACGACTCCGTGCCCCTGCTGCTGGACGCGCTCGCGCAGCAGGGTCTCGCCGTCGATGATGTCGAGTATGTCTTCCTCACGCACATCCACCTCGATCATGCCGGCGGCGCCGGGCTGCTGATGCAGCACCTGCCCAATGCACGCTGCGTGCTGCACCCACGGGGCGCGCCGCACATGGTCGACCCGGAGCGGCTGGTTGCGGGCACGATCGGCGTCTACGGCGAAGCGCGCACCCGCGAGATGTACGGCGAGATCGTCCCCATCGAGGCAGGTCGCATCGTCGTGGCCGAGGACGAAGACTGGTTCGACATGAACGGGCGCCGCTTCCAGGCGCTGCATACCGAGGGGCATGCGCGCCACCATTACGTGCTGCACGACCCGCAGGCGCGCGGCGTGTTTACGGGTGACAGCTTCGGCATTTCCTATCGCGAACTGGACACCGCGAACGGCGCCTTTATCTTCCCGACGACCACGCCCGCGAGCTTCGATCCCGAAGAGGCGCACAAGGCCGTCGATCGCATCATGGGTTGCGCGCCGCGATACCTGTACCTTACGCACTACAGCCGGGTCGACGAACCGGAGCGCCTGGCCGCCGAGATGCACGCGGGCATCGACGCCTACGTGGACCTGGCGCTGGCACACCAGGATGACGACGATCGCGACGAGGCGATCCAGGCGGCGATGGACGAGTACCTGTCGGGCCGGCTCGTCGAACACGGCTTCAAGGGCGACCGGGACGCGATGTGGTCGGTGCTGAACATCGATATCGTGCTCAATGCCCAGGGCCTGGTGGCCTGGCTGGAACGACTGGAGAGGCACCATGGATAACTTTCGCGCATTTCGTATCGACGAGCAGGACGGCAAGATCGTTGCCGGGTTTCGCACGCTAAAGCTGGACGACCTGACGGCGGGCAACGTCGTGGTGCGGGTGACGCACTCGACGATCAACTACAAGGACGCGCTTGCGGCGACGGGCAAGGGCAGGATCCTGCGGCGTCACCCGCTCAATGGCGGCATCGATTTCGCCGGCGTCGTGGTCAGTTCCGAGGACAGCGAGTTCCAGCCGGGAACCGACGTCCTGATGAACGGCTGCGGCCTCAGCGAGACCGTCGATGGCGGGTATTCCGAGTACGCCCGGGTCGACAGCGACGGCCTGGTGCCGCTGCCGGACGGCATGAGCCGCCTCGATGCGATGCGTATCGGTACGGCCGGCTACACGGCGGCGCTCGCCATTCATCGCATGGAGCAGAACGGGCAGGCACCGGACCTCGGCCCGGTGGCCGTGACCGGCGCGACCGGCGGTGTCGGCAGCATCGCGATCGACATGCTCGCGGGCCGCGGTTACGAGGTCGTTGCCGTGACCGGCAAGGCGGCCGAAGCGGATTACCTCAAGTCGATCGGCGCCCGCGACATCCTGCTGCGCGACGACATCGATTTCGGCAAGCGGCCGCTGGAAAAGGCCACCTGGGCCGGCGCCATCGACAATCTCGGCGGCGATTATCTCGCCTGGCTGACGCGCACCATGAAGTACGGCGGCAACATTGCGAGCATCGGGCTGGCCGCCAGCCCGCAGCTGCAGACGACGGTCGTGCCGTTCATCCTGCGAGCCGTGTGCCTGTTGGGGATCAACTCGGTCGATACGCCGCGGGCGCTGCGGCGGGCCGTGTGGCAGCGTATCGGCGGGGACCTGCAGCCGCGCCATCTCGCGGCGATCGGCGAGCGCATCATCCCCTTCGACGAGCTGCCGGACGCTTTCCAGGCGTACATCGACGGGACCGTTACGGGCCGCACGGTGGTAGAAATAGCGGGTGACTGACGACAAGTTCGCACGCCTGCTCGACGAACTGGAACGCTGGAATCGCAAGGTCAACCTGACCGCGGTGCGCGATCGTGAGCAGATGGAGACGCTGCATCTCGCGGACAGCCTCGCGGTGCGGCCGTTCCTCGAGGGCCGACAGGTTCTCGACGTGGGCACGGGCCCGGGATTTCCGGGCCTGCCGCTCGCCATCGCCGAGCCCGACCGCGACTTCACGCTGCTCGACAGCAACAACAAGAAGATCATGTTCGTGCAACATGTCGTCGGGCTGCTGGGGCTCGACAACGTCCGGGCGGTCAAGGCGCGCAGCGAGGACTATGCACCCGGCCACCGCTTTGATACCGTGATCGCCCGGGCGCTGGCATCGTTGCCGCGGCTCGTGGACATGGCCGGGCACCACGTAAGAGAGGACGGGGTGTTCATAGCGCTCAAGGGGCGCTATCCGGCGGCAGAACTAGAACAATTACCGGCTCCGTGGAGCCATGAAGTGATGGCGCTCGACGTGCCCGGTCTCGAAACGGGATCGCGGCACGCCGTGCTGTTGCGACGGACAGGCTGATGACGCGAATCATAGCGGTAGCGAACCAGAAGGGCGGCGTGGGCAAGACGACCACGTGCGTCAACCTGGCGGCATCGCTTGCCGCGACGCAGCGCCGCGTGTTGCTGGTCGACATGGATCCGCAGGGCAATGCCACGATGGGCTGTGGCATCAACAAGATGGAACTCGAGAACTCGGCCTGCGACGTGCTGCTCGGCGAAGCGACGGCGGCCGACACCATCGTATCGGCACCCGAGGGCGGCTTCGCGGTGTTGCCCGGCAACGCCGACCTGACGCTTGCAGAGGTACAGCTGCTGCAGGAAATCGGCCGCGAACTGCGACTCAAGAAAGCGCTCGCGCCCGTCGTCGGCCTGTACGATTTCATCCTGATCGACTGTCCGCCGTCGATCAACATGTTGACCGTCAACGCGCTGACCGCGGCCAATGGCGTCCTGATCCCGATGCAGTGCGAGTACTACGCGCTCGAGGGCCTGTCCGCCCTGCTGACCACGATCGAGCAGGTGCGCGACTCCGTAAACCCGGAGCTCGACGTGTTCGGTATCCTGCGGACGATGTACGATCCGCGCATCAACCTGTCGAACGAAGTGTCGCTGCAGCTGATCGAACATTTCGACCGCATGGTCTTTCGCACCTGTATTCCGCGTAACGTACGGCTCGCGGAGGCACCGAGTTTCGGCCGGCCGGTGCTGTTACACGACCGGCACTCGCGCGGGGCGATCGCGTACCTCGCGCTGGCCGGCGAGATCCTGCGCCGGGAAGACGCGCGCGTGGCGGAAGCGGTTTAACTATGACACCGAAGAAACGATTGGGCCGGGGCCTCGATGCCTTGCTGAGCAAACCGGGCGCCGCAGCGTCGACGCCTCGCGACGAAGCGCAGCGCGATGGTCTGCGAGAAATTCCCGTGGACCTGCTGCAACGCGGACAGTACCAACCGCGCGTCGACATGCGGCAGGACACGCTGGAGAATCTCGCCGATTCGATCCGCGCGCAGGGCGTGGTGCAGCCGATCGTGGTGCGGCCGATTGCGGCGAAGGGCGCCGAACAGCGCTACGAGATCGTCGCGGGCGAGCGGCGCTGGCGGGCCGCACAGCTTGCCGGCCTCGCCAGCATACCGGCCGTCGTGCGCGAGGTGCCTGACGAGGCAGCCATCGCGATGGCGCTCATCGAGAACATCCAGCGCGAGAACCTGAATCCGCTCGAAGAGGCGCGGGCGCTCGACCGCCTGATCCGGGAGTTCGAACTCACCCACAGCGAGGCAGCCCAGGCCGTGGGCCGCTCACGCGCGGCGGTCAGCAACCTGTTGCGACTGCAGGAACTGGCCGACAAGGTCAAGCCGCTGCTCGAGGATCGTCAGCTGGAGATGGGACACGCGCGCGCGCTGCTCGCGATTTCGAGCCCGACCCAGCAATACGACGCGGCGCGCCAGGTCGTGAAGAAGGGCCTGTCGGTGCGCGAGACCGAGCGGCTCGTCAAGCGGATCGTCGGGGGCGGCAGCAAGAAGCCGCCGAAGGCGCCGGCCGCGAAGAACGCCGACATCCGCCGTCTCGAGATCGAGGTGTCCGAAAAACTCGGCGCCAGGGTCAGCGTCGAGCACACGGCGCGGGGCGCCGGCAAGCTCGTCATCAGCTACAACACCCTCGACGAACTCGACGGCATCCTCAAGCACATCAAATAGGGTGCCAGTCACCTTATATCCAGTCTAAAGGTGCCAGGCACCTAATTCGGGCGCATTGCCGAGTTTCAAACGCGGCACCGCCATGGTTCGGGCGGCAATCTGAGTGGCACGATCACTGGATACTCAAGGCCAGGCATGCCCAGGTTTCGCCGACTCGTGGTGCCCGGATACCCACACCACATCACCCAGCGCGGGGTCCGACGTCAGAAGACGTTCTTTGACGACAGGGACTACAGGGCTTATCTGTCCATCGCACGAAGCCTGCTGCCCGGGCATTCCATTGAGTTCCTGGCTTATTGCCTGATGCCGAACCACATGCACGCTGTCGTTGTGCCAGGCGTTCAGGGCGACCTTGCCGGATTCTTCGGCCGCCTGCACCACAAGTACGCCAAGTACGCGAATCTGCGATACGACTGGTCTGGTCACTTGTGGCAGAACCGCTTTTTCTCAGTGGTCATGGATCAGCGCCACACCTTGAGTGCGATGCGTTACGTCGAGCGAAACCCTGTTCGATCCGGCCTGGTCGAGGCGCCGCAGGATTGGAGCTGGTCAAGTGCGCGCGGCAATCTCGGTCTAATCGACGACCCCCTGATTCCGGGGCGCCCGGCCCTCAGCATGGTCGCGGACTGGGCGGGCTATGTTGCCGACAATGAAAACCAGAAGGATCTCGCCGCGTTACGTCGCACCACCGGTTCTGGACGACCGACCGGCGACGACGGATTCATCGATGCACTCGAGGCCGCCAGTGGGCGACGAATAAGAAAGCGTTCGGCCGGGCGCAGAGGGAAATAAGGTGACTGGCACCTTTAGACCGGGAATAAGGTGACTGGCACCGTATTTAGGCGGCGGAGTCTTCGCGCTTGGCGGAATAGACGCGGCGGATGATGTTGGGCAACACCGCCTCGGAGATCAGGAAGCCCTGCATCTTGTCGCACTCGATGGTGCGCAGGAAGCGGAAGGTCTCGTGGTCTTCGACGCCCGCGGCGCAGACGGACATGCCGAGGTTGTGGGCGAGCCCGGTCACGGCGGCCAGTACCGACATCGATACCGGGTCGTTCTGCGCCTTGCGCAGCGCCGACGCATGGATTTTTACTTCGTCGAACGGCAGTTGCTCGAAGGTGCTGAGCGTCGATGCCGCGACGCGGAAGTCGTCGAGGCAGAGCCGAAACCCGTGCTCGCGCAGCGACCTGATCGTGGCGAGATGGGGCGCCGACGGGTCCGACAGGTCCTGTTCGATGACCTCGAACGTGAAGCTGGCCGGCTCCAGCCCGACGTCGCGCACGATGTCGCGGTACTTGTCGGCGAGCCCCTCGACACTGAGCTGGCTCGACGCGAGGTTGATGCAGGAGCTGAGCTGGATACCCTGTTCGCGCCAGGCGTCCTGCTGCCGGGCGGCCTCGCGCAAGACGTATTCGCTCAGGTCCCCCATGAGGCCGAACGCTTCGGCTTCGGGAAGGAACTCCAGCGGACCGATCAGGCCATGTTCCGGGTGGTGCCAGCGAATCAGCGCCTCGGCCTCACGCGTCAGCCATTCCTGGCCCGAATTCCGCTCGACCTTGGGCTGGTAGCGCAGCACGATCTGGCCTTCCCGAATCGCAGTGTCCAGCTCCTGCCGCGAGACGCGCAGCATCCGCCGCCGACAGCGCCGCGCCGACGCGCTGAGCCGGTCGAAATTGAAGTCCTTGCCGACCCACTCGATGTTGTCGCAGCTCGCGAGCTTCTCGACCAGCGCCGCCTCCTTGGCCCCCCGCAGGGACGCCCGGTCGGCCGCCACGATGACCCCGAACGGGGCGCGATCCTTGGTTTCCTTCAGTGTGCCGACGATCTCGTCGCGGACGTCGTCCTCGGTGAGCAGCACAATGCGGCGCGACTGGCCCAGCATCAGCTCGGCAAAGGTCGCCGGACTGGCGAAGAAGCTGAGCGTAAGGCTCATTTCCCGCACCACGTCATTCAGGGTGCGATTGGAGCGAATAGTTTCACCTGCAATCAATAACATAGCGCTGCGGTATCCGGCTCGAACCAGCCCCATTTATACGCGACGAGATGCGCCCGGGATGTGCACTATGTCGCATTGAGGGAAATCGGCCCAAAGTTCAGAAATACCGGGAAAAAACCCGCCCGGGCGACGCGCAAATCGGGCCCGGTTTCCGGTTGCCACGCCCTATACGGGCCTCTATAATGCGCTCGCTATTTGCAGGCCCGCCTGGAAAGATCACACCTAACGCGCCACACCCCGCCGGCCGAGGCCCAAGGAAGTGGCGTTTTTAGTGCCGGAGGCATGGAGAAATGGATCTCACTATCCCCCGGGTGCTGATGTGGCAGATCGTGGTCGGGGCGGTCCTGGCCGCGGTCCTCGGTGTCGTCTTCGGATGGGTGGCTGGCTACTCAGCTTTGCTGGGCAGCCTGACCAGCGTCATCCCGAATGCGTTCCTCGGCCTGCGGATCATGGCGCCTCGTCGTGATCCGGGCGCGCTCAAGCGCGCCGCCTGGATTGGTGAAGCGGGAAAACTCGCGTTGACCGTGCTGATGTTCACGCTCGTGTTTACGCAGGTCAGGCCGCTCTCGGCGGCGGCGTTATTTGCTGGATTCATCGTCACGCAGCTGGTGGTCTTCTCGGGGCTCCTGATGCGGGACGAAAAAACAACGAAAGCGGAACACACGAATGGCAGCTGAAGGCGGACACGGGCCAGCTAACTCGGCCGAGTACATTTCTCACCATCTGCAGAATCTCCAGGTTTGCAGGAATGATGCCGGTGACTGGGTCTGGAACCAGTGCTCGGGCAATTTCTGGACGCTCAACGTCGATTCGATGTTCTGGTCGGTGCTTCTCGGCACGCTTTTCTATGTGCTCTTTCGCAGTGTCGCGAAGCGGTCATCCGTCGCCAAGCCGACCCTGTTCCAGGCGGCGATCGAGTTTGTCGTGGAGGGTGTCGACGCGAGCGTAAAAGACACGTTTCACGGCACGAGCCGCCTGATTGCCCCCCTTGCGCTGACGATATTCGCGTGGGTGTTCTTCATGAACTTCATGGACCTGATCCCCGTGGACTGGATCCCCGTCGTGGTGGCAGAGTGGCTCTTCGGCATTCCGTATATGAAGGTCGTGCCGACAACCGATGTCAATGTGACCTTCGGCATGTCTTTCGCGGTCTTCTTCCTCATACTTTTCTATACGCACAAAGCAAAAGGGCCTTTTGCGCTGGTCTACGACCTGATGCTGCATCCGATCGTACCGTCGTTTAAGGGTCCGGCAATCATCGCGGCACCCTTCATCATGTTGTTCAACCTGATCCTCGAGGTTGTCGCCCTGTTTGCGAAGCCGCTCAGCTTGAGCCTGCGACTCTTCGGCAACATGTTTGCCGGCGAGCTCATATTTATCCTGATTGCGGTGATGTTCAGCGGCAACATTATTATTGGCGCCATGGGCGGCGTCGCGCACCTGCTCTGGGCTGGATTTCACCTCCTGATCGTTACGTTGCAGGCATTCATTTTCATGATGTTGACCGTGGTCTATTTGAGTCTGGCATCAGAGAAACACTAACTCGACTTACCATTTTAGATTTACGTTTGGACTTGATCCTCCCTAGGAGAAACTGATGGAAACTGTTATTGCGTTCACGGCTATCGCTGTCGCACTTTTGATCGGCCTTGGCGCCCTCGGCGTAGGTATCGGAATGGGCTTGCTCGGCGGCCGCTTCCTCGAAGGCGCTGCGCGCCAGCCGGAACTCGCCCCGATGCTGCAGACGAAAATGTTCCTCGTCGTCGCACTGCTCGACGCCGTGGCCATGATCGGTGTTGGTATCGCGTTGTTCTTCGCGTTCGCTAACCCGTTCGTAGGCCAGCTTCAGGAAGCGCTGAAGCCCGTCGCAGGCTAAACAGAAAAAGCGATCGATCAAGCTGCGTCGCCCACGCGGCGCAGGCGCTTTTTCTTTTAGGAGAAATCCGTGGACTTAAACGCAACAATTATTGGACAAACCATCGCGATGATTGTGTTTGTCTGGCTTTGCGCAAAGTACGTTTGGCCGCCCATCCTCAATGCCCTCGAGGAGCGCCAGAAACAGATCGAGGAAGGACTCGCTGCCGCCGACAGGAGCCAGGAAGCGCTCGAAGCGGCCGAGGCGAAGGCACAGGAGATTATCTCCGAGGCCCGCCAGCAGGCGACCGGTATTCTCGACCAGGCCCATTCCCGCGCCAACGAGATCGTTGCCGAAGGCAAGGACTCCGGCGTCAAGGAGCGCGAGCGCCAGCTCGCCGCGGCGAAGGCCGAGATCGAGCAGGAAACCAACAAGGCCCGCGAGGAGTTGCGTGGCCAGGTATCCGCGATCGCGATTGCCAGCGCCGAGAAGATCCTGAAGCGGGAGATCGACGGCAAGACGCACGCAGACATCCTGGGCAAGCTCGCGCAGGAGATCTAAGCCGTGGCCGACAACAACACAGTCGCAAGGCCGTATGCCCAGGCCGCTTTCGAGGTTGCACAGGAAAGCAACACGCTGGCGGAACTGTCCGCGTCGCTGCTGGCCGGCAAGGCGCTGCTGGAGGACGGGCAGGTCGCCGGGTTCCTCGCCGCGCCGTCGCTGACCGACGGGGAGCGCCTCGAGTTCCTGCAGGGCCTGTTCGCCGAAGCGGCCGGTAAGGACTCCGTGTTCGCCGGCGGTAGCCAGCACGGCACGAACTTCCTCAGGCTGCTGCTCGAGAACGATCGCGTCGGCGTACTGCCCGAGATCGCGGAGCAGTTCGAGGCGCTGAAAGCCAAGGTCGAGAACACGGTCGACGCGATGATTACCTCGGCAGCGCCCCTGACCGAGGAGCAGCAACAGGCCATGGCGGACGCGATGAAGCGTCGGCTCGGCCGGGACGTGCGGGTCTCCACGGAGATTGACGAAAACCTGATCGGTGGTGCCGTGATTCGCGCCGGCGATGTCGTAATTGATGGTTCACTGCGCGCGAGGCTCGATGGCCTGGCAAACGCACTGACCAAGTAAAGAGGAAAAGGAAATGGCACTCAAAGCTTCTGAAATCAGCACGCTGATTAAAGAACGCATCGAGAACTTCGAGGCTTCCGCGGAAGCGCGTGACGTCGGCACCGTGATCGCGGTTACCGACGGCATTGTGCGTATCCACGGCCTGGCCGATGCTCGCTACGGCGAAATGCTCGAGTTCCCGCGAAACACCTTCGGTATGGCGCTGAACCTCGAGCAGGACTCGGTGGGTGCGGTTGTCCTGGGTGACTACAAGCACATCTCGGAAGGCGACACGGTGAAGACCACGGGTCGTATTCTCGAAGTGCCGATCGGTGACGGCCTGCTGGGCCGCGTGGTCGACTCGCTCGGCAACCCGATTGACGGCAAGGGACCGATCAAGGCCGAAGGCACGGCGCCGATCGAGAAGGTTGCGCCGGGCGTCATCGCACGCCAGTCGGTCTCGCAGCCGGTCCAGACGGGCCTCAAGTCGATCGACTCGATGGTGCCCATCGGCCGCGGCCAGCGCGAACTGATTATCGGCGACAGGCAGACGGGCAAGACCGCCGTCGCGATCGACACGATCATCAACCAGGTAGGCACGGGCATCAAATGCATCTACGTCGCCATCGGCCAGAAGGCATCCTCGATTGCGGGCGTCGTCCGCAAGCTCGAGGAGGAGGGCGCGATGGAGCACACGATCGTCGTCGCCGCCGCCGCCGCCGACAGCCCGGCCATGCAGTACATCGCCCCGTATGCGGGTGCCTCGATGGGCGAATACTTCATGGACAAGGGCGAAGACGCGCTGATCATCTATGACGACCTGACCAAGCAGGCCTGGGCGTATCGCCAGGTGTCGTTGCTGCTGCGCCGCCCGCCGGGCCGCGAAGCGTACCCGGGCGATGTCTTCTACCTGCACTCGCGCCTGCTGGAGCGTGCGGCGCGCGTCAACGCGGAGCACGTCGAGGAGGTCTCGGGCGGCAAGATCAAAGGCAAGACCGGTTCGCTGACGGCCCTGCCGATCATCGAAACCCAGGCCGGTGACGTGTCGGCCTTCGTACCGACGAACGTGATTTCCATTACCGACGGCCAGATCTTCCTCGAGACCGACCTGTTCAATGCCGGCATTCGCCCGGCCATCAACGCCGGCCTCTCGGTATCGCGTGTCGGTGGTGCGGCGCAGACGAAGATCATCAAGAAGCTCGGCGGCGGTGTGCGCCTGGCGCTCGCGCAGTACCGCGAGCTGGCGGCATTTGCACAGTTCGCGTCGGATCTCGATGCGGCCACCCGCGCACAGCTCGAACGCGGCCAGCGCGTCACCGAGCTGATGAAGCAGAAACAGTACTCGCCGCTCCCGGTTTCCGACATGGCGTTGTCGCTGTACGCGGTCAACGAAGGTTACCTCGACAAGGTGCCCGTGGAGAAAGTCGTCGACTACGAAAGTGCGCTGCACGATTTCGCGCGCGCCAACCACAAGGCCGACCTCGACGCAATCAACGAGACGGGCGACTACAACGACGACATCGCGGCCAAGCTGAAAAACATCTGCGATGCGTTCGCCAAGAAAGGCGCGTATTAATCGCGCGCTAGGCGCGCTCCTACAGGGCAAGTAAATGGCAGGCGAAAAAGAAATCCGCTCAAAGATCGCTTCTGTAAAGAACATGCAGAAGATCACGAGTGCGATGGAGAAAGTCGCGGCGAGCAAGATCCGCAAGGCGCAGAAGCAGATGGAAGCGTCGCGCCCCTATGCGCAGCGGATCCGTCGCGTCGTGGGCCACCTGACCCAGGCGAATCCCGACTACAAGCATCCGTTCCTGATCGAGCGGGAGGTCCGGCGGGTCGGGTTCATTGTCATCTCGACGGATCGTGGGCTCTGCGGCGGTCTCAATGCGAACCTGTTCAAGACCGTGATTGGCGAGATCGCGAACTGGCAGCAGCAGGACATCGAGGTGGACATGGTGCTGGTCGGTGCCAAGGCGGTGCAGTTCTTCCGCCGCATGGGCGGCAAGGTTGTCGGCACGGCCACGCACCTGGGTGACGAGCCCAGCGCCAACGACCTGATAGGCGCGATCAAGATCATGCTGAACGCTTACGAGGAGGGCAGGATCGACCGCCTGTTCCTCGTGTACAACAAGTTTATTTCGGCGATGAGCCAGAAGCCGGACGTCACGCAGTTGCTGCCGGCGCGCGTCAAGTTCGAGGAAGGCGAGTTGCAGGAGCACTGGGACTACATCTACGAGCCCGGCGCAAGGGAGTTGCTCGACGGCGTTCTCGGACGCTACATCGAGTCGCTGGTTTACCGCGGCGCGGTCGAGAACTTCGCGTGCGAGATGGCCGCGAAGATGGTGGCGATGAAATCCGCCACGGACAACGCCGGCGAGATCATCGATGGCCTGCAGCTCGAGTACAACAAGGCTCGCCAGGCGGCTATCACGCAAGAAATTTCAGAAATTGTCGGTGGCGCTGCCGCCGTGTCCGGTTAATTTGCGAGGAAGCATCGTAAGAGCCCGCCATGTGGGCGACATCGATGACAAAGAGGAAAGTTAAATGAGCACTGGAACTACTGTGCAGGTAATTGGCGCTGTCGTGGACGTGGAGTTTCCGGCCGGCCAGATTCCGAAGGTATACGACGCGCTGGTCATCGACGAGCCCGGTATTACGCTCGAAGTGCAGCAACAGCTGGGCGACGGCGTCGTGCGCACGATCGCGATGGGCTCCTCGGAAGGCCTGAAGCGCGGCATGAGCGTTACCAACACCGGCGCGGCGATCTCCGTCCCGGTTGGCGAGAAGACGCTCGGCCGAATCATGGACGTGCTCGGTGAGCCGATCGACAACAAGGGCGACATCGGCGCCGAGATGCGGCTGCCGATTCACCGCGCGGCGCCGAGCTACGAGGACCAGGCGGCCACGACAGAGCTCCTGGAAACCGGCATCAAGGTC
Source organism: Woeseiaceae bacterium (assembly GCA_041553075.1). Taxonomy (GTDB): domain Bacteria; phylum Pseudomonadota; class Gammaproteobacteria; order Steroidobacterales; family Woeseiaceae; genus UBA1847. Next base: position 480 of record JBFEJR010000035.1, on the reverse strand, counting down.
ATCGACCTGATCATGCCGATCGTAAAGGGCGGCAAGGTCGGCCTGTTCGGTGGTGCCGGCGTGGGCAAGACCGTGACGCTCATGGAGCTGATTCGCAACATCGCCCACGAGCACTCGGGCTACTCGGTGTTCGCCGGCGTCGGCGAGCGCACCCGTGAGGGCAACGACTTCTACCACGAGATGACCGAGTCGGGCGTTATCGACAAGGTATCGCTCGTGTACGGCCAGATGAACGAGCCGCCCGGTAACCGCCTGCGCGTGGCGCTGACGGGCCTGACGATGGCCGAGGCGTTCCGCGACGAAGGCCGCGACGTTCTCATGTTCATCGACAACATCTACCGCTACACGCTGGCCGGCACCGAGGTGTCCGCGCTGCTCGGCCGCATGCCGTCGGCCGTGGGCTACCAGCCGACGCTGGCCGAGGAAATGGGCGTACTGCAGGAGCGCATCACCTCCACCAAGACTGGCTCGATCACCTCG
>JBFEJR010000034.1:0-25974 GCA_041553075.1 Woeseiaceae bacterium | reverse complement strand
ATTTCAAGCGGTGCAGCGGGTCGTAGTCGAAGGTTTCGCTGGAGACGCTGCCGTTGACGGCGGTGGTGGCGGTTTTGAGGTTGCCGTAGCTGTCGTAGCTGTAGCCGAAATTCACGATCGGCGTGCCCGCCGTCACCGCGTTGCTAGCTGGCCGATGAATCGTATGAGACCAGGTTCGGCCGGCGACGCCGGTCGAAACCACTGCCCGGCGCTGGCGCCGGGCAACCAAACCTATTCAACCCTGTGCCAATTTGGCACAGGGTTCGTGACCAAAAACGACGCGTGCCCGACGAAATTTGGCAAACGTGGGGTTAATCGTTGCCGTCGATGCGAATGTTCACTAGAGTCGAAACCTATGAACGGCGTGGCTTTGAGCAGGATTTACGACTGACACCGACTGAAGCCGCTCATCTGGGTTGTCCTCCGAAGGCAGGGGTCACAAGTTCGAATCTTGTCGGGCGCGCCAAATACGAGAACGGGCCCCCTTGTGGGGCCCGTTTTCGTATTCGGTGTGTCGCACCAAGATCGAGCTTTGTTCGACAAATTGCGCCAGCAATTTGGACGCGCGCAGCGCGCCCCGCAGGGGTGAAGATCGCCTTAAGGCGATCTGAATCCATCCTGTCGGGCGCGCTAATCTTTTCAAATGGTTAGGTGGTATCGGGGCAATCGCAGAAGTGCTTTGTGACCACCACGTGACCACGCTGTAACCAGATTCGACATCTTCCTGAGAGTAATCATTCCGCAGCGCGTGTTCTACGCCACGCACTACTTGGTCTGCTACCACCCGCCGGAACGCGTTCGCGAAGCCCAACGGCTGACGCACCTGTCTTGATCTAGATCATGGAATCGCCGCAGAGGCGGGCCCAAGATCGGAACTCGCGGTGCGTTTGTGTGCCGCAACAGCAGGCCGCTTATGAGTATTGTCTACTTCACGCTAGCTGCAGCCGTCCTGTACCTGTTGTCGGACTGGATTCTGGAGCGGGCGGAAGTGACCGCTGGCCGGCGCTTCCAATACCGGTCGCTCGTGTTCTTTAGCATCCTGTTGACGCTGGCGGTGACGAGTTTCGTGCTCATCAGTTACCTGACCGGAAACACCAATGGGGGATAGATCGTGACAGAAGAAAACAAATGGGAAGACGAGGGTTTGACGGACAACGAACAAATCCCGTTCATGCAACGCCTTCTGGATAATCCGTTTCTGCTCTTGTTCCTCGGCATCGCCGTACCGACCGTCTTCTACATCATCTGGGGAATCATGGAGATCACCCAGATTCCGATAGCGGACTAATATGGGGGGCTGAAGCATGGCCATAACACCGCCGACTGAACGGATCTGGTGGAGGCAACCGATCGCCAAGGTCGAACTCACCTGGATCATCATTGCGTTCTGCTGGGGACTCTTCATGTTTTTCATGATGATCTACTGGCATGGCGCGGGAGAGCAGAACCTCTCGAACGAAGCATACAAAATCAAGCCAGAGAAATTCGCTGCGAAAACGCAGGAAATGATCGAGGCCTATACGGTGCGGCAGGAAAATGGCTTTCCGGTCGTGCATCCGCCGGCAGGCAGTGACGTGTACCTGACGGGCCGGTTGTTCAACTGGTGGCCGATTCTCGAACTAGAGAAAGACCAAACCTACCGCCTACATCTCTCATCGATAGATGTACAACACGGCTTCTCGCTACAGCCCATCAACATAAATCTCCAGGTACATCCGGCCTACGACATGGTGGTTACGATCAAGCCGGACCAGGCCGGTGAATACGGCATCGTATGCAATGAGTTTTGCGGCATCGGGCACCACCTGATGGTCGGCAAGCTTTACGTTGTCGAGTAGGGGGGCACAAACATGTCAACAAGAACAGAATTTCGCACCTGCCCCACGACAGGCCTCAAAGTCGATCTCAATGCCGAGAAACTGATCAAGGCCAATGCGGTCGCGGCCGTCATCTTCCTCGCCATTGGTGGCCTTTTCGGCTTGCTGGTGGCGCTGACACGCTGGCCCGAAGTTCATCTCCTGCCAGCCGACTGGTTTTACCTTGCGTTAACCGCGCACGGCCTGGACGTCCTGCTCGTCTGGATCATTTTCTTCGAGATGGCGGTGCTCTATTTCGCTTCGGCAATCCTGTTGAACAGCCGCATCGCGGGCCCGCGCTGGGCATGGACAGGTTTTGGACTCATGCTGGCCGGTGCGCTGATCACCAATATTGTCGTGCTGCAAGGCGGTTCCAGCGTGATGTTCACGTCGTATGTACCGCTGAAAGCCGAGCCGGGCTTCTATCTCGGCATCATCCTGTTTGCCGTCGGCGCACTCATAGGCTGCTTCGTCTTTTTCGGTACGCTCGTCGTGGCCCGCCGGGAACGGACTTATCAGGGCTCGATCCCGCTCGTGACCTTCGGCGCTCTGACCGCGGCGATTATCGCGGTCTTCACGATCGCGTCCGGAGCAATCATCCTGATCCCGACCTTGCTTTGGTCGATCGGACTCGTCAGCCATATCGATCCACTGCTTTACAAGACGATCTGGTGGGCTATGGGTCACTCGTCACAGCAGATCAACGTCTCCGCTCACGTCGCGATATGGTATGCGATCGCGGCTATTACATTCGGCGCGAGGCCGCTGTCCGAAAAGGTCAGCCGGACGGCGTTCCTCATGTACATCCTGTTCCTGCAGCTCGCGAGCGCGCACCATTTGCTCGCCGAGCCCGGGCTCAGCTCCGAGTGGAAGATCTTCAACACGAGTTACGCGATGTACCTGGCAGTACTCGGCAGCATGGTGCATGGCATGACGGTACCCGGATCAATCGAAGCCGCGCAGCGTGCGCGCGGATTGACAAAGGGAATGTTCGAGTGGCTGCGAAAGGCCCCATGGGGCAACCCGGCGTTTGCCGGCATGTTCATGTCCCTTGTGTTCTTCGGCTTCATAGGCGGTATTTCCGGCGTCGTCATGGGCACGGAACAAATCAACCTGATCATGCACAACACGCTGTACGTTCCCGGCCACTTCCACGGCACGGTCGTTGCCGGCACGACGCTGGCATTCATGGCGATCACGTACTACCTGGTGCCGCTTGTTTTCCGCCGCGAGCTTCGGTTCATGAAGCTGGCGAGACTACAGCCCTACCTGTTCGGCATAGGTGCCGCCGGTATTTCCGTATTCATGATGGGCGCAGGTACGCTGGGCGTCTCGCGGCGCCACTGGGACATGCAGTTCGCGGACGCAATTTTGCCGTTCGACTATCCGTCGGCAGCCTTCCTGATGATGGGCCTGAACGGCATGTTCGCCGTGCTGGCAGCGGTCGGCGGCATTGCGTTCATAGTCGTTGTCGTGGCCTCGGTATTCTTCGGTCGTAAACTCGGCGTGGACGAGAAGCCGAGCTACCCGGAGGTACCGCCTCAGGCAGCGGTAGTCGCGGAGCACGGCAGCGCCGAATCGCTGAAGATTCCGGGCACGACGATGCTGGTCGCGATCTTCTTCATCGCTTTCGTGCTCTATTACTTCGTCAACTGGAAGTATCTTTCGGAGGTCTGGCCGCTGAGCTGAGATTCAAATCGATACGGCAATGTCTGCAACGATCAAACTCATCTACCACACCGCGAAGGTGCGCCTTGGATTCCTGATCATGGCCTGCGCCGTTACCGGCGTGGTCGTGACTCCGGATCATGGCCTCGGTGCGTGGCAGATACTCGTATTCGGTATCGCAGTGCTGGTCGCCTCATCGGCGGCCGGCGCCTTCAACCAGTTTTACGAGCGTGATATCGATGTCCATATGAAGCGCACGCAATCACGGCCGTTTGTGACAGGACGATTCCAGGCTGACTGGATCTGGCTGGGCGGCATCGTCCTTTCGCTTCTGTTTGCGCTCGCGGCTGCCGCAGTGGCGACCAACTGGCTTGCGACCTTTTTCGTGTTAATGGGAGCGTTTACCTACGGTGTCGTCTACACGGTCTGGCTAAAGCGTCGCACCTGGATGAACATCGTTATTGGTGGTCTCGCGGGGAGTTTCGCCGTGCTTGCCGGTTCTGCAGCTGCCGGGGCGACTCTCTCGCCGGTCGCATTCATTATCGCCGGAGTGCTGTTTCTCTGGACTCCGCCGCATTTCTGGTCGCTGGCATTTGCCTGCAAAGAAGACTACAGACGCGCGGGCGTCCCGATGCTGCCCGTGGTCGTCGACGACAAGGCAGCGACTGTAACGATTCTCGCGCACACCGTTGCGCTGGTCATGCTGTCAATCGCCCCGCTCTGGTACGGCATGGGCTGGATCTACGCAATCGGCGCCGTGGTTGGCGGCGTTTATTTCGTGTTTGCCAGCGCGCGCCTTTATATCACTCCCGGTATCACCAACGCGTGGCACGCGTTCGCCGCTTCAATCGTACAGCTCGGCCTGTTGCTGGTTGCCGCGATGCTGGATGGTTTGCTGGTCGGCTGAGCTATGCACTGCCGCACTGGGATTCTGTTCCTGACATTGGTTGCGCTTTCCGCCTTCGGCGCGGAATACGATCGTTCAGCGGCGCTCGATTTCAGCCAGGGCGCGATCGGTCGTCAATTGAACAATTACACGCTCCGCGACACGGAAGGACAGCCTTTCGCTATTTCAGAGCTGCGTGGCAAACCGCTTGTCGTCAGCATGATCTATACGAGTTGCCACCATATCTGCCCAACGATCACCCGCAATCTTCGCGACAAGATTGAAGTTGCGCAGGAAGCTCTTGGCGAGGACGCCTTCAGCGTCGTCACGGTCGGTTTCGACTGGCGGGTAGACACGCCCGATCGCATGCGGGAGTTCGAGTCGCGTCTCGGTATCGACAAGGTACCAAACTGGCATTTCCTTGCCATCGAGGCCGGGGTCGTCGATGAGCTCAGCGACAACCTCGGCTTCCTGTTCTATCCCAGCGCCAAGGGGTTCGACCATCTCGCTCAGGCGACCGTCATCGATGCAGACGGCAGAATCTACAGGCAGGTCTATGGCGTCGACATCGAGACGACGGCAATCGTGGAGCCCCTCAAGGAACTCGTTTTCAACACACCACGCAGCGCAGGTTTTCTAGAGCACTGGGTGAGTACTTTCAAACTGTTTTGCACCGTCTACGACCCCAATAACGATCGTTATCGCTTCGACTACTCGATATTCATGGCGATCGTCGTCGGCATACTGAGCCTGGGGTTGGTCGCTGTTTTTGTTGTCCGGGAATGGCAACGGGCCCGATAGGTTCGCGATGGAATTGATCAAACGAGCCCTCGCGCGCGCCTTCGGCCGCTTTGAAACGGTATTTGAGTACGCTTTCGGGCAGCGTTATTCACCGTTTGCCTGGCTCGGTGCCCTCGGCTGGTATTTCTACTGGATTGTCGCGGCAACGGGTGTCTACCTGTATATCTTCTTCGATACCGGCATCACCGATGCGTACTTATCGGTCGAATACATAACGCATGACCAGTGGTACGCTGCCGGTATCATGCGCAGCCTGCATCGCTACGCGTCTGATGCACTGGTCATCGTTGTGGTGCTGCATATTTTTCGCGAATTCGCCTGCGACAGGCTGCGCGGTCGCCGGTTCTTCGCGTGGCTGACGGGCGTGCCGCTACTTGCGTTCATTTACCTGTGCGGCATCAGTGGGTACTGGTTGGTATGGGACCAGCTCGCGCAGTACATCGCCGTCGCAACGACGGAGTGGCTCGATACCCTGCCGGTGTTCGGCGAACCGATCGCCAACAACTTTCTCAATAGCACAACGTTGGGCGGACGCTTTTTCACGTTGATGGTGTTTATTCACATTTTCGGCCCTCTATTTATGTTGCTGCTGATGTGGGTTCACGTCCAGAGGCACTCGGCGGCGAAGGTCAATCCGCCGCGGCCGCTCGCCCTAGGTACGCTTGGGGCGCTTGTCGTCCTGTCACTTGTCTTTCCGGCTGTCAGCCAGGGCCCGGCGGATCTCGACGTAGTGCCTGCGGAACTCGGATTCGACTGGTTCTACCTTGCAGGCTATCCGCTGCTGGATATCATCCCGGGTGGGCAACTCTGGCTGTATCTCTTCGCCGTGTTCCTGGTTCTTGCTCTGCTGCCCTGGATGCCACCCGCGAAACCAGTTCCAGCAGCAATCGTCAACCTCGAGAACTGCAATGGCTGTGGTCGCTGTTTCGACGACTGCCCCTTCAGCGCCATCAACATGGTCCCGCGAACCGATGGACGTGCCTACGAGACCGAGCCTGTCGTCAACCTGAACCAGTGCACCTCCTGCGGTATCTGCGCTGGCGCCTGCCCGACGTCGACACCGTTTCGGCGCTCGGGGCCCCTGCAGCCCGGAATCGAACTCCCCCACAGGAGCATTGCGGAGCTCCGTGACAGTCTCGTGACCGGGACCGAAAAGGCGCGGGTTGTCGTGTTTTCCTGTGATGTCGGAGATGCCGACAAACTCGAACAGGACGGCGTCAAGGTCATTCGGCTACCCTGCGTCGGAATGCTGCCGCCATCATTCGTCGACTTCGCCTTGGCTCGCCATCATGCTGAGGGCGTCATGATCGCGGGCTGCGCGGAAGGGGATTGCCAGAACCGTCTTGGCAACGAGTGGACCATCGAGCGCATGGCGCGCAGGCGAGACCCATACCTGCGCCAGCGTGTCGACGAACGACGCCTGCGACTTAGCTGGCTGCCACGGGGCTCTTCGCGAAGGCGGCAGCGCGCGCTGACGGAGTTCATTGCCGCACTGTCGGAGATCGATGATGCGTAGAGTGGTCCAGGTATTGTTATACGGGATCTTTGCTGCATTCATCGGCTACCTGTCCGTCGCACCGGCTTACCGGTACGCGGATCCTGGACTTGCCGTGATCAAGCTATCGCTGAATCATGCGGCAGAACGCGTGGAGGAATGCGTCAAGCTAACGCCACAAGAGATAAACGAGCGCGCCCGGAAAGGAGAGGCGATCAACGAATGCGAGCGGGAACGGCTAGCGCTTGCCGTCGAGCTCGAAGTGGATGGGGTGACGGCCCTGTCCATGAGAGCCGTCCCTTCAGGGCTCTGGAGAGACGGTCCGGCCTCGGTATACGAGAAACTCGAGGTCGATGCCGGCGTGCACACGATCACGGCGCGCTTGAGGGATTCGGCACGCGAGACGGGCTGGGACTATGAGTACTCGGAAGAGGTCAATCTCGCGCCCGGGCGCTATTTCACGATTACGTTTCGTGCCGAAAACGGAGGTTTTGCGTTCCGATGAGCCTGATAACCTGGAAAGATGAATTCAGCGTCGGCGTTGCCGCCGTAGACCTGGAGCATCGCGAGCTTATCGAGTTGATTAACGGCCTGGATGCCGAGATGCGGGAGTACGCCACTCAGTCAAAGGTCGTGGAGACGCTCGGCGAGATTTACGCACGCATTTCGGCCCACTTTGCGCTCGAAGAAAGAGTCATGCGGGAAGCAGGCTATGGAGGTTTCGCCGCGCACAAGCAGGACCACGAACTGCTGCTGGATGAACTGCTCAACGTGATCGACAGTGTCGACGCCGCCGGCCGATACGATCGAAAAGGCTTGTCCCGCGACCTGGACCGCTGGTTCTCTGACCACTTTCGAACACACGACGCAAGACTGCATCAAGAACTCGGCTGAGCATCCGGATTACCGATATCACTTCACGAGGTGATGTCTGCGCCGAAATCGATTTCGACGTCAGGTCGGACACCGAGCGCTTGGACCGCGCTTCGACGAGCCCGCTGCGTCACGGGAGCAGGTCTGTGTGCCGCCTGGAAGTTACAGATAAAACGTTTACTACCTATGGGGGCCCGTTCTTCTTATACTGGCGGCAAGACAGCAAATAATTCCTACTGGAGTCAGATATGACAAAGCCCGTCGTTGGTTTCATCGGCCTCGGCCTCATGGGCGGCAATATGGTCGAATGCCTGCAAAAGAACGGCTTTGAACCTGTCGTAATGGACCTCAACAAGGAGGCCGTCGCGGCCGTTGTCGCGCGCGGCGCCACCGAGGCCAGGTCGGCCGCCGAGCTGGCCGCTGCCAGCGACATCGTGATGCTCTGCCTCACGACCTCCGCCGTGGTCGAGAAGCTGGTTTATGCAAAGGACGGCATCCTGGCCGGTATCAAGGAGGGCGCCGTGCTGATCGACTTCGGAACTTCGATCCCGGCCTCCACGCGCAAAATCGGTGCCGATCTCGCCAAGAAGGGCGCGGGCATGATCGACGCGCCGCTCGGCCGCACGCCGGCCCACGCCAAGGACGGGCTTCTCAATATCATGGCCGCGGGCGACCGGGATACCTTTGACAAGGTGAAGCCGGTTCTGGACGTGCTGGGCGAGAATATCTTCTATCTCGGCGCGCTCGGCGCCGGTCACACGACCAAGCTGATCAACAATTTCATGGGCATGACCACGGTCTGTGCCATGTCGCAGGCCTTCGCCGTGGCCGACCGCGCCGGCGTCGACCGCCAGCAGCTCTGGGAGATCATGTCGACCGGCCCGTCCAATTCGCCCTTCATGCAGTTCTGCAAGAACTACGCCGTGGATGGCGTCAGCGACCTGGGCTTCTCCATCAACAACGCCAACAAGGACCTGGGCTATTTCCTCGAGATGGTCGACGACCTGGGTACGCGGGCCGAGATCGCCGAGGGCACGTCGTCCAACCTCAAGGCCGCCGTCGAGGCCGGCCTGGGCAACGGCAATGTTCCGGAGATCCTCGATTATTTCCTGAAGCTCGAAAAGTAGTCCGGAAGATGTGCGCCTGAGCGCATGAAGCCCGCAAGGCCGCATCGGACCTCACTTCTCATGAAAAAATCCGGATACAGGTTGTCCAGGCTCACGCCATACCTGGTACTTGTGGTGCTGCCATTTGCGTGGGGCACGATAGGTGACGTCGCACATGCTGCGGAAGCCGGCACGCCGCCCCATGGCCACGCGGAGTTCGTGCTTTCCGGCAGCCCCGGTGCCGCCCTGGACGAAAACGAATTGGGCAGGTTCATTACGCTGACCGCCCAGGTTGACTTGCTGGGTATGTCGGCTACTGCGACGGATAGCCCGCTGGCGCCGTGCGCGTTGTTATCGGCGGCGAAGGCAGCAGAGCTGGCCAACATGTTGTTCTGGTCGGCCGGACAACCACGTGGCATGGGTCCTTTATACCCACCGGCAGGCACCAATATTCTCGGGCAGTACGATTCCGACTTTATTCGCGCCGAAGGGACGCTCGCGAAGATAAAGCCCGACAAAGCCGCCGACATCCTTGCGCGAATAATCGTGTTCCACTCCTGGGGGCTGAGTACGCAATTGAACACGTTGCTCTCGTCCCTGACCCAGGCGGAATGCCTGCAGCTCCTTGCGGATCCCGAAAAAGCCATGGAGCGGGTGCAGTCACTGGATCCGGGCAAGAAGGTGCTGACCCACACAACGCCCGTACTCGCTTACATCTCGACGTACAACCGGGATACCGGCAACCTGTTCCTGAATGAGTTGCTGAAGAAAAACTTCCTGGCCAGGACCAACGCCTCGCAGAGCAACCCTTTTTCACCCTGTGCGGTGTTGAAGGCGTTTCGTCTTGCAGCGCGGCTCAACGACACGTGGAACAACCAGTTGGCGAAGGGGACCTATGATGTCGCCGGCAAGCCGGAATTGGCCAAATACGCTGAAGACATCCAGGGGATACCGCTAATGGTCGCACCCAGTGCAAGAACGGCCGAGGTTTTCGCGGCGGTGTTTTCGGCAGAAATCATAAGAAGCAATAAACTGACCGCCCAGCTCACGGGTACCGCAACCGAAGCCCAGTGTCTCGAGGAGGTGTTCCGTCCTGGAACCATCAGGAAGCGCTTGCTCGAGCAGGGCATCGAGCTTCCGCCTCTTTAAGGGTAGCCCGGCAAGCCAGTGCCGGCAGGTGTGTACCCGGTGCTGCGTTCCGCGCCGCGCTAGAAGAACTTGTCCGGCCGGAAGACCCGCACGTCGCTCTCGAAGATGATCATGGCGTAGTGGTCGTAGTACTTGCGCCGCAGGTGCTGCTCTATGCGATTGGCGACGTCGTCACCGCAAATGACCTCGATGCGAACGTTGCTACTCGATGACCAGCCCGCGTCGCGAACGCCCCGACTGCCTTTGCCTCGCGCATTCGAGACCGTGTACCCGGCAGCGCCGAGGTCCTCGAGTTCGCCGCAGACCTCGTGTTCGAGCGCGGCTTCGGTCACTATCGTGACGAGTTTGCGGGAATCGTCAGGCATGTCGTTAACCTCCACCGCCATGCAGCAGGCCGGCGATCTTGAAATAGGCGGGAATGCCGAAAAAGATATTGAACGGGAAGGTCACGCCCAACGACGCGGTCAGCGACAGTGTCGGGTTTGCCTCCGGGACCGCAACCCGTATCGCTGCCGGAGCCGCAATGTACGAGGCACTGCCGGCCAGCACGGCGAGCAAGGTCGTACCGCCGGGTGACAAGCCGATCATCCAGCCCACCAGGGCCCCTATCGTTGCCATGGGCAGGGGCACCAGAACGCCGAACAGGACGAGGAACACCCCGTTGTCGCGCAGCGCCTTCGCCTGCGTTGCAGCAATCAAGCCCATCTCCAGCAGGAACAGCGCCAGCACGCCCTTGAAGAGATCAAAAAAGAACGGCTCGAGGCTCGAAATGCCGTCGGGCCCGGCAAGCCAGCCGATCAGGAGGCCCCCGACGAGCAGGACGATGCTCTTGCCGAGGAAGATCTCGTGCAGCAGCTTGCCCCAGCGCTGGGCCGCAGCGACCCGCCGCGCCAGCAGGATGCCGACAACGATGGCCGGTACCTCCAGCAGCACGAGGAACAGCGGCAGCTGGGAATCGTAGGCGACGTTTCGGTCGACGAGGAACGCGACGCCGACCGCAAAGGTAGCGACGCTGACGGAGCCGTAGTGTGCTGCCAGCGATGCGGCATCGGCCCGCGAGACCCGGCCGAACAGGCGCGCCGCCGGAAACAGCAGAAACGGCAGCACGAAGCCCATCGCGAGGACGGCGATGACCTGGGGTATCAGCCCCGCCAGGGGCGCCCGGGCCAGTTCGACTCCACCCTTGAGGCCGATCGTCAGCAACAGCACCATGCTCAGCAGGTCGTAGATCGCCGGCGGCATGCGCAGGTCGGACTTCGCCAGCCCGGCGGCGAGGCCCAGTGCGAAGAACCAGACAACCGGGTCCATGCTATCCGCGCTCGAGGGCCGGGTGCTGGACGACGCTGGCCGTCGCCCGCGCCGCAACCCGGTAGGATGGCGCCAGGCGTTTATCGTGCGCGGTTACGAGCGTGAGATCACGGCCTCTCATTCGTCGATCCAGTGGATGTTTTCGTTGTCTGGATTCTATCCATCGATGCAGATTAGTAGTTTCGAGATAACCGAACATTTAGTACGTAATTATCGACTTATTCGAGTTTATCGAACTTGCTAATTTCTCCGTCAGGAATTGCCTGACCCGGAGAAGTCATGCCCGTCGCTGCGTTGAAAAACTTCCTGCGACTCGAATCGTCTGCCGGCGTGCTGCTCGTTATCGCAACGTTCGCTGCGCTCGTCGTGTCGAACTCCCCGCTCGCCGGCCTGTATGAGCGCGTGCTGAGCGTGCCGCTCATGGTAGCGCTCGGAGAGCTTGTCGTCGACAAGCCCCTGCTGCTGTGGATCAACGACGGCCTCATGGCAGTCTTCTTTTTTCTCATCGGCCTGGAGGTCAAGCGCGAGATCCTCGAGGGCCAGCTTTCCTCGAAGGAGCAGCTGCTGCTGCCTGCAGCCGGGGCCCTGGGCGGCTTCCTGGTGCCGGCCGGCATCTATGCAGCGCTGAACTGGGACAACGCCGAGACCATTAACGGCTGGGCGATCCCCGCGGCGACGGACATCGCGTTCGCGCTGGGTGTCCTGATGCTGCTCGGCAAGCGCGTGCCGATCGGGCTGAAGATGTTCCTCACGTCGATTGCGATCTTCGATGACATCGGCGCAATCGTCGTTATTGCGATCTTTTACACCCAGGACCTTTCCCTGTTCGCGCTCTCCGCGGGCCTGGTCGGTATCGGGGGGCTGGTGCTCCTGAACCGGCTCGGGGTAACGCGCATCGCGGTGTACGCGACGATCGGTATTGTCGTGTGGCTATGCGTGCTCAAGAGCGGCGTCCACGCGACCCTCGCCGGGTTCGCGGTGGCATGCACGATCCCGCTGCGCGGCAGCGAGGGAGAGGCGTCGCCGTTGCGACAACTGGAGCACTCGCTGCATCCGTGGGTCGCCTACATGATCCTGCCGTTGTTCGCGTTCGCCAATGCCGGCGTGTCGTTCTCCGGTATCGATTCGGATGCGCTTCTCGGGCCGGTGGCGCTCGGCATTGCCGCAGGACTGTTCCTCGGCAAGCAGGTCGGCGTGTTCGGCGTCGTCTGGCTCGCCGTGAAGCTGAAACTTGCCGCCCTGCCGCAAGGCAGTAACTGGCTGTCGATCTACGGCGTTGCCCTGCTCACCGGAATCGGCTTCACCATGAGTCTTTTCATCGGCTCGCTGGCCTTCGAGCGCGGCGCGTTCGACCACCTTGCCGCCACGCGCGTCGGTGTGCTGGCCGGCTCCATTCTTTCCGCGGTGTCGGGATACCTGGTCCTGCGACGCGTTTTTGCTACCGAATCAAACACAGCGCCCGCGGGCGCAAAGGAGACATTGAGTCCATGAGAACTTTTCCCATGATTGTCGCGGCGCTGAGCGGCCTGCTCACTGCGCCGGTAAGCCTTGCGATCGAACCGCTCGACGCGGAGCAGTTGCAGGAAATCTGTGCCGATGCAGCTACCGATACCGATAGTGTCGAAGCGCGCCTCTGCACCTACTACGTTAAGGGGTTCCTGGATGGCGCTGTCGCTACGGACGGGCGCGTCGCCGAAAACGTTGCCTCCGAGATCGACGAAAAAGAGACGTTTTCCGAACGCGCGATCAGGACCCGGGTAATCAACCGCATCCGGGATTTCGGTCCATCCGTTTACGCGGAATTCTGCGTCGGGCAGCCCGATCCGATTGCGGATGTCATGTTGCACGTCGTCGAGGAACTCGAGCGTCACGACGATCTGAAGGGCAGGAAAGCGCAAACGATTGTCTACGATGCGCTGCGCCGCCACTACCCCTGTAACGTAGCAGACTAGCGTCGTCAATTGTTCGAGAAAATCGAAGTATATTGTCTGTTAGTTCGCCCTGATATGATAATTGCATGCGCCACCTGAACTACAGCCACCTGCACTATTTCTGGGCCGTCGCGCGCGAGGGCAGCATCACCAGGGCGTCGCAGTCTTTGCACCTGACACCGCAGACGATCAGCGGGCAGCTCAAGCTGTTGGATGAGGCGGTCGGCCAGCCGCTTTTCAATCGTGTTGGTCGGCGCCTCGTGCTTTCCGACATGGGGCGGCTCGTGTTCGAATATGCCGACGAGATCTTCTCCGTCGGTGCGGAACTTGCCACGGTCATACGCGGAAATAGCCTGACCGGCCCGACCACCCTCAATGTCGGGATCGTGAACTCGATGCCGAAGCTTATTGCCGAAAGGATCATTGCTCCGGCGCTCATGTCAGAGCATCCGGTGCGCGTGCGGTGCCAGGAGGCATCACTGGAGCAATTGCTCGCCGAGCTGGCCGTGCACAAGCTCGATATCGTGCTCTCTGACCAGCCGGTGCCCGATGGCCTCAGTCTGAAAGCCTATGCGCACCGGCTCGGCGGTAGCGGCATGTCGTTCTTCGCGCTGCGCAGCAGGGCGCGACGTTATCGCGGCAAGTTCCCGGCCAGCCTGAATGACGCGCCGATGCTGCTGCCGTCGCAGCACTCCGCGCTCCGGCGTCGCCTCGACGACTGGTTCGAGGCGCAGGCATTGTCGCCGCGCATTGTCGGCGAGTTCGACGACAGTGCACTGCTGAAGGCCTTCGGCGAGGCCGGTGCGGGTGTGTTTGCGGCGCCGTCGGTCATCGAGGAAGAGGTCTGCCGCATGTATCGCATGGCGGTAATCGGGCAGACCGATGACATCCAGGAACGCTTTTACGCCATCTCCCCGGAACGGCGCCTCAAGCACGAGTCGGTCGTCATGATCACGGAGACGGCACGGACAACCCTGTTCTAGCGCCGCTGAAATCCGGCTACCCGGCTTACGCCGCCGGGCCCGGCTACGACAAATGATCACTTGAACCTGTAATGGTGCAAGCGGATACTGCTTGCACTATGTTTGATGACGCTATCGCCAGGGAAGAAGTTATCGCGGTTGCGATCCTGGTGCTGGGTGTCATCGTCGCGCGTCTCGCCAGCGTCGCGGCCGGGGCGTTGCTGGGATTCGTCGATCGCCGCGCGGCCGTGCTGACAACGACCGACGAGCCCCTGATCTCGCCAAGACTCGTGCGCGTGATTCGCGCGGTTCTGTTCTGGCTGGTCGTGGTGCTCGCCATCACCTATGCCCTGGCGGTGCTGGGCGTCCGCAGCCTGCCGGCGATGCTGACCGGCGTCATCGTATTCATTCCGCAGATACTCGTCGGCTTTACGATCGTCGTCGCCGGGCACGTGATCGGCCTGCTGGCAAGCCACGTCGTTTCCAACCTGAGGGATGAGTTCACGACGAGCTCGTTTGCCCCGCGCCTCGTTTACGGCACGATCCTTATCGTCGCCGTCGTGATGGGCCTGCAGCACATTCACGTCGATATCTCGTTCGTTACGCAGCTGCTACTGATCGGTTTTGCGGTTGCCGGCAGCGGCCTGATGCTCGCGTTTGCCCTCGGCGCCCGGCAGCATGTCGCCAATCTACTCGCGCGCCGGGAGCTCGCGCGCCTTGCCGTCACCGACCGGATTCGCGTGGACGGCATCGAGGGAGAGATCCTCAATATCCACGCAACCGGCGTGGATATCGCCACCGACGAGGGCGTGGTTTCCGTGCCGGCGGCACGGTTCGCCGATGCCAATGTCCTGAAGCTGCGGGAAGAAAGCCAGGATGAGTGACATCGAGCGGCTGAGCCTGGACTTCGCGACGCGGCACCCGGATGCCTTTGCGCGGATTCTCGGTGCAGGCGAGTTCGAGGAGATCGAGCGCCTGCTCGCAATCCTGCCCGCCGAGCGCAAGGCCGCTATCGTCGCGCGCCTGCCTGCGCCGCACATCAGGGAATTGCTGGAATCGGGGCATCAGCGGCCCGCGGACTGGCTCGTTGACGCGCCTTTCGACGATGCGGTGACCCTGCTGAGCCGGCTGCCGCGTGACAAGCGTCTTGCGCTCGTCAACAGCCTCCCCGACCGGAACCGCCAGCGACGGCTGCTGCGCAATCAGCAGTACCCGCCGCACAGCATCGGTGCGCTTGTCGGTGACATCCCGTTGCGCGTGCGTCCCGAATCGCCGGCGGCAGACGTGCTGGTCGAGCTGCGCAAGCTCGATCACGAGTCCCAGGGGCCCGTCGTCGTCGTCGATACCGACGACCATTACCTCGGCGTGCTGGATCGGTGGCGGCTGCTGTTGCGCAGTCCGCCCGCGGGCTCGGTCAAGGACTACCTGGTCGCGGTCAAGGCCTTGCGGCCCGAGACGCCCGTGGTCGAGGTCGCGAAGAACGACGAGTGGCACACCCGCAACTGGATGCCGGTCATCGATCACCGTCGCCGGGTGCTCGGTGGCGTGTCGCGAGAGAACGTACTGCGTGTCGCCAAGACATACTCCGGCGACTCACAGAGGGGCGGCGATATCCTGCTCGACCTGGCCACGGACCTCGTCTTTCTGTTCGAGACACTGCTGCTCAGGACGTTCTCCAGGAACGACTCGACATGACCCTGCAAGAGCAGATCAGGGAGGCGTATCTGCGCGAGCAGCCGGCGGATGCCGCGGGCTGCCTCGAGGCCATGCCGACCGACCAGCTGCGCGAGAATGTCCGCGGCATCGGCTCCGCGGCGCTGGTGGCTGGCATGGAGTACCTGTCCAACAGCCGTGCGGTCGCGGTCTTCGGCGCGCTGACGAGCAGGCAACAACGCGCGGTGTTGCGCGATGCGTCACCACGCCTCGCGCTCAACTTGCTGGCCGGCATGAACGATGAAGCCCGCGAGGGCCTGCTGGCCAGGTTGCCGAAGTCGGTTCGGCATGACCTGGAGCGCCTGCAGCATTTCGACGAGGGCTCTGCCGGCCGTCTGCTCGACCGGCCTTACGACACGGTCAGGGCCGACATGACCGTGAACAAGGCGCTCGAGGTCCTGCGCAATTCGGGAGCGCATCGCACGAGAACGGTGTACGTGGTCGATCGCGGCAATCACCTGGTCGGCCGGGTCGATATGCAGGCGATGGCAATGGCGCATGGCGAGCAGTTGCTCAGCGAACTGCTCGAGGACGTCAGTGCCAGTGTGCTCGCCACGGCGCCGCGCAGCGAGGTCGTCGAGCTGCTCGAGAAGTACCGGGTCGATTCGCTGCCGGTGGTCGACGTCGAGGGTCGGCTCCTCGGGGTCGTCCGCTACCAGACCCTGTTCCAGGCCATCGAGGCCGTGGCTACCGCGAGCATGCAGAAGATGGTGGGTGCGAGCGCCGATGAGCGCGCCTTGTCGACACCCGGGTTTTCCGTCAGGCGCCGGTTACCGTGGTTGCACATCAACCTGCTCACGGCCTTTCTCGCCGCTGCAGTCGTCGGCGCCTTCGAATCCCTGATTGCACAGTTCACGGCGCTGGCCGTGCTGCTGCCTGTCGTCGCGGGGCAGTCCGGCAATGCGGGCTCGCAGGCCCTCGCCGTCACGATGCGCGGGCTCGCGCTGCGCGAGATCGGCACCCGGGAATGGCGCAAGGTGCTCTGGAAAGAGGTTCAGGTCGGCTTCATCGACGGGATCGCGCTGGCCATCACCTGCGGCATCTCGGTGTACCTGTGGAGCCGATCCGTCGGCCTGGCGGCCGTCATCGCGGTTGCGATGATCCTGTCGATGATCGCGGCCGGCATATCGGGAGCCGTTGTGCCTATCATGTTGCTGCGGTTTGGCCAGGACCCGGCAACGGCGTCATCGATCATCCTGACGACCGTGACCGACGTGTCCGGATTCATATCTTTCCTGGGTACCGCAGCGCTGCTGTCGTTCATGCTGTAGGCACAAACGGCCGGGCTACCAACCGCCGGACAGGTTGGGGTATGCGTATTCCAAATAGCGCCGAATTGCGGTAACTAGCGGCGTAACCATGCGGGAATAGACTCGCCGAGGCCCAATAATGACCCACCCGAAAGAGACCCCCTGGAGCCAGATTCATACGATGCTCGAACGCGGCGATCCCGCGGACGACGTCCAGGTCCTGCTGGACGAACTGGATCCGGCCGAGCTCCTGCACGCGGTTTTTGCGCTCGAACCGGATGACCAGCGGGCGCTGCTGTCCATTCTCTCCCCTGAAAAGGCCGCCTCCCTGGTCGAGGACCTGCCCGATACGCATGTCGCCGACCTGATCGAGGAAATGCCGGCGAGGAACGCTGCGCCGATCGTCGAGGAGATGGCCAGTAACCATCGCGTCGACGTCCTGGCCGAACTCGACACGGAAGACGCCGAAGCGATCATCGCGGAACTGGATGAAGAAGAGGCAAACGAAGTTCGCGAACTGATCAGCTATCCGTCCGACCAGGCAGGCGGATTGATGATGAAGGAGTTCGCGGTCTTTCCCATGGCCCGCAGCGTGCGCGATGTCGTGGAGGAAATCACGGCCGACACGGTCGACTACGAGTTCCTGACGGTCCACTACATCTACGTCGTCGTGAAGAAGAAGAAACTCAAGGGCGTCATCCGACTTCGCGATCTCGTGTTTGCGAATCCGGACCAGACCATCGGAAGTGTCGCCAAGCCTGCCCTGACCGTCAGCCCCGAAGCCAGCCTCGAGGAGCTGGAGCAGTTCTTCGACGACCATGACATCGCGGCCGTTCCCGTCGTCGATGACAGGCAGTCGCTGCTGGGTATCGTACGGCGGCGCGCTGTGCTCGAGGCTCTGACCGAACGCGCCGAAGCCGACAACCTGAAGGCCGCCGGTATCATCGGCGGCGACGAGCTGCGCAGCATGCCCGTACTCATACGCTCGCGGCGCCGCCTCGCCTGGCTGAGCGTCAATATCGGCCTCAACATCATCGCTGCGAGTGTCATCGCAGCGTACGAAGACACGCTGACAGCCGTTATCGCGCTGGCGGTTTTCCTGCCCATCGTTTCGGACATGAGCGGGTGCTCCGGCAACCAGGCTGTAGCGGTGAGCATGCGCGAGCTGACGCTCGGCGCGGCCAGGCCCGAGGACGTAATGCGCGTCTGGCGCAAGGAGGCAGTCGTCGGGATGATCAACGGCATTGCGCTGGGTGCACTGCTGGGCCTGGCCGCCTGGGCCTGGAAAGGCAACCCGGTCCTGGGCCTCGTCGTCGGCGCCGCGCTCGCGGCCAACACGGTCGTGGCCGTCTCGATCGGCGGCACGGTGCCGCTGATTCTCCGTAAACTGAAGCTGGACCCCGCCGTTGCCTCGGGCCCGCTGCTGACCACGGTGACCGACATGTGCGGGTTCTTCCTGCTCCTCAGCATGGCGAGCATGGTCCTGCCGATGCTGAGCTGAGCGGGCGGCGAACAAAAAAAGCGCCCCCGGAAACCGGGGGCGCAAGCGTTGCGCGAATTAACGCGCGGGGGGGGGACTGGTCTGCTCAGCTCTCGTCTGCGTCGTCATCCGCCGGACGAGACCGCTTGTTCTTGCCGGGACGCTTGTCACGATGCATCTCTTGCAGTGCATCGAGCTTCACGAGCTGTTCGGCCGTCAGTACGGTTCCGAGCTGGGCCCGCAGGTCGGCGCGCATTGCCTCGCGCGCGGCCTTCATGGTTTCCCTGTCGGGGCGTTCGCCGGACTCGCGCATGGCTTCGCGCCGGGCCTTGGCCGCCTCGCGATGCTCGGTCGTGATGCGCTCGAACTCCTGCTTCTGGTAGTCATCCATTTCGAGGACGATGGCGAGCTGGTCGATATCGGGGCCGCGCGGGCCGCCCTTGCGGGAGTCATCGGCCACCGCGGTGCTCGCGGCAAGCAGGAATGCGACGATAATAAATGCTCTGTGGTTCATGTGAGGTTCTCCGTTTCGGCTGGGTACGGGAAGGAGTGTCGCGCGGATCCGCGTAAAAAGCCGTAAGCAATTGTGAGGAATTGTTGGCGGCCGGCACGCCGGCTGTTCAGGGCCGCGGCAGCGTCAGGATCGCGACGAGGCCGCGCGGCTCCCTGTTCTCGAGCACCAGGCGGCCGCCGTGCGCCTGCGCGATATCGCGGGCGATCGACAGCCCCAGCCCGGTGCCGCCGGTTTCGGGGTTGCGCGATTCGTCGAGCCGGTAGAACGGCTCGAAAACCTTCTCGAGGGACGCTTCGGGAATGCCGGGGCCTTCGTCGGCAACGCGTATCGTGAGTTCGTCGCCGTCGCTCACGCGTATCGACGCCCCGCCGCCGTAGTTGACCGCGTTCGCGACCAGGTTGGTGATGCAGCGCTGCAGCGCATTCGGCCGTGCATCGATCGGCCCCGCGGCCCCGCCGTCGAGCGCAACCGCCGCGCCCATCTCGCGGTACCCGGCAAGGATCGTCTCGAGCAGTTCCATGACGTCCACGGGGCGTGTTTCCTCGTCGTCGTTGATGCCCCGGAACAGATCGAGCGCCGCCCTGAGCATGGCATTCATCTCGTCCACGTCGGCGCAAAAACGCTCCCGCAGCGCCGGGTCGTCGACCTTCTCGGCTCGCAGGCGCAGCCTGGTCAGTGGCGTGCGCAGGTCGTGCGAGACGGCGGCGAGCAGCGAGTTGCGGCTATTCACGTAGCGTTGCAGGCGCTCATGCATGGTATTGAAAGCGCGCGTCGCTTCCTTGAGCTCCCGGGCCCCGGTTTCCGGCAGAGGCGACGGGTTCTTGCCGCGGCTCATGGCTTCGGCGGCCCCGGCCAGCCGCGACAGCGGGCGCGTGATGCTGCGCGCCATCAGGAACAGCACGATCGCCAGCACCAGCGTGAGGATCGTGAGCTGCACGAAGATGCCCTGCGGCAATGGCGGGCCGCCCCTCGGCGCAGGCACCCTGTAGGCGATCTCGCTGCCGTCCGGCAGTGTGACCAGCACGTCCAGCCTGTCGAAGAGGAATCCCTCGCCGGGCGAAGCGGGGGGTTCGTGCCGGTCCCGTTGCCGCCCGCCGATGCGGATGGCGCCGCGCCTGCCGCGGTCCGCCGGCCGCACTTCGACCCGGAACTCGTCGCCGAGCTGGCGCTCTAGCTGTTTTTCATAGGAGCGGGCGGCAGCCCGAACGCTGTCGATCCGGGCACGAATTTCGCGGCGATCGGGGCGCTCGCCGACGGCGAGCCGCGAGCCGCGCAGCTCGCGGACGCGCAGCGTGCGCTCCGCGGACGGCAGCCCGGCCAGCTCGCGGCTGGTCGTGGCGACGAACTCCACGAGGTCGGCGCTCTCGCCGCCCCAGAATACGACCTCCTCCCGTTCGCGCATGACGAGCCAGGCGATGACGATGCCGGTGATGAGGACGACGAGCAGGAGCGCGGTCACCAGCCGGCCGAAGAGCGTTGCGGGATAGAGCCTCATTTCGCCTCGACCTCTACCGGCACGCCGATCGTGTACCCCTCACCGTAGACGGTCTTGATGATCGTGGGTGAGCGGGCATCGTCACCGAGCACGCGCCGCAGCTGGCTGACGCGGACATCGATACTGCGATCGAACGGGTCGTGATCCCGGCCACGCAGTTTCTCCATGAGTTCGGTGCGCGACAGGACCCGCCCGGGATGCGACAGCAAGATCTCGAGCAGGCGAAACTCGGCACCCCCGACCTCGACTTTACCGGCGTCCCGGTCGAACAGCGTGCGGGACAGGCGGTCGAGCCGCCAGCCATCGAAACGATAGGCGCCGGCCATGGCATCGTCGTCGGCATGCGTGGCGCGCCGGAGCACGGCGCGGATGCGGCTCACGAGTTCCCGCGGGTCGAAGGGCTTGGGCAGGTAGTCGTCCGCGCCGACCTCGAGACCGACGATCCGATCGACGGTTTCGCCGAGCGCGGTCAGCATGATGACCGGGATGTTCGAGGTCTGCCGCAGGCTGCGGCAGAAATCGAGTCCGCTCTCGTTCGGCATCATCACGTCCAGGACGACCAGGTCGGCGGGCTGCCTCGCCAGGGCCTTGCGGGCAAGGGCCGCGTCGGCCGCGGTCGCGACGGAATAGCCGTTCGACTCGAGATAGCTCTTCAGGAGATCGAGGATTTCGCGATCGTCATCGACGATGAGGATGTGCGGCATATGCGGCAACCCGGCGTCGTACCGGCTAATAGAGAACTCCGAACCATAATGATACCGCCAGCATGGGCCGGGGCATGTAAGGAATTGTGAGCCCGGGGCCATCTCGACGCGCCGGGCCCGTACTCACATGTTGTATCCTACACCGTCGATCCCGATCCGAACCTGGAGTACCCGATGGCTGGCTCGAGCCTGCTGACCCTGCTTGACGATATCGCGACGCTGCTCGACGACGTCTCGGTCATGACCAAGGTTGCCGCGAAGAAGACGGCAGGCGTCCTCGGCGACGATCTCGCCCTCAACGCCGAGCAGGTAACGGGGGTACGCGCGGACCGCGAGCTGCCTGTCGTGTGGGCGGTCTTCAAGGGTTCCGCGCTCAACAAGCTCATCATGGTGCCGGCCGCACTGTTCCTGAGCGCCGTCTTTCCCTGGATCATCACGCCGCTGCTGATGCTCGGCGGGGCGTTCCTGTGCTACGAGGGCTTCGAGAAGGTGGCGCACCGCCTGCTCCACTCACCGGCCGAGGAGCAGGCAGAGCATGCGGCGCGCCTCGAGGCCGTGGCAGACCGCAAGGTCGACATGGTGAAGTTCGAAAAGCGGCGCATCCGCGGCGCGATTCGCACCGACGCGATCCTGTCGGCCGAGATCATCGTCATCGCGCTCGGCACGGTCCGTGATGAAACGCTGGCCGTACGCATCGGCGTCGTGTCGCTGATCGCGGCCGTCATCACGGTCGGCGTGTACGGCCTCGTGGCCGGTATCGTCAAGCTCGATGACGCCGGCATGCACCTGATGGAGAAGCCCGGCGAGTCCAGGCTGGTCGCGCTGCAACGGCGCTTCGGCGAAATGCTCCTCGGCTTTGCCCCGATCATGATGAAGACCCTCGCCGTGCTGGGGACCGCGGCGATGTTCCTGGTCGGCGGCGGTATCCTGGTGCACGGTATCCCGCTGTTCGCCACGTGGCTGCACGGTATCGAGGACCTGGCGCACGAGCTGCCGGTCGCGGCCGACCTGTTTTCGGGCCTCGCATCGCTCCTTTACAACGCCGTCGTGGGGATCGCTGCCGGTGGCCTGATCGTCGCGACCAAGAGCCTCGTGACGCGCTTCTGGCCCGCCAAAGGCCGGCCATGAACACGGGGCTCGACCGCTACCACCGCCAGATGCTGCTGCGCGGCATCGGCGAGTCCGGCCAGCGCCGCCTGCTCGATTCGACCGTGTTGCTGCTGGGTTGCGGCGCGCTCGGCAGCGTCGCGGCCGACCTGCTGGCGCGCGCGGGTGTCGGGCACCTCGTAATCGTCGATCGCGATGTCGTCGAGGCGAGCAACCTGCAGCGGCAGCTCTTGTTCGACGAGCAGGACGTCCGCGAGGGGCTGCCGAAAGCCGAGGCGGCCAGGCGACGCCTTGGTGCGATCAACTCGGGGGTGCGCGTCACGGCGATCGTCGATGACATCAATCACACCAACATCGCGCGCTTTGCGCAGGGTGCCGACCTGCTGCTGGACGGCCTCGACAACCTCGAGACGCGCTACCTCGCCAACGACCTGGCGGTCAGCCGCGGCATTCCCTACCTCTACGGCGCCGCGGTCGGGACGACCGGCATGGCGTTGCCGGTGTTGCCGGGACACGCGACGCCGTGCTTTCGCTGCGTCTTCGAGGAGGCCCCGCCGCCCGGCACGACGCCGACCTGCGACACGATCGGCGTGCTCGGTCCGCTGATCGCGACGATTGCGAGCTTCCAGGCGACCGAGGCACTCAAGATCCTGACCGGGGCCTTCGACGTGGTGTGCCGCAAGATGCTGCACGTCGACGCCTGGAACAACGAGCTGCATCAGCTCGACGTCTCGACGGCTTATGAAAAAGGTAACTGTCCCTGTTGCAAGGGGCGCCAGTTCGACTATCTTGAAGGCAGGGCAGGCTCGACCGCGGCCGTCCTGTGCGGGCGTGACGCGGTGCAGCTGCGGCCGAAGAAACCCACCGAGACCGTCGATCTCGGCGCGCTCGGTGAGCGCCTCGGGGCGCGCGGGCAGGTCGAGGTCAACGCGTTCCTGTTGCGCGCACAGATAACCGAAGGGAACAAGCCCTACGAGCTGACGCTGTTCGCCAACGGCCGCGCGATCATCAAGGGAACGCACGAGCCCGACGTCGCGCGTGGTCTATATTCAAAGTACGTCGGCACCTGATTGCCGGCCCGGCAAGACAGCAAGGGGGGGATTGTCATGACTGCAGTTCGTGTGCTCGTTGGCACCCGCAAAGGTGCGTTTATCCTGACGTCCGATGGCGGGCGCAGCAAGTGGACCGTCGATGGGCCGTTGTTCGCAGGCTGGGAGGTCTACCACGTCAAGGGCTCGCCCGTGGACCCCGACCGCATCTACGCCTCCCAGACATCGAGCTGGTTCGGCCAGATCATCCAGCGATCGGATGACGGCGGCAGGACCTGGATCCAGCCCGGTTCACCCGGCGGCAAGGCCGAGCCGACGGCCGAGGGCATGCCGCAGGGCGAAAGCAACCGGTTCGTCTACGACACGTCCGCAAAGACCGGGCGGCCGCTCACCACGCACCAGTGGTACGACGGTACCCAGCACCCCTGGGAGTTCGCGCGCGTCTGGCACCTCGAGCCGTCGCTCGACGACGCCGACACCTGCTACGCGGGCGTCGAGGATGCGGCGCTGTTCAAGACGACCGACGGCGGCGTGTCCTGGCACGAGAAAGCCGCGTTGCGCGGCCACGAGTCGGGGCCCAACTGGATGCCGGGGGCAGGCGGCATGTGCCTGCACACGATCGTGCTCGACCCGGTCAACGAGGGCCGTATTTTCTGTGCGATCTCGGCCGCCGGCACGTTTCGCTCGGACGATGACGGTGCGTCGTGGCAAGCAATCAACCAGGGACTGCGTTCGGAGTACATACCCGACCCGACCGCGGAGGTCGGCCACTGCGTACATCGGATCGCGATTCATCCCTCGAACCCGAACACGCTGTTCATGCAAAAGCACTGGGACATCATGCGCAGCGATGACGGCGGCGACTCCTGGCGCGAAGTCAGCGGCAACCTGCCGAGCGACTTCGGCTTCCCGATCGCGGTACACGCACACGAACCCGAGACCATCTATGTCGTGCCGATCGAGAGTGACTCGCTGCATTATCCGCCCGAGGGCAAGCTGCGTGTCTACCGCAGCCGCACCGGCGGCGATGACTGGGAGGCGCTGACGCGAGGCCTTCCCCAGGAGCACTGCTACGTCAACGTGCTGCGCGACGCGATGGCAGTCGACACCGCCGACCCGGGCGGCGTGTACTTCGGCACGACGGGCGGCCAGGTCTACGCCTCGGCCGACGGCGGCGACTCCTGGAACGCGATCGTGCGCGACCTGCCCGCGGTGCTGTCGGTCGAGACCCAGACGATCGCATGATCAGGGTGTCGATACCGTATCACCTGCAGACCCTGGCGGGTTGCGGGCCGGAGGTCGAACTCGACGTCGCAGGGCGCGTAACGCCGCACTCGATTCTCGACGCGCTCGAAGCGCGGTACCCGGCACTGCGCGGAACGATCCGCGAGCACGAGACCCTCAGGCGGCGGCCGCGGGTGAGGTTCTACGCCGCCGGCAGGGATGTGACGTTCGAGCCGGTGGACCTCGAACTGCCCGAGTCGATTGCGAGCGGCCAGGCGCCGTTCATGATCATCGGGGCCATTTCGGGCGGCTGAGGAGAAACCGGGCGGTGCAGACAACCTTGCGCTTGCGTTTGGGCGCAGGATCGGCGAGCTTGTAGACATCATGAAAGAGTGCTGGACAAGCTACCGTTCGCCTGGCTGTTTCGACGAGCTGATCTCCGAGAACGGCGCGCCGCGCAGCGCGGTGCGCCGTCTCGTAACCTACTTCAGCAAGTTGTCGCCGGAGGAGATGGAGGCGCGCAAGGAAGCCGCTGACCTCGCCATCCGCGAGATGGGCATCTCGTTCACGGTTTATTCGCAGGGCAGCAACATCGATCGCGCCTGGCCGTTCGACATTATCCCCCGGGTAATTCGCGGCAGGGACTGGAGCGTCGTCAGCGCGGGACTGCGCCAGCGCGGCAAGGCGCTCAACGCTTTCATCAACGACATCTACAACAAGCAGAGCATCCTCGCCGACGGCGTGATTCCGGCGGAAACGGTGCTCGATTCGGGCAACTATCTCGAGGCGTGCCGCGGCATGCGTCCCAAGTTCGGCGTCTGGGCGCACATTTGCGGGACCGACCTCGTGCGCGACCTCGACGGCAAGTTCTACGTGCTCGAGGACAACTTGCGGGTGCCGTCGGGTGTCTCGTACATGCTCGAGAATCGCGAAGTCACCAAGCGCGTCCTGCCCGAACTGTTTCACCGCTACAGGATCCGGCCGGTAGACGACTATCCGCTGCGCCTCTACCGGACGCTCGCCTCGCTGTCACCGCGCGACCGCAAACGACCCTGTATCGTCGTCCTGACGCCCGGAATCTACAACTCGGCGTACTTCGAGCATTCGTTCCTCGCCGAGGGGATGGGCGCGACCCTGGTCGAGGGCAATGACCTGTTCGTCGAGAACGACCGTGTCTTCATGCGCACCGTGGACGGCCCATTGCGCGTCGACGTCGTCTATCGCCGCATCGATGACACGTTCCTCGATCCCGAAGTGTTTCGTCCCGATTCGGCACTCGGCGTGCCGGGCATCATGCGGGCCTGGAAGGCCGGCAACGTCGCGATAGCGAATGCGCCGGGCAGCGGCGTGGCCGACGACAAGGTCATCTACGCCTATGTCGAGAAGATGATCGCCTACTATCT
>JBFEJR010000033.1:0-26344 GCA_041553075.1 Woeseiaceae bacterium | reverse complement strand
TCGCGATTGCGCAGGGCCCTCGTCAGAAATGCCGCCAGTTCCGGGTCCTCGGGCAGCGCATCGAAATCCGGCCCCTCGTAGTCCAGCAATCCCAGGCGGACCTGGTCCTTGCTCCACAACTGGCCGGGCACGAGCTTGGCCGCGCCAGGCGTTTCCTGTGCGAGCTGGAATCCCTCGAGGCGGCGAACACCCGACTCCTCGATGCCGTCGAGCGGATACGCGAGCGCATGATCAGCCGCTACCAGGGCCAGGACCAGGATCGTTCCAAGTACTCGCTGTTGCATGTGCTTATCCTTCGGGCGGTTGTGTCAATACGACCGGCGGCAACTCGCCTGCCGGGGTCCCTGTCGCCGGTCGCAGCGCGCGAATCACGGCGTCGGCTGCGCTGCTGCCGCGCTCCACGAGTGGCCTGATCTGGAACAGCGTCAGCTCGCCATCGACGAAACCGAACTCGATATCCCAGGGTCGCGGCTGGCCCGCGTCGTCGAGTACCGGGACGTACTTGTCCTGTACCTCGACGGCGAGGCTGCGCAGCTGATCCGTCTCTGCGACCGTCAACACCGGCCCGGACGCAGCGGGCAGCCAGCTCACGCCGCCCTGCGCCGCAACCCGCCGCTGGAACGGTGACTTGGCCTCGGACAGCACGTCGACGCTGTCCGGCAGAATGATTACCGTCTCGGCCGCCTCCCCTGCGACGGCGCCGCCGACGCCCCAGGCAACCGAGGCGGTCAGTCCCGGTTGCGAACGATCGGCCAGGTTACTCGTGACAAGAACACCGGACTTGGTTGCGGGCACGGATTTCATGAGCAGGACGGATGCGTAAATCTGCTCCGGGTTGCTGAGCACGTTTGCACGCCATGCCAGGGCGCGCGGGCTCAGGACCGATGACCAGACGCGCGGCACGGCCGCGAGCTGAGCGTCGGCATCCACGAGGTTGGGAATGGTCTCGTTGAGTCCGGCGCCCGTGAACTGCGGCAGGTCCTCGACGTTCGTGTCCGAGCGCACGAACACCCCGTACGTGCCCGGCGCGCCGAATTGCCCGGCCATCAACTCCTTCAGGCTCGCACGAACCGGCGCGGCCAGTTCGAGCGCGCCGATGGCACTGCGCACGGCAGCCAGTTCCTCGGCAAAGGCCGCGGGCGAGAGGCTGCCGCTGCGCCGGCGATCGAATGCGCTCGCGATGCGCTCGCCGAGACCGGCGGTCGCGAGGTGCTCCGCGTAGATGCCGAACGGAATGGCGATCGCAGGCGCCACTTTCCCGGGGAACAGTCGATTGAGCTCCCCCAGGTTCGCGGCCTTGGGGCCGACCACGCGCCCGGACAGCTCGCGCCCGATCTGGTCGAGTGTCAGCAGTTCGCGGAACACGAGGTCCGGCACCGGCACCGTCACGCCGGCAGGCGCCGTGGCAGCGGGATCTGCGGCGGGTTCGGCGCGTTCGAGCATGACGCTGCCCTCGGAACCGACGACCAGGCGCACGAAGTGCCCCTCGAGTGGCCTCAAGAGCGCGACGGCGTCGTAGTCGATCGCCACGTTGGGAATCCCGAAGTTCCGCGCCAGGAGCTGCACGTGCGAGAGTGCATTGCCTTCGCCGAGCGTCAGGATGCCCGCGACGGGTGTCAGCTCGGCGATGGTTTCCGGAATCACGACGACGTCGGTCGCCGCCAGCTCCGCGCCTTCGAGCGATTCGAGCGTCCCGAAGATGCGCAGGGGCCCGCTCGCGATGCCGGGATTCAGCGCCACGGCGCCGCCGACCGGTTCGCCCGCGAATTCGACGACGCTGCCCGTCAGCCGATCGACATCGCGCGACAGCCGCTTGAGGGTGTCACCCAGCATCCAGAGCGGGGAACCTCGCAACAGGTCATCGCTGAAGCGGGCCGCGCGCGCATCGAGTGCCGTGTAACGCGTCAACACCTCGGCGAACGTGTAGCGAACCGTGCCGATGGCCCAGCCCGGCGCACGCTTCAGCCGCAGCACGGCGCTGCGATAGTCCGCCAACGGCAGGGTCGTATCCGTGCCAGGGGTTGGCGGTGCAATGGCCTCGAACTCCGTCCAGGACAAGAGCCCCGAGGCGTAGGCACATTCGAGCAGCGACCGGCTGATCGCGAGGATCTCCGCACGACTCACCTGCTGCCCGGACACGGTCTCCTGGTAGGCCATGTGCACGTCCGTTTCGAGCTCCCGCAGCGAATCGATCATCGCCAGGCGGCGCTCCGGGGGCAGCTTCGCGAACAACGAGGAACGCGCGTGCGCCATAGCCGAGCAGAGCCCGGCGATGCGGGCTCGCCCATCCCGGGCGAGCGCCTGGTTGACGGACTGCCGCCACGCCAGACCGAGCGGCCCGCTGCCGAGCCTGGCGAGAGCGGTTTCGATGCGCTCTCGCCGGCCGGCCTCGCCGTACAGGGTGTCGAGCGTGTCCGCAAGCGCCCGCGCCGCATCGGCCACTTTCTGGTTCCGGCGCGATTCAGCCCACTGGCGCAGACCCGGCCCGGTTGCCGCACTCGGATTGTTGTGTATCTCGATACGCCATGACTCGGCCGCTGCATCCAGCTCGGCCAGTTCGATTGCCTTGCGGCGGGCATCGCGCGCCAAGTCGCTGTCCTCGCCATGCGGAATCGTGCGCGCCAGTTCGCGAACCAGCAGGAAGTTATCGAGCGACCACCGCGTGTCGAGCATCAGCTGCAGCAACAGCCTGGTGCCCGCGGCTTGTTCGTCTTCCACCTGCACGCGGCCCCGGTAATTCTGCGCGCGACGCAAGACCCAACCGTCGTCGATGTCGACGAGGTAACGCTCCAGGGGCAGTTCGCGCAGCCTTGCCTGGCGCGGTTGGCTGGCCTGCAATTCGTCGAGCGTCGTGGCCGAGAAGATCGTCCCGACCGACCAGCCGAGCTGCGCGAGGCGTTCGCGCGCCGCCGAATACTCCGCATGCTGGCGCCCGCCCCCGCGTTCGCTGCAGGCATAAGGTACCGGCGGCTGCACGCTGCCATCGTTGCAGAACCAGCGAATCCGGGAGTATGGACCGCGCGGATTGTCGATCATCTCCTGTACAATCTGCCGCGCCTCGGTCAGCATCTCGGGCGTCGGCTGATCCAGGGGCCCGGCAGTGGCCGGCCCGGCCAGGTACACCAATGCAAGGCACAGCAGTCCAACGCGGGAGACACCCGGTTTACTGTAATGACGACTGACAGTTCTTCTCACCAGGGACACTCCCGCCTGGAACGCTTTTTGCGGCTGTTTGCCAACGTGCAGCCGCGTGAGGGCATCACCAGTCTAATCCTCATTGCAAACATCTTCCTGATCCTTGCGGCGTTCTACCTGATCAAGCCCGTACGCGAAGGCTGGCTCGCCATCACATCCATCGGCGACCTGACCAAGCTCGAGATAAAGGCCTATTCGGCATTTGCCCAAAGCCTCCTGCTGATCGGCATTCTACCCTTGTACGCGCGGCTCGCCGCGAAGTGGCGCCGGCGCGACCTGATCATACGCGTCGGCATTACTTTCGGCATCCTGTTGTTCGCGTTCTGGCTGTCGCAGCCAGGCCTGCTGTTCGGGCGGCACCCGGCGTTCGGCATCCTGTTCTACCTCTTTGTCGGCATCTTCAGCGTCACGCTGGTTGCGCAGTTCTGGGCGTTCTGCACCGATATCTACGGATCCGAACGCGGCGGCCGGCTGTTCCCGATCGTCGCGATAGGCGCGGCGCTGGGGGCTACCCTGGGCTCGTGGATCGGGGAAAAACTCATTGCATCTCCCGTCATCGAGGCATTCGACGTGATCCTCGTGGCGTTGGTGCCGCTCGCGGCATCCTTGTTTCTCGCTGCGTGGACCGACAAGCGCGGCACCTACGGTGAGCCGTCGAGCTGGACGACCGATCGCTGGGAAGAGCCCGCGGCGCCGTCGCCGGATGGCCCGTACCAGATGATCCTGCGTCACCGCTACCTGACCGCCACGGCGGCGATGATCATGGTCTTTACCTGGGTCGTCACCAGCGGCGACAACATCCTGTTTGGCATTGTGCAGAGTTCGTTGAGGGAAGAGCTGTCCGCCGTGCATACCGACCCTGCAGCCTTCGAACTGGCGATCCAGGAGGCCACGGCGAGTTTCTACGGGGACCTGTACTTCTGGATCAACTTCGTGACGCTGGTGCTCCAGGCCTTTGTCGTGTCACGCATTCTGCAGGCCGGAGGCATGCAGGCCCTGCTCTTCACGACGCCGTTCATTTCCCTGGCCGCGTATGCGTCCATGGCCTTCGTGCCGATTCTCGGCCTCATCAAGTTCCTCAAGGTCGCCGAGAATTCGAGCACCTACTCGATTCACAATACCGCGAGACAAATGCTGTGGTTGCCGACCTCGAAGGAGATGCTGTACCAGGCGAAACCCACCGTCGATACCCTGTTTGTGCGGCTCGGCGACGGCATGGCGGCGTTGACCATCCTGATCGGGACACGCGTGTTTCACCTCGGCAACACCGGATTTGTTATCGTCAACATCTTCCTGGTGTTAATCTGGATCGGGCTCAGCCGATACCTGCATCGGGAACACGATCGCTGGAAGGCGGCGGCCTCCAACCCCGATCCACGGCAATTTTTCCAGGACTCTCCGGAGCGATAGTATGCACAGGTACCTGTTTTCAATTGTTCTCATGATCATCTGCGCGTCGCAGGCCCTTGCCGACGAGTGGCGGCCGCTGTACGAACGGGTCGATCCGGAATTACAGCGAAACCTCGAGGACCGGCTTGCGCAGAACCCGGAGTGGGCACGCCTGATCGCCCGCAAGCAGATGGCCATCGGCGTGGTCGACCTGAGCAGTGACGTGCCGCGCTTCGCCCGCGTCAACGGCAACCAGATGATGTACGCCGCCAGCCTGCCGAAAATCGCTATCCTGCTGGCCGCTTACGTGTCGTTCGAGGACGGTTCGCTAGAAGAAACGGCGGAGGTACACGAAGACCTCGCCGCCATGATCCGCGTATCCAGCAACTCGGCCGCAACCCGGCTTATCGATCGCGTCGGCATGAAAAAAATCCAGTCGGTGTTGAAAGACCCGCAATTCGGTTTCTACGACGAAAAACGCGGCGGCGGATTGTGGGTCGGGAAGCGTTATGCAAGCGCCGGTCCCCGTGTCGGCGATCCCATGCACGGTATTTCTCATGGCGCCACCGCGACCCAGGTCTGTCGTTTCTTCTACCTGCTCGCGACGGGGCGGCTAATCAGTCCTGAACGCTCGGCGATGATGCTCGAGGATCTCGTCGACCCCAGGTTGCACCACAAGTTCGTATCGCAGATCGAAGAACGTGCGCCAAGAGCGAGAATATTCCGCAAGTCGGGGACGTGGAAACAATGGCACTCGGATGCGGTCCTCGTCCAGGGAACGGTGTGGCGTGATTACATCCTGGTCGGGCTCGTCGAAAGCGCTAATGGAGAAGCGATCCTGCGGCAGGTCCTCCCTGCCGTCGAGGAACTGATCGTGCCGGACGAATACGCCGAAGGCATCGATGACAGCGACTAATCGCGGGCCAGGCGTGGGGGCCCACGTTGCTTATCGACTTTTTACTAAATATCGGAACTGCGTCCTGTAACGCGCTTGACCGGGCTGGAATACTGCGCCCCTGTATGCGGCAGCGATGCCGCAGCCATTTCGCTTGGTTACGATAAGGAACGCACAATGGAAACAAGAGCCCACACCAACAGGCTGTTGCTGCTGGCGGCCATGTTATCACTGGCACCCGCTGCAGCTCTGGCGGACAGCGGCCTCTACATCGGCGGCGCCATCGGCGGCGCAACGGTCGAGGCCAATTTCGGCGACACGGGCATACCGGGATTCCCGACCGGGGAGTTCGACGAAGATGACACCGCCTTCAAGGTCTTCGCCGGCTACAACTTCGACCTGCCGGTCATCAATTTCGGACTCGAAGCCGGCTACGTGGATTTCGGCGCGCCCGAGCTCGACACGAACCAGGGACCGATCGAACTCGATCCGACCGGCATCAATCTCTGGGGTATCGCCGGTGTCGACGCGGGACTTTTCGACCTGTATGCCAAGGTCGGCTACATCCTCTGGGACGTAGAAGTCACGGCATTTGATGACAACTTCACCGATGACGGATCCGACCTCGGTTACGGCCTCGGCCTGAGCTTCGGGCTGGGCGGCTTCAAGATCCGCGGTGAGTACGAGATGTACGATATCGACGAAGCCGACGTATCGATGCTCTCGCTCGGGGTTCTCTACCAGTTCGACTGATTGAGGCTTGCCCCCGGTCCCCCTCGCCTTCGCGGTTGGGGGAACCGGGGCGCGGTTCGAGCCGGCGCGCCGGCCGCGATGGCCCCGTATTCCGGGTCATCCAATATGGAACCGGCTCCTGCCCGGCGCCAACGCGTGCAGCGATCGGGTGGACGGCATCCCGCTACGGAAAATAGGCCGGCTCGTTGCCGGGCTTCCACTTGATGTTACAGCCGACGCTCGGCACCTGGTCGCCGGGTACCGCCTCTCCTGCCAGCACGGCATCCAGCGCCCGCCGCAGGTCCTTCCCGTCAACAGCCACGCCGTTGCCCGGCCGGCTGCCGTCGAGCTGGCCCCGGTAGACCAGCTTGCGGTCCGCACCGAACAGGTAGAAATCCGGCGTGCAGGCCGCCTCGTAGGCTTTTGCCACCGCCTGGTCCGCATCGAGCAGGTACGGGAACGTATAGCCGCGGGCCGCTGACTCCTGCTTCATCGCCGCGGGCCCGTCGTCGGGGTAGTTCTCGACGTCATTGCTGTTGATCGCGAACACGGCCACGCCCCGCGCCTGGTATTCCCGGCCGAGTCGCGCGAGTTCGCCGGCGACGTGCTTGACGAATGGGCAGTGATTGCAGATGAACATGACGAGACAGGCGTCGCTGCCCGATACGTCGGCCAGCGAGTGCATCTTGCCGTCGGCATCGGGTAAACGAAAGTCCGGTGCGGGCGTACCGAGCGGCAGCATTTGGGACGGCGTTCGGGCCATGTTGGTCGTCTCCGTGGGCGGTATGGGCCAGGCGTCTTAAGGTATCATGTCGGCATCCCGGGCAAGAACCAGCAGGCCATGAAACACCTCGACCGAGAGCGCCGGACCATTCGCAAGATGGTCGAAATCTACTGCCAGGACCAACACGGCGATGCCGGCCTGTGCGACGAGTGCTCGGTCTTCATGGACTATGCCGAAGTGCGCCTCGACAAGTGCCCGTTCGGCGACGACAAACCGACCTGCGCGAACTGCCCGGTGCACTGCTACAAGCCGCACTACCGGGAAAAAGCCAGGGCGATCATGCGCTATGCCGGCCCCCGCATGCTCTTCCGGCACCCCATCCTGACGATCGCCCATTACCTCGATGGGCGCCGGCAGGCGCGCCACCCGCGGGAGCTGAGCCGCAAAGAGCGACTCGAAAAGCGCTAGTCGTCCAGGTCCGGCAGTCCGTGAATGACGAGCCGGTAGTAACTCACCATGCCGATGATCTTGCCGTTCTCGGCAACCGGTGCATGGCTGATACCGAAATTCTCGAACAGGCGCGCGCAGTACCTGATTTCCATCTCCGGACGCACCATCACGACCGGTTTCGCCATGATTTCGTAAACGTTGACGCGCTCCGGTGCGCGGTTCTTCGCGATGACCTTCTTGGCAATATCGGAGAACAGCACCATGCCGTACTCGTCCTGTTCGTCGCGCCGTTTGACCATCAGGCTGGTCGTGCTTTCGCGCTTCATGACTTTCAGCGCCTGCAGGACGTCGAGGCGGCCATCGACCTCGACAACCGAGGTCTGCATGCAGTCGCGAACCGGCCCCCAGTTCTGGATACTCATATGTTCTCCTCCACGATGTCACTTAGCTCTTGAGCCTGGTGCACGATGCCGACGGCATCCTCGACGTCGAGAACGACGGCGATACCCGTGCCGGGCTTGGCGTCGAACTCGCCGACTTCCCCGATGTGCTCCAGAATCTGCCGGCTCAGATGTTTCTCCACGAGCAGCAGCAGGACATCGCGCTGCGTCGACAGGGTCAGCCCGAAGAACGTCTTGGTCTCTTCCAGCCCCTCGCCGCGGGCATTGTTGATCACGGTAGCACCGGTCGCTCCCGCCTCCCGGGCCGCCTGCATGATGTCGTCGGACTTCTTGTCCTCGACGAAGGCGATTATCAATTTGAAATGCATCAGCTTTTACCTCTCAGGACCGAGATCTGACCGTAAGCAAGAACCGAGATTATCGGAAACAAGGCCGCGATCGCTACCAGTCCGAAGCCATCCAACAAAGGGCTGCGTCCCGGGATGGCTTCGGCAAGCCCGAGACCCAGAGCCGCGATCAGCGGCACGGTAACAGTCGAGGTCGTAACGCCGCCGGAGTCGTAGGCTATCGGCACGATGGTCTTCGGTGCTATTACGGTTTGTACGATGACAATCAGGTAGCCCGCCCCGATGAAGTACTGCAATGGCAGGCCGGAGATGATTCTGAAACACCCGAGCGCGACACCAATACTGACGCCGATCGCGACGGCGACACGCAGGCCCCAAACACCGATCGCGCCACCGGATACCGTGTTGGCTTTCATTGCCACGGCCATCAGGGCTGGTTCGGCCAGCGTCGTCGCGAAACCGATGGACGCAGCGAAAAGATAGACCCAGTAGAAGTCCTGCCAGCGCAGGTCGCCTTGCAAGTGGCCGCTGACTTGGGCAACGAACCCCGGATCCGTCAGTTGTTGCGCCATCAGCCTGCCCAGCGGGAACAGCGTCTGTTCGAGGCCAACGAGGAACAGGCCGAGGCCGACAGCAACGAACCCGAAGCCGAACAGAATCTGGCCGAAGTCCTGGATACGCTCGCGCAGGACGAACAATTGAAAAAGAAACAAGAAAATGACAATCGGCGCAACGTCCCTGGCGCTGTCCCAGACGAATGCAAGTGCTTCGAGGATCAGGTCCATTGCGTGATGATCCCGTAACAGAGCACGAACAGGATGGGCGTCAACGACGCAAACGCAATCAAGCCGAAACCATCGAGCATCGGGTTCCGGCCTTTCAGCGAGCTCGCCAGGCCGACGCCGAGCGCGGTGACGAGCGGCACGGTCACGGTCGACGTCGTTACGCCGCCCGAATCGTACGCAATGCCGACGATCTCAGGGGGCGCTACAGCCGTCACGACGATGACGAGGACGTATCCGCTGATGATCATCAGCGGCAGCGACCAGTTGGTCAGGATACGGAATACGCCGAGCAGCAGCGCCACGCCGACCGACAATGCGACGACGAGCCGCAGACCAAGCGCGTAGCCGGCGATCGCTTCTTCATCGTTTTCAATCATGCCGGCTTCAACAGCGACCTCGGCAGCCTCCTCGGCGACCGCGAGCAATGCCGGCTCGGCTATCGTGGTACCGAATCCGAGCACGAAACTGAAACTGAACAGCCAGAACGCGCTGCCCTTGCGCGCCAGCGAATGCGCGATCTCCTCACCGATCGGGAATAACGCGACCCGCAAACCGAAGATGAAGAACGTCAGACCCACTACAACCAGCAGGGCACCGAACACCAGCGACACAAAGCCTTCCACGGGCTCGCGGATGACGAACACCTGGAATACGGCGATGACGAATACGATCGGCGCCAGGTCTCGGGCGCTCGACAAGGCGTCCTTCGACAGTGCAATCAGCGAGTCTTTCAAGCGAAGTGCTATCCCCTGGAGTAGAGGAAAGCATAGTAAAGCACCGGTATAACAACAAGGGTAAGCAGCGTCGAGACGAGGATGCCGAAGATCAGCGAAACCGCGAGACCGTTGAAGATCGGATCATCGAGGATGAAGAATGCGCCCATCATGGCGGCGACGGCCGTCAGCGCGATGGGCTTGGCCCGCACGGCGCCTGCGCGGATAACCGCCTCTTCGAAGTCGACACCCGCCGCCACTTCCTGGTTGATGAAGTCGACCAGCAGTATCGAGTTGCGCACAATGATACCGGCCAGGGCGATCATGCCGATCATCGAGGTGGCTGTGAACTGGGCGCCGAGCAGCGCGTGGCCGGGCATGACACCGATGATCGTCAGCGGGATCGGCGCCATGATGATCAGCGGCACCACGTAGGAACGAAACTGCCCGACGACCAGCAGGTAGATCAGGATCAGGCCGACCGAGTAAGCGATGCCCATGTCGCGGAAGGTCTCGTAAGTAAC
Organism: Woeseiaceae bacterium; assembly: GCA_041553075.1. Classification (GTDB taxonomy): domain Bacteria; phylum Pseudomonadota; class Gammaproteobacteria; order Steroidobacterales; family Woeseiaceae; genus UBA1847. Next base: position 16,189 of record JBFEJR010000033.1, on the reverse strand, counting down.
CTGCCACTCACCGTCCCACTTCACGCTGTACCTGTACGGATTGTCGGGTTGGCTGATGAAATACTGGCCCAGTTTATCGCCATCGAATTCGAGGTCACCGATGTCGCCGACCATTTCGAACATGCCGTACAGCGGAGAATCGAAGCGGCCGGCCATGTCGCCCGTGACGAACACGACGGGTAACAGATCCTTGTGGTAGATCGTCTGCTCCCACGCGCCATCGAAAACGTCGACAACCTCCAGGAGGGGAACGAGATTGCCTCCATGACCGGCCACCCGAAGCATGAGCAGGCTGTCGAGATCCGCTTTATCTGCGACAGGCAGCTCGAGACGCACCGGCACCGGGTATTTCTGGTACCCGTCGCGTACGTAGGTGACGTCTTCACCATTCAATGCGGTTTGCAGCGCCTGCGCCACGGTCGCCTGGGATACGCCGAGCAGCGCCGCCTTGGTGCGATCGATCGCAACGACGTAGCGCCCGGCCGCCGTCTCGACGCTATCGTCGATGTCGACGATATCGGGGGTCGCGGCAAACAGCTCGCGCAACTGCTTCGCGATGTGCTGCTGCCCGGCATAATCCGGCCCGTACACCTCGGCTACGAGCGGCGACTGCACGGGCGGACCTGGCGGTACCTCGACGACCTTGACCGAGCCGCCGTAGCGCTTGCCGATTTCGTCGAGCGCCGGCCGCGCGGCCACGGCGATTTCGTGGCTCTGGCGCTTGCGATCGTGCTTGTCGGCGAGATTGACCTGGATGTCACCGACGTTGGGCCCCTCGCGCAGGTAGTACTGGCGCACCAGCCCGTTGAAGTTGATCGGCGCCGCGGTCCCCGCGTACACCTGGTAGTCGGTGACCTCGGGAATCTCGCGGATATACTCCGCCATCTCGTGCAGGACGCGGTTGGTCTCTTCGACCGTGGTCCCCTCGGGCATGTCGAGCACCACCTGGAATTCCGACTTGTTGTCGAACGGCAGCATCTTCATGACGACGGCGTTGATGCCGACCAGGCTGGTCGCGAGCAGGATCGCGACGATGACCCCCGCGCCGAGCCAGCGGCGCGCGCGCCTCCCCCTGGCCCCGCGCAGGAACGGTCCGACCAGCCGGCGGAACAGGGCATCCAGCCACGCACCCGTCCTGTCTTCCTTGCCCGCATCGTGAGTCCGGGCCAGCAGCTTGTTGCTGGCCCAGGGGGTAACCACCAGAGCGACCGCGAGCGACAGCAGCATGCCGATGCTCGCGTTGATCGGGATCGGGCTCATGTAGGGACCCATCAGTCCCGTGACGAACGCCATCGGCAACAGCGCCGCGATCACGGTGAACGTAGCGAGTATCGTCGGCCCGCCGACTTCGTCGACCGCCGGCGGAATGGCTTCGATCAGCGTCTTGCTCTCCATCGCCATGTGGCGGTGGATGTTCTCGACGACGACGATCGCGTCGTCGACGAGAATACCGATCGAGAAAATCAGGGCGAACAGCGACACGCGGTTGATCGTGAAGCCCCAGGCCCACGAGGCAAACAGGGTCAGCGTCAGCGTAATGATCACGGCGCCGCCGACGACGACGGCTTCGCGCCAGCCGAGCGTAACGAGGATCAGGACAATCACCGAAATCGTGGCAAAAGCGAGTTTCTGGATCAGCTTCTTCGCCTTGTCGTCGGCCGTCTTGCCGTAGTCCCGCGTTACCGTGTACTCGACGCCCTCGGGAATCATGATGCCCTCGAGCGAGGCCATGCGCTGGATCACCTGCTGTGACACGCGCGCGGCGTTGGTGCCGGGCTTCTTGGCGACGGCGATGGTCACGGCCGGCGCATCGCCGAAGCTGACGTACTGCTCGGGCTGGTCCGCGCCCGCCCGCACCTCGGCAACGTCTTCGAGATAAATGGCCTTGCCGTCGATCACGCCGACGACGACCTCGGCAACGTCTGCCGCGCTGGCCAGGAACGTCCCTGTCGTGACCGGTACGTGGCGGTTGTCGGTGACAACCGCGCCCGAGTGCGTCACCACGTTGCTCGCCTGCAGGGCGTAACGCAGGGAGTCCAGCGACAGGCCGTAGGCCGCCAGCCGCTGCGGGTCGAGGCGGACGTGCACGACATGGTCCGGACCGCCGACCGTGTAGACGTCGCGCGTTCCCGGAACGCGTTTGATCTCGGCCTCGAGCGCATGGGCGACGCGCTGCAGCTCATGTGCGCCTCTGGACTCGTCGTCGGTCCAGAGCGTCAGCGTAACCGTGGGTACGTCGTCGATACCCTTGGGCTTGATGATGGGCTGCATGACGCCCGCGCCCGGTGGCATCCAGTCCTGGTTCGAGTAAATCGCGTTGTACAGCCGCACGATCGCAGCGGTGCGATCCTCGCCGACCTCGTACTGGATGGTCAGGATCGCCAGGTCGGGACGCGAGACCGAATAGGTGTGCTTGATCCCCTCGATCTCGGACAGCACCTGCTCGAGCGGGATGGCGACGAGATTCTCGACCTCGGTTGCGCTCGCGCCCGGGAACGGCACGAAGATATTCGCGAAGGTCACGTTGATCTGCGGCTCTTCTTCGCGTGGCGTCACGGCGATCGCGAACAGGCCCATGAGCAGGCCCGTGAGCGCGAGCAATGGCGTGATCTTCGAATCCTGGAATTGCTTCGCGATCGCGCCCGAGAAGCCGAGCTTTTTCCCGTCGCTCATCGGCTAGTTCGCCCGGTCCTTGAGCCAGATGCCGGCGCGGACCGGGTCGGCGGCGACGGTTTCGCCTGCGTTGAGGCCGGCCAGGACCTCAACCGACTTGCCGTAGCGCCGACCCAGCCGCACCTGTCGCAGGGAGACGTTGTCGCCGTCGACGACGTACACCGCGCTGAGTTCGCTGCGGCGGACGACGGACTCGACCGGGACCAGCAGGCGCTCTGTTTCGCCAACGATGAACCCCACCTTGATGAACATGCCCGGGTACAGCGTGACGGCGCCATCCGGCAGGTTGACGCGCACGCGAAACGTATTTGCGGCATCGTCGGCTACCGGGAAGAACGTCAGGCTCTCGGCCTCGATGCGCTCGCCGTTGGCGTAGGCGGCCGCCTTCGCGATCGTGCGCACTTCATGGAACAGGCTCTGCGGCACATCGACATTGACGCGCAGGGACTGGAGCGACAGCCCGGAGATCAACGGCTGGCCGGGCGACACGAGTTCGCCGAGTTCGACGTGGCGCTTCGAGACGATGCCGGCATACGGGGCGCGCACCACCGTGTATTCGAGCTGCTCCCTGGCCGCCTCGACACCGGCCATCGCGGCATCGAGCCGTGCTTTGGTCGAATCGCGGTTGGCCTTGGCCTGGTCGTAGAGCGCCCGGGATATCGTGTTGTTGGCGATCATCTTCTCGGCCCGCTCGAATTCCTGCTCGGCGTTGGCGAGTCGCGCGCGCGCCTCGGCGAGCGATGCCTGCGCGCCGTCCAGCGCCGCACGCTGCTCGGTGTCGGTGAAGCGCGCGATAATGGCCCCGGCATCGACGAAGTCGTTGACGTCGAAGGGCAATTCGGCGATGCGGCCCGAGGTCTGCGCCGACACGGTGCCCTGGTTGACCGCCTCGACGCGGCCGTCGAGGACCCGCTCGCGCGGCGCGACGTCGTAATCGACGGTCACGGTTGCGAACGGCACTGCCGCAATCGTCGGCGCAGCCGCGAGGCATGCGGCCAGGTAAACAGTCAGTCGGTACATTGGAGCCCTGCGTATATTAGGTTTTGCTGAATTATACATTAGCAAGTGCTAATGTAAAGGCCCGCGAAGTGATTCGCTGCACGGCGCGGGCGGGGAGTGACATGGCCGCTATCCTAACCTATTCTGCAGTGCGAAACGGCCCGCAGCCCGAGCCCGGCACGGAGAATACGCCTATGTTCCGCTTATTGATTTTATTGACTTTTTTCATCGCCTGCCTGGCACAGGCCGAGACCGTCGCCGTGATCGGCACCGGCAATGTCGGCATGGCCATCGGCACCGAGATGGCCGGGCTCGGCCACACGGTGGTGTACGGCTCGCGCAGCCCCTTATCGCTGAAGACACTCGACCTCGTTGCGAAAACCGGCAAGGGGGCGTCGGCCGCCCTGCCCGCCGACGCCGCGGCGCAGGCCGAGGTCATCGTGCTCGCCGTGCCCGGCATGGTGACCGGGACGGTCGCGAGGGACCTTGGCGACCTGTCCGGGAAACTCGTCATCGATGCGACCAACCCGCTGCAGGTCGTCGGGGAAGGACCGCAGTTCGACTACGGCGTCCCCACGTCGAATGGCCAGATCGTGCAGGCGCTGCACCCCCGGGCATTCGTCGTCAAGGCGTTCAACACGATCACCTGGCAGCAGATGATCGACCCCGGCAGGCCGAAGCCCGTCATGCCGCTGGCCGGCAACAGCGACGAGGCCAAGGCCCGCGTCGCCGACTGGGTCCACGCGATGGGCATCGACACGATCGATATCGGCGGCATCCAGCATGCGCGCGTTACCGAGCACCTCGTCGTTCTGATGCTGAATAATCGATTTTCGGACGGGCCGAAGTACGCGATCGACTTCCGGAAGCTCGACTAGCGGACAGGCCGAACAACGGCCGCAGGATGCGGGTGCGCCGAATCACGAATTCGTGCAGGACAAAGCAGCCGAGAATCGTGCCGCCCAGCACCAGCACGGGCTCGACGACCGGCCCGAGCGACAGCCGCGCGAGGTTGTAGCCGAGCACCACCGTGATCGTCTGGTGCAGGATGTACCAGGGGTAGACGGCCTCGGTCGCATACGGCAGCCAGCGCATCGGCCGGTTCAGATACTGGTACGACCAGCCGAAGGCAGCCAGCAGCCAGAGCCAGCGGTTCAGGTAGATGACCAGCAGGTTGTCGGTCAGGTTCAGCACGCCAAACAGGATCACGGCCCCGACCAGTGTCAGCCGTCGCAGGCGGGCCATTTCCTGCCACAGCCCTTCATCCCGGCCAATCAGGAAACCGAGCAGGAAGAACGTGCCGTACATCGCGTGGGAATACCAGTCGTCCACCAGCGCATGGGTCATGTCCGGAAAAGCCGGGTAGACGAAGGTGCCGTAGACCAGCAGCAGGCCCACGGGAACAGCGACCAGGACGGCACCGCGCAGGCGCGCCACCTGGCGGCCCAGCGCAGCGAGCGGCCGCGGCGCCAGCCACGCCAGGGCGAGCAGCACCAGCGTATAGAAAAGAACATAGGCCAGGTACCAGAGGTGGTTCCAGGTCCAGACGATCATCTCCTCACCGCCCCAGGCATCGCCCGGGAAGTCCTGGAACGTGAGGTACTGCAGCATGAAGCGGCCGAAGCCCGGCTCGATCAGGCCCTTGGTCAGGGCCTCGTAGTAGCACTGCGGCGCGACGATGAACGCCATGCCGAAGACCAGCGGCAGCAGCAGTCGCCAGATGCGCCGCGCGGCGAGGCGCCCGGGGGAGTAGCGGTCGATGACAAAGCTCATGGCCAGCCCCGAGATGATGAACAGCAGCGGCATGCGCCACTGGTTCACGAGCCGCATCGGCAGCTGCAGCCACTCGGCCTGGTAGGCGGATTTCACATGCCAACCCCAGTCGTACACGTAGAACATGCCGACGTGATAGAGAATCAGCAGGCCGAAAGCGATGACGCGCAGGGCGTCGATGTCGTGGCGTCGCGAATTGTTCACTGGATGTCCCTCACTGGAGAAGTCATGAGCCTATTCTCGCGCCCCGCCCTCGATTTTCGACCCGCATGTGACGAGTTGCGGCCAAAATGTGACGAGCGGTGGCTCCCAGTGACGAAATGTCGGCCGATCGGGCGATCTCGGGTTAGGATTGCGCCATGACCCTGGATCGGTATATGGCCCGGCGCCGCTGGTGGGAACTTGCCATGTTCCTGGGCTTCTCCCTGGTGGTGTTCACCGCCAATGTCGCCGTCGAGATGATCGACTACGACCGCCAGGGGCAGGACGTGCCGCTCGTGGTGCCCGTCATTGCCGAGGGCACCAGCCACATCGCGCTGCTGCTGGCGATCCCCCTGCTCCTCTGGTTCGACCGACATTTTCCCCTCGGCGGCGATCGCTGGCTGCCGAACCTTGGAGCGCACGCGCTTTTCAGCATCGTATTCTCGCTGCTGCACGTGACCATGATGTACTGGATGCGCGTCGGCCTGTACCGCATCGGCGCTGAGGGCGAGCACTACCATTGGGACGACTGGTGGGGCGAATTCGGCTACGAGTACCTGAAAGACTTCCGGACCTATATGTTGCTCCTGGCCCTCATCTACCTTTACCGCTTCGTGCTGCGGCGCCTGCAGGGGGAGGCCGGCTTCCTCGCCGAGAACGACTCGTCCGCGACGACCAACACCGACCGCTTCCTGGTCAAGAAACTGGGCCGCGAGTTCCTGGTGCGCATCGACGACATCGACTGGATCGAGTCCTGCGGCAATTACGTCAACCTGCACGTCGGCGCGCGCGTGTACCCGCTGCGCGAGACGATGACGCGCATCGACGAACGTCTTGTGCCCCTGGGGTTCCAGCGCGTGCATCGCAGCGCGATCGTCAACCTGGAACGCGTGGCCGAGATCACGGCCTTCGACTCGGGCGACGGCGAGGCGCGATTGCGTAACGACGTGACGGTGCCGATCAGCCGGCGTTTCAGGCAGGAGCTCCGGGAGCGGCTGGCTTAGTGCGCTGCTTTTCCTGCATCGCGTCCCAGTAATCCAGCAGTTTCATCTTTTCGAGCAATGGCCGCCAGCGCGGATCGTCGTGCAGCGGCTCCAGCCAGGGATCGACGAGCAGGTAGGTCAAGCCGCCGTCGCGGTACTCGAACCCGGTTTCCAGCCACTCGAAGGCCTTGTCGGGTTTGCCGTGGGTCGCGTAGATCTCGGCATACTGGTAACTAAGCGCGGCGCCGCGCTCGGAGATCAGCCACTCGAGCGCCGCTTCGGCTTCTGCGCGACGCCCGACGAAAGGCAACGCGTAAGCGCTGCTGAAACGGAAGACATACTCGCGGACACTGTCACTGTAGCCGGGCCACTCGAGAATCGCCTCCACGAGCCGTTCGGCGTCCCCGTAGCGCCCCTCCATGATCGCGACCGCGATGCGATCGTTGGGCCAGGCGCCTTCCGGATAGAGCGCCTCGATTTTCCGGAACAGGCTGTCGGCGCGCGCGTAATCCTGAAGCCAGAAAGCCACGACGCCCGCGTCACGCAGCCGCGTGTTGCTGAGCGGATCGACTGCGAGCGCCGCGTCGAAGTACGAGCGTGCCTCGTCGAGCCGCCCCAGGACCTGGTTCAGGCGCGCCGCCTCGGCCAGGGCGCGCGGGGATCGCGGCCCGTATTGCAGCGCTTTGTCGACAAGGTCCGCAGTCGCGGCCCAGTCCCAGTCATAGGTCAGCTCGATCTGCGCGAGCAGGGCCCAGGCCTCGGCCAGCGTCGGGTCGAGTTCCAGCGCGTGCCTGGCCCATTGCCTCGCCAGTTCCGTGCCCTCCGCGAGGTCGTAATCGCCCCAGTTGGCCAGCTCGCGAATGGCCTCGGCCTTGCCGAACCACGCGGGCGCATAACCGGGGTCGATCTCGAGGGCCTGGTCGAACTTCGCCTGCGCCTGCGGCCAGAAATCGGGGCCGTCGAGGTCCATGAAGTGCAGTCCCTCGAGATATAACGTGTAAGCGTCGGCGTCGGTCTTCTGCGTCGTGGGCGCCTGGCCGAGCAGCGTAACGTGCAGCACGTCGACGACCTTGCGCGCGATCTCGTCCTGGATGGCGAAAATATCGTCGAGCTCGCGGTCGTATGTGTCGGACCACACGTGCCGGTCAGTATCCGCGTCGATCAGCTGGGCCGTGATGCGGACCTTGGTACCGGATTTCCGCACGCTGCCCTCGAGTACGTGCGCGACGTTGAGCTGCTTCGCCACGGTCGGGATGTCGATTTCCTTGCCTTTGAACTGGAACGCCGAGGTCCGCGACGTCACCTGCAGCTCCGGGATCTTGGCCAGCAGGTTCAGCAACTCCTCGGTGATGCCATCGGCGAAAAACTCGTTGCTCGCATCGTCGGACATGTTGGCGAACGGCAGGACGGCGATGGACGGCGCCCCGCTGCCGGCCGCATCCGGGTGTTCGTGCTCGAACACGAACTTGTCGAGCCCGAGATAGACAACCGCCAGGCCGAGCAGCGCAATGATCGTGAGGTTGAGTTTCTGCCCCGTTTTCGGCGTGATCGAGCGGCTGCGGTCGACGTCTTTTTCGCGCTTGAGTCCTTCGGGCGTCAGCTCGAAGGCCCAGGCGAAAACCAGGACCAGGGGAAATCCGAGGATCAGGACGAACACGACGCCGGACTGGAACCACTCGGGCAGCAGCAGCGCCGGACCGAGCGTGTCGGCCACCTGCAGCAGCAACCACGCGACGATCACGTAGGCGATGCCTACCCGAAAAACGTTGCGTCGTTTGAGTTCCTGGAAAAACGACATGCGGTTCAGCCCGGCCTTGGGTGATCCATCTTAACCGACTGAACAGGAAAGAAAAATGGTGCCGATAGGGTGACTCGAACACCCGACCCACGCATTACGAATGCGTTGCTCTACCAACTGAGCTATATCGGCACATTTGAGGCGGCGCGCAGTATAGCGATGTGCGCGGCCGACTTAAAGGTCTTGCGGCGAGATTCTCGGCCTAGCGGCTGCGGACCTTGATCAGCACCTCGATGCTCTCCAGCATGCCCCCGTCCGGGCAGTCGGGAATCGCGGTAACCCGGACGTCGTCGTGCGGGATATCGGTCAGCTTGCCGGTGTCGATGTTGTAGAAATGGTGGTGCCTGTCCGTGTTGGAATCGTAGAAGCGCCGCTCCGGGTCGACGATGATCTCGGTGACGAGACCACGCTCCCCAAACAGGTTGAGCGTGTTGTAGACCGTGGCCTTGGACACACTGCTGCCCCGCCCCCGCAGTCGGTCGATGATCCGGTCGGCTGACAGGTGCTGCGGTTTTTCCAGAAGAATTTCTGCGATTTCAAGACGTTGCGACGTCGGCTGGATGCCGCAGCGCTCGAATTCGGACAGAATGTCGACACGTTCCATAAACAGTACCCGGTAAGGCTTCCCGACCACGATTCTGCCTGTAAATGGGGGTTTCGCACAAATTCCATGCACGCCCGGATGCCCTGCCCGGCCGCATACTGGCGATCCTGACAAGGAGGTGCCGGATGCATGGATGCTGCCGCGGTTTCACCCTGTTCGAATTGCTCATGACCGTCGCGCTCGCCGCCGTGGTCCTGACAATCGGCCTGCCGTCATTCTCGAAAACGATTGCGAAGAACCGACAACATGTTGAAATAAATGCTCTTTTTCATGCCATCCACCTCGCCCGGAAGGAGTCGATCCGGCGCCGCGAGGTGATGTCGCTGTGCCCGAGCCGCGACCTGCAGACCTGCAGCGGCGAGCACGACTGGTCGCCGGGCTGGCTCCTGTTCAACAACAGCGACCAGGACTCGCCGCCGCAGGTCGACGCGGGCGAGACGATCATCACGGCGCGCAGGGCCGACGACCGTCTGCGCATCACCGCGAACCGGGCCGGTTTCACGCTGCGGGCCACATACCGGCGCGCGACCAACGGGACGCTGGTCGTCTGCGACCGCGCAGCGCGGGTTCCCCCCAAGGCCCTGGTCGTCAGCTACACGGGCCGGCCGCGCGTGGCGACGGCCCGTCCCGACGGCACCCCGTACGCGTGCGCGGATTAAGTCAAGTCCGCGGTCGCCGTTTCGACCGCTTATCGGCGCTGACGGGCCGTTTGTCGGGTAGTCCAAACCCGCGTGGCTCTGCCATTTATAGTGCCGTGCATGGACAGACGAAACCAGATCGGCTTCACGCTGTACGAACTCCTGATCACGGTGCTGGTGATCGGCGTCATCCTGACGTTTGCCGTACCGAACATGCAGGGCTTCGCGCGCAACAGCCGCATGACCAGCACCGCCAACGACATGCACGCCGCGTTTCACCTGGCGCGCAGCGAGTCGTCCCGTGCCAAGTCCAATATCACCATCTGCCCGAGCGCCGACGGCAGCAGTTGCGGCGGCACCTGGCAACAGGGGTACATCGTGTTCGTCGACGAGGACGGTGACCTGGCGCGGGCCGGCGCAACCGAGACGGTGCTGCGTGCACACGGCGCGATCGCCGAAGGCGTGTCGATGGCAATCGCCAACGACGCCACGTATTTCAGCTACTCGTCAACGGGGCTCGGACGCCCCAACGTGGCGGGCAACACCGCGGTGTCCCAGGTAGTCATGTGCGACGGACGCGGCAACATCGTGGGACCCGGTGGCAACTCGGCGGCTCGCCTGTTCGTCGTAACACCGCTGGGACGGGCGACGATCATTCGCGACATCGACATGATCGACAACGCCCTGACCAACATGAACAAGACCTGCCCTTAAAGGACTGATGATGATCATCGAGAAAAAGTCACGTGGTTTCTCGCTCGTCGAGGTACTCATCGCCCTGATCGTGATGTCCGTCGGCATGCTCGGCATCGCGGGGCTGTACGTACAGAGCATGCAGGCCGGCCGCACGTCGATGCTGCGCCACCACGCAGTGACGCTGGCCAGCGACATTGCCGACCGAATTCGTGCCAACCCGACGGCCGGGGCCGCCTACATCGCCTCGCCCGGTGCCGACAACAACTGTGTCGATGCAGGCACCGACTGCAGCGTCGCGGAAATGGCCGCACACGATATTTTCCTGTGGGAGGCGCAGGCTATTGAATTCCTGCCGGTCATGGGTGACGGCAGCCGGCAGGTGATCGTCGCGTATGACGCCGCCGCCGTCCCGCCGACTTACACCATCACGGTTCGCTGGGACGAGCCGACGCCGGACAACGTTCCGCCGTCGTACTCGATCGAAGTCCCGGTAAACCCCTTTTAGGAGCGCGCGGATATGACGCAATCACTACGTAATCCGTTCCGCCGGCAATCCGGCCTGACCCTCGTCGAACTGATGGTCGCGCTCGCGATCGGCTCGTTCCTGATCATCGGCGCGGTGCAGATCTACAACCAGAGCCGGCAGTCGTTCGTCGTCAACGAATCGATCGCCCGGGTCCAGGAAACGGCGCAGTTCGCCATGGACACGATCGAAGCGGACCTGCGCATGGCCAGCAACTGGGGCCGCAACAGCCGCGGGCTCGCCGTCGAGGGCCGGTCGATCCTGGGCGACGCCAACCCGAACAACCTGACCGTCCCCACGCCGTCCTGCGGTGACGACTGGGCCTTCGACCTGGCCAAGGCAATCGACGGCAGTGACAACAATTACACGCTGGCGTGTGCCGCGAACGGCGGCTCGGTGGCCAACTCGGACGTGATCACGGTGCGCCGCACGACGGTGCAGCCGACTCCGCTCGAGGCCGGCCGCCTGCAGGTCCAGTCGACGCGTATCCAGGGCGCGCTGTTCGAGAGCGGCGCGATTCCCGTCGGCTTCCTGCCCGCGGATTCATCGACCCACAACCTCGTCGTCAACAGCTACTACGTGGCACCGACCTCGCAGTTGATGCCGGGCGTGCCGACTCTGCGCCGCAAGACGCTGACGACCCGGGCCGGAGCCCCGTTCATCGAGGACCAGGAAGTCGCACCGGGCGTCGAGAACATCCAGATCCAGCTCGGCATCGACGTCAACGAAGACAACACCGTGGACCGCTACGTCAACCCGGGCGACCCCATTTACGACCCGGCCGCGGCAGGCTACGTACCGGGTGCAAAGGTGATGACTGCCCGCATCTGGCTGGTCGTGCGCGGCGTCACCACTGAATTCGGGCTGCAGGATGCGCGCAACTACGCGCCCGGCAACGTCAACCTCGGACAAATGAACGACAGTTTCCGGCGCCTGCAGGTATCGAAGACGATTCTCCTGCGCAATGCCAGGATCTGATTGAGAGCAAAGCTATGAATCATCTCCACACGTCAACCAAGAGTCACCGGCAGCAACAGGGCGCGGCGCTGGTCGTCGGCCTGCTGATGCTCGTCGTTATCACGGTCCTGGCCATTTCCGGCATGAACACCGCCACGACCGAACTGGCCATGGCACGTAATGACCAGGCCTATGAGGATGCCTTCCAGCTGGCAGAACGTGGCCTCGAGGCCTCGTTGTCCCAGGGCCGTTTCAACACGGCCGGGATGGCGCCCCTGACGCAATACGTAACATCGAGCCATGCCTACACCGCGACGATCCAGTACGAGGATTCCACCCTCGTCCCGGACAAGGCCTTCAGCCTCGGCGTCGGCACCGGTATCTCGGCTTATCACTTTGTCGCTACGTCGCAGGCGGAATTCCGCCGGGTGGCGGGCGACGTAACGGACAGGGACGCGGAAGCGACCCATACGCAAGCCTTTTATATCGTCGGCCCGGGAGCGTCGACGCTGTGAGCGGTAGCAAGGAACGGAGTAGTGACATGAACCTGAAACTATTAATTGCCGCACTGATGCTGGGCCTGGCGCTGCCGGCAACGGCGGATTTCGTCACCATCGAACAGGCTTACGAAGTCGCCTTGAGCGATATTCGCCTGCCGCAGTCGGACAGCGGCACGATCGCGTTCAAGGAATGCGAGACCTGTAACTTCCAGACCAAGCGTGTCGATGCGGACACGCGCTGGCTGATAAACAACCGAGCTGTTTCGCTGCAGAAGTTTCGCGAGGCAGTCAACCGCGTAACCGACCGCAACAGCGAACCCGTTTCCATCCTGCACCACCTGGAAAGTAACCGGGTAACCGCTGTCTCGGTTTACTTGTGAGGGAAGCACAATGAACAAGCTACTCAAGAACACGACAGGGACAGTCCTCGGCTTGACGCTCGCGCTTCTCGCGGGAACGCCGGCCATGGCGGACGACACGGAGCTGCTGCTCGTTGACCCGAACAATGTCGCACCGAAGCCGAACATCATGTTCATCATCGACTCCTCGGGATCGATGACGACCGAGGAACAGACGCAGGAACCCTATGATGCGTCCACTCCTTACGCGGGTTCCTGTAATCCGGACATGCTGTACTGGACCGAGGTCGACGCGGTACCGAGCTGCGAGGCGGCCAATACCCAGCTGATCGAAAAGGACTCGTTCCTGTGCGAACGCGCCACCAACCAGCTTGCGGGTATCGGCGTGTACGCCGATACGATGATCCAGTATCGCACCGGCGCTTCGGGCTTTTTCAGTATTTTCCTCGGTGTGGACGAGCCGCGCTGGCAGAAGATCCAGCCCGGCAACAGCACCTCGCCGGTCGAGTGTAAGCGAGACAGCGGACGACATTCGGGAGACATCTTCACGGATTCGGACAGTGACGGCATCGACGACGACGACTTCGGCGACGGCGGCCTGTATCCGCAGGCCGGCGGCGGCGTCGAGCCCTACACCTCGAACCCCAGCAACCAGATCAGCTGGCGCAGCTGGCCGACCAACCAGTCGGTCAAGGTCTACGACGGCAACTACCTCAACTATCGCAACCTGCCGGTGTTCATCCAGCAGTCGCGTATCGGCATCGTGCAGACGACCGCGAGCATCATCCTCAACTCGATCGAGGGCGTGAACGTCGGCATCATGCGCTTCAACAACGAGCGCGGCGGTCCGGTCATCCAGGAGATGGCGGATCTCGACACCAACCGCGCCGACATCATCGCGGCGATCACCGATATCGTCGCTGACGGCTGGACCCCGGTCGCGGAAACGACGTTCGAATCCGCGCTGTACTGGAGCGGCCTGCCGGCCCACTTCGGCGAGCTCATCAACGAGCACGATACCGCCGACGGCGCGTTGGCTTCGACCGATCCCGAGGTTTACCAGCAACCGTTCTATGATCCTTGCGCCAAGAACTACAACGTCATCCTGACGGACGGCGCGCCGACCCGTGACGTCGAGGCCCTGGGCCTGGTCGACACGCTGCCGGGCTGGTTCCAGACCATGGGTCATACGAGCTGCATCGGCGCCGGCAACGGCGAATGTCTCGACGACATCGCGGGCTATCTCTACCAGCACGATATCGCCCCGACGGTACCCGGACTGCAGACGGTCACCACGCACACGATCGGCTTTGCGATCAATCTGCCGATCCTCGAAGCCGCGGCCGCCGCGGGTGGCGGTGAGTACTACCAGGCCGACGACATCGAATCGCTGTCGCTGGCACTGATGCAGATTTTCACCAACATCAACGAAGAGTCGCTCTCGTTCGCCGCACCGGCGGTGGCGGTCAACTCGTTCAACCGCACACAGAACTTCAACGACCTCTACCTGACCGCTTTCCAGGCGAGCGAACGCACGCACTGGCCGGGCAATCTCAAGAAATACCGGATCTCCAACGGTCAGATCGTCGATAGCAACGGCCTTGCAGCCGTCGATCCGGCGACCGGGTTCTTCAGGCAAAACGCGCAGAGCTACTGGTCTGTCAGCAATGACGGCAACGACGTGGCGGCAGGCGGCGCGGCGAATAATCTGCCGGACCCGTCGGTTCGAAATGTCTACACGAATATTTCCGCGGATGCCGACCTGACGGCTGCTGCGAATGCCGTGGCGTCATCGAACGTCGATACGTTCAACTATGCGGATCTGGGCCTGACCGGGTCTGCCAGTGAGCCGACCAAGGACATGGTTATCCGCTGGGCTCGTGGCGAGGACGTCACGGACGAAGACAACGATCCGGCCACGACGGTGCGTAACGTGATGGGCGACCCGCTGCACTCGCAGCCGGCAGCCGTGGTCTATGGCGGCACGGAGCAGAACCCCGAAGTCGTCGTATACACAGCGACCAACGATGGTTACGTCCATGCAATCGACGGCACGACCGGCCAGGAATTGTGGGCGTTCATTCCGAGAGAACACCTGTCGAAGATGACCAAGCTGTTCTTCAACCCCGAGTCATCGTTCAAGAACTACGGAGTCGATGGCGATATCGTCCCGGTAGTCAAGGACGTGGATCGGGACGGTGTGATCGAGTCGGCTGACGGCGACTTCGCCTACATCATCTTCGGCATGCGCCGTGGCGGTGATTCCTACTACGCGCTTGACGTTACCAACAGGAATCGCCCGATCGTCAAGTGGCGCATCAGCTCTCCCGAAATGGGCCAGAGCTGGTCCGCGCCGACGGTGGCCCGCGTCGACATGAACGACAACCGGCTCAACGCGGACCAGGCCGTCGTGATCATCGGCGGCGGTTACGACACCGTGCACGACACGCTGGGCCATCCTGCGACGCCTGATGGCGAAGGTGCCGGTATCTACTTCCTGGACCTGCACTCGGGCGAAGTTCTCTGGCGCGTCGGGGCTGACGCCGGGGCCGACCTCGTGCTGTCGAGCATGACAAGAGCCATCCCCAACCAGGTACGTGTCGTCGATTTTAATGGTGATAGTTACGCCGACCGCATGTATGCCTCTGATCTTGGCGGGCAAATCTGGCGTTTCGATATCTTCCATGGCAATGCGCCGAACGGCATCGGACCTGATGCACTGGTGACGGGTGGCGTGATCGCTCAGCTCGGTGCTGAAGGCATGGGATCGCCGACAGATGCCGACACGCGTCGTTTCTACAACGCACCTGACGTTGCCATTTTCAATGACAACATTCAGAACCGGCGGTTTATCTCGGTCAACATCGGTTCGGGTTACCGCGCGCATCCGCTCGACAACACGAATGCGGATCGCTTCTACTCGATTCGCGATGCCGATCTGTTCAACAGGCTGAGCCAGGACGATTACGATAACTACAGCATCGTAACGGACGACAGCCTGGTCGAGGTCAGCGGCACGGTCGGAGCCGTCATCGGTCCGACGGACCGCGGCTGGAAGCTGACGCTTCCCGCCGACCAGAAGGTCCTGGCGGGTTCGACCACGTTCAACAACGAGGTCTTCTTCGTCGCCTTCTCGCCGGATGCGGCCGCTGCAGCGTCGTGTGCTGCCGGACGAGGCAGCAACTACCTGTACCGCGTCAGCATCACCAACGGTGACCCGATCGCCGATATCGACAACGTCGTGCCGGGAACGGAAGACCAGCTGCGCGTACAGGACCTGGCACAGGGCGGTATCGCTCCGTCGCCACGCTTCCTGTTCCCGAGCCCGGATGATCCGAACTGCACGGGCGCCGATTGCAATCCGCCGCCGCTCGGCTGTATCGGTGTCGAGTGTTTCGACCCGGGATTTGCCAACAACCCGGTACGAACCCTCTGGACACAGGACGGTATCGAGTAAACTGTGGCGTGGTTCCGGGCGCCCTGCG
>JBFEJR010000032.1:0-26344 GCA_041553075.1 Woeseiaceae bacterium | reverse complement strand
TTCATCAAGCTCGACAAGTCGGAGAGCGTCAACAACCTGGTTGCGATGTTGCGCGTGCAGCCGTATGCGGCAATCATGGACGGCGACGATTTCCTCGGGCTGATCACGCGGTCCGACGTACTCAACTACCTGCGCAGGGGGCTGTAGGAGCGGCGATGACGGGCAAGAAGAAATTCGCAACGCGAGCCATCCACGCCGGCCAGGCGCCGGATCCGTCGACGGGCGCGATCATGCCGCCGATCTACGCGACCTCGACCTACGTGCAGAAGAGCCCGGGCGTGCACCAGGGCTACGAGTATTCACGGACGCAAAACCCGACGCGCATGGCTTTCGAACGCTGCGTGGCCGACCTGGAGTCGGGCCGCCATGGTTTCGCCTTCGCATCCGGGATGGCCGCCACGGCAACGATCCTCGAGCTCGTCGACACGAAGAGCCACGTCGTCGCGATGGACGATCTCTATGGCGGCACTCGGCGCCTGTTCTCCGGGGTGCGCGAGCGCAGCGCCGGGCTCGAGTTCAGCTACGTCGACCTCAGCGATACCGACGCAGCGGAGGCGGCGATCCGTGCGGATACGGCGCTCGTCTGGATCGAGACGCCGACCAACCCGTTGCTGAAACTCGTCGATCTCGACGCCGTGGTGGCACTGGCCCTCAGCAGCGGCGCGCTGGTCGTCGTCGACAACACCTTCGCGACGCCGTGCCTGCAGCGGCCGCTGGAGTTCGGCTGCGACATCGTGATGCACTCCGCAACCAAGTTCATCAACGGGCACTCGGACATGGTAGGCGGTGTCGTGGTCGTCAGGGACGACGCACTCGGCGAGCGGCTCGCCTACCTGCAGAACTCGATCGGTTCGATCGCCGGTCCGTTCGACAGCTTTCTTGCCCTGCGCGGTGTGAAGACACTCGACGTGCGCATGGAGCGCAGCTGCAGCAACGCGATGAAGATCGCCGCGTGGCTCGAACAACACGAGCGGGTGGAGCGCGTGCTCTACCCGGGGCTCGGGTCGCACCCGCAGCACCAACTCGCGCGGCGGCAGATGCCGGGTTTCGGCGGTATCGTGACGTTCTTCGTCAAGGGCGACCTCGGCGATGCGCGGCGTTTCCTGGAGCGCTGCGAGGTGTTCTCACTGGCCGAGAGCCTCGGCGGCGTCGAGAGCCTCGTGGATCATCCCGCGATCATGACGCACGCCAGCGTGCCGCCCGCCGAGCGCGCCAAGCTCGGCATCAGCGACACGCTGATCCGCCTGTCGGTCGGCATCGAGGACATCGACGACCTGGTCGCCGATCTCGACCAGGCACTGGCGTAACGCCGCGCCCCGCAGGAGCGCGCCCTGCGGGCGACCGCCCCCGACCCACCCCGTAGGAGCCCGCCCTGCGGGCGACCGCCCCACAGTCAAGTAAAGCACACTTGACAACAAGACCATCTCCATCTACATTGTGTAAAAGAAACTTGTCATTTTGTAAATGGAGAACGACTTATGAACCAAACCGAATCCGACACTCGAGGAATCGGCGCCCGCACGCGCCGCAACACGATTCGACTCGCCTGGTGGACCGGCGCCTGGGTGCTGAGCCTCGCCGTGGCGGTGTTCGGGCCGATCTTCCTGTGGGAGAGCCGCGCCATTTCTCTCGGCGCGATACTCGTCAACGTCGCGCTTGGCATCGGCATGATGATCGCCAACAAGCAACACCTTGACGGTCTCGACGAACTGCAAAGAAAGATCCAGCTGGACGCGATGGCGCTTGCGCTCGGGATGGGCCTGGTCGTTGGACTGGGCTATTCCACAATGGACATTGCCAATGTCATCGAATTCGATGCCGAGATTTCTTTCCTGGTCATGCTGATTGGTGTGATCTACATCATCGGCGTCCTGGTGGGCCAGCGGAAGTACCAGTGAAGAACCGTCTCAAGGTACTGCGCGCCGAGCGCGACTGGACCCAGGCGCAACTGGCCGAGGAGCTCGACGTTTCACGCCAGACGGTCAACGCGATCGAGAAGGGCAAGTTCGACCCGAGCCTGCCGCTGGCCTTCAGGGCGGCGCGGCTGTTCGGGATGTCGATCGAGGAGATCTTCGAATACGAGGGTGAGGATTAGCCGCGGCGGCTGCCGACACAGCAGTTGATGCCGGTAGTCGGGGCTATTGCAGGTGTTTCTTCAAGAACGCCTCGATTGCCGGGAAAACCTCCTCCCGGTCTTCACGGTAGTAGATCGGGTTATGGCCTGTGTCTTCCAGCTCGATAAACTCGTGCGGCACTCCTGCTTTTTCGAGGGCTTTTCTCATCATGCGGGATTGGGAGTAAGGAACAATCGGATCCCGGGTTCCGGCGACGAGCAGCACGGGAGCCTTGATTTCGTCTGCTCGCAGTGCAGGTGAGTTGCGATCGAGCAAGGCCTTGTCATCCCGCGGATGGCCGATACGGTCATAGAGGATCTTCTGCCAGTCATCCTTGTCAACGTATTGCATGTCGTGTCGCACCTGGTTTTCCAGGTGCGTGACACCGTTCAGGCTGATAGCACACCGGTATAACGACGGGGTTTTCACGACGCCCATCAGGGCGGCGTAGCCCCCATACGAGGCGCCGACGATGCAGACCCTGTCCGGGTCGGCGATGCCTCGCTCAGTGAGAAAAGTCACTGCGTCGGTGACGTCGTCCTGCATCACGCCGCCCCATTCCCTGTATCCGGCTTCTTCGAAGTCCCGTCCGTAGCCGACGGAGCCACGAAAATTCGGTTGGATGACGACATAGCCCCGAGTCGAGAGGAACTGGGCAAGTTCGTTGTAACTGTAGCGGCTGCGAGACTGGGGCCCGCCGTGAGGCAGAACCACGGTCGGATGCGCGCGGCCGGATTCGTATGCGGCGGGGAACAGTATATAAGCTCGTATCGGCTGACCGTCGCGGGCCTTGTAGGTGGCCATCGCCGGTGCCGAAAGGCCCGCATCCGCGAGTTTCTGGTACGCATCGGCGAGGAACGACAGCGTCTCCGTGCCGGCGTTCCAAAGGTGATAGCTTGTCGGGTCATCGGGCCCCCACGTGCGGACGAGGCTGAGATTGCGGGCATCCGATGCGCTCGATACGTCGAAATTGTAGTCGCCGACCTGTGCGGCGATCGCGTCGTAATCCGCCTGGATTTCCTTATCGAAATAGACGTGCCTTACGTAGTCTTCCTCGACCGTGTAGCCAATGATCTGGTCGGTGCGGCGCGCAAAAACGGCCCCGCCGACGTCCCGGTCGGGTAACGATGCCAGGGGTCGCCGCTCCCCGGTTTCGCTATCCAGAATCAGCAGTTCGAAGTAGCCGGTGCCCTCATTGCGACGCCGAAATACGAGATCGCTGCCTTGCAGAGCAATCAGGCCGGCCGTAGCGAGGGAATCTTCGTCGTCCGTATCGAGGTAGATTTTCTCGACCTTCTTCCAGCCTCCGCCGTCCCGGTATTCGTAGACGACAATAACCCGGGACCTGGCAACGAAATCGAAGCGAAATCGCGGGTTGCCGTCATCGTCATTAAAGAACCGAAAGGTCCGATCGGGCCCGGACGTTACCTCTTGCGCGTCACCCGTGTTGATATTGACCCGGAACTGAACTCGTCGACCACTGCGGTAGGCGTCTATCAGGACGTGGTCGTCATCGTTCAGCAGGAAATTCGTAATTCGGGACAACGACAGGTTGTGGTGCAGTGCGCGCTCTCCCTCCATGAGCACGACCGGGTTCTTCATGTCCCTGTCGATGGCCGTGACGCGGCTGATCATGAAGTAGTCGTATATGTCGAAGTCCTTGAACCGCTTTTTCTCGCGCGTGGCCCGCGCCAGGTCGGCCGGTACCGAGAGAACCACCAGGAGGCGCTCGTTGTTTCCCCAGTACAGGTAATTGGGACGAATCAGGTCGTCGCCATACACCCCTATGATCGGCATTCCCGGTTTGGTGATGTCCCGTACGACGACAGACCGCGTGGTGCCCTGGTTGACGACCATCGCCAGGTGCGTGCCATCGGGCGACAGCTCCATGTCGCGGATGTCGGCCTCCCTGAGAAAATCCGCGACGTCGGGAGCGGCCGACGCCGCCTGCGACGCGAGAACAGCAAAAAGCAGAATAAGTATTGCCGAGGCCAAGGCGGCTGTCTTCGTCATGAGTCCCCCAAAGCGGCCAGCTGGTCGGCCTGGTACTCGTTGACCAGCGGTTCGATGACCTGGTCGAGGCTGCCCTGCAGGATCTCGTCGAGCTTGTAGAGCGTCAGGTTGATGCGGTGGTCGGTAACGCGGCCCTGCGGGTAGTTGTAGGTGCGAATGCGCTCGGAGCGATCGCCGGAGCCGACCAGCAACTTGCGCTGCGCCGCTTGCTCGGTTTCCTGGGCCGACACCTGCTGGTCGAGCAGGCGCGCCTGCAACAGCGACAGGGCACGTGCCTTGTTCTTGTGCTGCGAGCGTTCGTCCTGGCATTCGACGACGATGCCGGTGGGCAGGTGCGTAATGCGCACGGCCGAGTCGGTCTTGTTGACGTGCTGGCCGCCGGCGCCCGACGCCCGGTAGGTATCGATGCGCAGGTCGGCCGGGTTGACGTCGACTTCCTCGACTTCGTCGGGTTCCGGCAGCACGGCGACGGTACAGGCCGAGGTATGGATGCGGCCCTGTGACTCCGTTGCCGGCACGCGCTGCACGCGATGGGCGCCCGATTCGAATTTCAGCTTCGCGTAAATGCTGTTGCCGGTTACCCGGCAGATGATCTCCTTGTAGCCGCCGTGTTCGCCTTCGCGCGCGGACAGGATCTCTATTTTCCAGCCCTCGGCTTCGGCGTACTTCGAGTACATCCGGAACAGGTCACCGGCAAAAATGGCGGCCTCGTCGCCGCCGGTCCCGGCACGAATTTCCAGGTAGACGTTGCTGTCGTCGAAGGGGTCGGGCGGTATCAGGGCTTTCTGCAGGTCGAGCAACAACTGCTCGCGCCGTTCCTCGAGCCCGGTCAGCTCTTCCTGCGCCATCTGGCGCACGTCCTCGTCGGCGTCATCCGCCATTTCCTCGGCAGCTGCGATGTCGCCGAGTATGTCTTCGTACTGCCGGAACGACTGGACGACGGGTTCGACGCGCGCGTATTCGCGGGACAGATCGCGGAACTGGTTCTGGTCGCCTATGACGTCGGGGTCGGCCAGCAGCCCCGCAATCTCCTCGAAGCGGTCGCGCACGGACTCGAGCTTGAGACGGATGGATTCCTTCATCGGGCTCGCTCAGTCCTGGTCGAGACCGAACAGCCGGCGCGCCGCCGCGATCGTCGTTTCGTCGGCGGCCTCCCCGGCCTTGCGCAGCGCGACACTCGGCTTGTGCAGCATCTTCTTCATCAGCGCCGCGGTCGCAAACTCGATGGCATCCTCGGCGGACTCGCCCTTGCGCATGCGCTTGCGGGCCTGTTCGGCCACCTGCTTGCGGACCTCTTCGTTTACTTGCCGCAAGGTCGAGATGATCGGCGCAACCTGTTTCGAGCGTTCGATGGCGGCGTACCGGCGGATCTCGTCGTCGAGCAGCCGCTGCGCCTCGATGGCGGCCGCTTCCCGATTGCCCTGGCCCTCGAGAATCACCTTGTCGAGATCGTCGATCGTGTACAGGTAGAAATCGGCGAGATCGCCCGCGCTGGCCTCGATGTCACGCGGGACGGCGATGTCGCAGGCGAAGATCGGCTTGCGCTTGCGCGCCTTGATGGCGGCCGCGACCTGCGCCGTGGTGACGACGGGCTCGGTCGCCGCGGTCGAGGTGATCAGGATGTCGGCTTCGGGGAGCGTGCCCTCGATTTCCGAGAGGGGCAGGGCGAAGCCCCCGAATTGCCCGGCGAGTTCGCGCGCGCGGTCGATACTCCTGTTGGCCACGAACAGGCGCCCGATCTCGTGGCTGACGAGATGCTTGGCGACGAGCTCGATGGTCACGCCGGCTCCGACCAGCAGCGCCGTGTGCTTCTTGAAGCCGGCGAAAAACTGCTCGGCAAGGTGCACGGCGGCCGACGCCACCGACACGGGGCTGGCGCCGATCTCGGTGTCGGTGCGGATCTTCTTCGCCACTGCAAAGGTGTGCTGAAAGAGGCGGCTCAGGTTGCTGCCGAGAGTGTTGGCCTGCTGGGCGTACCGAAACGCATCCTTCAACTGGCCGAGAATCTGCGGTTCGCCGAGCACCATCGAATCGAGACCGCAGGCGACGCGGAAAATATGTCGAATGGCCTCTTCGTCCTCGAGCGTGAAAACGGACTTGCGAAAATCGTCGCCGAGCTGGCGATCGTCGTGCAGCCACTCCTCGAGTCGCTCCCGTCCGCTATCCTGGCCCACGAGGTAAAACTCGGTGCGGTTGCAGGTCGAGAGCAGCAGCGCTTCGTCGATGCCATCCAGCGCCGTGAGCCGCTCGAGCGCACGCGCAACCTCGTCGCCGGCGTACGCGACTTGCTCACGTATTTCGACAGGTGCCGTGTTATGGTTCAGGCCGAGAATTTGCAGCGGCATAGCGTATAGGGCGGCGCCACGCGGGCGCTCGAGAATTTCGGAGTGCGTATGATAAGCGAACTGAATCACGAGTTCCTTGTCTGTGCATTAAACGGACGACGATTTATGCATGAAATTCGACGCTGGCTTGCAGCTGCATGGCTATCCGCGCTGATCGGCCTGGGCAGCGCCGCCGCGGCTGACGAGCCCGACTACACGGACGTCAGCGCCTACATCCTGCAGGCCGAAATGGCCCTGCAACGCGAAGACTACCTGATGGCCGTGCGGGAGTACCGCAAGGCCGCGGAGCTGAGCGCCGATCCTGACGTGGCGCGCCAGGCCACCGCGACGGGTATGGCCTTCGGTTTCGACCGCGAGGCGCTCGCCAGCGCGCGGCGCTGGCTCGAACTCGACCCGGCGAGCGAGGATGCCCGCGCCCAGGTCGCGCGGCTGAGTTTTCGCACCGGCGACACGCGCACCGCGAAACGCTATTTCCGCCAACTGCTCGAAGACGGCGGCGAGCCGCCCGGCGAGATGCTCGTGCTGCTGACACGCTACCTGTCGGATGCGGGCGATCCCGCCGCAGCCGACAAGCTGGTGCGTTCGCTGGCCAAGCGCTACCCGGATGTCGCGCTGGCCCACTACGCCGTGGCGACCATGGCCATGGAGAGCGGCGACATCGAGCACGCCCTCGAGCGCGCGTCGCGGGCCATCGAGCTGGAGCCCGGCAATCTCAAGCTGAAGCTGCTGTACGGGCGGGCGCTGCTGCGCAGCGGCGACATCGACAAGGCGATTGACTACACGGCGCGCCTCGTCGGCGACGACATGGACCCCGATCCGGATGCGCGCATGGAGCTCGCGATCATGTACATGTTGGCCGAGCGGGCCGACGATGCGCTGAGCCAGGTCAACCAGGTCCTGCTCGAGCAATCCGGCCGGCTGGACGCGCTTCGCCTGATGGCGATCATCAACTTCCACTCGGATAACCTCGACGCCGCCTGGGACGACTTCCACGACCTGCTGGGCAGCGGCCAGTACCGGATGGACGCGCTGTACTACCTTGGCCGTATCGCCGATTTTCGCGAGGAGACCGAGCGTGCGGTGCGCTTCTACAGCGAGGTACAGCACGGCTCGAATGCGCTCGCGGCGCAGCAACGAGCCGCGGCGCTGCTCGCCCACGAGATGGATGACCTGAAGGGCGCGCTGCGGCTGCTCGACGACTTTGCCGCGGCGTCGCCGCCCGATGCGATCGACGCGCTGCGGGCCAAGGCGATGTTGCTGGCCTCCGTCGATGAGCGGGAAGAGGCGCTGCAGCTGTACGACAGGTTCGTGCGGTTCCGGCCGGACGACGAGCGCGCGGCACTGTCGCGCGCCGAGCTGCTGGTGCGCATGGAGCGCATCGACGAGGCACTCGATGCTTACGAAAACGCGGTCGACAGGTGGCCTGGCAGTGCGCTGGCGCTCAATGCGCTCGGTTACACGCTGGCCGATCGTACCGAGCGATATCGCGAGGCCGAAAAACTCATTCGCAAGGCGCTCAAGTTCGACCCCGACAGCCCCGCGATCATCGACAGCATGGGCTGGGTCCTGTTCAAGCTGGGTCGCTATGACGAGGCGCTGGCACAGCTCGAGCGCGCCTACGCGGGCATGCCG
This sequence comes from Woeseiaceae bacterium, assembly GCA_041553075.1. Lineage (GTDB taxonomy): Bacteria > Pseudomonadota > Gammaproteobacteria > Steroidobacterales > Woeseiaceae > UBA1847. Next base: position 18,240 of record JBFEJR010000032.1, on the reverse strand, counting down.
GATCACGAGGTGGCGGCCCACATCGTCGAAACGCTGGTCGCCCTGGACCGCCGGGACGAGGCGCTGGAGCGGCTCGCCGCCGCCGAGGAACTGACCCCCGACAGCGAGTTGCTCGATGCCGTGCGGCAGCGATTGTTCGGTGATGCGCCCGATTAGGTCCGGCCTGGTCCTCGCGGCGGCGCTGATCCTCGCGGCCGGCTGCGCGGTAACCCGCGAAACGGTCGAGCTGCCCGACATCGAGTCGTGGCCGGCGCGCACCGAAGTACTGGGCAGCCTTCGCGACTGGGCGTTTCGCGGCCGGATCGCGGTCAAGGCGGGCGACGAGGGCTTCAACGGCAAGTTCAACTGGACCCAGGACGGGGACGCATTCGATGCCACGGTCGGCGGGCCGCTCGGGGTCGGCACCGTGCGTATCGAGGGTGACGGCCTGACCGTGGTGCTGACCGACAAGGACGGAGTCGCCACCCGGCTCGAGGACGCCGAGCAGGAGCTGCGCTGGCGCTATGGCTGGACCATCCCGGTGAACAGCCTGCGGTACTGGGCGCTCGGGATCCCGGATCCGGCCGCCCCGGCGACGACCGAGCTGGACGTCGAGGGGCGTCTCGCACGCCTCGGGCAGGGCGGCTGGACCGTCGAGATTTCGCGCTACCAGGATGCCGGCGGGCAGCAAATGCCCCGCATTCTGACGGCGACCAGCAGCGATACGCGCGTGCGGATGGTTATCGATCGCTGGCTTTTCTTCGATAATTGACAGGTCAGGGGGCGCCCCGCACAATTGCGCCGCACGCGGTTTCGGTATTCTTGGGGCGTAGCCAAGTGGTAAGGCAACGGGTTTTGATCCCGTGATTCGCAGGTTCGAATCCTGCCGCCCCAGCCATTAAGTCTGCAGGGGGCTATCGTGGATCTGGCAACAATGGCGGTTTTTTCGGGCAATGCGCACCCGCAGTTGGCGCAGGACATTGCCCGATACCTGTGTATCCCCCTGGCACGGGCCCATGTGGGCCGCTTCTCGGACGGCGAGATCAACGTCGAAATTCTCGAGAATATCCGTGGCCGCGAGACCTTTATCGTTCAGCCTACCTGCCCGCCAACCTCCGAGAACCTGATGGAACTGCTGGTCATGGTGGACGCGGCAAAACGCGCCTCGGCTTCGCGCATCACGACCGTGATCCCGTATTTCGGGTACGCGCGGCAGGATCGGCGGCCGCGCGCGTCGCGCGTACCGATTACGGCCAAGCTCGTCGCCAAGCTGATCGCCGCGGCCGGCGTCGACCGGGTTCTGACGGTCGATCTCCACGCCGACCAGATCCAGGGCTTCTTCGACATCGCGGTGGATAACGTCTACGCGTCGCCGATCCTGCTGGCCGACGTCTGGAAGCAGAAGTACCGGGACATGGTCGTCGTGTCGCCGGACGTCGGCGGCGTGGTTCGTGCGCGCGCGCTGGCCAAGCGCCTCGGCGATGCGGATCTCGCGATCATCGACAAGCGTCGCGCCAAGGTGAACCAGTCGGAGGTCATGAACATCATCGGCGAGGTCAATGGCAAGAACTGCGTCATGATCGATGACATGGTCGATACGGCCGGGACGTTGTGTCATGCCGCCTCCGCCCTGAAAGAGCATGGCGCCGAGTCAGTCGCCGCTTACATCACGCACCCGGTGTTGTCCGGACCGGCCGTGTCCCGCATCAAGGAGTCGGAACTCGACGAGATGGTCGTTACCGATACGATTCCTCTCAACGAGGAGGCGCGGGCGTGCCAGAAGATCCGGCAGCTCTCCGTGGCCGAGATGCTGGCCGAGACCATGCGCCGGATCTCGGACGAAGAGTCGGTCTCCTCGCTTTACGTAGACTAGTCAGTCGGTTACTATGCGCCGCCCCGCAGGAATTGGTCGCGGTTCCGGCGGGTGTGCCGTTGAGAAAATCTCAACGAAATCAATCAGATATGGAGACCACTCATGAGTGACGATTTCGATCTGATTGCGGACATCCGAGAGGACCAGGGGAAAGGTGCGAGCCGCCGCCTGCGTCATCAGGGAAAAGTTCCCGCAATCATCTATGGTGCCGGGCGCCCGCCGCGGGCACTCGTGTTCGACCACAACCGCGTGGTCCAGGAGCTCGAGAACGAAAAGTTCTATTCGAGCGTCCTGAATATCAGGGTCGGCAAGAAGAGCCAGGCCGTGATCCTCAAGGATGTGCAACGCCATCCGTCCAAGCCGCTGGTCATGCACCTCGACTTCCAGCGCATCGTCGAAGACGAAGAGATCAAGATGCTGGTCCCGATCCACTTCCTCGGCGAAGAAGTCGCCCCGGGCGTGAAGCAGGGCGGCGGCAAGGTCTCGCACATGATGACCGAGGTCGAGGTCGTCTGCCTGCCGAAGCACCTGCCCGAGTACCTCGAAATCGATGTTTCCGAAGTCGAACTCGACGAGATGCTGAAACTCTCGGATATCAAGCTGCCTGAGGGCGTATCGATTCCTGCGCTCGCGCAGGGCGAAGAAGCCGATCGTCCGGTGGTTTCGATCCACGTCATCAAGGAAGTGGTTATCGAGGAGCCGGAGGAGCTCGAAGAAGGCGTCGAAGTACCGGTTGCCGGCGAAGAGGAAGCCGAGGGCGCTTCTGCTGCCGACGACTCCGACGAAGAGTCCGAAGACTGAGAGCCGCTTTGACGGCCCCGCGAAAAGACCGCCGCGAGGCGGTCTTTTTGTTTAAGATTGCGACGCGATGAACAAGGGCATCCGCATTATTGTCGGTCTCGGTAATCCCGAGGAGAGATACGAACGCACCCTGCACAATGCCGGGTTCTGGTTCGTGGACGCGCTCGCCCGCAAGTTCGGCGGCCACTTTCGCCACGAGAAGAAGTTCGACGCGGAGATCTGCCGTGTCCGGATGCACGGTGAGGAGGTCTGGCTGGTCAAGCCGCAGAGCTACATGAACCGCAGCGGACCGCCCGTGAGGGGCATGCTCGACTATTACCGCCTGCGGCCGTCGGAGTTGCTGGTCGCGCACGACGAGATCGACCTGCCGCCCGGCACCGTGCGCCTCAAGGAAGGCGGCGGCCACGGTGGGCACAACGGCATTCGCGACGTGATTCGGCACTGCGGCGCCGATTTCCTGCGCCTGCGGCTCGGGGTCGGCCACCCGGGCGAGAAGGACGAGGTCACCAATTACGTGCTCAAACGGGGCTCGAGCGATGTCGAGGCCGCGATCGAGCGCAACATCGATGACGCCATCGACGTGATGCCCGAACTGGTCGACGGCGCCGTCAATGCGGCAATGAAGAAACTGCACACCAAAGACTGAAGAAACCACCATGGCTATCACCTGCGGCATTGTCGGCCTGCCCAACGTCGGCAAATCGACACTATTCAATGCACTGACGGCGGCGGAAATCGCGGCCGAGAACTACCCGTTCTGCACCATCGAGCCGAACGTCGGCATCGTCCAGGTGCCGGATCCACGTCTCGAGGCCCTGGCCGCAATCGTCAAACCGCAGAAAGTCATCCCGACGACCATGGAGTTCGTCGACATCGCTGGGCTGGTCGCGGGTGCCTCCAAGGGTGAAGGCCTCGGCAACCAGTTCCTTGCCAACATCCGCGAGACCAATGCGATCGCTCACGTGGTGCGCTGTTTCGAGAACGACGACGTTACCCACGTGGCCGGCGCGATCAATCCGGTCGACGACATCGAGACGATCAATACCGAGCTCGCACTGGCGGATCTCGAGTCGGTCGAAAAGGCGCTCGACAAGGCGACCCGCGCCGCCAAGACGGGCAAGAAAGAAGACATCGCGCGGCGCGATGCACTGGCCGGCATCAAGTCCCATCTCGATACCGGGGCCCCGGTCCGCACGCTGGCGAAGACCGACCTGCAGAAGGAGATCCTGAAGAGCGTCCACCTGATAACCGACAAGCCCGTGATGTACGTGGCCAACGTCGACGAGGACGGCTTCGTGGACAACCCGTACCTCACGGCGGTCGAGGATTACGCCGCACAGGATGGCGCCGAAGTCGTTGCCATCTGCGCGGCGATCGAGGCGGAGATCGCGGTGCTCGACGACGCGGACAAGGCCGAGTTCCTGGCCGATTTCGGCGCCAAGGAGCCGGGGCTGAACCGCGTGATCCGGCACGGCTACAGCCTGCTCGGCCTGCAGACCTTCTTTACCGCGGGGCCCAAGGAAGTGCGCGCCTGGACGACGCCGATCGGCGCCACCGCGCCGCGGGCGGCGGGCGAGATTCACACCGATTTCGAGAAGGGCTTTATCCGCGCCGAGACGATTGCCTACGAGGATTTCGTTGCGCTGGGCGGCGAGCACGGCGCACGCGAGGCCGGCAAGCTACGGCTCGAAGGCAAGGACTACGTCGTCCAGGAAGGCGACGTCATGCACTTCCGCTTCAACGTCTGACCGACCGAAAAGGGACACAGATAAGCAACGCAGATAAGGGACAGTTCACTTATCTCCGTCGGAGATAAGTGAACTGTCCCTTATCTGTTCCTTATCTGTTAACTGTCCCGAATCTGCTCGATATCGTAGCGTGCCTGCGGGGGCTCGCTGCTCCACTTCGCGGCGATGAAGCGCAACGCGTCGACGAAAAGGCCGGAGAACAGGGCGATGCCGAGGTAGGTCGCGCCGCCCCGATACCAGTCGGCGACTTCATGGGCCGGGAGGCCCAGATAGGACTGGACCAGCGGAATGTCGAGTACCAGCGCCATGAACACGGCCCCGGCAGTAAATGCGATCGTGACGCCCAGCGCCTCGAAAATGTGTCGTGTCATCGGTACTGCCTCCCGATATTCGTATGCCAGAAGTATAGACATAATACCGCGTTTACATAGCATGTGTCTATACATTTTAACGAACGGACCCGGGCCCGTGCGCCGCGTCCGAATTGCGGGAAATCGCGTCACTTCAGGGTATGATCTGCATCTCGGATCACTGTCTTGCAGGAAGGACGACTATGGCAACCTACGAATGCGAAAAATGCGGCATGAAAGTCAATGCGACCTGCGGTCACTGCGATGCGCCGCTCGAAAACGACACCCTGAAGCTCGATGGCGGCCGCGAGGTGCAGATTTCGCAGTGCCCGAACGGCCACGGCAAGATCAAGTCGCCGCTCTGCTGCGGCGAGGACATGAGCTGCTCGATCTAGGTCGGGGACCGGCGGGCGCGGCCTAGCGCCTGCTGCCGAAGGACGGCAGTGACCAGTTGTACCGAATGGCGAGGCCCCGGACCAGGAGCCCCGTAAGGACGGCACTGGTCAGCGCGATGCGGCTATCGGCGTCGATGCGGTCCACGAGGACGTACGCGAGACTGGCGGCGAACGCGGCCGTCGCGTAAATCTCCCGCGACAGGATCAGCGGTATCTCGTTGCAGATGATGTCGCGGATCATGCCGCCCGTTACGGCCGTCGTGACGCCGAGCATTACGGCGACGAGCGGTCCCGTACCGTGCTGCAGGCACACCTCGGTGCCGAGTGCGGCGAACAGAGACAGGCCGAGCGCGTCGGCCCAGATCAGCAGCTGCCGACGCCCGCCCGGCCTGGGATGAGGCGCGAAAAACACGACGAGCGCCGCGATGATGGCCACGGCCACGTAGCGATTGTCGGCGATCCAGAATACGGGCACGCGGTCGATGATGATGTCGCGGACCGTGCCGCCGCCGACGGCCGGCATCAGGGCGAGGACACAGAACCCGAAGATATCCATGCGCTTGCGGGACGCGGCCAGCGCACCGCTGACGGCGAACGCCGCGGTGCCGAGCATCTCGAGTAGGTAGACCAGGCTCATGCCCGAACTGTACCGGAATTGCCCGAATCGGGCGTACAATACCTTGACAGTAATGGGCCGCATCGGGACAATCTGCGGCCCTCGCGGACCCGGCAGTTCGCACTAAGATAAGGTGATGTAGCTCAGATGGTTAGAGCGGCGGACTCATAACCCGCAGGTCGGTGGTTCAATTCCACCCATCACCACCAGTAAACAAGAAAGGGGCTCCCAACGGGAGCCCCTTTTTATTTGATCCCGAGGCTCGCCAGAATTTCAGCTGTGTGTTCGCCTCGAGTGGGCGCAGCTTTGGGGTCCGCAGGTTTTTCTCCGTCGAACCTTGGCGCCGAGCGCGCCTGTAATTGCCCATCAATCTCGATCCAGGTTCCGCGTGATGCCATATGCGGATGCGAAGCCGACTGTCGAGGTGTCAGTACCGGTGCTACGCATGCGTCGCAATCTGCAAATATTTCCGACCACTCACCAATTGACTTGGATGCAATAATCTTCCCGAAGCGTTCTTCAAGTTCACTCCAGGTCGCCTTGTCAAAACGCTCATCCAGTTCGACGTCGTCGATGCCCAGTTTTTCCAGAAAAGTCTCATAGAATTGCGGTTCCAGGCACTGAACCGATAACCAGGCGCCGTCTTGGGTTGAGTAGCAACGCGACCACGGCGAACCATCGAGCACACTGTCTCCGCGTTCGGATCGAAGCATAGTGGCTGACTGTGCAGCCATCATCAGGTTCATCGCGTGGGCCGATCCATCCACGACCGCGGCGTCAATGACGGCGCCTCGGCCGGTGTGTTGAGCGCGTAACAGGGCAGCAAGCATTCCAGCCACGAGGTAGAGCGCACCACCGCCGACGTCTCCGACCAGCGTCGGTGGTGTGAGCGGTTGGTCAGCTGCCTGGGATGCGTACCATAGCGCCCCGGTCATCGCGATGAAGTTGAGGTCATGCCCGGCGTAGGGCGATTGCGGCCCGTCCTGACCCCAACCGGTCAGGCGGCCAAAGACCAGTCGAGGATTTACCGCCATGAGCACATCGGGGCCAATACCGAGCCGTTCCATGACGCCAGGTCTGAATCCTTCGATGAGCCCGTCCGCACTTGCCACGAGTTCTTTTATCACCTCAAGGTCTGACTCGCTCTTGAGATTAAGCACAATGGATTTCTTGCCGCGATCCAGCAAGCTGCGTTCCGGGCCGCCAGGCGCCGCCGGCTGTTCGCGATGAACGACAGTAACCTCGGCACCGAGGTCGGCAAGCATCATCGACGCGAATGGTGCAGGCCCAAGGCCCTCTATCTCGACGATTCGAATTCCACTCAGCATATTTTTTCCTGGCACTGTTTAGGCGTATGTTCCCCGAACAGGGTAGTTGTTTTCCGGTTTCCGTATCCACTCCAGGCCCGAAACGAATACGTCAAGGTCCGGTCTTGCAAACGGGTTGTTGGAAAGATCGACTACTTGAATATGCCCGTCAGAATTGATGACAAAGAGACCTGGCTCGGCGAAGTTGTGGTCAGTCTCTTTTTCGGATCGCGGGATTGAGATGTAGAGGCCGAGATCCTGCATCTGTTGCAACGTAAGTCCATAGAACAAGGGAAAGTTTACGTCGAGACGCGATCGGTGCTCTCTCAGCTGTGCTTTGCTGTCGGCTGAGACGGCGGCGACGTTGATGCCAATGTTCGTTAGTCGGTCACGATACTGAGCGAGATTGTTCAGGAACTTGGTGCACAGCGGGCAATGGCGCCCTCTATAAACGACGACCATTTGCCAGTCGGCGTCCCCGGTTGGTTTGCTGATGTCGATCGTATCCCCATCGAGGTTTGTTGCGGGCAGCGCATCGAAGGCTGCTCCGGCGTGAAGTTTTTTGGTGTTCATGATTCCTCTCAAAATTGTTGCGTGATGTGAGCGTCAAACCGCTTGAAATCATTCTCAATTTGCGGATTCTTGAGAACGTCGTGACAGGCAAAGGTCGTTAGCGGTTCCATTCCGAAGAACCGAAAGTTCATGTGCATTGGAAAGAACAGGTCGTCGACGCTCTTCCCCTGAAACAGGTACTGGTCTGCGTCGCTGAATGCCTCACCCGGCGCGTTGAACGTCAATGACAGCATGTATTTCCTTCCAACCAGTGCACCGCCAGCACCATACTGTTTGCTTGGGTCTGACCTCGAGCGACCATCCCCGTCGCAAAGCTGCCCGTCCATGCCGGCGCTGTAAACGTCATCCATGTATTGCTTGAACCGCCAGGACACACCCATCCAGTTCACAGGCGACTGCAGCAGGATCACGTCCGCCCATTGGTGATGCTGCAGCTGTTCGGCGGTATTCCATTCATCGGCCACATTTTGAGTACGCACCTCGTAGCCTTTCTTCTCGAGCAGGTCTTTGGCCCTCTCGACAAGCGCGCCATTCAGCGATCCGCTCGAGAACCCACTTGGGTAGTGGGCGTTGATGATCAATGCCTTTGACATTCGACGTATTTCCTCTACGGGTATTGGTAAGGGAGGCGCATACTGCTAGACTAAGTTACTAATATCAACCAGTTTACTTTTGGTAACCTATAGAGTCATGAAGGCAACAGTTTTGGTCGATGCCGACGGCCGCAAGACGGTTGACGAGCCGTGCCTTGAGCCATGCCCGATTGAGCGCGGCATGCGCATGATCGGGGGCAAATGGAAGGGCTCGATCCTGTGGCATCTAAAAGACGGGCCGGTTCGTTTCAACGACCTCTCGAGGCAGCTCGGTGGGGCGAGCAAGAAGATGGTCAACCAACGACTTAAAGAAATGGAGGGTATCGGGCTGGTCGAGCGACGGATCCTTAGCACGCGACCGATTGCTGTCGCCTACGAGATTACCGCTTTTGGCCGTACCGCTCTCGACGTGCTTGATCAACTTCGGGCTTGGTCGGAGGAGCAGGAGATTTAGCGATGCAGTGCGAGTGCCTTCGATTTCGAGCAGTTGCCCTATGTCGCACAAAAGTCGGTCTCTTCGGGTGTATTTCCACTGGCATTAACGCCTCGGGACAACCTGAAGATAACTAGAAACCTATTGAAAACAGATGCTTGGGCGCGAACTAGTTGTTAAGAGGATGTCCTGAGATATCGCCGGAGCGTTTCAATTCCACCCATCACCACCAGTACCATGAAAAGGGCTCCCTCGCGGGGCCCTTTTTTTTGCTCGCGTGGCGGGGTGTGGCTTCACCACCGATGAGGGTTCATCGCTACCACCGAAACGCCAGCTCGGCGAAAACACCTCGCGGCGCCCCCGGGAAGTAGCGTTGTTCGCTGAACGTCGTGTAGTCGGCACGTTCGGCGTAGGCCTCGTCGAGCAGGTTGACGGCGCGGACATACAGCATCAGTCGTTCGGCGAGTTGGTGCGACGCGCGCAGACTTACGAGCGTATGTCCGTCGTACTCGAACGCGTTGGCGGGCTCGAGATAATACGACCCGACGGCCGCGAGCTCGAGTTCGATGAGTAAGCGCTCGCCCTCCCAGCCGAACCTCGCATTACCGAACAAGCGGGGCGCCGTGTCGATGTCGTTGCCGTTGATGTTCACGCCGGCCGTCTCGTAGTCGAACTCGTAGGTGTGCCGGGCGAGCGACGCGCCAAGCGCGGCAAAGTAACCGCCGTTGCCACGATACTGCAGCTCGAGTTCCAGCCCCCGGTGCCTCGTCTTGCCGTTGCTGACGTTGAAGAAGTCCGCGTCGCGAAAGATGAAGTTGTCCTTCGCCATCCAGTAGGCCGTCACCCGGTACGCGAGCGAGTCCGTGCCGCCTTTGAGCCCGATCTCGACGCTGCTGATGTTCTCGGAGTCGAGGTCCGCCACGGTCTGTTCGCGCTGCAGTCGGTACAGCTCCGTAGCCTGGGGTGCGCGGAAAGCCCGGCTGGCGCGGCCGTAAAGGCTCGCATCGTCGGTGAGTTCATAACCGAGACGCAGATCGGCGGACCAGTTGGTGAAGCGATCGCGACGGCTTTCCGGCCGCGAGTAACGGCAGCCGCCGAAGCCGCACTCGGCACCGGCCTCCGTCAGCCGCCCGGAGTTCATCTTGTTGGTGTAGTCGTAATTCTGGGTTTCGAGGCGCACGCCGGCACCGAGAGTCAGCTCGTCGCCGATCGCCTTTTCGAGATCGGCGAACGCGCCCACCTGGGTGACGTCGACGTCGTAGTCGTAATGACGGCCAACCGGGATCGTGGCCTCGAGGAACGGGGAGCCCACCGTCGGGGACTCCTGCTCCTGCAGCAGCGAGGACGTCGCGATCTCGGCGTCGAGGCCCCAGACCAGCGTCACGCCCGGAGCCGGTTCGAGCGTGTAGGCCGACTGCAGGCCGAGACCGCGCTGGCTGTTTTCCTCGAACGGCGTTCCAGGCAGGAAATGCATCATGAAGCGCATGTCCTGGTAACGCAGATAGGGGGTGATGGTGAGCGCACCCGCGCCGACCGACACCGTCTCGATGCGACTCCAGAGCCGCAGCGCCTGCGCGTCGCGAAAGCCCTCCGGGTTCAGGTTGCCGGCGGCGAGTTCCTCATCCTTGTACGCATCGGGGCCGATCACGTAGCCGGCGGTTTCCTGGTTCAGGTTGGTCGCGGTCAGTCCCGTGCTGACGCGCAAGTCGCCATGTTCGTATCGATGACGCAGCGAGAGCTTCTGCTGATCGTAGTAGGCGTCGTCGCGCCAGCCGTCGTAGGTGGTTCCGGTTACGGCGAGTCCGTACCGGTGCCGCTGCCCGGCATGACCCGCACGAAGCCTGCCGCGCGCGAAACCGTCGGGCCCCAGTTCCAGGGAGGCGCTGCCACCGGGACCCGGCGCCGGCGTGACGACATTGACGATGCCGTGCACGGCATTGGATCCGTACAGCACGGTGCCCGGTCCGCGCAGTACCTCGATGCGCTCCGCCATTTCGGTGTGGGCCTCGAACAGTTCGTTGATATTGCAAAGGCCCGAGGCGCGCAGCGGGATATTGTCCTCGGCGATCAGGAACGCGCCGCAGGCGCCGGCCCCGGTCAGTACCGGCGAGCGAATCGCCGGCAGGTATTCCTGGCCGTCGGCGCGCTGCAGGTTCACGCCGGCCAGGCGATTGAGGCTTTCCTGCACGTGCGTGTGGCCGATCAGACCCAGTTGCTCGCCCGACAGCGCGGCAACGCTCGCGGCAAGACCCTCGAGCGGCTGGTCTGCGCGCCTCGCGATCGTGACAATCTGCTCCATCGGCCCGTCTGGGTCATCGCCCGTCACGCCGGCGCCATGCGTCACCGCCGGGGGAAACCCGAAGATTACGAGGACCAACACTGTCAGTGGGTCGAGACCCATCGTACGTCTCCGCTGCAACCGGCCGGGGCGAGCCCGGCCCCGTTCGTCACCGCGACGTTGTGGGAATGACGCGACACAGGCCGTGACGAGAAAGCCAACATCGGGCAGGATACGGACTTCGCTTTACCGGAACGAGCCGTGAAGAGCCTGTTGCGCATTCTGCCGGTCCGGTAGCGGCGCATAATAAAGAAAAAGGGGCGCAGTGTGCACTTGGGAACATTAGACCTGACGGTCGTGGTCATCTACGCGGTCGTGCTGCTGGTAATCGCACAATGGGTGTCGCGCGAGAAAGCGGGCCACCAGAAGGACTCGAGCGACTACTTCCTGGCCGGCAGGGCCTTGCCCTGGTGGGCCATCGGTGCCTCGCTGATCGCTGCCAACATCTCGGCGGAGCAGATCATCGGCATGTCGGGCTCGGCCTGGGTGATGGGCATCGCCATCGGTGCGTACGAATGGATGGCGGCGCTCACGCTGGTCATCGTCGCCAAGTGGCTGCTGCCCGTGTTCCTGAAGCACGAAATCTACACGATGCCGCAGTTCCTCGAGGAACGTTACGACCATCGCGTGCGCAACGTCATGGCGCTGTTCTGGCTCGGCATCTACGTGTTCGTCAACCTGACCTCGATCCTGTGGCTCGGGGCACTTGCCGTGAACACGGTGACCGGGATCGACCTGACGATCGGGCTCGTTGCCCTCGGTGGTTTCGCGGCGGCGTACTCGTTGTACGGCGGCCTCAAGGCCGTGGCGCTGACCGACATCATCCAGGTGACCTTGCTGGTACTCGGCGGCATCCTGATCGCCGTGATCTCGCTCAACGAGGTCTCGGGCGGGCAGGGCGTCGTCGCCGGTTTCCAGACGCTGCTCGAAAAGACGCCCGAACGCTTCGACCTGATTTTCACGAAGGACTCGCCGCACTACGTAAGCCTGCCGGGCCTCTCGGTGCTGCTCGGCGGCATGTGGATCATGAACCTGTCGTACTGGGGCTTCAACCAGTACATCATCCAGCGCGCGCTGGCGGCGAAGAGTACGCAGGAGGCGCAGAAGGGCATCATGTTCGCGGCATTCCTGAAGATGATCATGCCGCTGATCATCGTGCTGCCGGGCGTCGCGGCCGCCATCCTCGCGCCCGACCTGGCCACACCCGATCGCGCCTACCCGACGGTCATGAACCTGCTGCCCGCGGGCATTCTCGGCCTCGTGTTTGCCGCCCTGATCGCGGCGATCGTCTCGTCGCTGGCTTCGATGATGAACTCGATCGCGACGATCTTCACGATGGACCTGTATCGCAATTTCAAACCGGGCATCGAGCCCGAGCGCGAACTGGTCCGTGTCGGGCGCATCGCCAGCTTCTCGGCCATCGTCATCGCGATGCTCGTGGCCAGGCCCTTGCTCGGCAACTTCAGCCAGGCGTTCCAGTACATCCAGGAGTTTACGGGCTTCTTTACACCGGGCGTCTGTGCGCTGTTCCTGCTCGGGTTCTTCTGGCCGAAGACGACCTCGGTCGCGGCCTTGCTGACGGCACTCGGCTCGGCCGTGTTCTCGATCACGTTCAAACTGGCGTGGCCGTCGCTGCCGTTTATCGACCGCGTCGGCATCGTGTTCCTGCTGTGCATCGCCGTGGGCGTGATCGTGTCGCAGCTCCAGGGCGCCGAGCGGCATCCGAGGGCCGTCAATTACGAGGACGTCGATACGCACACCACGGGCGGGTTCAACCTCGCCGCGCTTGTCGTCATCCTGATGCTCGCCGGCCTGTACGCGACCTGGTGGTAAGGACGAGACTCGGCGCATGAGCCAGGATCCGCGCGTCATGCTGGCGCAAGAACCCATGGGACGGCTGCAGGTCGTCGCCGTCACCCTCTGCATCCTGTTGCTGGCCGTCGACGGTTTCGATGTGCTGTCGATCAGTTTCGCAGCCCCCGGCATCGCCGCGGAGTGGGGCATCGATCGCGCGGCGCTCGGCCTGGTGCTCTCGATGGAGTTGATCGGCATGGGCGTCGGTGCGCTGATCGTCGGCGACTTCGCCGATCGGCTCGGCCGCCGGCCGATCATCCTCTGCAGCCTGGTCCTGGTAACCATCGGCATGGCGCTGGCAGCGACCGCGACCAGCGTCACGCTGCTGTCGATCTACCGGTTCGCGACCGGCATCGGCATCGGCGGCATCCTCGCGGCGACGAACGCCATGGCCGCCGAGTACGCCAACGACAAGCACCGCAGCATGGCGGTATCCCTGATGGCCGGCGGCTATCCGCTCGGTGCTATCGTCGGCGGTGCGATCGTCACCGTGTTGCTCGCGTACCTCGACTGGCGCTCCGTGTTCGTGTTCGGCGCCGTGCTGACGGGCGCCTTCATCCCGATCGTCTGGTTCCTGCTGCCGGAGTCGATTTCGTTTCTGCTCGAGAAGCGGCCGGAGAATGCCCTCGCACGCGTCAACACGACGCTGCAACGAATGGGCCATGCCGCGATCGATGCACTACCGGAGCGCAGGAAAGCAGTGCAGGAATCCGGCGTCCGCAGGCTCTTCGAGCCCGGTCTCGCAAAGGTCACCCTGCTGCTGACCGCGGCGTTCTTCGCGCACATCATGACGTTCTACTTCTTCGTCAAGTGGATTCCCAAGCTCGTCGTCGACATGGGCTATGCCGCCTCGCTCGCCGGCAGCGTGCTGGTCTGGTTCAACGTCGGCGGCCTGCTGGGCGCGGTGCTGTTCGGGTTGTTGACGCATCGCTTCAGGCTGCGCGTGCTCGTAATCGCCGTTTTGTTGTTGTCGTCCGTCGCCATCGCGGCGTTCGGCCAGGGGCCCGACGACCTGCTGCGCCTGTCGCTCACGGCCGCCGTCGGCGGCTTCTTTACCAACGCGGCCGTTGTCGGCCTGTACGCGATGTTTGCGCAGCGGTTCCCGACGCCCGTGCGGGCGGGCGGAACGGGATTTGCTATCGGCTTCGGCAGGGGCGGCGCGGCGCTGGGCCCGATTGCCGCCGGCCTGTTGTTCGCGGCGGGGGGCAGCCTCGGCCTGGTGGCGCTGATCATGGCCTCGGGGTCGCTCCTCGGAGCCGTCGCCGTTGCCGCGCTCGGCGACCGGGCACCGCGTTCCTAGGAGCAGGCAGTTCACGAGTTGCTAGAATCGGGAAGCGGATGTGAGCGGCATGCCTGCCGCCAGGAGGGGACGTGATGAAAGACCACATTGACGACGAGATCTACGAGCTGTACGACGAGTACTGCCACGGGCGCATCGACCGCCGCCAGTTTTTCGAGCGGGCCGCGGCAGTGACCGTCACCGGCGTGGCGATGGCCAATGCGCTGCTGCCGAATTACGCCGACGCCCAGGAGGTCCTGTTCACCGACGAGCGCATCAAGGCAACCTGGCTCGGTTACCCGTCGCCGGGCGGCACGTCGGGGGAAATGTACGGTTACCTCGTGCGGCCGACCACGGGCGAAGGCCCGTACCCGGCCGTCCTGATCATGCACGAAAACCGCGGGCTCAATCCCTACATCCAGGACGTCGCAAGGCGTGCCGCCGTTGCGGGCTTTCTCGCCCTCGCACCCGATGGCCTGGCGCCGATCGGCGGTTATCCGGGCAACGACGACGACGGCCGGGCGATGCAGCGCACGCTGGACCAGGGGAAGCTGCTGCAGGACATGGTCAACAGCGCGCGGTTTGTGAAGAACCACGAGTTGTCGAATGGCAAGCTCGGCGCGACCGGGTTCTGCTGGGGCGGCGGGGCGACAAATTTCCTGGCGACCGAGATGGGCGCCGAGTTGAGTGCCGGTGCGCCGTTCTATGGCCGGGCCGCGGACACCGACAAGGTCGGCGACATCGAGGCGGCCCTGCAGGTGCACTACGCCGAGGATGATCCGCGAGTCAACGCGATGCGCGCCGACTTCGAGGCGGCGCTACAGGAGCACGGCGTTACGTTCGAGATGCACACCTATCCGGGAACGCGGCACGGTTTCCACAATTACTCGACGCCGCGCTACGACCCCGAGGCGGCGAAGCTCGCGTGGGAGCGCACCGTCGCGTTTTTTCACGAGCACCTGGACTAGGCGCCGCGCCGGCGGAGCCGGCTTTACTCGCTGGTTCCCCGAACGATGTACCCGCCGGATTTCTCGTCGCGCTCGAGTTCGATCTGGCCGCGTTTCGCGGCTTCTTCGAGCAGGTCGCTGAAGGAGCTGAAGCCGTAGACGGATTCGCTGAAGCCCGGGCTCCGTCGTTTCAGGGTCTGCTTGATCATCGAACCCCAGAGTTTCGAGCGATCGCCGCGCTCCGAGTACAGGGCCTCGGTCGTCTCGAGAACGAGATCGATGGCCTCCTGCGCCGGGTCGGTCTTCTTCGCAGGCGCCTTCTTGCGCGTCCGCTTGGACTTCTTGCGCGTCTTTTTCGTGGTGTCCGCGGACTTCGGTTTCGGCGCAAGGTCGTCGTAGAAGATGAACTCGTCGCAGTTGCTGATCAAGAGGTCCGAGGTCGACTGCTTCACGCCCACCCCGATGACCGTCTTGGCGTTTTCGCGCAGCTTGCTGACCAGCGGCGAGAAGTCCGAGTCGCCCGAGATGATGACGAAGGTGTCGATGTGTTCCTTCGTATAGCAAAGGTCGAGGGCGTCGACGACCATGCGAATATCGGCCGAGTTCTTGCCCGACAACTTGACGTGCGGAATCTCGATCAATTCGAAGGCCGCCTCGTGCATGCCCTTCTTGAACTGCTTGTAGCGGTCCCAGTCGCAGTAGGCCTTCTTGGTGACGATACTGCCTTTCAGAAGTAACCGTTCCAGCACCGGGCCAATGTCAAATATCTCGTAGCCGCTCTCGCGTACGCCGATGGCAATATTTTCGAAGTCGCAGAAGAGCGCGAGTTGCAGATCGTCATTCATTATTTATAAGCCTGTCCAGGTCGCCCACGTCGAGTACCGGGGCCGCATCGACGTCCTGTGCGTCGAGCAGCGCCGCGATTCGCTCGAGGGCAGTGATAATCAAGGATTGTTCCCAATCGTCGAGCCGACCGAAGCCCTGCTCGAAGCGACTCTGCAGCAAGTCCGGTGATTGCTCAAGCACTTTGTGCCCCGCGTCGGTCAGGCGCACCCACACCCGGCGCCGGTCCCTGGTATCCCGCTGCCGCGAAACGAGGCCCCTGCGCTCGAGCTTGTTGACCAGCACGGTGATGGTCGCCTGCTTCAGCTCGATGGCCCTGGCGATGGCGCTCGGCAGGGCCCGGCCCTCTCGGGCCACGTAGCGCAGCAGCAGCAACTGGGACGCCGTGAGGTCCGAATGCTGCGCCAGCCGGCGCGAGTTGAGTTCGGTTACACGGAGGATACGCCGCAGGGCGATAAGCGCCGTGTTCGAGCGGTTGTTCATGGTGCGCAGACGACTAATTCGCTAATCAAACTAAAAAATATGCTCAAACATAGAGGAAATAGTGGTTTTTGACAACAGAAACTTAGATAGATAAACTAATTGTTGATTCGAGACCGTCCAGGGAAGGAGATGTAACGATGTTGCAGATAACAGATAGCGCCATGAGGCTGTGCCGCAGGACGGTGCAGCAGCTTGCCGGCGCCCAGACCAATTCGAAATGCCTGCGCCTGCTGAAAGAGAGCGGCCGCGTCGCGATTTCCTTCGAAATGCCCCGCAACGACGACAGGATCGTGCACCACAACGGGCAGTCGGTACTCGCGGTCCCCGACGACGTAGCCGACGACCTCGCCGGAAAAACGCTCGATCTTGCCGAAGACGGCAAGCTCGTGATTGCCTGACCCGGTTTCGAGCGTCTCCGGTGGTCCGCATTAGTTAAGTAAGGACTTCTGGCCAGCAAAGGCGTCCCTGGGCGGGCTGTCCGGGGTTAGAACTGGCCAATGGCGAGGTCCGCTATACACTCGATACCAGCCGCTCGAGCGGCCGGTTTCGGGTTATCATGTAGTTCTGCTAATGACCCAAACCGGCCGGTCGGCTCTTAGGGGCAGGATTGGGTCAAACTGACTTTGGGTAAGTACCTCAAATACTCGACGATTTCACTAAGTAAACCTTTAGGTATTGATAAATGGGATTGCGATTAGTAGTTGCAACGGTTGGTCTACTTTCTGGTTCGGCCTCACTTGCCGACGATGAATGCCAACGACAAGCAGACTTTGTTTTCGAAATGGTGGCAGCCAAGGCCCCCATTCTCGCCGCCGCCGACGAAGCACAAAAGGAAGATCAGGCTATTGAAGCTTGGCAGTACCAGCTCCTATTGAACGGTGAATCTCTGAGCCAACTCGGCGTTTCGAGCGAAAAGCAAGAAGATATGGCGAGGTCGATCATGGGCCTGAATTACTCAGATAACCCCGAGGTCGAGGTGAACATTTTTGAGGATTACTTCTTCCTCACTTGTGAGATGGAGAAACGCGGAGAAGCGTATCTACCGCTGAAGGAAATTTCCAAAGAAGCTCTCGTTCAATGTTGGGAAACCGTAGCTTCCAGAGAGCAGTTTCAAGCATGCTTAACGCCTCTCTTGAAGCAGCGGACTGGAGACAATAACTCAAATTGAGCGACTGGTTTTGGCCGAGTCCAGCCTACCAGGCTCGTTCCTTTCGGATGACTGCTGTACCCTCAAGAGCAGCCTTTCTACCGTTGACCTGACGACAGGCCAGAAACGTCAAAACGACGTATGCTTGACCGATTAGAGGGAGCTTCAATGACCAAATACGTAGCAGTAGCCTTGCTCCTTTTTGCATCAATGGCCTCACAGCCTTTGCGCGCAGAAGAGCAAGGAGAGTTTTGTAAGGCCCCTGATGAGCTGATCGCGGAGATTAAGAAGGAAATTGAGGAGGAGGAGAGGAAGGACGCGATCGATGTGGTCTATTTGCGGGCGCTGCAGAGCAGGTTGGAGGGGGTCCTCGAAGCGAAAATAACCTGTCTCGAAGGAATGCTGGAAGTTTACCGCCAAGCAGCTGGTAACTTGGATGGGGACTGCGACGGCAACCACTGATCCGATTTTGTCTCTCACGACTGTCCGCTATTGGCCGTGACCAGCCAGTCGCCTGGAATCGGCTACAATGGCTGGTGATGACCCATTCCGGCCGGTCACTAAGTAACAAGTCTGGTGGAGGAGTATTTGTGTTCAAGACTGCCTTGGTTTGTTTGACCTGCGTCGCGACGCTCTGGGCCGCCAGTGCGGAGGCTGAAACGATTCGCGTTGAGTGGAAGA
>JBFEJR010000031.1:0-27418 GCA_041553075.1 Woeseiaceae bacterium | reverse complement strand
GTCAATCTGGTCGTAACCCTTGACCTCACCACCGTGCTGCTCGGCCATCACCTTCGTCAAGGCCGCCGTCAGCGTCGTCTTGCCGTGGTCAACGTGACCAATCGTGCCAACGTTAACGTGGGGTTTTGTTCTCTCGAATTTCTCTTTTGACATGTCCCTAATCTCTGGGTTTTATGGTTTACGATCTTTTAAATTCTCGCCCGCAAGGCGGGCTCCTACAATCCTGGAGCCGACACCGGGATTTGAACCCGGGACCTCTTCCTTACCAAGGAAGTGCTCTGCCCCTGAGCTATGTCGGCCAATGCCCGTGCAGCGCCCAACGGCAACTCACTTCCCCTTCCTATGGAGCGGGTGATGGGAATCGAACCCACATCATCAGCTTGGAAGGCTGAGGTTCTACCGTTGAACTACACCCGCCTTGTCGAACCTCCTCCGTATATAAAGGAGTAAAGCTCCTGCAAACTCTCGCCTCGCGCCAACACCCGGATCGACTCTACGCTTTTCTCAGGCGTGCAAAAATCCTGACAGTCTCGAGTCACTAACCGTCCGGATTCCATATCGTCAATCTGTGTCGCCGCGCTGCCGGACCGTACTGAACCCTCAGCCGGTCCACCATCTGGTGGAGGGGGTAGGATTCGAACCTACGTAGGCATAGCCAGCAGATTTACAGTCTGCCCTCGTTGACCGCTTGAGTACCCCTCCGGTACGCAAGCCGGGCATTTTCTAACCAGACCGGCCCACTGTCAACAGCTATCGGCCTCTTTTTTCGTATCGTTCGGGTCGTGGATTGTACCTGAATCCTTTGCCCCGTGGGCCCCGAGTCGCGAATCAGTCCCGCCAGGCCCAGTGCCAGGGCTCGTAGGCGAATCCCGCCGCGTTACCGCGTGGATAGGACATCGAGAACCCATGGCTACCGGCGTTCGCCAGCAACCAGCGAAAGGCCCGCGTGTCCTCGAATTCCTCGGTCAGCGGCCGCGAACCCGGGGTCGCGATATCGACGGCCCGGCCGCTGTGGTGCTCGCTGAAGCCGGGTGCGGCATTGACGGCCAGGATCTCCCCAAGTGATTGACCTGTATTGATTTTCTTTCGAATCAGCCGCGCCTGGTAGGCGACGCTCCGGAAGCCGGAGACGAGCAGCAACGTCACGCCGTCCCCGGTGGCCGCCGCCTGCATCGCGGCCCACGCGGCGGCCGCGGGCGGCGCGAGTCGCTGCATCCGCCCGACGATATTGGGCCCGACCTCGACGAGCGCGGCAGCCTCGTCGATTTCCGGCCGCAGGCCGTCTTGCCCATAGTCCTCGGGGATGCCGAGTTCCGCATGAAGTTCGCGTAGCATAGGCGCGATTCTCCCACAGGACAGGAACGTGAGCGAAGACAGGATTTTCGAAACCGCCGACGGCAGCGAGCCGTTTCGGTTCGACGATCGCGTTGCGGACGTCTTCCCGGACATGCTGCGGCGCTCGATTCCGGGCTACACGGCCTCGCTCGAGGCGATCGGGGCGCTTGCCGCCCGCTACGCGAGGCCCCACAGCAACTGCTACGACCTCGGCTGCTCGCTGGGTGCCGCGAGCCTCGCCATGCGCCAGGGGATCCGGGCACCCGGCTGCCGCATCCTCGCCGTGGACGCCGCCCCGGCGATGGTCGCGCGCTGCCGCGAGATCGTCGCCGAGGACCGGCGCCTGAACGATTCGGAGACGGTCATCGAGGTCGTCGAGGGCGACATCCGCACCGTCGAGATCGCCAACGCCTCGATGGTCGTCCTGAACTACACGCTGCAATTTCTCGCCCCCGGGGACCGCGATGCCCTGGTCGCACGCATCTGCCAGGGCATGCGCGAGGGCGGACTGCTGATCCTCTCGGAGAAGGTCGTCGACGAGGATCCCGGCATGGAGCAGCTGCTCGTCGACCTGCACCACGAACACAAGCGGCGTAACGATTACAGCGCGCTGGAAATTGCGCGCAAGCGCGCGGCCCTCGAGAACGTGCTGATACCCGAGACGGTCAGCGAACACCGGGCGCGGCTGGCACGCGCCGGCTTTGCCCACACCGGCGTCTGGCTGCGCTATTTCAATTTCGTGTCGATCATCGCGATTCGCTGACCGTGTTCGACTTCGACGCCCTGTCGGCCTGTCTCGACGACCTCGGCCTCGCTCGCTGGAACCAGGAGCTGGTGCCGGTCCTGCGGCAGCGCCTTGCGGGCCGGACGCACGGCGACTGGGCGCGCTGGAACGCGGCGGTCGAGGCCCTCCCCGGGGCGCGCGGCGACGCCCGGCGCACGCGGGAGCTGCTGATGCAGTTGCATCCGTGGCGCAAGGGTCCGCTGCAACTGGATGACGTAGACATCGACACGGAATGGCGCAGCGACTGGAAGTGGGCGCGGGTCAAGAAGGCCATCGCCTCGCTGGACGGGCGCAAGGTCCTCGACGTCGGCTCGGGCAACGGTTACTACGCGCTCGAGATGCGCCGGGCCGGGGCCGCCACGGTCATCGGCGTCGACCCGACCCTGCTGTTTGCGATGCAGTTCCTCGCGATCAACGTGTTCGTCGGCGACCCCGCGGTGTTCATCCTTCCCTGCCGGCTGGAGGAAACGCCGCCGGCCGACGGCGTTTTCGATACGACCTTCTCGATGGGAGTGCTGTATCACCAGCGCGACCCGCATGCACACCTGCGGCAACTCGGCTCAACCCTGCGGCACGGCGGTCAGCTCGTGCTCGAGACCCTGTTCCTGCCCGGCGATGACCTGCGCGCCGCAACCCCGGAAGGCCGCTATGCGCGGATGCGCAACGTGTGGTCCCTGCCCACCGTCCCCCTGCTCGTGCGCTGGCTCGAGCAGGCGGGTTACCGCGACATCGAGGTAGTCGATACGTCGATCACGACCACGGGGGAGCAGCGCAGCACGCCGTGGATGACGTTCGACTCGCTGCGCGAAGCGCTCGATCCCGGGGATCCGTCGCGCACGGTCGAGGGCTGGCCGGCGCCGCGCCGCGTCGTGCTGACGGCACGAACCTGAGCCGCGACGCGCATCACTCAGGGGGCGGGCACCCGGCAAGCCTCTCGTAAACCCCGCCCGCGCTTTCTCGCAGCAGCCAGACCGCATTGGTCCCGGTGCCCGCGAGCGGTCCGCCATTGACCGTTCCGGCCGGCCGGTAGAAATAGCCGCCGGCGAGGTACGCACCGGTGACGGCCTCGCCGGCGACACATTCGCTGTGCCGGTAGCTGCCGCTGACGAGGTAGCCTTCGCGCAACTGCGACGATGACTCCCACGGCACCGTGGCCCCGGCCGTTACCCGCTGCAGCCAGGTCCTGGCGCCGCTGCCCGGGTCATGACGCAGTTCCCTGGTCGCGATACCCGGGTCGACGGTCGGCTGCCACTCGAGCAGCCCGGAGTCCAGGATAATCGGCGAGCGGATCACGGCATCGGGATCGGCGTCATTGACGAAATAGAGAATGCGGGCGCCGTCGTCGGTCCGCAGGTTGAAGCCGAGCGAGCCGGCCGGCAGGAACGCGTAGCCGCCGGGCCGGAGTTCGATGTCCGCGAGCATCAGCCGCCCTTCGGGTACGAAGATCTCCATCGAGCGCCCGGGAGCGCCGCCGCTGGTGCCGCGCCAGGCGGCGGGCAGGTCGACGCGGTTGCTCGTGCGGCGTGTCAGCGGGTCGCCGGCGAGTTGCCGGGCCCTGACGCCAGGCAGGCTGGCCAGGAACACCTCGCCGAGTTCGTCGGTCTGGATGAAGGCCGGGAACGGTACCTCGGGCGGGCCGCCCGCGCACCCGGCGAGCAGCAGCAGAACGAGGACCTGGATTGCGTATCGGCTCATGGTGTGTGTCCGGCTGACGCCGCTCTCGCACCGCCCTGTGCATCGCGGCATAGATACGTCCCTGTATAAAAAAGGCCGCCCAGAAACTGGGCGGCGCAATAAGCAGAAGATGTATCCGGCAGGACTCGGTCGATGATCGAATGAACAAACTTCACTGTCGCAATCATTCGGCGCCGTCCGTTTCCCGGCTTGCGATCCGCTTCGTCAAAGGTGCTGCCCGGTTGCAGGATTCCGGTCATTCGGGCGGCGTGTTGAGAGGTGTCACGCGGACCCGCCTTTGATTCACGCATCCGGCATGGCGGTTCGCCCGCTGTGCCTTACTACATCTCATCTCCGTGCGTACCGGAATGGTACGCACGGAATGCTACTACATCTTGTATACGAAGGCGAGTAACACACAACATCTAGACATACACCCAAAAACCGGCGACGCTGCGGGGCGAACACGGTAGGCTCTTGCCATTCACCGGCAGCGGGGGGACAGACCAGTGACCGAGACGCAGCATAGCGACCGTTCGCGACACCAGATCGTCGGCATTTTCCTGGGTCCGTTGCTGGCCGGCGCCATGCTGGTGTCCGGCGCGCCCGAGGGCCTGTCCGAGGCGGGCTGGATGACGGCCTCGATCGGCGTGCTCATGGCCGTGTGGTGGGCGACCGAGGCGGTCCCCATCGCGGTGACCGCGTTGCTGCCCATCGTCGTATTCCCGCTACTCGACGTCGCCACGATCCAGGACGCGACGGCCCCCTATGCGAACAAGGTCGTGTTCCTGTTCCTCGGCGGCTTCATCGTCGCGTTCGCGATGCAGCGCTGGAACCTGCACAAGCGCATCGCCCTGTCCGTGTTGCAGCATGTCGGCGGCAACGGGCGCTCGCTGGTCGGCGGCTTCATGCTGGCGAGCGCGGCCGTGAGCATGTGGGTCATGAACACCTCGACGACGATGATGATGCTGCCTATCGCCATCTCCATCATCGGGGTCGTCCACGATACGATCACCGACCTCGACGACACGGGCAGAAAGAACTTCCAGTACGCCCTGTTGCTCGGCGTAGCTTACGGCGCCACGATCGGCGGCATGGCAACGCTCGTCGGCACCGCGCCGAACGCAATCTTCGCGGGTTTCATGCTCGAGACCTACGGCACCGAGATCGATTTTGCGAGCTGGATGCTCGTCGGCCTGCCGTTGACGGCCCTGATGCTGCCGGTCGCGTGGGTCGTACTGACGCGGTTTGCATTCAAAGTCGATTTCAAGACGTCGGGTGAAGGCCGGGCCGCACTGGCGCGCATGAAGGAAGACCTGGGCCCGATATCACGGCCGGAGAAGCGGGTTGCCATCGTATTCCTGTTCATGGCCGGCGCGTGGGTGTTGCGCCCCCTGCTCATCAAGATTCCCGGCCTGGCCGCACTCGATGACTCCGCGATCGCGATTGCAGGCGCCATTGCGCTGTTCATGATCCCGAGTGGCAGCAGGGAAGATCCGATGCTGCTTCGCTGGGACTACGCCGAACGGCTGCCGTTCGGCGTATTGCTGTTGTTCGGCGGCGGCATGTCGCTCGCGGGTCGTGTCGCGGACACGGGACTCGCCGATTGGATCGGCAGCAGCCTCCAGGCGGTGGGCTCCCTGCCGCTGCCCGTGATCGTGATCATCGCCGCGACGCTGATCATCTTCCTGACCGAGCTGACCAGCAATATTGGTACGACCACGACGTTCCTGCCCGTGGTCGGCGCGGTAGCCATCCAGGCGGGCTTCGACCCGATCGTCGTCGCAGTACCCGTCACGTTCGCGGCGAGTTGTGCGTTCATGCTGCCGGTGGCCACGCCGCCGAACGCCATCGTGTTCGGCTCGGGGATGCTGACGATTCCGAAGATGGTACGAGCGGGCATGATGCTGAATCTCGTCAGCGTATTTCTCGTTTCGCTCGTTGCGCTGTACCTCGCGCCGAAGTTCCTCTAGGAAAATACCGTGGCAGACAAGTACGAGACCAGTAAGAAAAACACGGTGCGGCAGCTCCGCGAAAAGGGGAGCTACGACCGCGAAACCGTGCACGCCATTCTCGACGCGGGCCTCGTTGCGCACGTCGGACTCATCCAGGACGGCGAGCCCGTGGTCGTGCCGATGCTCTATGGGCGCGATGCCGACACGCTCTACCTGCATGGCGCGCGCAAGGCGCGCGTGGTGCGCCTGCTGGAAAGCACCGGCAGGGCCTGCATCAACGTCACGCTGCTGGACGGGCTGGTGTTTGCGCGCTCGGCTTTTGCCTCGTCGATGAATTACCGCTCCGTCACGGTGTTCGGGAGCGCCCGCCTGGTCGACCGGCTCGACGACAAGAAGCGGGCGCTGCACGTGATCAGCGAACATGCGATGCCGGGGCGGCGCGCCGAGCTGCGGCTGTCGCACGAAAACGAGCTGAAAATGACCGGCGTCATTGCCGTCGATATCGAGACTGCATCGGCCAAGATTTCTGCGGGCATGCCCGCCGACGAGGCCTGCGATGTCGATGCGCCGGTCTGGGGCGGTGTGTTGCCGATCGAGACCCGCATGACGACGCTGCTGGCCGACGACCGGGTGGGCGACGGCATCGAACCATCTGCCGCGCTCCGCGCCATGGAAGGGCGGAAACTGTAGGAGCCGGCCTCGCGCGCGAGCGGTTGCCCGCGGGCTGCGCTTCTACAACAGGTCCTGGGTGTGCTCGGCTTCGAGACGCAACAGCGCTTCCTTGGTGTCGAGCCCGCCTCCGAACCCCGTCAGGTCCCCGGTACTGCCGATCACGCGGTGACAGGGAACGACAATCGGGATCGGGTTGCGGCCATTGGCCGCGCCGACGGCCCGCACGGCACGCGGACGCCCGATCCGCCTCGCGATTTCACCGTAGCTTACCGTCTCACCGTAGGGGATTTCCTGCAGTGCCCGCAGCACGCTGACCTGGAATTCCGTCCCGGTCAGCCTGAGCGGCAGGTCGAACTCGCGCCGTTTGCCGGCAAAGTACTCCTGCAGCTGGGCGCACGCGGCAGCGAGTGGCTTCTCGTTGAAGATCCAGTCGGGCTCGGGTTCGCGCCGCATCGAGCCTTTCGGAAATCCGACCATGCAAAGACCTTCGCCGTCGCCCGCCAGTAACAACTCGCCAATCGGCGTTTTCGTATAACAGTAGTACACCTCAACCTCCGCCTCCGCTGTCGGAATTCCAGATGAGCAGCGCCGCGTAAGCGCGCCAGGGCCGCCAGTCTTGCGCCCGCGCGGCGAGTTCACGGGGACGCAGTCGCCGGCCCGAAACGTCGTCGAACGCGCGCAGCAACCCGAGATCCGCCGCCGGGAAAGCATCCGGATCCTTCAAGGCGCGCATGGCGACGTATTCGGCGGTCCAGTCCCCGATCCCCGGCACGGCAGTCAGTGCCGCGCGAAAATCCGTGAGCGGCTGGGTCGCATCGAACCTCACGCTGCCGCCGAGGACGGCACGCGCCAGGTTGCGAATCGCCTGCGCCCGGCTGCGCACCACGCCGATCGTCTCGAGCCGGGCGCGCTGCAGGCGTTCTGGCGCCGGGAACAGGAATTGCGGCGTCCCGGCCGCGTGGTCGTCGATACGCGCGCCATAGCGTGCCACGAGGCGGCCCGCAAACGTGGTCGCGGCCTTGACGGACACCTGTTGCCCGAGAACGGCGCGCACCGCCAGTTCCCAGCCGTCCCAGGCGCCGGGAACGCGCAGCCCGGGACGGGCCTGCAGCCAGCGCCGCAACTGCCGATCGCGACCGAGAACCGTATTGATATCGTCGATCGGTGCATCGACATCGAACATGCCGCGCACGCGCTGGACCACGGAAAACAGTGCATTGGTGTCTATGCCCTGAACGGTCAGTGCGAGAGCACCGCCGGCATCCCGTACGTCGATGGAGCCCCGGCTTGCTCCTGCCTCGACGGTACGCTGATAAACGCCGTCGGCGATTCGTTCGACGCCGGGTATCGCCCGGTCGGAGAAAAAACCGAGCAGCGTTCGCCAGTCATAGGGCTGCCGGTACGGCAACAGCAGGCTCAGCGCGCGCGCTCGGTCGGTGCTGTCGCCGCCGCGGCGCAGCTCCCGCGGCGGCCTGCCATAGCTGTCGCGAAACGCATCGTTGAAGCGCCGTACGCTGCCGAACCCGGACGCCACTGCGACGTCCCGCATCGGCAGGGCGGTCTGGTCGATGAGCCGCTTGGCGAACTGCAGTCTCTGCGTATGCGCGACTGCCTGGGGACTCGCGCCGACATGCTTCGCAAACAGCCGCCGCAAATGGCGGCTGGTGACGCCGAGGCGATCGGCCAGGCGCTCGACAGGTTCCTCGTCCAGGGCGCCCGCGGCGATGAGGCGCAGGCCGCGTTCGACGGTCGTCGACGTACCCGCCCATGCCGGGGTGCCGGGTGCGCACTCCGGCCGGCATCTCAGGCACGGGCGAAAGCCTGCCTCGCTCGCGGCGGCCGCCGTGGGGAAGAAACGCACGTTTTCGCGTTTCGGCAGGTTGGCCGGGCAGATGGGGCGGCAGTAGATGCCGGTCGTCCTGACGCCGACGAAAAAGCGGCCGTCGAATCGCGGATCGCGGGAGACCCGGGCCCGTTCGCAGGCGTCGAGGTCGATGTCTGCCAGTGCCTCCATGCAGGCAAGTATACGCCGCCGGACTGGCCCGACTGGCCAGAATCGGACCTCGATAAAAAAAAGCCGGGTGGGCTTTCGGCCACCCGGCAACTCCGCGTAATGCAGACTTGGGGGGAGGGGGAGTATTACGCGGCGCGTGCAGGCTTCTCTTTGTCGAGCCACTTGGCGAGATCGTCGGATCCGCCGATCAGCTCGCCGTTGATGAACACCTGCGGGTAGGTCGTGTGGTCGCTTACCGCCCGGAGCGTGCGATCCGTGTAGTCGCGATTCAGCACCAGCTCTTCGAACTCGATGCCGGCATCGCGCAGCATGCCCTTGGCACGGACGCAGAACGGGCAGCCGTCACGGGAGAAAACGGCGACGTCATACGGCAGCTGCGCATCCGGCTCGAGGTACTTGAGCATGGTATCGGCGTCCGACACCTGGAACGGGTCGCCCGGCTCCTCCGCCTCGATGAACATCTTCTCGATGACACCGTCGCGGACCAGCATCGAGTAGCGCCAGGAACGCTTGCCGAAGCCGAGGTCTTCCTTGCCGACGAGCAGGCCCATGCCGTCGGTGAATTCACCGTTGCCGTCGGGCAGGAACGTGACACGCTCGGCGCGCTGGGAACGCTGCCACTCGTTCATGACGAACGCATCATTGACCGAGACACAGATCACCTCGTCGATGCCGAGCGCTTTGAACTTGGGTACGAGCTGGTTGTACCGCGGCACGTGCGACGACGAACAGGTCGGCGTGAATGCGCCAGGCAGCGAGAACACGATGACGTTCCTGCCGCCGAAGACCTCGTCGCTCGACAGGTCGACCCACTCGTGGTCGCGGCGGGTACGGAACGTGGCGGCCGGGATACGGCTTCCTTCGAGATTCTTGAACATGTGAATTTCCTCCAATAGTGGTTGATCGGTCAGGCCAGCATGCTGCGCAGCATCCAGGCGTTTTTTTCGTGAATCTGCATGCGTTGCGTAAGCAGGTCGGCCGTGGGCTCGTCGTGCGCCTTGTCCGCCGCCGGGAACGCCTCGCGTGCGGTCCGGACCACGGTTTCCTGGCCGATGGCGAGCTGCCGGATCATCTCGTCGGCAGCCTCGTCCCCGGAGCCCTCGTCGATGCGCGTCAGCTCCGCGTACTCCCGGTACGAGCCGGGCGCGCGGACGCCGAGCGCCCGGATGCGCTCCGCGATCTCGTCGACCGCGGCGGCGAGTTCCGTGTACTGCTGCTCGAACATCTGGTGCAGCGTGTTGAACTGCGGGCCGGTGACGTTCCAGTGGTAATTGTGCGTCTTCAGGTACAGCGTGTAGCTGTCTGCCAGCAGACGTGACAGGCCGGCCGCAATCGCTTCGCGATCGTCCTGCTTGATTCCGATGTTGAGTTCCATAACCTTCTCCTGACCCAGGGCTCCTAGTCTGGGGGTAGCAGGAACATAAATAAAATGGTTTAATTCGATTGTTATATTCGGTTTAATCGATGAAACGGACGCCGACACTCAAGCAACTGCAGTATTTCCTGGCACTTACCGAGACGGAGCATTTCGGCCGCGCGGCCGAACGCTGCTTCGTCTCGCAGTCCGCCTTCAGCAACGCCATTCGCGAGCTGGAGACGCACCTCGGCGCCGAACTCGTCGATCGCACCAATCGCACCGTCACCATAACGGCCACGGGCCAGGAGGTCGCGGTACAGGCGAGGCTCGTCCTGCGCGACGTCGAGGACCTGATTGAAACGGCGCGCGGGCCCGGCGCGCCCCTGGCCGGGGAACTGCGGCTCGGCGTCATCCCGACGATTGCGCCGTTCGTCCTGCCCGCGGCGCTGCCGCAATTGCGGCAACAGTATCCCGATCTGAAACTGTTGCTGACCGAGGACCAGACCGACCGGATCTACGCACGCCTGATGGACGGCGAACTCGATGTCCTGCTGCTCGCCCTGCCCTGGGAGATGCGCGGCGTCGACGAGCTGGAACTCTACCGGGACACCTTCCGCCTTGCCTGCCGTGCCGGAACCGAACGGGTCGACCCCGAGAACTACCGCTTCAGCCGGCTCGATTCCGACAGCATCCTGTTGCTCGAAGACGGCCACTGCCTGCGCGATCACGCGCTGGCGGCCTGCAAGATTCGCAGTACCCGAAAAGTCCGGCGCTTCGGCGCCAGCAGCCTGCTGACCCTGATCGAGATGGTGGACGCCGACCTCGGCGTCACGTTCCTGCCCGAGATGGCACAGGGATCGACGCTGCTGCGCAATACGCGCGTCAAGCTGTGGCCGATCGGCGAAGGCAGCTACCGCACGATCGGTCTCGCCTGGCGCAAGGGCAGCCGCCGGGTCGAGGAATTCAGGCTCCTCGGCGAGTTCTTCCGGAATCATCGCTAGGGTGCCCGCCTAGGCAGGAATGCGTATTGCTGGCGGCGCGGGCAACCCCGAGCATGGTGATGTCAAAGGTGACCTTATGAGACAACTCCTGATCCTCCTGGTTGCCGGCGCGGCACTGTCCGCCTGCGCCAGCGACGGCCGGCAAGTCAGCGGCGCGGGTGCCGACGCGGCCTTCAATGGCGAAATCGCCTACCTCGAGCACTGTGCCGTCTGTCACGACGACGGGATGTTCGGCGCGCCGCGCGTCGGCGCACCCCAGGACTGGCAGAGCCGCTCCAATCTCTGGCAGGCGGTGTTGATGGAGCACGCCAAGCAGGGTTACTTCGACATGCCCGCGCGCGGCGGCAAGTCGGACCTGTCCGACGAGCTCGTCAGCGCTGCCTCCGAGTACATGCTGGAGCAGACCTTCCCGGAACGGCCCGAGGACTAGCAGCGCCCGCGATCGTCGCTTGCCTTGCGCCGCCGTGGAGGGGCTGCCGTGGAGGGGCTGCCGGGCCCCGTGATTTGCTAGTATGGGAACGCCACGGACAACTACAAGGAAAACGGGTGGCCGACACCTCTGCAAGCATCCAGCAGTTGAAGATCGACCGCAATGCGCCGGCCGGTGAGGGGCGCGGCTGGAGGGGGCTCGCCATCGCCGGCGGGGTTATCGCCGTTGCGGCGATCGGCTGGTTCCTGTTCGGCGGATCGGGCGGTGCCGTGGTCGTCGAAACCGAAACCGCGCGGCAGCCACCGTCAGCCATTGCGGCCAACAGCGTGCTCGATGCGGCCGGCTACGTGGTCGCACGCCGCCAGGCCACGGTCTCATCCAAGGTGACGGGCAAAGTACAGGACGTCTTCATCGAAGAGGGCATGCGTGTCGACAAGGACCAGGTCGTCGCAAAGCTCGACGACACCACGCAGCGGGCCCAGCTCGCGGTAGCACAGGCGCAGGCCGAGGCATCGCGTGCCGCACTGCTCGAGATCGAGGCGAGCTTGCGCAATGCGTCCCGGGAGCGCGACCGGCTGCGCGACCTGGCGGCACGCAAACTCGCCAGCCAATCGAGCCTCGATGGCGCGGAGTCGCTTTATGATGAGCTGGCCGCCCGCCTCGAAACGGGCAGGGAAAACGTCCGCGTGGCCGAGAGCAACGTGCGCCTGGCCGAGGATGCCCTCGCCAACATGACGATCCGGGCTCCGTTCGCGGGCATGGTCGTCACCAAGAACGCGCAGCCCGGCGAGATGATCTCGCCGGTATCGGCCGGCGGCGGCTTCACCCGCACCGGCATCTGCACGATCATCGACAACGACTCGCTCGAAATCGAGGTGGACGTCAACGAAGCCTACATTCAACGCGTCGCGCCAGGACAGCGCGTCTCTACCGTGCTCGATGCCTATCCCGACTGGCGCATTCCGTCCGAGGTAATCGCAATCATCCCGACAGCCGACCGTCAGAAAGCAACGGTGCGCGTGCGCATCGGGCTGCTCGAGCGCGACGAGCGTGTCTTGCGCGACATGGGCGCGAAAGTGTCGTTTCTCGACGTCGGCACGACGGCAGCGGAACAGCGCGAGGTACAGGGCGTAATGATTCCAGGCGCCGCGCTGCGCGCGGACGGCGACGGCGACTTTGTCTGGGTCGTCAGGAACGGTAGGGTCGAACGCCGTAACGTCGTTGTGGGCGGTGCGCGGGACCGGCCGCAGGTCCTCGTGCAAACGGGACTCGCCGTCGGTGAAACGGTGGTGCGCTCGTCCGCAGGGCCGTTGTCCGCGGGACAGGCCGTCGAAACCAATTAGGGGAAATCGAGAATGAGCGAGATTCTGGCTACGCTAACCGGTGTCAGCAAATCATACCGCAAGGGCAAGGAAGTCGTGGAGGTCCTCCACGATCTCGACCTCGAGATCCCGCGCGGCGACTTCATGGCCATCATGGGCCCATCCGGGTCCGGCAAGACCACGCTGCTCAATCTGCTCGGCGGCCTCGACAAGCCGACGGCGGGCACCGTGACGGTAGGCGCTGATGCGATATCGGCCATGTCGAACAACCAGTTGTCGAAGTGGCGCTCCAACCATGTCGGCTTCATCTTCCAGTTCTACAATCTGCTCCCGGTGCTGACGGCGCAGAAAAACGTGGAGCTGCCGCTGCTGCTGACCCGTTTCAGCGGCAAGGAACGCGCCCGGCGCGCCCGAATCGCACTCGATATCGTCGGCCTTGGCGACCGCGCGAAACACTATCCGCGTGAGCTGTCGGGTGGCCAGGAACAACGCGTCGCGATCGCCCGTGCGATCGTGTCCGACCCGTCACTGCTGCTCTGCGACGAGCCGACCGGCGACCTGGATCGCGAGACTGCGGACGAAATCCTGAAGCTGCTGCAGATCCTCAACCGCGAGCACGACAAGACCATTGTGATGGTGACCCACGATGCGCAGGCGGCCTCTTATGCGACCCGGACGCTGATTTGTGACAAGGGCACGCTGGAGCACCGGGAGGCCGTATGAAGTACTTCGGCTTCATCTGGAAAAACGTGTGGCGCAAGAAGATCCGCACGCTGCTGACCATCCTGTCCGTGTTTGTCGCTTTCCTGCTGTTCGCGATGCTCTCGGCCGTCGGTTATGCGTTCAAGAGCGGCGAGCAGGTCGCCGACGCGGAACGTCTCGTCATTATCGACAAGATCTCGCTGATCAATTCCCTGCCCCAGGCATACAAGAACCGTATTGCCGCCACGCCGGGGGTCCAGGCCATCGTCGGCGCGTCCTGGTTCGGCGGCTATTACCAGGACCCGCGCAACCAGTTCGGGCAATTCCCGACCGACCCGTACGCGTATTTCTCGATGTACCCGGAACTCAAGATGCCACGGGAACAGCTCGAGGCCTGGGCCAGAAACCGCCAGGGCGCCGTCGTCGGCCGCGAGATTGCCGAACAGTACGGCCTGAAGATCGGAGACCGCATCCCGTTGCAATCGACGATCTGGCCGATGATGGACGGCAGTCGTACCTGGGAGTTCGACATCGTCGGCATCTTCGAGACCGACGATCCCCGCGGCAGCACCGCCTTCATGCTGTTCCAGGAGGAATATTTCGAGGAAGCCCGCCAGTACGGCAAGGGCACGACCGGCTGGTACGTCATTCGAACCGAGCCGGGGGCCGATCCCGCGCAGGTCGCCAATGCGATCGACGCGCAATTCGCCAACTCGCCGAACCAGACAGAGACCAGTACCGAGGCCGCGTTTGCCCAGTCGTTTGCCAAGCAGTTCGGCAACATTGCGCTTATCGTCACGCTCATTCTCGGCGCCGTGTTCTTTACCTTGATGCTCGTGTCGGGTAACACGATGTCGCAGTCGGTGCGCGAGCGGATCGCGGAGCTCGCGGTGCTCAAGACGCTCGGCTTCACCGATGGTTCGGTTCTGGGCATCGTCCTCTCCGAGTCCATCGTGATCATGATGATCGGCGGCCTCCTCGGGATCGGCGCAGGCTGGGTCATCGTGCAGGGCGCCGCACAGCAAATGGGGGCGATACTGCCGGGAATCTATTTCTCCGGCGGGGCCATTCTCACGGCCATCGGCATCATGATCGGTGCCGGCATCATTGCAGGCATATTCCCGGCGCTGAGCGCCATGCGCCTGTCGATTATTGACGCGCTGGCGCGCGCCTAGGGGGCGGTGATGAGGACGATCAGACAGATTTTCGCAGTGACCTTGCTCAACCTGCGCAACCTGCCGCAGCGGCTCGGCTCATCAACGGTCGCGGTGGTCGGTGTCGGTGCCGTCGTGCTGGTCTTCGCCGGCGTGCTGTCGATGGCGAGCGGACTCGAGCGCACCATGATCTCGGCTGGCTCCGACGGCACGGCCGTGATCCTGCGCAGCGGCGCAACATCCGAACTTAACAGCGGCTTCGGCAATGAGCAGGCACTGTTGGTGGCGAATGCGCCCGGCGTCCTCAAGGACGGCGACCGTCCCATCGTGTCTGCCGAACTCTACGTTATTACCGATGTGAGAAAGCGCTCGAACGACGCGGACGCCAACGTACCATTCCGCGGCGTGCAGGACGGTGCCTTCGAAGTACGCAGCAACATCCGCATCGTGGAGGGCCGCAGGTTCGAACCTGGCAAGAACGAGCTTATCGTCGGCCGCTCGGCACAATCCGAGTTCGTGGGTCTCGATGTCGGCGACACGATTCGTTTCGGCCAGGTCGACTGGGCGGTCGTCGGCGCTTTTGCGGCAGGGGGCAGCGTCTCCGAGTCGGAACTCTGGACCGACGTACGCGTCCTGCAGGATACGTACCGGCGCGGCAATTCGTTCCAGTCGATTCGCGTCAAACTGGAAAGCCCGGACAGTATCGAGATCCTGCGACAGGCGCTCGACGAGGACCCGCGCATCGAGCCGGACGTCATGACCGAGCGTGAGTACTATTCTTCGCAGTCGCAGGGGCTCGTGCAGTTCATCAAGCTGATTGGCTACCCGCTCACGGTACTGATGGCTATCGGTGCTATTTTCGGCGCACTCAACTCGATGTACTCATCGGTGTCCGTCCGCGGAAAGGAAATCGCCACGCTGCGGGCACTCGGATTCGGGCCGTTCGCGATCCTGGTGTCCACGGTCGTGGAGTCGGTGTTCCTGGCATTGATCGGCGGGCTCCTGGGCGGAGCGATCGCGTTCCTCGTGTTCAACGGCTTCCAGGCGTCGACCCTGAACGGCGCGAGTTTCAGCCAGGTCGTGTTCAATTTTGCCGTGACGCCCGAGCTGCTTGGCCAGGGCCTCAGGGCCGCCCTGATCATCGGCATCGTGGGCGGGTTCTTCCCGGCCATCCGCGCGGCGCGGCTGCCCGTGGCCCAGGCACTGCGGGAGCTCTAGCAAAGCAAGGCCCCGCGGTGGGGCCCCCGGGAAATGGTGCCGGCTGACGGAATCGAACCGCCGACCTGAGGTTTACAAAACCCCTGCTCTACCAGCTGAGCTAAGCCGGCTGAAGGTCGCGCATTATTGGCTTTTCGACGGCGACTGGCAAGTGGCCGGCTACGGACAGGTGGCGCCGTCCCGCAGGGCGACGCGGTCCTCGCCGTATTTCTCGACGATGGCGCCGGCGCCCTTGCCCGGGGGCAGGCCGATATCCACGAAAAACACGGTGCCTTCACGCGTCCGCGGCGAGATATCCGCCGGCAGGTCCATCGAACGTGCCTGCAGCTCGACCTTTTCGGCGCGCTCGACATCACCGAACAGGCCGAGCGAGATTTTCAGCCCCTCGTCGTCGGTTCGCACGAGGTAGGCGTCGGACAGGCCGCCGGCCTTGAGCTTGTCGAGCATGGCGGCGGCGGCCGCCTCGTCCGACACCGCACGAATCTGCACCCAGTGCCCGACGAAGATCTGGCCCTGCTCCGGGCGCACCACCGCATTCATGCCCTGATTGGTGTATTCGAGGACCGCCGTGTCCGCATCGTCGTTGACCTTGAACGGCCCGATCGTTACGCAGGACCGGCCGACGACGGCCTCGAGGTCCGACGGATCGCCCGCGCCGAGCAAAGCCCCCACGCTCGCAATCACGTCGCTGTCCTGGTCGATCGTTACGTCGAGGGGCGGGCCGAGATCGGCTTCCTCCACCACGGCGACGCCGGGCTGCGGCTCCTCGGTCGCGAACATCCCCCACAACAGGTACAGGATGTTGGCGAGGATCAGCAACAGCAGCAGGTTCTTCATCGCGGGTTGTCCAGCATGTGTGCAAGACCCTGCAACACGAGATGCGGGCGATGCAGCGGTGGTTCACAAAGCACATCAAGAATGCGCGACGCGTCTCCGCCGGTCAAGACGATGACCGGCGCTGCCGTGTTGCTCTGCAACGCCCGGTAGGCGCGATCGATGGCCCCCGCGACCGCGTTCCGGGCGCCCTCGCGCACCGCGGCGGCGGTCGAGGCGGCGAACATTGACACGTCGGCGCCGCCGCTGCCGGCCGCCGGCCTGACCCCGGGAATATCGCTGGTCGACTCCGCCAGGGCACGCATCATCATCGTGATCCCGGCGATGATCTGGCCACCCAGGTGCCGGCCCGTTTCGTCCAGCGCGTCGATCGTGATCGCGGTCCCTGCGTCGACGACGAGACAGGCCGAGCCCACCTGCGACCATGCCCCGATCATCGCGACCCAGCGATCCACGCCCAGCCGCCGTGGCTGGCGGTAGGCATTGCGGACCCCCCAGCCGCTGCGCTCCGAGCGCGCAAAGTGCACGCTGCAGTCGCAGTGCGCCCCGACGACGCCTGACAGGCGCGTCGCGAACGTCGTGCCCGCGACGTTGCTGATGAAGACCTTGTCGACATGCCGCGGGATTCGCGTGGTCAGCACCTGCACGCCGTGCTCGCGGATGCGCTCCTGGGCTATATGCCCCGTGCGCCGGATCTCGCCACTGTCGAGCACGCCCCACTTGATGCGGGAGTTGCCGACATCCATCAGCAGGGCGCTCATGCGCGCCGCCTCCCCTCGCCGCCTGCCGTGACGACCGAGCCTGCCGTGACCCGCGTCACGACGCCCGGCCCGGTGGCGACGAGCAGCGCCCCGTCCGCGGACACGCCGGCCCCGGTGCCGGCTATCCGGCAGAGCGACGTGTCGACTTCGAGCTTGCGGCCCCTGAGCCAGTCGAGCTCGGACCAGCGAGCCGCCAGCGAAGCGAAGCCGGATGTCTCGTATTCGACAAACGCGAGGCACACGCTGTCGATCAGTCGCGCGGCCAGCTCGTGCCGCGGCGGCAGCGTATCGGACTGCCCGGCCAGGTCGGCGACCGGTTGCACCGTGTCGCTGCCCAGGTCGAGGTCCGGGGTCGTCCCGAGGTCCACGTTCAGCCCGATGCCGCTGACGACCGAGATTGCGGCGCCTGCCAGCGACCGGGTTTCCGTCAGGATACCGCCGAGCTTGCCGTCGTTCAGCATCAGGTCGTTGGGCCACTTGAGCTGGACGCCGCCGACGCCCAGGTTGGCCAGGGCCTCGCTCGCACCCAGGCCGATGGCCAGCGTCAGCGCCGGCAGGTTGGCCGGCTGGGCAGCGAAGGTGTAGCCGAGGGACAGGCACAGGCCGGTGCCAGGCGGCGACTGCCAGGCGCGGCCGTGACGACCCCGGCCCGCCGTCTGGTTGTCCGTGAGGGCGACGCGGAACCCGCCCGGCGATGGCGCGGGCTGCCGCAACAGGTAACTGTTCGTCGACTCGATCTCTTCGAAGACCTCGAGTTCCTCGAGCCTGCGCGCCGCGAAATCGCCCAGCGCGCCGCGTATCGCATCCGCCTCAAGGCTGGTCATTGGCGTCCGGCGGTTCTTTCGGTTTGAACAGCATCACCCGCGTGTTGCGGTTCTCGTCGCCGGCCAGCATGCGCTGGATGTTGGAGCGGTGCCAGTAGATGACGAGCATGGCCATCACGGCGAGATAAATGAACAGGGGTTGATCCTCGGGCAGGCGGGTCAGTGCAAGCCAGACCGGCAGCGCGGCGGCGGCACTCATCGTCGCAAGCCCGACAAAGCCGGTCGTAACGAGCACCGCGGCGAACACCAGCAACACGACGACGATCAGCTGCGGCGCCAGGACGCCCAGTGTGCCGACGAGCGTCGCACCGCCCTTGCCGCCGCGGAAGCCATGATAGATCGGCCAGACATGGCCGAGTACCGCCGCAGCCGCGCAGCCGATCGTCAACCACGCGCGCGAGACGGCGGGGTCTTCGGCAACGAACGGAATCTCGAGGCCGGGAACGATGCCGGCCCCGATGACGCCTTTGCCGATGTCGATGATGACGACGCCCAGAGCGAACAGCGCACCCTGCGTGCGCAGCGCGTTGGTACCGCCTGCGTTGCCGCTCCCCAGCATACGAATGTCGACACCGCCGCGCAGCTTGCCGACGATCATCGCGCCCATCAGGGAACCGATGAAATAGCTGATCAGGAACTTGACGCCCAGCTCGAGCACCTTGGCTTCTCTTTTGCGGCCACGGACCGGCGCATTGTAGCATCGGCGAATGAGTGCCGAGACCGTGCCCCTGTTCCTCAACCCCACCGCCGGGCGCGGCCGGGCCGGCAAGCGCGCCGCCCGCATCGCCGAGCTGTTGCAGGCTTCGGGGCTGCGCATCGACGTCTGCCCGAGCGCCGGCGTCGGCGATCTCGAGGCGCAGGTCCGGCGGAACGTCGAACGCGGTGTCCGGCGCCTGGTCGTCGCCGGCGGCGACGGCAGTGTGCACGAGGCAACCAACGGGATCCTGCTGGCCGGCGGCGAGACCGCGCTCGGCGTCATCCCGACCGGGACCGGCAACGACTTTGCCAAGGCCTGCGAGGTGCCGCTCGACTGGGAGCATGCGACCCGATTGCTGGCCGACCGCATCGCCGCGAACGAGGCGGGACGGGTCATCGACGTCGGACGGATGAACGATCGCTTCTTCGCCAATGGCGCCGGTATCGGTTTCGACGCACGCGTGACGCAAATTGCGCGCTCCTATCGCCTGCCGATCGGCGATCTCGTGTACCTGCTCGCGATATTTCGTGGCATGGTCGAAGGCATCGCGACGCCGCGCATGCGGCTGCTCGCCGACGACGTCATCTGGGACGGCCCGCTGACGCTTGCCAACATCGCCAACGGCCCGTGGGTAGGGGGAATGTTCCACATTGCGCCGATGGCCGACAACAGTGACGGCAGGTTCGACCTCATGATCGCCGGGCCCGTGTCGCGCACCCGCATCCTGAGCCTGTTGCCGACCCTGATGTCCGGCAAGCATGTCGGCGAACCGGAGATCGTGCATGAACCCGTGACCCGCCTCGTCGTCGAGGCCGACGAGGCCGTCGCGTCGCACCTCGATGGCGAGATGCAACCGCCGCAGCGGCGGTTCGACATCGAGTTACTGCCGGGCGCCCTGCGCCTGCTGTGAAGGGCTGCGCGAGCCCAGGTAAATCGCGAACAGCGCGACCACGGCGCCGCAGAGTTCGATGATCGTCATCGGCCGTGCAAAAAACGCGACGTCCCACGCGAAACTCAGGGTCGGCTGCAGCAACAGGGCCAGCCCTGCCTGCGTCGTCGTCACGTGCGGCAGGCTGCTCGTAATGAACAGCATGCCGAGGCCGTGCGACAGGACGCCGTAGCTGGCCAGCCACAGGAGGTCGCTGCCCTGGACGATGGCCAGCGATTCGCCCTCGGCCAGCGCGACCGCCCCGAGCATCGCTGCCCCGGCGAGTGAGACCACCGCGATCTCCCGGCTCGGTACGCGATTCGTGGAGGCGCGGCGCGACTGGCGCATGCACAGCAGGTAGCCCGCATAGGTGACGGCTGCGCCGAGGCCGAACACGATGCCGCGGCGATATTCCGGCGCCAGGTCGTGCCAGTCGACGCCGACAATCAGGGCGAGGCCCAGCAGCGCCAGCGGGATGGCCACCAGTTGGCGCAGCGTGGGCGGTTGACGCAGGATCGCGACGCCGGCAGCGGCCATGACAAAGACCTGGAAGTTGGCGATCAGCGTCGACAATCCCGGCCCGATGTACTGGATGCTGCGGTGGTAAAACCACAGGTCCGCGGCCAGGAACAGGGCCGCCAGCATCAGCACCTGCCACACGCGCGACGCGAACTGCACGCGCCTGCGCGACAACAGCAGGTAGGCTGCAATCACGATGCCGCCGATCGCCAGGCGCCAGAACGCGCTGCTGGTGGGCGATACGTCGACGAGCTTGACCCAGACGGGCGACAGGCTGATCAGCGCCGCCCCGATGAACAGGCGCAGCGTCGGGTTGGACAGGATGTGCATCAGGCGCCGAGCCAGGCGCTGCGCAACGACGTAGTGGCCTCGTCCGCCTCGTCGGCGAGCAACAGGTAGCAGGTGTCTGCGGGGGCCTCGTCCCACACGAGGCTCAGGGTCATCAGTTCATCGCCGCGAAACACGTTGACCGCGGAACGATCCCCCGGATGGTAACGCCGCGTCCGCGACTCCGCCCCCGCGGCGTCGACGCGCAACCCGTCCAGGGCAACGATCTCGTCCCCGGGCGCGATTCCGGCGCGTTCGGCGGGACCGCCATTGTGCACCACGCCGATGACGGCCTTGCCGTCACGGCCCGCGATCTCGGCGCCGAACCAGACCCCGGGCAAACCGCTGCTGTCGTCGGCCTTGCCGCCCTTGTCCTTGCCGCCCGCCGAGCGCCGCAGCCGGTATTCGATGCCGTGCGAACGCAGCAGGGTCTCGAGCGGCAATTCGCCGGTGCCGCGCACCGCGGCGTCGAGGAAGTCGCCGAGATCGAGGCCGGAGACCTCGCCCAGCAGCAACTCGAAGCCGTCCTCGGGCATACCGGCGCCGGTCTCGCCCCAGCGTGCCCAGGCCGCCCGCATGACGTCATCGAGCGTCACCTTGCCGTCCGTCTCGAGCCGCAGCTTGAGATCGATCGCCAGGGCGATCAGCGCGCCCTTGGCGTAATAGCTGACGATAGCGTTGGCCGCATTGGCATCCTGCTTGTAGAACTTGGTCCAGGCATCGAAACTCGACTCCGCGACGCTCTGGCGCCGCCGCCCGCCGCCGCGCAGCACCCGGGTGATCTTCTGGCCGACCAACTCGAGGTAGCTCGCCGCATCGACCAGGCCGCTGCGCACGAGCGCGAGGTCGTCGTAGTACGAGGTGATGCCCTCGAACACCCACAGCAGGCTGGTATGGACTTCCTGTGACAGGTCGCAGGGCGTGAATGCGGCCGGCTTCATGCGCTTCACGTTCCACAAATGAAAATACTCGTGACTCACCAGTCCGAGGAACGTCCGGTACTCGCTGGATACGCCTTCGTCGCCGCGCGCCGGGAGGTTATCGCGGCTGCAGATGTTCGCCGACGACCAGCGATGCTCGAGTCCACCGTAGCCCGTGCCGGGCGCGTGCAGCAGGAACAGGTAGCGATCGAGGTCCGACGGGATGCCGAGCAGCGCCATGTGCTGCTCGCAGATCGTCCGCAGATCGTGGCACAGGCGCGCCATGTCGACCCGCGTGTTGCCCCGGATCGCTATCGCGTGCGGGATGCCGCGCGCCTCGAACTCGCCAATGGACAACTCGCCGATCTCGACCGGGTGATCGATGAGCTCGGCGTAGTCGGCCGCGGCATAGGTCCCGAAGCCATAGGGTTCCGCGCCCTGGCGCCGCATCGACGTGGCGACGCGCCAGTGCTTGCCGACGGGCTTGTCGGGTGGCCCGATATCGACCTCGCAGGCGGTGTCCTCCTGTCCCACGACCGCCGGGAAGACACAGGTGCCGTTGAAGAACGCGTGGGTCAGGTCGAGGTGCGCACCGCGCACGCTGACGTCATGCGCGTAGATCTCGAGCACCAGGGTCAACTCGCGCTCGCACGGCGCCGCGCGCCAGCGACTCTTGTCCAGCTTGTCGAGCGCCACGTCCCGTCCGTCCGATTCGGCACGCGCGGCGACGACGTGCCGGGCATAGTCGCGGATCATGTAGCTGCCCGGTATCCAGGCGGGCATTGCAAACACCTGGCCGTCCGGGTCGGGCGCTGCGACGGTCAGTCGCACCTCGAACAGGTGCGCCGCGGGATCGTGCGGCCGTATCGAGTAACGGTGTGGTGAAGCCATGGTTAGCGCTCGCTGCAGGTGGGCTCGGTCAGCCGGAGCGTCAGGCACTTGGCCGAGCCGCCCGCCTTGAGGAACTCGCTGAGCTCAACCTCGTGCACGCGAAAACCGGCCAGCATCAGCCGCGCCTTCAGGGGCTCCGAAGCTTTGTTGAGAATCACGCGGTCACCGATATTGACCGCGTTGCACGCGAAGTTACCGGCATCCAGCGTGTCCACGATGATGCGCTTGTGCGGCGGAATCCGTGTCTCGATCGCGATGCGCGAGTCGTAGTCGAACGCGGGCGGATGGTACATCAGGAACCCGTCGGTGAGCGGACAGAAACAGGTGTCGATGTGATAGAACCGCGCATCGGTCAGGCGGATCGAGACCACCTCGATGTCGAAGTACTTCTGGATTTCGGCATGCGCCTCGATCTCGGTACGGAAACCGAAGCCCGTCCATAACCAGGCGCCGCGCCGGTCCAGGAGACAATCGCCGGCCCCCTCGAAGCCGATGTTCTCATCGAGAGCGAGCAGGTCGAAACCGTTGTCGCGAAACCAGCGCTTGAAGTACTGCTCCTCGGGCCGGCGCTCGTGCGGCATGAAGTGGCTGGCGATCGCCTTGTTCCCGTACACGACGCCGGCATTGGCGGTAAACACCATGTCGGGCAAATCGGGCTGCGGCTGGATGGTGACGACTTCCGCGAATTCCGCGATCTGGTCGCGCAGGGCCATCCACTGCTGCTTGGCGCGGCCGAGGCTCAGGGAGTCTTCCTGGCCCGCCATCCAGGGGTTGATCACGTAGTCCACCGTGAAGAAGTCGGGCGGACACATCAGGATCCTGTCCTTGCTCATGCCGGTTCTCACTCCTCGTACGGCAGGTGAATCTCGGCAAGCATGCACCGCACACTGCCACCGGCCGACGATTCGATCGTGCCGATCGGTGCGCTCACGATACGGGCATTCGCGGCCAATGTCCTGCGCTGGTCCTCACGCAAGGCCTCGCTGGCGGCTTGCGACATGGCCATGACACGCTCGCCATCGCGGTTCTGCAACTCGAGTACGTTGCCCGCAAACGAGGCCAGTTGCGCGTAGTCGAGCGAGATGATGGCATGCCCCGTATCCTCCAGGCATCGCAGCACGCTGCGGCGCTGTTCCTCGCGCGGGATCGCCGCATCGCAGATCAGGGCCACATCTTCGCCGACACTCATCAGGACGTTGGTGTGATAGATCGGCGCCCCCTGGCTGTCCACCGCGTCGAACGCGACGACCTCGTAGTCCATGCGCTGGGCGAAGTCGCCGAGCGGCTCGAGGTGCGTGCGCGACGACAGGCAGGCGTACGCAATACGATGCGGCCGGTCGAGCACCAGGCTGCCGGTGCCTTCGAGAAACCGGCCCGCCTGTTCATGCTCCGAGAGATCGACGACTTCCGATACGTGGCGACCGGACTGCGTGGCAAGCAGGTCGACGATATCGAGCCGCCGTTCGGCGCGCCGGTTTTCCGCTTCCATCGGGTACAGGACGATGCGGCCGTCGGCGTGCGTGCTGATCCAGTTGTTGGGGAAGATCGCGTCCGGCGTGTGCGGCTCGCTGGTATCGTCGACGACGATGACCTCGATGCCGGCCTCGCGCAGGACCGCAACGAGCCCGTCGAATTCCCGCACCGCCGCGGCCTGTTGCTGCGCGGGCGAGGCCGCGGGAGCTTCCTGGAAGCGGTTGGTCGGCGCGGTCTGCGGGTTGCTCTGGAATCGCGCTGGCCGAATCATCAGCACGGCCGATGCCAGTTGTGGTTCCTTGGCGCTGGTCATGGTGTTATCCCGTAACAGGTTGTGCATTATATGTCGGCGGATCGACGAATCCGCAATGCATCATGCACGCGACGCTCGAGATGGCCAAGGCCGCCATCCCGCTGTTCCCCGGCTCGCGATCGCTCGCGCCGCGGGCCGGATATCAGGCGGCTGCGCTCGGCCGCGCCGCCACCTCGGCGTACCAGCGCCGCACGTTGGCGCAATCCTTTGGAATCTCGACCTTCACCCATTTGGCAAAGTCGACGAAGACCATGGCGGCGATGTCGGCCACCGAGAAATTGTCGCCGGCGAGATAAGGGTTGGCGGCCAGCTGCTCGTCCAGACGCACGAAGAACTCGAGTGCGCGGCGGCGTCCGCGCTCGGCCAGCTCCGGGATCTGCTCATGGCTGGGGAGCCCCGGTACGGCACGGCCTTTGAAGCTCCTGGCGAAGTTTCGCAGTGCGTCCATGACGGCCAACAGCCCCTGCATTTCGACCTTGGTTTGCCACATGCTGACCCGCGCGCGCTCCTCGGGGGTCGCGCCGAGAAGCGCGGGCTGCGGGTGGAGCTCGTCGAGGTACTGGCAAATGGCAGTAACTTCGCTGAGGCATGTCCCGTCATCGAGCTCGAGTGCCGGTACGACGCAGTCGGGGTTTACTTTCCGGTACGCATCACTGAATTGCTCCCCGGCCGCGAGGTCGACCTCTACCGTGTCGAGTTCGAGTCCTTTTTCGGCCAGGAAGATGCGGACACGGCGGGGGCTGGGGGCGGTCTTGCTGTCATAGAACTTCACGTGATTCTCCTGTTACCAGCGGTAGCTCGCGCTCAGGCTGTATTGCCTGCCATACGCGGGGGTCCCGGGAAACGGCTGGAAATCGCTGTCCGTCAGGTTGTCGGCAATGAGCGCGGCACTGAATCCGCCGGCCGGGTCCGGTCTCCACTGCAGCGACAGCGATGCAAGGAACGTATTGTCATCGCCCGCCCTCAGCGGGTTGCGCTCCTGGCGCCGGTATTCGTTGTCGAGGCGCAGCTCGAGTGCCTCCGCGAACCGGTAGCGCAAGGCCAGCGTCGCCCGGTGGCGGGCGAAGTTCAGCGCGTAGAAACTCGCATCCACCTGGGAATCGCCGTAGTCGGCATCCTTGTCGAGCCACGTATAACCGGCGGCGAGGTCGAGGTCGTCCCAGCTGCGCAGAAACGTGGCCTCGAAACCGACGACGTCGAGGTCGACCGCGTTGGCCTGGCGCGCGAACGGCGCTCCGGTCGCGTAGGTCCAGTCGACCAGGTCGTCATCCCTGCGCGCGAAGACGCTGGCCGATAGCTGCCAGTGCCCGGCTTCGCGCAGGACCGAGGCCGACAGCTGTTGCGCTGTCTCCCGGCCGAGCGAAGGGTTGCCCCCGAACAGTCCGACCGGGTTCGAGTTCAAAGCCGTGTAGCCGGGCAGCTGCGAGGTTGCCGCGTACTCGAGCGACCACGTGGTCGACCTGCCGGCAGCATCGCGCCGCAGCGAAATGCCCGCCAGCGGCAGGATCTCGCTGCCGTCGCGATTGCTGTAATCGACGGTTGCGCCGGCACGCCAGGTGAGCGTTGCCCCGCTCGGGAGTTCGGTCTCGATTGCCGGAACCAGCGTCAGCGTCGCATACGATCGTTCGGTGAATTGCCCGTTCGTCAGGTCCGTCGAGCGCACCAGTTCATCGGCGCTGAGCTGCCCGCCAAAACGCCAGGCGATGCGACCCGTATACCGCAAGCCCTGGAAGCCGGCCGCCATGACGCGGGTCTCGTGCTCGAACGAACCCGGCGTGCCGGTTTCGTTGTCGAGGCGGTTGAAATCGTAGTCGTCCTCGAGGTGCCGGTAATAGGCGCCATACTCGAACCAGCCCGTCCCGGCTTCGCGGCGCTGGTTCACCAGGATGAGCGTCGTTTGCGTGTCGTCGATTTCGGGCAGGGTTGCGAACCCGGTATAGGCGCCCGGCCAGCCGAAGAACTTGTCCTGGTAGGCAACGACGAGGTCGGTCTGGACAGGGCCGTCCAGCAGTTGCAGCTGCACGTTATAGCGGGCGAAATCATGGTCTGCGTAAGGGCGCGTGCCGTCACCCGCGGATTGCGCGGCGCTGAACGCGAAGCCGAGCCCGGCGGCGCCCCGGTACCCGAATCGCAGCGCTTCGTGATGCAGGCTGTCGTTGCCGAAACCGGCGGTAGCCTCGCCGCCGTTCCGCACCGGCAAAATGCCGTAGGCCACGGTCGCGACTGCCGCATTGAAGCCCTCCACGGCCGCATCGATGCCCTGGTAGATCTCGGGAGTCGACATCAGTGCCGGGTCCACAGGCATTTCGGCCGTGTAATGCCCGGTCTGCGGATCCATGACCGTCACGGCGCCGAGCCTGAAGCCGGTGTTCTCGAACACGCCACCACGGACGGTTACGTCGGCCTGGCCTTCCGCGAGGCCTCGCG
Source organism: Woeseiaceae bacterium (assembly GCA_041553075.1). Taxonomy (GTDB): domain Bacteria; phylum Pseudomonadota; class Gammaproteobacteria; order Steroidobacterales; family Woeseiaceae; genus UBA1847. The sequence continues at coordinate 886 of JBFEJR010000031.1, read as the reverse complement.
ACTGCAGCTCGGTCAGCGGGTCGAAGCGCAGCGCCGTGACCGGCGACGCATAGGTACCCGCGGGGCGCTCATTGGCGACGCGCCTGGCGCTGACCGTGATCTCCGCGATTTCTTCGGCTTGGCGGGGTTCCTCGGCCAGCGCTGCCGTCGGCTGCAGTGCGAGGACGTGCAGGCTTGCAGCGAGCGCGGCCGCTTCGAGCTTCGTCAGCATCGTGCGGGACGGCCCGTGACCGTCTGCCTGTTGTCGTCATGCGTCATCACGAGGACTGCGGATTGTAGCGGAGCGCCTGCTGGCGGACCAAGAAAACAGGTACAAAAAAAAGCCGCACCCGAGGGTGCGGCTTTTCTAATTAAGATCCTGGCGGTGTCCTACTCTCACATGGGGAGACCCCACACTACCATCGGCGCTGAACGTTTTCACTTCCGAGTTCGAAATGGGATCGGGTGGTTCCCGTTCGCTATTGCCGCCAGGAAAACCGGTTCGGGAATTAGGGTGCCAGTCACCTTATTTCAGGTTTTTGGCGCCAAATTCCCAGCGGAAATAAGGTGACTGGCACCGTATTTCCGGGAAAAAAAACAATCTGGAAAATTTCTGACAATCTGAGATTTATCTTCGTGTCGCATTCAACATGTCACACAAAACCAAAACGCTTTGGCGTTATATGATCAAGCCTCACGTGCAATTAGTACTGGTTAGCTTCATCCATTACTGAACTTCCACACCCAGCCTATCAACCTCGTAGTCTTCGAGGGCACTTCAGGGAGCTCAAGGCTCCAGGGAAATCTGATCTTGAAGGGGGCTTCCCGCTTAGATGCTTTCAGCGGTTATCCCGTCCGTATATAGCTACCCGGCAATGCCACTGGCGTGACAACCGGAACACCAGAG
>JBFEJR010000030.1:0-28231 GCA_041553075.1 Woeseiaceae bacterium | reverse complement strand
GACGAGGCCCCGGCGGCAGAGGCGCAGGCGAAGGAAGCGCCCGCCGAGGAATCCACTGACGATGCGCCGGCCGACGAAGCCGCCGCCAAGAGCGCCTGAGGAGATCAGTCATGAGTCGTTATTCGCGCAGGCGTAAGTATTGCCGTTTTACCGCCGAGGGTATCAAGGAGATCGATTACAAGGATCTCAACCTGCTCAAGGCATACGTCACCGAGACGGGCAAGATCGTGCCGAGCCGTATTACCGGTACGAAGGCCCAATACCAGCGTCAGCTGGCGGCGGCGGTCAAGCGCGCTCGTTATCTCGCGCTGCTGCCGTACACCGACCGGCACTAGTTGCCGGCGGCGAGGGTCCCGTGCAGGCGTTGGCCGCGTGGCTGGTTGCCAGGCCGCAGAATGCCGTGCTGGGACTGGCCGCAACGCTGCTGCTGCCCGCACCGCAGCTGACCAGTGGCGTCATCCTGGTGCTGCTGGTCCTGGCACAGGGCACGCGGCTGGCAGTGATCGAGGCAACGGCCGCGGCGGCATTGCTGCTGGCGGTGTCACTCGTCTTCGGTGTATCGCTGGTTTCGATCGTGACGCTGATGGCAGGTACCTGGCTGCCCGTGCTGTTGTTGACCCTGCTGCTGAGCAGCACCCGGTCACTGGCACTGACGATGCAGGTAACGGTCATCCTGGCGGTCGTGGCAATGGTCGGTTTCTACCTTGTCGTGGCGGATCCGGCAGCTTACTGGCAGCCGTACCTGACGACGATGGCCGAGATCGCCCGCGAGAACAACCTGGCATTGAACACCGAGTTGCTCAACGCCGAGGTGATGACGGTATCGGCAACGCTGGCGTTCTGGATGCTGTACGTTGCAGGGTTGCTGCTCGGGTACGGGCTGTACACGAAGCTGCCCGGAAAAACCGGGGAGTTCGGCCGGTTTCGAGACATGAGTTTCGGCCGGGTCATCGCGTCCATAATGGCGGTGGTATCGCTGCTGGCGCTGTTGCTGGACGTAGGCTGGTTGCAGAACGTGGCGTTCGTGATGTTCGTCATTTTCTGGATGCAGGGCCTCGCAATCGTGCACTGGATGCACGCGCAAGAACTGCTGCCGCTGGGCGCGGTTGTTGCGATTTACATACTGCTGCCACTGTTACAGGTGTTACTGGTAACGGTGCTGGGAGTCCTGGGATACATGGATGCCTGGTTTGAATTCAGGCGTCGAATGAAAAAAGCGTAAGGGTTCGGACTATGAACGTTATTTTGTTGGAAGCTGTGGAAAATCTTGGGTCCATTGGCGATCTCGTCAAGGTGAAGCCCGGTTATGGCCGGAACTACCTGTTGCCGCAGGGCAAAGCGGCCCTGGCGACGCCCAAGAACATCAAGGAAATCGAGAAACGCCGCGTCGAGCTGGAAAAGGTGGCGGCCGAGGAGCTGGCGAAGGCGCGGGAGCGTGCCAAGGCCTTCCAGGATCTCGAGGTCGTCATTCACGCGAATGCCGGTTCGGAAGGCAAGCTGTTCGGCTCCGTCGGCCCGATCGATATCGTCGAGGCCCTGGCCGCGGTGCAGGTCGAGGCCGAGCGCGCCGAGATTCGCATGCCCGAGGGTCCGATCCAGGAAGTCGGCGAGTTTCCGATCGGCGTCCACCTGCATTCCGAGGTCGACGCCGAGATCCTGGTCAAGGTCGTCGGCGAAGAGCAATAAGCGACGCCACCGCGTTGTGCCGGCCGCAAGCGGCGGCCGGCTGTGTTACCTTTGAGGAAGGGTCGGCACACACCAGGGGAGTTCGCTAAATGGTCCGAGCGTTGGACGATGGCAGGGTCGAAGGCGGTGCGGAACAGCGCCTGAAGGTGCCGCCGAGTTCCATCGAAGCAGAGCAGGCCCTCATCGGCGGGCTCATGCTCAACGCGCAGGCCTGGGACAAGATCGCCGACGTCATCACGGCCGAGGATTTCTACCGCAAGGACCATCGCCTGGTCTTCCAGGCGATCGACAGGCTCATCGACGCGGGCAGCCCCTGTGATGTCGTGACCGTGTCCGAGCATCTCGACAACCGCGGCGAGCTCGAGCAGGCCGGCGGGCTCGAGTATCTCGCCACCCTGGCCAACGAGACGGCCGGCGCGGCCAACGCCCGCGCTTACGCAAAGATCATTCGCGAGCGTTCCATGCTGCGCGCCCTGATCAATGCCGGCAACGAGATCAGCGGCAGCGCCTTTGCTACCGACGGTCGCTCGGCCGCGCAGGTCCTCGACAACGCCGAGCGACTGGTCTTCGAAATCGCAGAGAAAGGCAGCCGCGGCCGTAAGGGTTTCAAGCCGCTCAAGGAAATCCTGCCGGCAGCCGTCGATCGCATCGACGAGCTGCACCAGTCGGAGGGCAGCATCACGGGTATCTCCAGCGGATTCATCGAGTTCGACAAGATGACCGCGGGCCTGCAGGGTGGCGACCTGGTCATCGTCGCGGGGCGGCCGTCGATGGGCAAGACCACGCTCGCGATCAACATCGCGGAGAATGCCGCCATCGGCGCGCAGAAGGGAACCGCGATCTTCTCGATGGAAATGCCGGCGCAGCAGCTCGCGTTTCGGATGATTTCCTCGCTCGGCCGGGTCGACCAGACGCATCTCAGGACCGGCAATTTTCCCGACGAAGACTGGTCGCGCATCAATACCGCGGTGCAGCTCATGTCCGAGGCGCCGATTTACATCGACGACTCGCCGGGCCTGTCGCCGACCGAGATTCGCGCGCGGGCCCGTCGCCTGCAGCGCGAGCATGGCCTCGACCTGATCGTCGTCGATTACCTGCAGCTGATGCAGATCGAGGGCACCAAGGAGAACCGGGCGACGGAAATCTCGGAGATATCGCGTGGCCTCAAGGCCCTGGCGAAGGAACTCGACCTGCCCGTGATCGCACTGTCCCAGCTCAATCGCAGCGTGGAGCAGCGCCATGACAAGCGGCCGGTGATGTCCGACTTACGCGAGTCGGGTGCGATCGAGCAGGACGCGGACCTGATCGTCTTCATCTACCGCGAAGAGGTCTACAACCCGGATACGCCGCGCAAGGGAATTGCCGATATCACGATCGCCAAGCAGCGCAACGGGCCAATCGGGGACTTCCCGCTCACGTTCGTCGGTCGCTATACGAAGTTCGAGAATTGGGTGCCGGACAATTACGGCGACTTCCCGCCGCCGGAAGGCTACCAGTAGGCGAACCCTGGCGGTTCGAACTAGGCGGCGAAGAAGCCCATCTTGACGCCGGCCAGCTGCACCACGTCGTTATCCGAGAGTTTCCGGGCCTGAGCGCCGATCGGCTTGCCGTTGACCAGCGGGAAATCGTCTTCCTTGCCGGATTCGACGTGGACGATGTAGTAGCCCTCTGCGCGGCGCGTAATCGCGGCCACCTGCACGCCGGGCCGCCCCAGCGTCGTCAGGGCCTTGGTCAGTTCGAGTTCGCGCCCGGCAAAAGCGCCGCTGAGGACCTGCAACTTGGCGAGTGGCAGGGCGTTCGGGGCGTTCTCCAGGCCGATTCCGGTCGCCGTTGCCGTGGCAATCGTTTCGGACATGGCCGGTTTCGGCGCAGCCCGGACCGGCGCGTCGTCGAGCGCCGCGGCTTCTTCGGGATCGAGCTTCACGGCACTCGCGACCTCGTCACGGACCACCGCTTTGTCTGCCGGCTCGCTCACGGCTGCCGCTGCGGCCTTTTCCGCTGCGGCCTCGGCCTTTGCCAGCTGGGCCGCATTCTGCTCGCCTGCCGGGATGACCATGGTCTTCTCGAATTCATCCTGCTCGGTCTCGGGCGCCTGCTGGTCGGAAAACCGCAACTGGTGGTGGCCGATCGTTATGACGTCCCCGTGCTGCAGGGCGTGTTTCTTGATCAGCTTGCCGTTGACGTAAGTGCCGTTGGTGCTGTTGAGGTCCTCGAGGAACGAATCGTTGAGGATATTGATGATGAGCGAGTGATGGCCGCTGACTGCCGGGTTGTCGATGCGCACGTCGTTGTCGGGCAGCCGTCCGATCGTGTAGCGCTCTTTGGTCATGTTGTATTCAGCCAGGACCTGGTTGTCCAGACTCAGAATTAAACGTGCCATGTTGTCTCGCTCTTTGGGTGCATCCAGTTACGAACGGAACATGCCAGCGATTTTTGCGAACAGGCCTCTTTTTGCCGGGAAGGCTTCCTTAACCTGCGCAAGCATTACTGACACGTTGTCGCGCCCGCCTTGGTTGTTGGCCAAGTCAATCAGCTGTTGACCAACGACCTCAAGACTAGCATTAAAAGTACTGATAGTTAAGTGAATATCGTCATCTTCGACCATGTCTGGAAGGCCGTCGGAGCACAGCAGGTAGATGTCGTCGGGCAGGACGTCGTACTCGTGAACTTCGACCTCCACGGTCGGCTCGACGCCCAGCGCGCGGGTCACGTAGTTCCGGTTGGTCGAGCGCTGCGCCTCTTCATGCGAGTAAAAGCCGCGATCGACGAGTTCCTGCAGCAGCGAATGATCGAGTGTCAGCTGCTCGAGCTGCCCGCCACGCAGCCGGTAGGCCCGCGAATCGCCGACGTGCGCGACCGAAACCCGGTCGTCAAAAAACATGCAGGCGACGATCGTCGTGCCCATGCCTTCGCAATGCGTCTGGCTCTGGGCCGTCTGGTAGATGATCTTGTTGGAGCGATACACGGCATCGCGCAGGATGATCGACTGCCGCATCAGCCCGCTGTGCGCGTCGATATCGTTGAGCATTTCGCGCTCGGCGGCCTCTGAAGCGAGGTTCGTAACGATCTGCACGGCGATGCCGCTGGCCACTTCGCCGGCGTTGTAGCCGCCCATGCCGTCCGCCAGCACCAGCAGGCCGATGTCCGGATTGGACCCGATGGCATCCTCGTTGTGCTCGCGAACCCGCCCGGTATCGGTCAACTCGGCTATCTCGATTTTTCCGCGCAGGCTCATGGTCAGTCAGGGTCGCTCTGTAATTCTGTTATGAGACCCGTGCGCAGTTGCGCAGCGCGATTGCCATTTCGGCGCCGCACGAGAACCGCTGGGTCGGCTTCTTGGCCATGGCCTTGGCCAGCACAGCGTCGACGCTGGGCGGTATTCCCGCACGACGAGAGGCAACCGGTGCCGGATCTTCGGTTGTGATTTTTGTCATCAATACCGCAATGTTAGTGGCCCGGAAGGGCACCTCGCCAACCAATAGCTCGTATAGGGTAACACCAAGCGAGAACAAGTCCGATAGTCCCGTGAGGTTTTCTGCCCCGAGCTGCTCCGGCGACATGTACATCGGTGTGCCGAGCACGATGCCGGTCTTGGTGCGGTTGTTGTCCGTGATCCGTGCGACCCCGAAGTCACTGATTTTCAGCGAACCCTCTTTCGGGTTATACATCAGGTTGGCAGGCTTGATATCCCGGTGAATGACGCCCTGGTTGTGGGCGTAGTCGAGCGCCTCGGCCGTCGTCGCGGCGAGTTCCAGCGCGCGCTTGGGAGCGAGAAGCCGGTTGGGATCGGTGAAGTCGCGCAGCGGGATGCCGGGCACGTATTCCATCGCGATGTAGGCCAGTCCCTTGTCTTCACCGGCATCGTATACCGTGATGATGTTGGGGTGGGTCAGGCGTCCGGCCGATTCCGCCTCGCGGTAAAAGCGCAGGCGGGCCTCTTTCAGTTCCTCGTCTTCGAATTCCTTTTCGATCGGAATGGCCTTGAGGGCGACCGGGCGATTGATGCGCGGGTCTTTTGCCAGGTAGACCGAACCCATGGCGCCGCGGCCGATGCGCTTCTCGATGACGTAGCGTCCCAGGCGTTGCGGCGCCCCGTTGAGCTTTTTCACCCCCAGCGTATCGTCGCTCGTGATCGTGCTGTGGGTGCGCTTCATCCATTCGAGCACGGCCTCGGCGCGTTCGGGCTTGGCCTGCTGCTCGAATGCCAGCGACAGCTTGTACATGATCGCGGCGACGGTCTCGGAGGGGTTGCAGCGGCGGAACTCCGCGAACGCAGGCTCGAGCCGCCCGGCCGCCAGGAAATCGGAGCCGCGCTTGAACGCATCGGACGATACCTTCTTTACATCGGGTACCAGGTACACGCAGAGGAGACCGACGCCGATGTACATCAGGATGGCGCGCCCGAGGTCGATCTTCACGTGCAGGCCGACGAGGAACAACGCCTCCGTCAGCAGCAGGAGGAAGGTCCCGGCGAAGGTCAGAATCGCGATCTCCTTGCGGTTGCGCTCGGGGAAGAACAGCAGCGCGACGATGGCGAACAGGGCAGGCAACAGGACTTCCAGCGCCTGGGCCCACGACGGCGCAATGATCACGCGGTTGTGCTCGATGTCCGCGAGCAGGGCGGCCATGATCTCCGAGACCGTGACAAACTGCCCCGACGGCAGCACGCCGGCCGCGCCGACAATGGCCAGGTCCGCGTCGACAAAGACGGTTGCCCCGTTAAGCAGGCCGCCGGCCGGCGCATTCAGGAGGTCTTCCACCGCGATGCGCGGGATTTCCTCGTAACGCGACAGGAACACCGCGTCGTCGGAACCGGACAGGCGCGGGGCCGTGGCCGTCGCCGATTCCTTGAAGGCGATGGCGAGCGGCAGCGACGGTGACATCACGCCGCCGTTCAGGTGCCAGAGGCTGGAGCGGCGCAGGACCCCGTCGTTGTCGTTGTTCAACTGGACGAAACCGACGTTGGCGGCAACGTCGGCGAAGCGGTGGCGTGCCGGGACGAACGTCGGGATTCCCGAGGCCAGCAGCGCCGTCCAGCCGGGCAACGCGGCGTCGGCCGGGATCGCAGGTGGATTGGCAAGGATGACCCGCCTCGCGTTGCTCTCCTGGAGCTTGGCCAGGACCTGGCCATACTCGCGCAGCATATCGTCCTGGCTCTTGCGCCTGGGGTCGATGCTGACGATGTACCCGTCGGTCAGCGCCTCGGCCGGACGGCTGCCCGCGAGCTGATCGTAGAGAACGCGATCAGCGGCAATGAACCATTGCGCGAGCGGCCCGTACATCAGCAGCAGCAGCACGCTGACGAAGACCAAGGCGATGATTCTGTTACGTTTTCGTGTGTCCGCCTGATTCAAGGTGTTTCATGTCCCTGTTTTACCGGCAAATTATAGGGAATTGCGCGCCGCCGAAATGAGATAGGGTTGGCATTTTTTATGTAATACCCGCGGGCACGTGGGTGCTATCATTCGGCCTGATCCCAACCCTTACCAAACAAAGACTTATAGCCGATGGCCAAGGCCAGAACCGCCTACTTGTGCTCTGCATGCGGCGCTCACAGCGTCAAATGGGCCGGACAATGCCCCGAATGTGGCGCCTGGAACACGCTGGCCGAGACCCGCGTGGCTGCGACGCCTGCACCGTCCGGCAAGGCCGTGACGCGGCTGGACAGGCTCCCCGACGATATCGAGGCGCGGCACGCAACCGGATTCGGCGAGTTCGACCGGGTTCTCGGCGGCGGCCTGGTGCCGGGCGCCGTTACCTTGCTGGGCGGGGACCCGGGCGTGGGCAAATCCACGCTGCTGCAGCAGGTGTCGGCGAAGCTGACCGAGGCGCTTCCCGTGTGCTACGCGACCGGCGAGGAATCGCTCCGCCAGATCGGCCAGCGTGCGCTGCGGCTCGGCCTCGATGCGTCCGCGATGAACCTGCTGGCCGATACGTCGCTCGAGAACGTGCTCGGACAGGCGCGGCAATGCAAGGCGCGGGTTCTCGTGATCGACTCGATTCAGACCATGACCTGCGATGAACTGCCGTCCGCGCCGGGTTCGGTCGCGCAATTGCGCGAAGGCGTGGGCCGCATCGTGCAGTTCGCCAAGCAGAACGAAGTGTCCGTGTTCGTCATCGGCCACGTCACCAAGGAGGGCGCCATCGCGGGTCCGCGCGTCGTCGAGCACATGGTGGATACCGTGCTCTACTTCGAGAGCGATCCCGCGAGCCGCTACACGCTGATCCGGTCGGTCAAGAACCGCTTCGGTGCGAGCGGCGAGATGGGTGTCTTCGCAATGACGGAAAGCGGCTTTCGCGAAGTCAGCAACCCGTCGGCCATCTTCCTGTCCAGGGAGTCGGTGGATGAGCCCGGCAGTATCGTGTCGGTCGCGTGGGAGGGTAGCCGGCCCTTGCTCGTCGAGATCCAGGCGCTGGTGGCCGACGGCAGCAGCAACTACCCCAAGCGGCTGGCGCAGGGCGTGGATCAGAACCGGCTGGCGTTGCTGCTGGCCGTGCTGCAGAAACACGGGGGGTTGTCGATCAGCGACGAGGACGTGTTCGTCAATGTCGTCGGCGGCCTGCGCATCGGGGAAACGGCCGTGGACCTGCCTATCCTGCTGGCCATCGTATCCAGCTTTCGGGACCGCACGACTCCGGATCGCCTCATCTGCTTCGGCGAAATCGGCCTCGCCGGGGAAATTCGTCCGGTGAGGTTCGGTACCGAGAGAATCGCGGCGGCCGCCAAGCAGGGATTCACCCGAGCGATCGTACCGCGCGGCAACGTGCCGAAGCGCATCCCGGGCGGCATCGAGGTCGTGGGTGTCAGGCGCCTGGCGGAGGCGCTGGAGCAGGCCTGGTAGCCTAGTCGCCGTCCCCGGGCTGGCGCGGGCCGACACGTACCGTCCGCACACGGTTGTCATCGGTTTCGACGATCTCGATCGGGTAGCCGCTGACCATGAGGCAGGCGCCCGGCGGCGGGATCGTTTCGAGTTGCTCGACGATCAGCCCGTTCAGTGTCTTGGGTCCATCGGTGGACAGCTCCCAATCCTGGGCGCGATTCAGTTCGCGGATATTGGCGGCCGCATCCACGAGAAACGTATCCTTGCTCTCTTTGACGACGGCCACTTCCTCGTCGGCCGGATCCGTCGTGAATTCGCCGACGATCTCCTCGAGGATGTCCTCGAGCGTGACGATGCCCTGGATGTCGCCGTACTCGTCAACCACCAGCGCCACGCGCTCACGGCGGCGCTGGAACTGCACCAGCTGCGTGCTGAGCGGCGTTCCTTCGGGAACGAAATACGGTTCGTCCAGCAGGCGCTGCAGCGTCTCCTTGTCGAGCTCCGTGCGCGCAAGATTTGCGAGCTTGCGCATGTGCAGCACGCCGAGCACGTGGTCGATGGTGTCGCGGTAGACCGGTAACCGGGAGTGCTGGCTATTGGCAATGATCTTGCCGATTTCGTCGTCGCCATCATCGAGGTCGATGCCGACGATCTCGTTGTGCGGGACCATCACGTCGTCGACCGTGACCTTCTCGAGATCGAGAATGCTGATCAACATGCTGCGATAGCGTGTCGACAGTCGGGCTCCCGCCTCGAAGACGACCGTGCGCAGCTCTTCGCGCGTCAACGCCTGCAGTTCGCTGCCGCTTTGCCGGACACCGATCAGCCACAGCACGCCGTTTGACGCGGCGTTCGTCAGCCAGACGATCGGGTAGGTGATCTTGAGCAGCGGGTAGTAGATGAGTGCCGCCGGGAACGCGAGCCGCTCGGGGTGCAGCGCAGCAAGGGTCTTGGGCGCGGCCTCGGAGAAGATGATCACGATCAGCGTGAAAATACCGGTACCGATTGCAACCGCCGGCTCCCCGCCGAATTCCAGGGCAATCAGCGTTACCAGCGATGCCGCGGAAAAGTTGACGAGGTTGTTGCCGATCAGGATGAGCCCGATCAGGCGGTCGGGACGCTGCAGGAGCTTCTCGGCCAGGCGGGCTCCGCGATGGCCTTCGCGCGCCTTGTGGCGCAGCTGGTAGCGGTTGAGGCTCATTAGCGCCGTTTCCGACCCGGAGAAGAACGCGGATAGCGCCAGCAGCAAGGTCAGCAGGCCGAGTAGGCCTCCTAATGGAACGTCATCGCCCAACGAAGGGCACCTCCAGAACAGTCATACCAGGCCCAGTTCAACAGTACGCGATCGAAGCGTCAAGAACCGGGGTCTCAACTCCAGCTGCGATTCAGGATCTCTTCGAGAATGTAGCGGCTGCCGAAGTACGCGAGGCCGAGCAGGGCAAAGCCGATCAGGTAGAGCTCAACGGCACGCTTACCGCGCCAGCCCCGGAAAAAGCGCCCGGCGAGCAGGACACCGAATAATAGCCAGGCCAGCAGCGACAACCCGAACTTGTGCGCAAGATGCTGCTCCACGAGGTCGCTGACGAACGTGGTCCCGGATGCTATCGCCAGGGTCAGCCCGGCAAAACCGAGCGACGTCAGGATGAACAACAGCCGCTCGGTCGTCTCGAGCGGCGCGAACAGCCGGTTGACGGCAGAGAGTTTCGCTGCGTGCAGCCGGCGCTCCTGGACGAGGGCATAAAGCGCCACGATCGCGCCGACCGTCAATACGCCATAAGACAGCAGCGCGATCAGCACATGGGCCCGGACCTGCCAGGCGATGACCACCGCGGACGGGGCATCGCCCGACGGCCCCATCAGCAGGACCGTGAATGCAGCGAGAATCGTCAGCCCTCCGCTCATGCCCCTGAGCGAGGGTTCGATGGCCGCAAGCAGCGCAATGGCGGCAAGTTCGAAGCCGATCATGGCGAGCGCGTTGCCCATGGTCAGGTCGAATCCATGACTGGGCAGGATCAGGTTGAAAATCGCGTGGCCATGGAGAACGACGCCGGTCGCGGACAGGATCACGGCAACGAGGAAAAACGGTCGGGAACGGGCCGCGAACCGCGGCAGGCGGCTCATTACGAATGCCCCCGCAGCCAACAGGTACAGCAAAAGAATTGTGATTTGAGACACAGAAACCCGGCAGGCGTTGACCTACGTTGAATGATCCCATAAGGACCCGTTCAAGAGAACCCTTCATATGCGAATTCGTGTACTTGGTTGCAGTGGCGGAATCGGTGCAGGCGCACGGACCTCCGCATTGCTAGTCGACAATGATGTATTGATCGACGCCGGTACCGGTATCGGCGACCTCGACCTGGCCGACCTCGATTCGATTCGCCACGTATTCCTGACGCATGCGCATCTCGATCATGTCGCGGGACTGCCCATGCTCGCCGATCGCGTCTTCGACGAGGCGGTGGGCGAACCGCTGACCGTCTACGCGCGCGAGGAGACCCTGCGGGCCGTGCGGGAGCATCTGTTCAACGATGTTATCTGGCCGGATTTCACCCGGTTGCCGTCACCCGAGAAACCGATGCTGCGTTTCCGCGTCTGCGGCCCCGGCGATACCGTGACGATCGGGCACCGCGATTTTTACGCGGTCGACGTCATGCATTCGGTGCCATCGCTCGGGTACACGGTAAAAAACTCCGGCGGCGTGTTCGCGGTCAGCGGCGACACCAAGACGAACGAGACACTGTGGCCGGTCCTCAATGCCTGCGACGATCTCCGGCTCCTGGTTATCGAGGTTTCCTTCCCCGACGAGATGGCGGGCCTCGCCCTGGATGCGGGCCACTACACGCCGCAGACGCTGACCGCCGATCTCGCGCGCCTCAGGCACAGCCCCGAGATCTGGCTGACCGGCATGAAACCGGGCGAAGAAGACCGCATTTTCGACCAGGTCCGCAAGGCCGCACCGGGCCGGGACATCCACATGCTCTCGGCGGGCACCATCCTCACCGTCTAAATACGGTGCCAGTCACCTTAGACTCGAAATAAGGTGACTGACACCGTAATATCGCGCGCATGTTTGAGAATCTGACCGGGCGCCTGTCGGACGCCGCCAAACAGCTGAGCGGCAAGGGCCGGCTCACAGAAGCGAACATCAAGGACACACTGCGCCAGGTACGCCTCGCCTTACTCGAGGCGGATGTCGCCCTGCCGGTCGTCAAATCGTTCATCGAGCGTGTCAAGGAACGCGCACTCGGCGAGGAGGTCGGCAAGAGCCTCACGCCGGGCCAGCAGTTCGTCAAGGTCATCCACAGCGAACTCGTTCGAATCCTCGGCAGTGACGCGGTACCGCTCGACTTGCGTGCGCAGCCGCCCGTCGTGGTGCTCCTGGCAGGCCTGCAGGGCGCCGGCAAGACGACGACCGCTGCAAAACTCGCGCGCCGCCTGATCACGGCAGACAAGAAGAAGGTCATGCTGGTCAGCGTCGACGTGCACCGGCCTGCGGCCATACTGCAGCTCAAGACGCTCGCCGGCGAGGTCGGCGCCGCACATTGCGACAGCAGGGCCGACGAAAAGCCAACGGATATCGTGGCGCGCGCGCGCGATGCGGCCAGTCGCGCGCACGTTGACGTGCTGATTGTGGATACCGCCGGCCGGCTGCATGTCGACGGCGACATGATGGCCGAGGTGCGCGCCGTGCACGCTGCCGCCGCGCCGCACGAGACCTTGTTCGTCGTCGACAGCATGGCGGGCCAGGACGCAGTCAATTCCGCGCAGGCATTCAACGACAGCCTGCCGCTGACCGGCGTAATCCTGACCAAGGCCGACGGCGATGCGAAGGGCGGCGTGGCACTGTCGGTACGCGAAATCACGGGCAAGCCGATTCGCTTCCTGGGTGTCGGTGAGAAAACCGACGCGCTCGAGGCGTTTCATCCGGATCGCATGGCATCGCGAATCCTCGGCATGGGCGACGTGCTGTCGCTGGTCGAGGAAATCGAGCAGAAAGTCAGCAAGGACAAAACCGAGAAACTCGCCAAAAAGCTCAAGAAGGGCAGGGGCTTCGACCTCTCCGACCTCAGGGACCAACTCGAGCAGATGATGAACATGGGCGGCATCGCCTCGATGCTCGAGAAGCTGCCGCTGCCGGGCAACGTGAATCCTGCCGCGCTCAAGGACCAGGCCAACGAGCAAAAGATCCGGCGGCAGATCGCACTGATCAACTCGATGACGCCGGGCGAGCGCCGCTTCCCCAAGACCATCAACGGCTCGCGCAAGAAGCGCATCGCGGCCGGCGCGGGGCAGCAGATCCAGGACGTCAATCGTCTCCTGAAGCAGCACCTGCAGATGGAGAGGATGATGAAAAAGATGTCCAGGGGCGGCATGAAGAAGTTCATGCGCGGCATGGGCGGCGGCGGTATGCCGCCGGGGGGAATGCCACCCGGTTTTCGCTGACTTCGGCGAAAATCGGGCCAAATCGGGCCCAAAACGGCCGGGTTCGCCGACATTCGCCCGTAGTGCCTACCCAAGTGGCTGAAATTATTAGGTATTTTACCGGCCAAAACGCTTCACATTTTGCCCAAAACCCGTACAATGCGCCGTCTACTCGGGCCGACCCGAGACGAGGCGTGTCTGCCTTCCTTTAGAATTAACTACGGAAAAGTAATGGTTAGTATTCGACTGTCGCGCGCGGGCGCGAAAAAGCGCCCCTTCTACCACCTGGTGGTCACCGACTCGCGCAATCGTCGGGACGGCCGGTACATCGAGCGCATTGGCTTTTTCAACCCGGTTGGCCGCGACCACGAGGAGAATCTCCGCATCGACCTCGAACGTGTGGACTACTGGCTCGGCCAGGGTGCACAGCCGTCCGAGCGCGTTGCGTCACTTCTCAAGAAGCACCGCAAGGCAGCCGCGGCAAACTGATCGGGAATGACGACGCAGCCCGTCGTCCTGGGCCGCATATCCGGCCTGTTCGGAGTGCAGGGCTGGGTCAAGGTGTATTCGTACACCGAGCCGCGGGAAGCGGTACTGGAATATGGGCACTGGCTGCTCTCCGGCAAGGACGGATGGCGCCAGGTGGCCGTCGCTGAAGGGCAGCGACACGGCAAAGGGGTCATCGCGCGGGTCGAGGGATACGCCGATCGTGACCAGGCGGCGGAACTCGTCGGCACCGAAATCGGTGTGCCGCGGGAGGCGCTACCGGAGAGCGGGGAAGGCCGGTACTACTGGTCGGACCTCGAGGGTTGCCGCGTGGTGCACCGCGACGGTACCGAGCTCGGGAAGGTGTCGCACCTGCTCGAGACCGGCGCCAACGACGTGCTGGTGGTCAAGGGCGAGCGGGAGCGATTGATCCCGTTCGCGATGGACAAGGTAATACTCGACGTCGACCTGGCTAATGGCAGGATCGAGGTCGACTGGGAATGGGACTGAGCGATGCACGTTGAGGTCGTCACCCTGTTCCCGGAAATGGTAGCGGCGATCGGCGAGTTCGGCGTTGTGGGGCGCGCGCAGCGCGATGGCAGGTTTACGCTGGGTCTCGAAAACCCGCGTGATCACACCAGCGACGTGCATCGTACCGTGGACGACCGGCCGTACGGCGGCGGGCCCGGCATGGTGATGAAATACGAGCCCCTGGCCGGCGCTGTCGCTGCAGCCAGGCGCCGTGCGCCGGCGGACAGCCCGGTGGTGTATTTGTCGCCACAGGGCAGGCCGTTCGACCAGGACACGGCACGGCGCTTTGCCGGTTTGCCGGGGATGATCCTGCTGGCGGGCCGCTACGAAGGGATCGACGAGCGCCTGATCGAGTCGCTGGTCGACGAGGAAGTGTCGCTGGGCGATTTCGTGATGTCCGGCGGCGAGATTGCCGCGATGGCGGTGGTCGACGCGGTAGTGCGGTTGTTGCCCGGCGTGCTGGGAGACGACGAGTCCGCGGCCCGTGACTCCTTCATGGAGGGGCTGCTGGATTGCCCGCACTACACGCGCCCCGAGGTGATCGAGGGTCGCAACGTGCCGGACGTGCTGTTGTCCGGCGACCACGCGGAAATCGCGCGGTGGAGGTTACAGCAGGCACTGGGCCGAACGTATGAGCGACGCCCGGACCTGATTGACAGGATGAACTTGACAGACGAGCAACAGGCATTGCTCGACGACTATTTGAAAGAGCAGAGACCATGAGCAAGATTATCGACGCGATCGACAAAGAACAGATGGAGAAGACCGTTCCCGAGTTCTCTCCGGGCGACACCATCATCGTCCAGGTGAAGGTGAAGGAGGGCAACCGCGAGCGCCTGCAGGCTTTCGAAGGCGTGGTTATCGGCAAGCGCAACCGCGGCCTGAACTCGTCCTTCACGGTGCGCAAGATTTCGCACGGCGAAGGCGTGGAGCGCGTGTTCCAGACCTACAGTCCGCTGGTCGATTCGATTACCGTGAAGCGCCGCGGTGACGTGCGCCGCGCCAAGCTGTACTACCTGCGTGGTCGTACCGGCAAGGCTGCACGCATCAAAGAGAAGATCTAGAGCGTCCGGAATTCATCACCCCGGCACCGGGTGGCCGGGGTGGATTTCGCTATACTACGGGCCACTTCAGCGAGCTGAACCAAATGCGTTCCGCGGGGTCCGTCATCATATGAAGAATGCACTGCTCATCGGCGTTGCCGCGTGGTTCTTGAGCGGCTGTGCCATTGTCGTCTCGTCAGCCGCTTCCGGGCTGGCGGACAGCATTTCCGACTCCGTAATCAACCAGGACGATCCGGAGACCGCCAAGGCGGCCCTGCCGACCTTCATGGTGCTGCTCGATGGCATGGTGCGGGACAATCCCGACGACCCCGACCTGCTGTCGTCCGGCGCCATGCTGTACGCGTCCTACGGGGCGATCTTCGCGGACGATCCCGTGCGCGCTGCGCGCCTGACGGCACGCGCCCGCCGCTACGCGCTCGGCGCGATCTGCGTCGAATACCGTCCCTCCTGTGCATGGCCGGACGCGACCTACGACGAGTTTGTCGCGTCCCTCGACGGCATCGGGCGCAAACAGGGCGAGTACCTGTACACCTATGGCTTCGCCTCGCTCGCCTTCCTGCGGGCCCACAGCTCCGACTGGAACTCGCTGGCCGAATTGCCGCAGATGGAAGCCTTGTTCAACCACTATCTGAACATAAATGGCGACGAAGTTAACGGCGCCGTTTACACATACATGGGAATATTGCTGACCCTGCGTCCGCCAGCGCTGGGGGGCGAGCCAGAACGCGCACGTGAATACTTTGAAAAGGCGATCGCGTTGAGCGACGGGAAGGATCTCGGCGCCAAGGTCGAATTTGCGCGTGGTTATGCAAAGTTGCTGTACGAGCGCGAGCTGCACGATCGCCTGTTGCACGAGGTGCTCGAAGCCGATCCCTACCAGGAAGGCTACACGCTGAGCAACGTCCTCGCCAAGGAACAGGCGGTGGTGCTGCTGGCCGAAGCGGATGATTATTTTTAGGTAAATCGATGATGAAAAGACTGCTCCTGACATTCCTGCTCCTGTCGTTCGGCCTGCCGCTGCAGGCGGAGACGCTCAAGATCGCCACGGTGACGCCCGAGGGCTCGCAGTGGATGAACGACATGCGCGCCAGCGCCAAGGAGATCAAGGAACGTACCGAGGGCCGGGTACAGATCAAGTACTACGGCGGCGGGGTGATGGGCAACGACCAGAAGGTCCTGAGCCGGATTCGCCTGCGCTCGCTGCAGGGCGGCGCGTTTACGCCGTCGGCACTCGTCAGCCAGTACCCCGACCTGAATCTCTATGGCATGCCGATGGTGTTCGACTCCGAGGAAGAGGCCGCGTATGCCCGCAGCAAGCTGGACGGGCGGTTGTCACGGGGGCTCGAGGAGGCAGGCTGGGTCAATTTCGGTTTCGCCGCCGGCGGGTTCGCGATCCTGATGTCGAATACGCCGATCGAAAAGTTCAGCGACCTCAAGGGCAAGAAGGTCTGGATTCCCGAGGGTGACAACATCAGCCGCCGCTCGATGGAGTCGCTGTCGCTGACGCCGGTCTCGCTGCCCCTTACCGACGTGCTCACGGGACTGCAGACGGGTCTCATCGACATCGTGGCAATGTCGCCGGTCGGTGCACTGGTGCTGCAGTGGCATACCAAGGTCAAGTACATCACGGAGCTGCCGCTCGTCTATACGCTCGGGTTCATGGCAGTCGACAAACGCGCCTTCGACAAGCTCGGCGCGGCGGACCAGGCGATCGTGCGCGAGGTGATGGAGCGCACCTACCGCAACTTCGACGAGCAGAACCTGATCGACAACCGCGAGGCGCTCGACGCCCTGTTGAAGGCCGGCATCAAGAGCGTCCCGATCGACCGGGCAGAATACGAAAAAGTCCGCGCGATGTTGCTGCAGTCGAACCGGCGACTTGGCGACGCAGGTCACTTCACGCCCGAACTGTATGCCGAGATGATGGGCTACGTCGAAGAGTTCCGTAGCGGGCAACTGGCGAGCGCCGGACCGACGGATTGAAGAAACTCCTGGCCAGCCTGGAGCGGGCAGGGAAGCTCGCCGAGAACGCCGCTTTGCTCGTGCTCCTCGGTACGATGATCGGCGTATCGGTATTCCAGATCGTCAACCGGCAACTGCTGGGCGGCAGTTTCAGCCTGTCCTGGGCCGACGAACTCGTCAAGATGATCGTGCTCTGGCTCGCGATGGTCGGCTCGATCGCCGCGAGCCGCGACAACAAGCACATTCGCATCGACCTGATTACCCACATCCTCTCGGGAACGATCGTCGCCTGGATCAAGATCGTCGTCGACCTGTTCGCCGCCGGCGTCTGTGCCATGATCGGCTGGCAGGCGTGGCGGCTCGTGCGTGAAGAAATGAGCTGGGGAGACATGATCCTCGGCGAACTGCCGCTGTGGATCGCGCATGCGATCGTGCCGGCGGCCTTCATCCTGATCAGCTATCGTTTCTTCGTGCGGGTGCTAACGCTGCTGCACGGTATCCTGAAGCCACAAGAGGCGGCGGCGTGATCCTCGTCAGCCTCATCTTGCTCGTCCTGGCCGTGCTCGGTGCGCCGCTGTTCGCGATTATCGCGACCAGCGCCATGATGGGATTCCACAGCAGCGACACCGAGCTCATGACCATTGCGCTGGAGCTGATGAGCATCGCGCAGATGCCGATCCTGACGGCGATTCCGCTGTTCACGTTTGCGGGCTACCTGCTCAGCGAGAGCAAAGCTCCGCAACGGCTCGTTCGCCTGACCAACGCGCTGTTCGGCTGGATGCCGGGCGGACTGGCGCTCGTGTGCCTGGCGGCCTGCGCGTTTTTCACGGCGTTCACGGGTGCATCGGGCGTCACGATCATCGCGCTCGGCGCGATTCTCTATCCGGCTCTCAAGCAGGACGGCTATAGCGATCGCTTCAACCTCGGTCTCGTCACCTCGTCGGGTAGCCTGGGCTTGTTGTTCGCACCGTCGCTGCCCTTGATCCTTTACGGCGTCGTCGCCGAAGTCAGCATCGACGACCTGTTTCGCGCCGGCATCCTGCCCGGTCTTGCCATGCTCGTGATGCTGTCCGGCTACAGCATCTGGGTCAATCGTGACAACCGCAAGCCCATGGGCTCGTTTTCGCTGCGCGAAGTCGGCGCGGCGCTGCGCGAGGCGGTCTGGGAGCTGCCGCTGCCGGTCGTCGTGCTCGGCGGAATCTATTCCGGGTTCTTCGCGGTGTCCGAAGCCGCGGCGATCACGGCCCTGTATGTCTTCATCGCCGAGGTCCTGATCAACCGGGAAATTGCCTGGCGCGAACTGCCCCGCATTACGCGCGACTCGATGGTGCTGGTGGGCGGCATCCTGATGATCCTCGGCGTATCGCTGGCGTCCACGTATTACATGATCGATACGGAAGTGCCGCAGAAACTGCTGGGGCTGGTCGCCGAGCTGGTCAGCTCGCCGACGTCGTTCCTGATCCTGTTGCTGATTTTCCTGCTGATCCTCGGGGCGATACTCGACATCTTCTCGGCAATCGTGCTCGTCGTGCCGCTGATCCTGCCGATTGCGGCCGGGTTCGGCGTCAACGAGGTGCATCTCGGCATCGTCTTCCTGGCCGCGATGCAGCTCGGTTACCTCACGCCGCCCGTGGGTCTCAACCTGTTCATCGCCAGCTACCGCTTCGAAAAGCCGATCATGCACGTCTACTCGGCCACGTTCCCGTTCCTGATCATCCTGCTGTTATCGGTTATCCTTATCGCTTTCTGGCCCGCGTTGTCCTTGTTCCTCGTTTAGCTCATCTCCCATGGCAGGTTAATGTGATTCACCGTATCTTCAGTCTTCTTTTCGTTCTCGCGCTGGCGCCGATGGCGTCGGCTTCCCTCGACGACGTGCGCCTGCCCGCCGGGTTCTCCATCGAGGTTTACGCCGACGTGCCCAATGCCCGATCGCTGGCGCTCGGCGATCGCGGGACTTTGTTCGTGTCCACGCGCAAAGGGCGCTCGGTGTACGCCGTGGTCGAGAATCCCGACGGCTCGACGCGGACCATCGAGATCCTCAAGGGCATGAGTACGCCGAACGGTATCGCGTTTCACGACGGCGACCTGTACGTCGCCGAGATCGATCGCGTTTTCCGGTATCGCGACGCCGAAGATCACCTCGAATCCATGCCGGAAGGGGAACTGCTCGACATCGACCTGCCGTCGGACAGGCATCATGGCTGGCGCTACATCGGCTTCGGGCCCGATGGCATGCTCTACATCAGCATCGGCGCGCCCTGCAACGTCTGCGAGGAATTCGACTATGCGCAGATCATTCGCGTCAACCCGGACGGTACCGGCCGCGAGATCTACGCATCCGGCGTGCGCAACTCGGTCGGTTTCACCTGGCACCCCGTGACCGGGGAGCTGTGGTTCACGGACAACGGGCGGGACATGCTCGGCGATGACATGCCGCCGTGCGAGCTGAACCACGCACCGCGCCAGGGAATGCATTTCGGTTTTCCTTATTGCCACGGCGGCGATATTCCGGATCCCCAGTTTGGCAAGCGTCGCAACTGCGACAACTACGAGCCGCCGGCACAGAAGCTCGGGCCCCATGTCGCCCCGCTCGGCGTCAGGTTCTATACCGGTGAGCAATTTCCCGAAGACTACCGGGGGCAGTTGTTCATCGCCGAACACGGGTCCTGGAACCGGTCGAAAAAGATCGGCTATCGCGTGACCCTGGTGCGCCTCGACGGCGACCGCGCGGTCAGTTACGAACCCTTTGCCTGGGGCTGGCTGCAGAATGAACAGGTTGCCGGCCGTCCGGTCGACCTGATCGTAAAAGGCGACGGTTCCCTGCTCGTCAGCGACGACTTTGCGGGCAAGATATATCGCATCACCTTCAACGGTATCTCGGAGTAAGGAATTCTATTATGGCCAGCGGCAACTTCATCGTGCGATTTTTCAAAGCGTTCTGGCGCGGTATCAACGGGCTGCGCAAGGTCCTGCACCTGGTGCTGCTGCTGGTTATCTTCCTGTTGTTCTTCGGCGTCATGTCGGGCGAGGCACCGCCGATTCTGCCGGAGAAGGCGGCGCTGGTCGTGCAGCCCGTGGGTGCGCTCGTCGAGCAGCTCAGCGGCGATCCGTATGAGCGCGCACTGGCAGAGCTCATGGGTGACGCACAACCGCAGACCCTGGTGCAGGATGTCGTCGACGCGCTTGAAGCCGCTGGCACCGATAGCCGCATCGGCGCTGTCCACCTCGAGTTATCGTCATTGACCACGGCCGGTATCGACAAGCTCGAGCGGGTCGCGGCGGCGATCGAGAAGTTCCAGGAATCCGGGAAACCGGTCATCGCCAGTGCCGATTTCTACTCGCAGCAGGGCTATTTCCTGGCGGCACACGCCGACGAGGTCTACCTCAACCCGGAAGGCCTGGTGTTCCTGCAGGGTTACGGCTCGTATCGCGAGTACTACAGGGACGCGATCGAGTTGCTGCGCATCGACTGGAACGTGTTTCGCGTAGGGACGCACAAGTCGTATGTCGAACCCTACACGCGCATGGACATGTCGCCCGAGGACCGCGAGTCGCGGCAACGCATGGTCGATCACCTGTGGACGTCTTACCAGGCGCGCGTGGTCGCTGCGCGGGGTCTCGCCGCTGACGCAATTGACGACTACTCGCAGAACCTCGTCGCGCATACCGAGGCCGCCGGCGGAGACCTGGCGATCGTCGCCCGTGATCGCGGCATCGTGGACGATCTGCTGGGCCGCACGCAGTTGCGTGAAGTGATGATCGGTCACGTCGGGCCGGATGCCGAGGACGAATCGACGTATTCGGCGGTCTGGATGAAAGAGTACCTGTCGCAACTGGCGCTGCGGCGGGCGTCCGGGGATCCCGACGCGAGCGTGGCCGTCGTCATTGCCGCGGGCAGCATCCTCGACGGGTCACAGCCCCCCGGTACCATCGGCGGCGACTCGACAGCGGGGCTCCTGAAGCGGGCACTCGACGACGATTCCGTGAAGGCTGTCGTGCTGCGCGTGGACAGCGGCGGCGGCAGTGCATTTGCCTCCGAGGTAATCGCCGAAGAGGTGCGCAAGCTGCAGGCAGCCGGCAAGCCCGTGGTGGCGTCGATGGGCAGCGTGGCCGCGTCCGGGGGTTACTGGATCTCCATGGATGCCGACAAGATCTACGCCAGCCCCACGACGATTACGGGTTCCATCGGGATTCTCGGCATGTTTCCGACCTTCCAGCGCACACTGGCCACGGTCGGCATCGGTACCGACGGCGTCGGCACGACGCCGTGGTCAGGCCAGCTGCGCCCGGATCGCGAAATGAGTGACGAAACCAAGCGGCTGATCCAGCTCGTGATCAACGACGGCTACCAGGACTTCATCAGCGGCGTCGCCGCAGGGCGCGACCTCGATATCGATTACGTCGACCAGATCGGGCAGGGGCAGATATGGACCGGCGAGGAAGCGCTGGCGAACGGCCTCGTCGACGAACTCGGCGGTCTCGACGCGGCCATTGCCGGCGCGGCGGAACTCGCCGGGCTCGAGGAGTACGGACAGAAACTGGTCGAGATCGAGATCTCGCCGGCAGAGCAGTTCATCCTGGATCTGCTTACCTTCTCCGGCCGCATCGGTATCGATCCCCGGGCTTTCGCCACGCCGCCGACGCCGATCGAGCAGTTCGCGAACCGCTTCCAGGCCCTGGTGTCGCAGGTAGCGCAGTTCAACGACCCGAAAGGCGTTTATTCGTACTGCTTCTGCGAGATTCGCTAGGCGGCGACCGGCGTGCCCGTCGGGGCAAGGTTCGTCGCGCCCGCCTAGTTCCAGTGCAGGATGACCTTGCCCGACTGGCCCGACTCCATCAGCTCGAACGCGGGCTGGAAGTCGGCGACGTCGAAGTGGTGCGTGATGATCGGGTCCATGTCGAGCCCGCTCTGCAGCATGCTCGCCATCTTGTACCAGGTCTCGAACATCTCGCGGCCGTAGACGCCCTTGAGGATGAGGCCCTTGAAGATCACGTCGTTCCAGTCGATGGCCATGTCGCCCGGCGGGATGCCGAGAATGGCGACCTTGCCGCCATGGTGCATGGTGCGCAGCAAGTCGCGGAACGCCTGCGGATTGCCGGACATTTCCATGCCGACGTCGAATCCCTCGACCATGCCGAGTTCCTTCATCGTGTCGTCGATGCTCGTTTGCGTGACGTTGATGGCGCGCGTTGCGCCCATCTTGCGCGCCAGGTCGAGGCGGTAGTCGTTGACGTCGGTGATCACGACGTGCCGGGCGCCCGCATAGCGGGCGATCGCGACGGCCATGATGCCGATCGGCCCGGCGCCCGTAATCAGCACGTCCTCTCCGACCAGGTCGAACGAGAGCGCCGTGTGGGTGGCGTTGCCCAGCGGATCGAGTATTGATGCCATGTCGTCGGTGATGGCGTCCGGCAGCTTGAAGACGTTGAAAGCCGGTACGGCGATGTACTCGGCGAACGCACCGGGGCGATTGACGCCGACGCCGACCGTGTTCATGCACAGGTGGCGGCGCCCGGCGCGGCAGTTGCGGCAGTAGCCGCAGGTAATATGGCCCTCGGCCGAGACGCGGTCGCCGATCTCGTAGCCGTTGACCTCGATGCCCATCTCGACGATTTCGCCGCTGAACTCGTGGCCCACGGCCATCGGTACCGGGATGGTCGCCCTGGCCCAGTCGTCCCACTTGAAGATATGGATGTCGGTGCCGCAAATGGCGGAGCGCCTGACCTTGATCAGCACATCGTTGTGGCCCACACCGGGCTTCTCGACGTCCTGCATCCAGATGCCGCGCTCGGGCCTCGCCTTGACCAGTGCTTTCATCATGCCCCCCGCTTGATGACGCCGAGTTCCCGGCCGACGTCGGTGAACGCTGCGATCGCCTTATCGAGCTGCTTGCGCGTCAGGCCCGCGGACATCTGCGTGCGAATGCGCGCCTGCCCCTTCGGTACCACGGGAAAGGCGAAGCCGATGACGTAGATCCCGCGCTCGAGCAGCTTGTCGGCCATCTGGGTCGCAAGTCTCGCATCGCCCAGCATGACCGGGATGATCGGGTGCTCACCGGGTTTCAGGTCGAATCCCCGCTCCGTCATCTTCGCCCGGAAATAGGCTGCGTTTTCGTGCAGCTGTTGCTGCAGGGAATGGTCGCGTTCCAGCAGGTCGAGTACGGCGATCGACGCGGCGGCGATCATTGGTGCCACCGAGTTGGAAAACAGGTACGGGCGCGAGCGCTGGCGCAGCCAGCCGACGATCTCCTTGCGGCCCGAGGTGTAGCCGCCCGACGCGCCGCCGAGCGCCTTGCCCAGCGTACCCGTGATGATGTCGATACGGCCCATGACGCCGCGATACTCGTGGGTACCGCGCCCGTTCTCCCCGAGGAAGCCGGTCGCGTGGCAGTCGTCGATCATGGTCAGGGCGTCGAATTCATCGGCGAGATCGCAAATCGCCGGCAGGTTGGCGATCGTGCCGTCCATGGAGAACACCCCGTCCGTAACGATCAGCCGGGCGTTCGCGCCCTGCGCCTCCTTGAGCTGGGACCGCAAGTCGTCCATGTCGTCATTCGCATAGCGAAACCGGGAGGCTTTGCAAAGCCTAATGCCGTCGATGATGCTGGCGTGGTTGAGGGCGTCGCTGATTACCGCGTCCTCGGGGCCCAGCAGCGTCTCGAACAGGCCGCCGTTGGCGTCGAAACAGGACGGGTAGAGGATCGTATCCTCGGTGCCGAGGAACGCGCTGATGCGCTCCTCGAGTGCCTTGTGAATCGTCTGGGTGCCGCAAATGAAGCGCACCGACGCCATGCCGTAGCCATACCGGTCGAGTGCCCGGTGCGCCGCCGCGATGACCTCGGGATGATTGGCGAGGCCTAAGTAGTTGTTTGCACAAAGGTTCAGAACTTCCCTCGTCGTGCCGTCGGTCTGCACGTCGATGGCGGCCTGCTGGGGGCCTGCAATCAGGCGTTCCTGCTTGAAAAGTCCTTCGGACTTGAGTGCTTCGGTTTGCGTGGCGAGCGCGGCGAGAAAGGATGCTGGCACGGTATTTCTCATCGTATCCGGGGGGGCGAATTATATCCTGAATCCGGGCCAATACCGATGCCTGCGGCATCATGAATGGGCTATTATCGCCGCCTGCACCACGGAGTCATCGCATGAGCTTCATCGATCAGCCGGCTGCGCAGCCCAGCAGCATTCCCTACATCAATGACAACTACCTGGCCGACGAGCAGACCATCGTAAGACAGCTGGCGGCGGAGGCCGATCCCGGCAAGGCCGCGCGCGCCAAGATCATGCAAACGGCAGCACAGCTCGTGCGCGCCGTGCGCAAGAACGCGGAGAACGACAGCGGGATCGAGGCCTTCCTGCAGCAGTACGACCTGTCATCCGACGAGGGCGTGCTGCTCATGTGCATTGCCGAGGCACTGCTGCGCATACCCGACGCCGATACCGCGGACCGCCTGATCGCCGACAAGATAACGGCGGCCAAGTGGCAGGACCACATCGGCACGAGCGATTCGCTGTTCGTCAATGCCTCGACCTGGGGCCTGATGCTCACCGGCAAGATCCTGAGCCTGGATGAGATCGCAATGGGCAACCCGACCAGGATGCTCGGCAAGCTCGTCAGCAGCGCGGGCGAACCGGTGGTGCGCACGGCCATGCGCCAGGCGATGAAGATCATGGGTCACCAGTTCGTCATGGGGCGCACGATCGGCGAGGCGCTCAAGCGAGCGCTCCGCAGCACCGACCTGCCGTACCGTTACTCCTTCGACATGCTCGGCGAATCCGCGTTGACGGCGGCCGACGCGCAGCGCTATCTCGATAACTACCACGCCGGCATCACGAGCATCGGCGAGGCCAACGTGGCGTCGGCCGATGTCTTTTCGGCGCCGGGCATTTCCGTCAAGTTGTCGGCCCTGCATCCGCGCTACGAGTATTCGCATGAAGAGCGCGTCATGTCCGAGCTGGTGCCGGCGGTGCTGGAACTGGCACGCCATGCCAGGGACACGGGCATCGGGCTGACAATCGATTCCGAGGAAGCACATCGCTTCGACCTGTGGCTGCGAATCTTCGAGCAGGTTTACCGGGACGATTCCCTCAAGGGCTGGGACGGACTTGGGGTTGCGCTGCAGACCTACCAGCGGCGCGGCCGTGACGGCATGCGCTTCCTGGTCGAGTTGGCCGAGGCAGTCGGTCGGCGCATCCCGGTGCGGCTCGTGAAGGGCGCGTACTGGGACAGCGAGGTGAAGTGGGCGCAGGAGCAGGGGCTCGAGAGTTACCCGGTCTTTACGCGCAAATCGCATTCGGATATTTCGTACCTGGCGGCGGCGCGGGCCGCGCTCGCGGCCGGTGACCGGATCTATGCGCAGTTCGCGACGCACAATGCGCATACGCTCGCCAGCGTGCTGCACTACGCGGGATCGAGACGCGACTACGAATTCCAGCGTCTCCACGGGATGGGCGAAGACCTGTATGCCGAGGTCGTCGACCCCGACAAGCACGACCGTCCATGCCGGGTCTACGCGCCCGTCGGCAACCACGAAGACCTGTTGCCGTACCTCGTCCGTCGCCTGCTGGAAAACGGCTCGAATACCTCCTTCGTCAACAAGATCGCGGACGATTCGATCAAGGTCGAGGACATCATCGCCGATCCGCTCGAGACGGCGGCAGCGCATGACTATGCCGCGCACGACCGGATCCCGGCGCCGTCCGACATCTTCCAGCCCGAGCGCGATAATTCGCACGGCATCAATCTCCCGGACCGCAACGTCAGCAGCCGCCTGCTCGCCGATCTCGAGGCGGCGAGCGATATCGAGATCACGGCGCGGCCGATCGTCGGCGGCAAGGAGATGTCGGGCGCCGAGGAGCCGTCGGTCAATCCGGCGAACACGGCCGAGATCGTGGGTGTCTGCCACCAGGCGAACGAGGAGCATGTCGACAAGGCCATCGACCTGGCGGTGGCGGCGCAGCCGTCCTGGGATCGTCTCGGGGCGGAAGAGCGCGCCTCTATCCTGAACCGCGCGGCGGATCTTTTCGAGGATCACCGTGACGAACTCGTCAACCTGTGCGTCAGGGAAGGCGGCCGCACGATTCCCGATTCGATCTCCGAGCTGCGCGAAGCCGTCGATTTCATGCGCTACTACGGAGCGCAGGCCAAGAAGCACTTCGGTGAACCGATCCTCATGCCCGGCCCGACCGGTGAGCGCAACACCTACAGCATGCGCGGACGCGGCGTGTTCATCGCGATCAGCCCGTGGAACTTTCCGCTGGCGATTTTCACGGGCCAGGTGACGGCGGCGCTCGCCGCGGGCAACGCGGTGCTGGCGAAACCGGCGGCACCCACGCCGCTGGTTGCCTATCGCGCCGTGCAGCTGCTGCACGAGGCCGGCGTACCGCCCGATGTGCTGCACTTCATCCCGGGAAGCGGCCGGCTCGTCGGCGGGCGCGCGGTGGCCGATCCACGCATCGCGGGGGTCGTGTTCACGGGCTCCACGGGCGTGGCACAGACCATCAACCAGACGCTGGCGCATCGCGACGGCCCGATCGGCGTATTGATTGCCGAGACCGGGGGGCAGAATGCCATGTTCGTCGACAGCTCGGCGTTGCCCGAGCAGGTCGTGCACGACAGCATCTACTCGGCATTCAATAGTGCCGGACAGCGGTGCTCGGCGCTGCGGCTGCTGTGTGTCCAGGCGGAAATCGAGCCGCGCACACTGGATCTGCTGCGGGGCTACATGGAAGAGCTGACCATCGGGGATCCCCGGCTGCTGTCGACCGACGTGGGACCCTGTATCGACGACCCGTCCCGGCAAGCCCTGGCCGCGCATGTCGAGCGCATGTCGGCAGAGCAGAAGGTCGTGCACCGGTGCAGCTTGCCCGACGACACGAGCAAGGGCACGTTCTTCGCGCCGACCCTGGTGGAAATCGACGACATCAGCGCGCTGAAGCGCGAGGAATTCGGCCCGATCCTGCACGTGCTCAAGTTCCGCAGCCGCCATCTGGACAAGATGGTCGCCGCGGTCAACGCGACGGGATTCGGGCTTACCATGGGGCTGCACAGCCGCATCGACTCGCGTATTGCCGGGGTGGCAGCCGACTCCGGGGCCGGCAACCTGTACGTCAACCGCAACATGATCGGGGCGGTCGTGGGCGTGCAGCCCTTCGGCGGCCGGGGCCTGTCGGGTACCGGGCCGAAAGCGGGCGGGCCGAACTACGTGCAACGCTTCGGCACGGAGTTCACGCTGAGCAACAACATCTCCGCCGTCGGCGGCAACGCGAGTCTGCTGACGCTGGGTTCCGATTGATGGCCGCGTTCAGTGTCTTCGACATATTCAAGATAGGTATCGGCCCCTCCAGTTCGCACACGGTCGGGCCGATGAAAGCCGCGTTGGCGTTTCGCGAGCGCATCGGCGATGCGCAACCGGCGCGCGTCCACGTCACGCTGTTCGGCTCGTTGGCCTGGACCGGCCGCGGGCACGGGACCGATTCTGCGATCCTGCTCGGTCTCGACGGGCACGCGCCGGAGACCGTGGATCCCGATGCCGTCGACGACCTTCTCGCGGGCATCCGCGGCAAGGGCCTGGTCGAAATCGAGTTCAACTATGAGAGTGAGCTCGAGCGGCATACCAACGGCATGCGGTTTGTGGCGCTCGACGGGCAGGAGGCCGTCATTGCGCAAGAAGACTGGTATTCGCTCGGCGGCGGTTTCATCGCGCGTGGCGACGAGCCGGAGCCGGCGACGCGTGCCGGCACTCCCGAGTACCCGTTCTCGACCAGTGAGGAGATGCTGCGCACGGCTGCCGGTAACGGCATGAGTATCGCGGAGCTGGTCGTTTGCAACGAACGGACCTGGCAGGCCGAACGCGAGGTGTACGCCGGTATCGACGCGATCTGGGAGGCCATGAACGCCTGTATCAATCGCGGGTTGCGCACCAGCGGCGTGCTGCCCGGCAGCATGGCGGTCCTGCGGCGTGCGCCGAAACTCTATCGCACCTTGTCGGAACGCGGATCGCCGCAGGCGCTCGACGCCATGGAATGGGTGAATGCCTGGGCGATCGCGGTCAACGAGGAAAACGCGGCCGGCGGCCGGGTCGTGACGTCGCCGACCAACGGCGCGGCCGGCATCATCCCCGCGGTGCTGAGGTACTACACCGAGTACGTCGAAGGCGCGGATCAATGGGGCGTTCGCAAGTTCCTGCTGACGGCCGGCGCGATCGGCATCCTGTACAAGATCAACGCGTCAATCTCCGGCGCCGAAATGGGCTGCCAGGG
>JBFEJR010000029.1:0-29736 GCA_041553075.1 Woeseiaceae bacterium | reverse complement strand
TTCCAGACAGGCTGCATCGTCGATCGCGATACGCCGAGGATCGCAACCTCCGGCGCGTTCACGATCGGCGTGAAGGCCGTACCGCCGATACCGCCGAGGCTCGAAATCGTGAACGACGCGCCCTGTAGCTGGTCGGCCTTGAGCTTGCCGTCGCGTGCCAGGCTCGACAGCTCGCCGAGTTCCTGGGCAATCTCGTAGACGTCTTTCTGGTCGGCATCGCGTATGACAGGGACCACGAGGCCCTGGTCGGTGTCCGCCGCGAATCCGAGATGGATGTACTGCTTGAAGACGAGGCTCTCGCCATCCGCGGACAGCGAGGAGTTGACTTTCGGGTACTCCTGCAGTGCCGCGACGCAGGCCTTCATGATGAATGCCAGCGGCGTCAGGCCGATGCCGCGTTCCTTGGCGGGCCCTTTCAGCTGTTGCCGCCTGCCTTCGAGTTCCGTGATGTCGGCAAGATCGTGCTGCGTCACGTGCGGCAGGTTGATCCAGCTTGCCTGCAGGCGCGGGCCGGAGATCTTCTGGATCCGGGTGAGCGGCTGCACATCGATGGGGCCGAACTTCGCGAAATCCACGACCGGCGTTTGCGGCAACCCCGTGCGAGCCGCCGGCCCGGCCGCCTGCCCCGTCAGGATCGACTTGACGAAAGACTTGACGTCATCGTGCAGGATGCGATTTTTCGCACCGGTGCCTTTGACCTGTGCGAGGTTGACGCCGAGTTCCCGCGCCAGTTTGCGCACCGACGGGCTCGCATGCGCCCTGGTAAAACCGGCCTCGTCGATCGCCGGCAGTGCCGTGGCGGCCTGCGGTGCGGGCGACTGCGCTGCAGGCGGCTGCGCTGCGGGAGCCGCGCTGCGGGGCGCCTGCGCCGCGGCGGCCGGTTCCGCGGACGCCTCGCGGGCGGGCGGCGGCTCTGCGGCCGCGGCACGGCCGGACGCTTCGATGATCGCGACGGCAGACCCTGCCGATACCTTGTCACCGACCTTCAGGAGAACGTCCCCGATGGTGCCCGCCATCACTGCCGGTACATCCATCGCGGCCTTGTCGGTTTCGAGCGTCACGAGCGGGTCTTCGACGTCGACCGTGTCGCCGGGCGCCACGTGAACCTCGATGACTTCGACGTCGGCAAAATCGCCGAGATCAGGAACCACGAGTGTCTGCTTGCCGCCAGCTTGCGCGGAACCGCCGGCCGGCGCCGGCGTATCGTCGGCGGACCCGGAGGGGCTGGCCGGCGTGGCGGCGGCATCGCCGGCTTCCGTGTCGGCTTGCGCGTCGGCTGCCGTCACCAGGCGGCCGATGACGTCCCCGGCGGACACCTTGTCGCCGAGGCCGATCGTCAGCTTCTCGATGACGCCGTTCTCGGGCGCCGGGATATCCATCGACGCCTTGTCGGTCTCGATCGTTACGAGGCCGTCCTCGCGCTCGACCTTGTCCCCGGCCTGCACCAGGACCTCGATGACCTCGACGTTCTCGAAGTCGCCCATGTCCGGAACTACGATATCGATTGTCTTTGCCACGCTCGCGCCCCGGACTACAGCGTAACCGGATCCGGACGGTCCGGATCGATGCCGTACTTCTTGATTGCCATGGCCACCGTCTTGCGATCCAGCGCGCCGTCATCGGCGAGCGCGATCAGTGCCGTGATGGTGATGAACCGACGGTCCACCTCGAAATGCTCCCGCAACGGCTTGCGGGCGTCGCTGCGCCCGTACCCGTCCGTGCCGAGCGAGTAGTAGGTACCCGGCACCCAGCGCTGCACCTGGTCCGCAACGATCTTCATGTAGTCGGTTGCCGCGACATAGGGGCCCGGCCGGTTGCCGAGGCACTGCGCGATCCAGGACTTGCGCTGCGGCTCTTCGGGGTGCAATTGATTCCAGCGCTCGACCTCGAGCGCATCGCGCCGCAGCTCGTTGAAGCTCGTCGCAGACCAGACGTCGGCGATGACACCGAAGTCTTCCATCAAGAGCTCCGCGGCACCGATGACCTCGCGCAGAATCGTACCCGATCCCATGAGCTGGACCCGGATCTTCCCGGGGCTCTTGTTGATGTCCAGCGGGTACAGGCCGCGCAGAATACCTTCCTCCACGCCCGCGGGCATTGGCGGATGCACGTAGTTCTCGTTCATGCAGGTGATGTAATAGAACACGTTCTCCTGCTCGCCGATCATGCGCCGCAGCCCGTCCTGCACGATCACCGCGAGTTCGTAGGCATACGTCGGATCGTAGGAACGGCAATTCGGTACGGTCGAGGCCGCCACGAGACTGTGACCATCCTGGTGCTGCAGACCCTCGCCCGCCAGGGTGGTGCGTCCGGCCGTGCCGCCGATCAGGAAGCCGCGCGACTGCATGTCGCCTCCGGCCCAGACGAAGTCGCCGATCCGCTGGAAACCGAACATCGAGTAGTAGATGTAAAACGGCACCATCGGCACGTCATGATTGGAATACGAGGTACCTGCCGCGATCCACGAGCACAGCGCGCCGCCCTCGTTGATGCCCTCCTCGAGAATCTGGCCTTTCTTGTCCTCGCGGTAGTACATGAGTTCGCCTGCATCCTGGGGCTCGTAAAGCTGCCCCTGCGATGCGTAGATGCCGACCTGGCGGAACATGCCTTCCATGCCGAAGGTCCGGGCCTCGTCCGGCACGATCGGGACGACATGCTTGCCGATCTGCTTGTCGCGCGTCAGTGCCGTGAGCATGCGCACGAACGCCATGGTCGTCGATGCCTCGCGCTCACCCGTGCCTTCGAGCTGCGTGCGGAAGACCTCGAGCGGCGGTACCGGCAGCGAGGTCGACTTCGGCCGCCGCCGCGGCAGGAAGCCGCCCAGTGAAGCCCGCCGCTCCATCAGGTACTCGTGCTCGGCGCTATCGGGGTCGGGCTTGTAATACGGTACGGTGTCCCCGAGCTCCCCGTCGCTCACCGGGATGTTGAAGCGATCACGAAACGCCTTGATCTGCTCGAGATCCATCTTCTTTTGCTGGTGCGCAATGTTCTGCCCTTCGCCCGCCTTGCCCATGCCGTAGCCCTTGATGGTCTTGGCAAGGATGATGGTAGGCCCGCCCTGGTGCTTCGTCGCCGCATCGTACGCGGCATACACCTTGCGGGGGTCGTGACCGCCGCGATTCAGTCGCCAGATCTCTTCATCGGACATGTTGGCGACCATCTCGGCTGTCTCGGGGAACTTGCCGAAGAACGTGTCGCGCACGTACTTGCCGTCCTTCGACTTGATCTTCTGGTATTCGCCGTCGACGGTCTCTTCCATGACCTGCCGCAGCTTGCCCGAGTGGTCCTTGGCGAGCAGCGGATCCCAGCGCGAACCCCAGACGACCTTGACGACGTTCCAGCCGGCACCGCCGAAGGCGGCTTCGAGTTCCTGGATGATCTTGCCGTTGCCGCGGACCGGCCCGTCGAGGCGCTGCAGGTTGCAGTTCACGACGAACACCAGGTTGTCGAGCTTTTCGCGAACCGGCATCGTGATGGCGCCCATCGACTCGGGCTCGTCCATCTCGCCGTCGCCGAGGAAGCACCAGACTTTGCGATCGCTCGGTTCGATCAGGCCGCGATGCTCCATGTAGCGCATGAAGCGCGCCTGGTAGATCGCCATCATCGGGCCGAGACCCATCGAGACGGTCGGGAACTGCCAGAATTCGGGCATCAGCCACGGATGCGGGTAGGACGACAGCCCGCCGCCGCCAACTTCCTGGCGGAAGCGGTTGAGATCGCCCTGGTCGAGGCGGCCTTCGAGGAACGCGCGCGCGTAGATGCCGGGCGACGAGTGCCCCTGCATGAAGACCAGGTCGCCGTCCTGCTTTGCGGTCGCGCCGCGCCAGAAATGATTGAAGCCGACCTCGTACAGCGTGGCAGACGAGGCGTAACTGGAGATGTGCCCGCCATACTCGGTGCTGATGCGGTTGGCATTGACGACCATCGCCATCGCATTCCAGCGGATATAGGCTTCGATGCGTCGCTCCAGCGTGCGATCGCCCGGGTATTCGGGCTGGCGGGCCGTGCTGATCGTATTCAGGTAGGCCGTGTTCGGCGTGTAGGGAAGATAGGCCCCTGACCGCCGGGCATAATCGATCATGCGGTTCAGGAGGAAGTGCGCCCGTTCTGGACCGTGCTGCGTCAGGACCGAGTCTATCGACTCGATCCATTCGCCGGTTTCAGTCGGATCGATGTCATCAAAGGGATTGAAACTACTCATATTTTTCTTATGGGGCGCGACCCCGGAAATCCGCCGAATCATGCGTGAATAAAGTGAAGCGTCCTGCTAGGATGCCCGCAACCCTGCGCCCTGCCGTGCGGGACGCCGTTGGACGCGACATATTCGTGGTTTCGGTCGCACGGGTCAAGGTTCCCCCGGAGAAAACAAGCAATGCAAAAAGTCACGCCCGCAACCAACGATATTCGAATTGTCCAGGAGCCCGGGCGGGTCCAAGCGAAATATCTCGAAGCCGTCGACCAGTTGCTCCTGATACTACCCGACAGGCCGTCGAAGGCCGTTTTCGGTGAAATCCCGCAAGGCGCGAAACTACAGGCCCTGTACCGCAAGCACCCGGCCGGATCGACGCCCGCGTTTGTCGCCCGCAGCGACAACAAGAAGCAGACCCTGATCGTCGCCGGCACGCTCGGCAAAGGCGCCAGCACCTTCGAGCAGCTCACGCTCGGCCGCAAACTGGTTGCCGCCGCAACTTCTCAAAAGGCCGGCAGCCTCGGCATTTGCGCGGTGGGTTTCCCGGAAGAAGCCCAGAGCCAGGTTGTCGGCAACGTCCTCTCGGCGGCACTCGCGGCCGCGTTCGGGTTGCCCCATTTCAAGAGTGAGCCGCCGCCCGACAGGATAAAGAGCATTCGTCTCATCGGGCTGCAGCGCAGGCTCGATACGCGCCGCATCGAGGCCGAGGCCAGCGGCAATAACCTGGCGCGCTGGTTGACCACGATGCCGCCCAATTTTCTCGACGCCGACGCTTACGCCGAGTACACGCGCCAGCTGGCCAAGGAACACGGCTGGCAATACAAGCGTTTTCGCACCAAGGATCTCGACCTGCTGGGCTGCGGCGCGTTCCTGGCCGTCGCGCAGGGCAACGACGACGACAGCGCCAGCATCGTGAGGCTGCGATACCGGCCCGGCCCGAAGTCCGCCAGGGCGAAAATCGGCCTCGTGGGCAAAGGCATCATCTTCGACACGGGCGGTACCAACCTGAAGCCGTTCGAGAACATGCTCAACATGCACGGCGACATGCAGGGAAGCGCCGTGGCGCTCGGGACCTTGCTGGCCATCAGCGAGATGGAGTTGCCCATCGCCGTGGATTGCTGGCTCGCGATTACCGAGAACCGCACGGGCCCCAGGGCGTACAAGTCACAGGATGTCGTAACAGCGGCCAATGGCAAGACGATCCAGACCGTGCATACCGATGCCGAAGGCCGCATGGCCCTGGCCGACACGCTGGTGCTCGCAAGCCGCGAGAAGCCCGGGATCATTTTCGACTACGCGACGCTGACGGGAGGCTGCATCCGCGCGTTGACCTCACGTTATTCGGGCGTGTTCACCAACTGCGAGGCGCTGCATCCTGTCCTGACCCAGGTCGGGCAACGAAGCGGCGAGCGTGTCTGGCCATTCCCTATCGGCAAGGAATTCATGGACGACCTGAAAAGCAACACGGCCGACTTCCAGCAATGTTCGGTCAAGGGAATCGGCGACCATATTCTCGCCGCCAGCTTCCTGGCCGAGTTCATCGAGAACGACATTCCCTGGGTGCACCTCGACCTGTCGGCCGGCGACAACGAGTCCGGGCTTGGCCATATTGCATCGAAGTTCACGGGATTCGGCGTTCGTTACACGATGAGCGCAATCCTCGATGAGAACCTGTTCGAGGCAGAGCGCTAAGTGACTGGCGAAACCCGCATGTGCAACCGCTTCCGCGGTTTCCTGCCCGTGGTCGTGGATGTCGAGACCGGGGGGTTCAACTGCATGACCGATGCGCTCCTCGAGATCGCCGCCGTGCTGGTCGAGATCGACGCCGACGGCGAACTGGTGCGCGGCGAGACGATTCGCTATCACGTCAAGCCGTTCGAGGGCGCCAATATCGAAGATGCTTCGATCGCCGTGAACGGCATCGACCCGCATCATCCGCTGCGGCCGGCGATCGACGAACGCGATGCCTTGCAACGCGTCTTCCGCGAAGTGCGGCGGGCGGTGCGCGAGAGCCGCTGTTCCCGCGCCGTGCTCGTCGGCCACAATGCGCATTTCGATCTCGGCTTTCTCAACCAGGCGATCGCGCGCTCGGTCATCAAGCGTAACCCGTTCCACCCGTTCAGCTGCTTCGATACCGCGACACTTTGCGGCGTGGCGTATGGCCAGACGGTGCTGGCCCGCGCCGCCATCGCGGCGGGACTCGGATGGGACGAAACACAGGCGCACTCGGCATCCTACGATGCCGAGATTACGGCCGACCTGTTTTGCGACGCGGTAAACCGCTACCGGGGCATTTTCGAGGAGACCCTCAGGACTGCTCCGCCGCAGCCGTAGCTTCCTCGATCAGCGTCTTGAGTTCGCCGCTGTTGTACATCTCGACCATGATGTCGGAGCCGCCGACGAGCTCGCCCTTGACGTAAAGCTGCGGAAACGTCGGCCAGTTCGAGTATTCCTTCAGTCCCTCGCGGATCTCGGGATCCTCGAAGATATTGACGTAGGCATAAGGCTTACCGATCGCATTCAGGGCCGCGACTGCCTGGCCGGAAAACCCGCATTGCGGGAAGTCCGGCGTGCCTTTCATGTACAAGAGCACGTCGTGCGAGCCGAGTTGCTCTTCGATTCGTTCAGTAACGCTCATTGACTCTGATCCTCGATAATGATCTGGTTATTGACCACTTGCACGCCGTTAGTTCCCCGTGCCAGCGATTCGGCACGATTACGCGCCAGGATGCTGCCGACGGTTCCGGACAAGGTGACCGTCCCCTCGTATGTGCGCACCCCGATATTGAACACGCTGACGACGTCGTCCGCGACGTACTTGCCCCTGATCCTGGTCGAAATCGCCGAATCGGTCGCCACGACCTCGGGCGGGCGCTCGTCCTTGCCGAGCTGGTAGCCGACCGCGCCGGCACCGCCCACGACCAGCGCGGTACAGCCGGCCAGGGCAAGCAGCGGTAACAGCAATAGGAATTTTCGCATCGTTGTCTCCAGGGCGAAGCCGCGATTGTACCGACATTTTTCGCCTTTCGGTTACTCAGTCTCTATAATACGGCCAGCCTGAAGGGGGGCTGAATTCCCGCTAACTTTCCGAAAAACGTCCAGAAAAACAGCTCGGAGAACCACACATGAACCCATTGAAAACCATTGGCGGCACGATCATCGGCGGCTTTGTCCTGGCCGTGATCATCGTGCTGGCGACCAAGGGCAACCACATGGTGGCCGGTATCACTGCCCAGGCGCTGATCATCTGGCTGCACGTCCTCGCCGGCATTACGTGGATCGGCCTGCTGTATTACTTCAACTTCGTCCAGGTTCCGGCGCTCGGCGAAGCGCTCAGCGATGAGGGCGGCCCCGGGCCGGCTGCCATTTCCCGGTACGTGGCACCCCGCGCGCTGAACTGGTTCCGCTGGGGCGCACTGGTCACCTGGCTGACCGGCGCGGCGTTCCTGTTTCACAAGGGCCAGTTCGTGGATGCGTTCCTGCTCGGACTGAACGCCGATCCGGTAAACCAATACGCGATGACGATCGGCGTCGGCGCCTGGCTTGGTACGATCATGCTGTTCAACGTGTGGGTGCTGATCTGGCCGAACCAGAAAAAAATCCTCGGCATGGTCGAAGCCAGTGCCGACGAGGTCGCGAAAGCCAAGAACATCGCGTTCCTGGCTTCCCGGTCCAACACGCTGATGTCGATTCCGATGATCATGAGCATGGTCGGCGCAGGCCACGGCTGGTTCATGTAGGCAGTTGCTGAACGAAGCAACGCAAGCTTCTATCGGCCCCGTTGTCGCGGCAGCGCTTGCCGAGGACATCGGGGCCGGTGACCTCACCGCCGCGCTGATCGATACCGACGTGGTCGTCGGTGCGCAGATCGTGGCCCGCGAGGCGCTGGTGGTCTGTGGCGAGGCCTGGGTCAGCGAGGTCTTCAGGCAGCTGCACGAAGGCATCGTCCTCGACTGGTATATCGGCGACGGCGCCAGGGCCGATCCCGGCGACGTCGTCTGCAAGCTCGTCGGACCGGCGCGGGCCCTGCTCAGTGGCGAACGGACGGCACTGAACTTCCTGCAGACCCTGTCCGCGACGGCGACCACGACCGCTGCCTACGTGGCGGCCGTTGCCGGCACGCCCGCCCGGATCCTCGACACGCGCAAGACGATTCCGGGTCTGCGCCTCGCCCAGAAGTACGCGGTTCGCTGCGGTGGCGGACACAACCACCGGACCGGGCTGTTCGATGCCATCCTGATCAAGGAAAACCACGTCAAGGCGGCGGGCGGCATTGCGGCGGCCCTCGCCGCAGCCGGCGCCGTGCAGGGCGACGTGCCGATCGAAATCGAAGTCGAGAGCCACGACGAACTGCTGGAGGCGCTGGACGCCGGCGCAGGACGCATCCTGCTCGATAATTTTTCGATCGCGGAACTGCGGCGGGCCGTGGAGACCAATCGCGCTTATGGCCTGGTGGCGGCGGAACTGGAAGCGTCCGGCAACGTCACGCTCGCCACGATCCACGAGATCGCGCAAACCGGCGTCGACTACATCTCGATCGGCGCGATCACCAAGAACGTCGCCGCCGTCGACCTCTCGATGCTGTTCCGGATCGACTAGAAGGGAGTTCAGGGAAGTTTAGGGACAGTTTAGGGACAGTTCACTTATCTCGGATAGAGATAAGTGAACTGTCCCTAAACTGTAAACTGACCCTGAACTTCCAAAGATTCAGGCGACGGCGCGGGTTACGCGCTTGGGCTCGGAAACGCCGTAGCCTTGCGCGTAGTCGATGCCCATGCCCCGCAGCATCGTGATGATCTCCTCGTTTTCCGCAAACTCGGCAATCGTCTGTTTGCCGGTAAGGTGACCGATTTCATTAATCGAACGTACCATTTCGCGGTCGATCGGATCATGCAGTATCTCCTTGACGAAGCTGCCATCGATCTTGAGGAAATCGACGGGGAAGTGCTTGAGGTAGCCGAACGACGACAGGCCGGTGCCGAAATCGTCGAGGGCGAACTTGCAACCAAGCTCTTTCAGTGCATTGATAAACCGGTTGGCCTGCGAGTAACTCGCTATGGCCGCTGTTTCGGTGATTTCGAAGCAGATCTTCGTGGCGTCGATACCGCTCATCTGGAACTGGTCGATCACGAACGGCAGGAATTTTTCGTCGCCGAGACTCTGGCCGGACAGGTTGATCGAACACAGTGACAAGCGCTCCCGCTCGTCGGCTTCCGACACCAGCCAGCGGAACGCGCTACGAATCACCCAGCGATCGATCTTGGGCGTGATGCCATAGCGTTCCGCGGCCTCGATAAACAACCCGGGCGAAATGATGCCGCCACTTTCATCGCGCATGCGCAGGAGGATCTCGTAGTGCGCGCCCTCCTCCTCCACCTGTAACGGCTGAATGGTCTGGCGGAACAGCTCGAAACGATTCTCTTCGAGCGCGTTGTTGATCCTTGCCGCCCACTGCATTTCGCGGCGCCGGCGCATCAGGTCGATATCGTTTTCCTGGAAGCTGTGGATGCGGTTACGGCCCGCTTCCTTGGCGGCGGCGCACGCACTATCGGCGGCGGTCAGCAGCGCGGCAACGTCTTCGTTGTCGGCCGTGATCGGCACAACCCCGATACTCACGCCGAGCCTGAAGGTCCGTTCTTCCCAGACGAACTTGTAATCCCCGATCGCCATGCGCAGGGTTTCCGCCGTGTTCATGGCTTCATCGAGCGAGCAGCTTTCGAGCAACACGCCGAATTCGTCGCCACCGAGTCGCGCCAGCGTGTCGCGCCAGCGGATCTTGGACTTCAGCAAGGTGCCGAGTTGTCCCAGCAGGGCATCGCCGGCGCTGTGTCCGCAGGAGTCGTTGACGATCTTGAACTGATCAAGATCGAGATACAGCAGCGCATACGAAGTCTCACGCGCCTTGGCGCTCTTGAGCGCGCGTTCGACACGATTCTCGAACTCCGCGCGATTCACGAGCCCGGTCAGGATATCGTGACTGGCGTGGTAGCTGAGCCGCCGATTGAGATCGCGCGACTCCGAGACATCGTGAAAGACGAGTACGCCACCGGTCACGGTCCCCTTGCCGTCGCGAATCGGCGAGGCCGTGCTCTCGATATACAATTCGTTGCCGTCGCGGCGAATAAGCAGCGTCGGACGCACCGACTTGATGGCCCGGTCGCGACGCATCGACACCGCCAAGGGATTTTCGAGCGGTTCGCAGGTTTCCTCGTGGAAGCCGCGGAAGATCTCGTCGATCGGCCGGCCGCTGGCGTCATCGACCTTCCAGCCGGTCAGTTCCTCGGCAACGGGGTTCACGTACTCGACGTTGCACTTGGAGTCGGTCGTAATGACGCCGTCACCTATGGACTGCAACGTGATCTGGGCGCTTTCCTTCTCGCGGAACAGCGCGTCCTCGTAGAGCTTGCGTTCCGTGATGTCGACCTCGACACCGAGCAGCCGGATCAGGCGGCCGTTCTCGTCGACGACGCCCTTGGCGCGGCTTTTCATCCAGCGCCACTCGCCGCTCTGGTGCCGCATGCGATGCACGGACTCGAAGAACGGCGCCTTGCCCTCGAGATGTTCGCGCATGCGGGTCTGCACGCGTGCGATGTCGTCGGGATGCACGAGCTTGTACCAATCCAGCTTTACGTCGTCGTCATCGACGTCGTAGCCAAGCATGATCTTCCAGCGACGCGACAGGTTGATGCGCTTGGAATCGCCGTCGAAGTCCCAGATGCCGTCGTTTGCGGTCATCGCGATGAGCGCATTGCGTTCCTGGAGTTCCTCGAGGATCTGCTTGTCACGCACCCGCTCCAGTCCCGCTGCGAGCGAGGAACCGAACAGCTTCATCAGCAAATGCAGGTTGGCGTCCCAACTCTCCACGGGACGCTCGTTTACGATGCCGAGGAACCCGGCGATTTCGCCGTGCACCGCGAAGCCGATGATCAGGGCGGCGCCGATGTGCAGCTCGTTGAGCCGCTCGAGGTCGTCGCGCGCAGCCTGCGGGCCGCTCAGCGTATCGGCCACCTCGACGACGCGCAGGTGACCGAGCCGGTTGCGCAGCCATGCCCAGTCTTCGAGTTTCTCGCCCGCGAGCTGCTCGGGCTTGCACTGTGCGAAGCCGCTGGCCGATACCAGTACGGATTCGATCTCGGTGCCGTCTTCGCCGAACAACGCAATGAAAGCCGCGTCCGCGCCGGCCGCATCGGGTAACTCGTCGACATTGGCCTGGAGCTGTTCGAGGTAGTTCGAGGGGTCGAGATTCTGAACGCCGACGGCAAACTTGGTCTGCATGGCATCGACCGAGCCGCGGGTGCGCTCGCCGGCGCGCGGCTTGCGATGCTGGATTCCCGTAACGGTGTCGGACGGATTGGTCATTACGGGTGTTAAGTTTGACACACTAGCTCAAGAATACAAGCTAAGTGACTGTTTTTATGTGTGGGAGCTAAGCGCTTGCCAGGCCCCGCCTCGCGCCCGTTCCGCGAAGAAACGCCCGGCCTCGGCAGGCGGCTGTTGTTCCTGCTCACGCTTGTAGCCCTCGGGCGCCAGCTCGAATGCCCAGGCGAATACCCGTACCGGACACCGACATCCGCAAACACTACACTACCATCGCAGTGGTGTGACCTCGCCCACCATTGACCAGCCTTCCCGTTGCGCAAGGCTCTCGAGCTGCCGGATGCGGTCGTCCGGCTGCGGGTGGGTCGACGTGTACGCCACGATATCGGACGCATTTCCCTCGCTTTCGTGCCAGCGTTCGAACAAGCGCCAGGCTTCATCCAGGTGCCCGTAGTGTCGATGGACGATCGCGAGCCCGAACTCGTCGGCAGCATGCTCCTGCCGCCGGCTGAATCCGCGCAGCGCCAGGTCGCTGACCTTGATACCCAGACCGGACACATCGCTGCCGGTCGTCACCGCGAAGAACATCGACAAAACGATACCCCGGCCCAGCGCGCGCAGGTGATCGCGATTGCGAAAATGCCCCAGTTCGTGGCCGATCACGAAGGCCAGCTCGTTCTCCGATTCCACCGCATCGAGCAGCCCCTGCGTCACGACGATCAGGCCGCCCGGCAGCGCCA
The DNA here is from genome assembly GCA_041553075.1 of Woeseiaceae bacterium. Taxonomy (GTDB): domain Bacteria; phylum Pseudomonadota; class Gammaproteobacteria; order Steroidobacterales; family Woeseiaceae; genus UBA1847. The sequence continues at coordinate 17,490 of JBFEJR010000029.1, read as the reverse complement.
TCGCGTTCGCGACTGCGGAGTCGTCGATCTCGACCCGGAACTCGTAAGGCGACTCCTCCCAGTAAACTGCCAGCCGGTCGACGAGCAGCTGCGCCTGGTACAGGCGCTCATCCGCGGGCGACACGGTCACCAGGTCGACGGGCAGCCAGTCGCGAAACAGCGCCGCCTCTTTCTCGGCCGGCACAAAATAGAGCACGACCTCGATAAGGAAAATGAGCAACAGCACGATGGCAATGAAAATCGCGGTCAAACCCGCGACAAGCGTGCCGGCCTCGACCAGCGGGTGCGTGGCGCTGACGTTGATGCCTTCGCGGGGCTGCCGGGGAACGTGTCTCAAGTGGTATCCGCGGGCCGCGAGAAACGTGAGCCGAGCTTAACGGCGGTGCCGAAGGCAAGCATTTCCACGCCCGCCGTGCCGTTGCCGTCGCCCCGCGAGTTCGCCAGCCGCGATGTCTCGAGCCGTACGTTGAAGATCGCATCGTAACCCTGCCGGCGCGCGTCCTCGATCATCCGCAGCGTCGCCTCGCGGCGCGCCCTGTCGAGCAGCGGCTCGTAGGTCTTGATGCGCCCGCCCACGATGCTGCGCAGCCCTGCGATAACGCGCTTGAAGTAATCCAGCGACACGACAATGCTGCCCGAAACCATGGTCGACGCGCTGGCACGCCAGTCGTCGGGCATCGTGTCGAAAGTGACGACAGGCATGGACCGATACTCGTCTTCCCGCTCGCGAATCCGGCGGAAATGGCGCTTCTCGATATAGGTGCCGATGAAATACGCCGTCAGCAGCAACAGCAACGGCCAACCGTAATTCATGAACAGGTTGAAGTACTGGATCGTCGCGGAGTCCATCAGGCAACCTTGACGGCGGTCCCGTACGCAAACAACTCGGCGGCACCCTGTGAAATCGAGCTGGTGGCGAAGCGCACGTTGACCACGGCATTGGCCCCCATCGAACGCGCCTGTTCGATCATGCGCTCGGTCGCCTCCTGCCGCGAATCCTGCAGGAGTTCCGTGTAACCGACCAGTTCGCCGCCGACGATGTTCTTCAGCCCGGCCATGATGTCACGCCCGATGTGCTTGGCGCGCACGGTATTGCCGGTCACGACACCGTAAAACTCGACAATCTGCTTGCCGGGGATACTTTCCGTGTTACTGATCGGAATCGCGTAAGCGGTGCTGGCTTCCATGGGAGCTCCCGTGATGGATACAGGCCTCCGATTCTAGCACCTAGCTTGCCTGTTCGAACTCTCCGGCTGCCTGCTGGGACAGGTACTCGTAGGTCGCCCAGCGTCGGTTGACGGTCTCCTGCGCCATCTTCATGAGGCGTTCCGCGTCCTCCGGGTTGCTCTTGCGCAGCACCTTGTAGCGGTTCTCGTTGTAGGCGTAGTCCTGCAGCGAAACGGTCGGGCGCGTCGAGTCGAGGACGAACGGCCGGTGGCCGGCTGCCCGCAGCCCGGGGTTATAGCGAATCAGCGGCCAGTAGCCGCTGGCGACAGCGAGTTGCTGCTGCCGCAGGCCGTCCTTGAGGTCGTAACCGTGCGCGATGCAATGGCTGTAGGCGAGAATCAGCGACGGGCCGTTGTATTCCTCGGCCTCGCGCATCGCCAGCAGCGTCTGCTGGGGATTCGCACCCATGGCAACCTGGGCGACGTACACGTTGCCGCTCGAGATAGCCTGCAGGGCGAGGTCCTTCTTGCCGATGCGCTTGCCTGCCGAAGCGAACTTCGCCGAGGCGCCCAGCGGGGTTGCCTTGGACATCTGCCCGCCGGTATTCGAATACACCTCGGTATCCATGACGAGCACATTGACGTTGCGGCCGCTGGCCAGCACGTGATCGAGTCCGCCGGAGCCGATGTCATAGGCCCAGCCGTCGCCGCCGACCAGCCAGATGCTTCGCCGGATGAGATGATCGACGATCGACAGCAACGCCGTCGCCTTCGGGTTCTCGTGGCGGGCCGTCAGTTCCTCGAGGCGCTTGCGCAGTATCCTGACGCGACGCCGCTGGCGCCGGATTTCGCTGCCTACCCGCTGCCCCGCATGCACGATGTGATCGGCCAGTTCGTGCCCGATATCGCCGGCGAGGTCGGATACCAGTTCCTTGGCCAGCGTCATGTGGTGGTCGGCCGCGATACGCATGCCGAGGCCGAATTCCGCGTTATCCTCGAACAGCGAGTTCGACCAGGCCGGGCCGCTGCCCTCGTCGTTCTTCGCCCAGGGGGTCGTCGGCAGGTTGCCGCCGTAAATCGAGGAGCAGCCCGTGGCGTTGGCCACGATGAGTCGTGGACCGAACAGCTGCGACAACAACTTGACGTACGGCGTTTCGCCACAGCCCGCGCATGCGCCGGGGAATTCGAATAGCGGTTGCAGGAACTGGGCGCCGCGCACCGACGAGAAGTCGACGGCCGCGCGGTCGTTCCAGGCCAGCGTCTCGAAAAAGCGAATGTGCTCGCGCTCGGTTTCGAGAATCGGGCGCTTGTCCGCCATGTTGATGGCGCGTTTCCCGGACTCGTCGGGCGCCCGCACCGGGCACGCGCTCACGCACAGGTTACACCCGGTGCAATCCTCGACATAAACCTGCAGCGAGTAGCGCGTTTCCGGGAAGCCCCGCGCCGTGATCGGCGCCGACGGGAAGCTGTCCGGCGCCTCTTCGAGCGAATTCTCATGATAGAACTTGGCGCGAATGACGCTGTGGGGGCAGACGAAGGCGCAGTTGCCGCACTGAATGCAAAGATCCGGTTCCCAGACCGGCACGATGTCCGAGACATTGCCCTTCTCGAATCTCGAGGTCGCGCTCGGGTAAGTACCGTCGATCGGCATCTTGCTGACCGGCAATTCGTCCCCATGACCGCGCATCATCTGGGCGGTTACTTCGCGGACGAAATCAGGTGCGTTGTCGGGCACGACGTCACCGAATTCGCGCCGGCTGCTGACCGCGGCCGGGACTTCGACTTCATGCAGGTGATCCAGCGCCGCATCGACGGCCGCATAGTTCTTCTCGACGACGTCCTGTCCCTTGCTCTGGTAGGTCTTTTCGATCGCCTTCTTGATCTGCGCGATGGCCTCGTCGCGGGGCAGCACGCCCGACAGTGCGAAGAAGCAGGCCTGCATGATGGTGTTGATGCGCTTGCCCATGCCGGCGTCGCGCGCCACGCTCGATGCATCGATGACATACAAGCGGATGTTGCGATCGATGATCGTCTGCTGCACGGGTGCCGGAAGCTGGTCCCAGACGTCTTCGGGGCCGTAGGGGCTGTTGAGCAGGAACACCGCGCCGTTGGCGGCCTCCTTGAGGATCTCGATCTTCTGCGCCTGCTCGAACTTGTGGCAGGCGATGAAGTTGGCGGACTGGATCAGGTACGGCGCATGGATCGGATCGGGGCCGAAGCGCAGGTGCGACACTGTCCGGGAACCGGATTTCTTCGAGTCATAGACGAAGTAGCCCTGGCAATGCAGGTCGGTATTCTCACCGATGATCTTGATCGAGTTCTTGTTGGCGCCGACCGTACCGTCCGCACCGAGACCGAAGAACAGCGCGCGCGTTACGTCGTCACCTTCGATCTGGAAGGTCGAGTCGTACTCGAGGCTCGTATGCGTGACGTCGTCGGTGATGCCGATGGTGAAATGGTTCTTCGGCGTGTCCTTCGCAAGCTCGTCGAACACGGCCTTGACCATCGCAGGCGTAAACTCCTTCGATGACAGGCCGTAGCGACCGCCGATTACGCGGGGCATGTGCGCGCGGGCTCCGCTCGTCGTCGCTTCGGCCAGGGCCGTCACGACGTCCTGGTACAGCGGCTCGCCGCTCGCCCCGGGCTCCTTGGTACGATCGAGCACGGCGATCCTCTCGACCGATCTGGGCAGCGCCTCGAGCAGATGACGGCTCGAAAACGGGCGGTACAGGCGCACGTTGATCATGCCGATGCCCTTGTCGGGCAGCGCGTTGATCGTTTCGACCACGGTCTCCGCACCCGACCCCATCAGCACGATGACACGCTTGGCCTCGGGATCGCCGAAATAGTCGAACAGGTCGTATTCCCGCCCGGTCAGGATGGCGAAGCGATGCATCGCCTCGCGGACGATGTCGGGCGTTGCGTCGTAAAAGCGATTGACGGTCTCGCGGCCCTGGAAGTACACGTCGGGATTCTGGGCCGTGCCGCGGATGAACGGGTTGTCCGGATTCAGGGCGCGCTGCCGGTGCTCGTAAACGAGCTTGTCGTCGATCATCACCCGCATTTCGTCTTCGCTGACGAGCTTGATCTTGTCGACTTCGTGCGACGTACGGAAGCCGTCGAAAAAGTGGATGAACGGGATCCGCGACCGGAGCGTTGCCGCGTGCGCGACCAGTGCCAGGTCCTGCGCGGCCTGCACCGACGACGAGGCCAGCAGTGCGAACCCGGTGGTACGGGCCGCCATCACGTCCTGGTGATCGCCGAAAATCGACAGCGCCTGTGCCGCCAGCGACCGTGCCGCGACGTGGAACACCGTGGACGTCAGTTCGCCGGCGATCTTGTACATGTTCGGCAGCATCAGCATGAGGCCCTGCGACGCCGTAAAGGTCGTCGTCAGCGCACCGGTCTGCAGCGCCCCGTGCGCGGTGCCGGCTGCCCCGCCCTCGCTTTGCATCTCGATGATGTCCGGGACCTGGCCCCAGAGGTTCTTCTTGCCCCGTGCCGACCAGACATCCGCCGATTCGGCCATCGGTGACGACGGCGTGATCGGGTAGATCGAGCAGATTTCACTGACGGCGTACGCAACGCGTGCGACCGCCTCGTTGCCCTCCAGCGCGCGTTGCTTGCTCATGACGATTCCTCTTCCGTGACGGGTTCGTCAATCATCTCTATGGCATGACAGGGACACTGCTCGTAGCACACGGCGCAGCCCGTGCAACGGTCGAAATTGAACTTGTACCGCTTGCCGGGTCCCAGCTTGATGATGGCATCCTGCGGGCAGGCGCCGTAACAGCCGTCGCATTCGAAACAGTTGCCGCAGGACAGGCAGCGCTTCGCTTCGAACAATGCTTCGGGCTCGGTCAGGTTCTGCAGCACTTCGTCGAAGCCCTTGCCGCGCCGCTCGATCGGCAGCCGCTCCTGCGCCACCTGTGGCGCGTTGGTGCGGTACCAGAGGTGCAGTTTCTCGGGGCCGACGATGTCGTGCCGCGGCTGGCGTACGTACTTGGAATCGTTGAGGAACGCGTCGATATGCCGGGCCGCGTGCTTGCCGTGCCCGACCGCGATCGTGACCGAACGCTCGCTTGGCACCATGTCGCCGCCGGCGAAGATCCCCGGATGCCCGGTCATCATGTTGTCGTCGACGATGACCGTGTGGTCCCACTCGAACTCGATTCCGGGAACGGACTCGAGGAATTTCGTGTCCGTGTCCTGTCCCAGCGCGAGGATCAGCGAGTCGGCCTCCAGTTCCTCGAACCGGCCGGTCGGCTGGGGACGCTTGTTCTCGTCGAGTTCCATGATCTCGACTTTGAACGTGGACTTGTCGATCTCCTTGATCGTGCGCAGCCAGTTGATCTGCACGCCTTCCTCGAGGGCCTCGTCGGCCTCGAAATCATGCGCCGGCATCGTGGTGCGGTCACGGCGATAGATGATCATCGTATCGGCGCCCAGGCGTTTCGCTGTTCTGGCCGCGTCCATCGCCGTGTTACCGCCGCCGTAGACGGCTACCCGGCGGCCCAGCTTGGGCGCCTCGCCCTTGTTGGCCTGGCTCAGGAACGAAACCGCGTCGAGGATCTTGCCCGCATCGCGATTCGGAATTTCGATCTTCTTGCTGATGTGCGCGCCGACGGCAATGAAAACCGCGTCGAAACCGCCTTCTTCCTTCTCCTTCAGCACGTCGTCGACACGGTGATCGAGCGTGATCTTTACGCCCAGCTTCTCGATGCGATCGATCTCGGCCTGGAGTTCCTTGCGCGGCATCCGGTACGCCGGGATACCGAAGTGGATCATGCCGCCCGCGACGGGGCCCGCCTCGCGAATCTCGACCTCGTGCCCCATCTTGGCCAGGTGGTACGACGCCGACAGGCCGCTCGGGCCCGCACCGACGATCAGGATCTTCTTGCCGGTCCGGGTGCCGGGCGGATCGAACTGCCAGCCCTTCTCGAGCGCGAGGTCACCGAGGAAGCGCTCGACCGCGTGGATGCTGACCGAGCTGTCGGTGTGGATGCGGTTGCAGGCATCCTCGCAGGGGTGATAGCACACGCGGCCGTGTATCGCCGGCATCGGGTTGTTGCGCACGAGCTCGCGCCACGCGTCCTCGTAGTTGCCGTCCTGGGCATGCGCCAGCCACGCCTGGATGTTCTCGCCTGCGGGGCAGGCGTCATTGCAGGGCGGCAGATAATCGACGTACTGGGGCCGCCGCGTGCGCAGCGCCCCCGTACCCCGGCCGTGGCGCGTCAGGTCGGCGCGCTGTGTCAAGTCGTTGGTAGCCATGATTCTGGCTCATCATAGGAATGCCGCTGCACGGCGTCATCAGGATATCTACGGATTATTTTTCGCAGGCCGCAGTTTCCCTGCTACCCTTTTGTTTCCAATGAAACCAAATACCCCCTCATGAAAACCATCATCGAGCCCTTTCGCATCAAGATGGTCGAGCCGATCAAGCTCACCACGCGTGACGAGCGCGAGCGCCTGATTCGCGACGCGCATTTCAATCCGTTCCTGCTGCGCGCCGAGGACGTCATCATCGACCTGCTGACGGATTCCGGCACGAGCGCCATGTCATCGGACGCCTGGGGCGCCCTGATGCGGGGCGATGAATCGTATGCCGGGGCGCGCAGCTGGTATCGCTTCCGCGATGCCGTCACGGACGTGTTCGGTTTTCGGCAGGTGATCCCGACGCACCAGGGCCGCGCTGCCGAACACATCCTGTTCGGGGTATTCGTCAAGCCGGGCATGATCGTCCCGAACAACACGCATTTCGATACCACGCGCGGCAACATCGAGTTCGTCGGTGGCCGCGCCGTCGACCTGCCCTGCGCCGAGGGCACCGACCTCGACTCCGATTATCCGTTCAAGGGCAACATGGACACGGCGGCGCTCGAGGCACTGGTCGCCGAGCACGGCCCCGAACGGATTCCGGTCATCATGGTGACCGTGACCAACAACTCGAGCGGCGGGCAGCCCGTCTCGATGGCGAACATTCGCGAGATCAGCCGCATCGCCCGCGCGGCCGGCATCCCTTTTTATATCGATGCGTGCCGGTTTGCCGAAAACGCTCACTTCATCAAGCGCCGCGAAGAAGGCTATGCCGATGCCGCGCCGATCGACATTGCGCGCGAGATGTTCAGCTACGCGGACGGGTGCACGATGTCGGCAAAGAAGGACTCGTTCGCCAACATTGGCGGCTTCCTGTGTACCAATGACGACGACCTGGCGCAGCGCGAGCGGAATATCCTGATCATGACGGAGGGTTTCCCGACCTACGGCGGCCTGGCGGGCCGGGATCTCGAAGCCATCGCCGTGGGGCTGCGGGAAACGCTGGACGAGAACTACCTCGAGTACCGCCTGCTGTCGACGCGCTACGTGGTCAAGCATCTCGTGCAGGCCGGCATCCCCGTGATGTCGCCTGCGGGCGGTCATGCCGTCTACCTCGATGCCCGCCGCTTCCTGCCCCAGCTCGAGCCGCTGCAGTACCCCGGGCAGGCGCTCGCCGTCGAGCTGTACATCGAGGCCGGCATCCGGGCGGTCGAGATCGGCACCGTCATGTTCGGCCTCGACCCGCAGACGGGCGAGGAACACCCGGCGCGGCAGGACCTGCTGCGCCTCGCCATACCGCGGCGCGTGTATACCCAGAGCCACATGGACTACGTGCTCGAGGCGATCCAGCTGGTGTGGGAGCGGCGCGCGGCAATCAAGGGCCTGCGCATCACCGAGGCGCCGGCCTTTCTGCGCCATTTCACGGCGCACTTCGAACGGTTGCCGGCCTAGTCGCCGGGCGTCGGCGGGATGCGCGTGGCGTGCCAGGCGATCACCCGCCACTCGCCGTCGCGCTTCAGGAAGGTTCCGGTGTTGTAGTAATAGAGCGTCTCCGAACCGTCGGCCGGCGTGCCGACGAGCCTGAAGGCCACGATGGCGACGTCGTCGTACTGGCGGATGTCGACGTCCTCGCCGCTGTAGACGGTCGTCGGGGGACTGCCGTCCCCGGGCTCCGCGTTGTCGAAGCGCTGCATGATGTCCGCCTTGCCGAAGCGCCGCCCGTCGGATGAGCTGTAAACCAGGTCCTGCGCCCAGAAGCGCTCATGCGCAGCCCGCTGGTCGGCGTTGGCGAGGAACTCGTGCAGCATCGCCGTCAGCACGGCGGCATCGTCCCCGGCGAGCGCGAACCCCGGCGCCAGCACCAGCATCAACAGCCATGCCCTGGCCGCAGTTTGGAATCGTTCCATGCACTTCTCCCTTGGCTGGCTTCATAATACTGAAACCTTCCCCGGTCATCATGCATCTAATGATCGTATAATCAAGAATATGCGCCGGGCGCGGAGCCGGGAATGTCATTTGTAGCTGAACTTCGACGACGGAACGTCTTTCGGGTCGCCGCCGCCTACCTGGTGGTGGGCTGGCTCCTGACCGAGGTTCTGACGACCATCCTGCCGACACTGGGTGCACCCGAATGGGTTGCCCGTGCCGTGATCCTGATCTTCGCCTTCGGCTTCATTCCCGCGGTCGTCCTGTCCTGGTTCTACGAGATCGGCGCACACGGCATCGAACTCGATCACAAGGTCGACCGCGAGAATCCGGACAATCGCAGGGCCGCGCGGCAGGTCGAACGCGTTGCCATTGCCGCGGCCATCGTGCTGATCATCTTCGTCGGCTTGTTCAGTGCGCGCTACACCGACGACGCCACGCGGGAAGCCCGCGCCCCGGTTGCGAGCACCTCGGTCGCGGTACTGCCGTTCGTCAACATGTCGGGCGACGCGGACAACGAGTACTTTTCCGACGGCCTGACCGAGACCCTCCTGCACATGCTCGCCCAGGTTCCCGATCTCAAGGTCGCGGCACGCACGTCGAGTTTCGCTTTCAAGGGACAGAACAAGAGTATCCAGGAGATAGCGCGCGCGCTCGAAGTCGCGCACGTGCTCGAGGGCAGCGTGCAGCGCGCTGGCGACCGCGTGCGCGTCACGGCGCAGCTGATCCGCGCGAGCGACGGATTCCATGTGTGGTCGGAAGTCTACGACCGGACCCTGGATGACATCTTCGGCATCCAGGACGAGATCGCGGCACGGGTCGGCAGTGCGCTGTCGGCGTCGCTGCTCGGCAAGGACGCCGCGGCGCGATTTGCCGGCGTGACGACCACCGACCCCGACGCGTATGACCTCTACCTGCAGGCGCGCAGGGCACGCGCGACCTATTCCTACGGCGGGCTGCAGGAAGCCGAAGACCTGCTCAAAGGCGCCCTGCTGATCGACCCCGAGTTTACGGACGCCAAGATCGAGCTGGCCAGCAGTTACGTGCACCAGCTCGAGACCGGCCTGATGGACAAACGGACGGCGCTCGCTGAGATCATCGCGATGTCGGACCAGGCGCTCGCCGAACGGCCTGCCGATCCGGTCGCAAAGGCGATATCGGTGTACGCCAAGGCCATCTCGCTGGCGAGCCGGGGAGACCAGGACGCGTTGCCCGATCTCGTGAACGAACTCGAGACAATCGTCGCCCGGGCGCCTGCGGAAACCGAACCGCGGATGCTCCTGGTCCGCGCCTACAAGGGCACGCAGCGTGTCGCGGACTGCATCCCGGTGATCGAAGGCGCCCTGTCGCTGGATCCGTTCAACCCTACCCTGCACTACGAGCTGGGCACGGCCTACATGGAGTTGAAGCGTTCCGACGAAGCACGGGCGGCACTCCAACGTTCTCTCGAGCTCGAGCCGGCGCAACCGAACGCGTACACCTACCTCGGCCTCCTGAGCCTGTTCGAGGGCGACGGTGTGGGCTATGTCAGCCACATCCTGAAGGCCGTGGCGGTCGACCCGCGCGACCACGAGCTGCCCGGCATGCTCGCGAAGTTCCTGTACGAACTCGGGATCGTCGAGGTCGCCGATGAATTCCGCAAGCGGGTGAACAACCTGAGCCCCAACAGCACGATCGCTTACCAGCTCGATATCGCGCGGGCGCAGGCGACCGGGGACACGGCAGCCGGCATCGCCGCGGCACGGCGCGCCATCGAGGACGACATCGAGAACCGGCGATTCGCTTACGGCAGCGCCGTGCAATACCTGTTGCGCGCGGCCGTGGCGCAGGGTCGGGCCGCTGCGGAACTGGCCTGGCTGGAAACGCAGCGACCGGGCGTCCTGGATGTCGACGCAGCCCAGGTTCCGAGCAAGGCACGCGTAGTCCAGGGCGTGGCATTCGATGCCTGGGCACAGACCCTGCCGCATGACGAGGTGCTGCGGCGTCTCGACGTGATGCTCGCCCATGCCAAGGCCCAGGGCGTCGATCCGACCGAGGATCCGAATGCGCACATCAGCATCCTGGTGCTGCGCGGGCGGGTCGATGCCGCTATCGAGGTCGCGCTGAACGAAGTGTTTACCGAGTCGGTTGCGATGCACCTGAACTGGCGCGACACGCTGTCGCAGCCCCGCTATGCCGAACTCCGCGCAGACGCGCGGGTGCAGCAGGCGATCCAGCGCTGGGAAGACGAGGAAGCGACGCTGCGCGGCAGCGTGCAGACCTACTTCGCCGACATGCACGCCTCTCGCTAGGCGTCCGTTACCAGTGCGCGTACGGCGTCCGTCAACGCCCCGTCTTCGGGCTGCAGGCTGTAGCCGATGCGCATGCTCGGTTTCTCGATGTCGATCAGGCGCGTCAGGTCGATCGGCGTCGCGACCAGAACGAGATCGCAGTCAACCGCATTGACGGTTTCCTCGAGATCACGAATCTGCGCGTCGCCGTAGCCCATGGCCGGAAGCAGGTCGCCGATATCGGGGTATTGCTCGAAGGTCTCCGCGATCTCGCCGACGGCGTAGGGCCGGGGATCGACGAGTTCGGCCGCGCCATGCGCCGTGGCGGCCAGTACGCCGGCGCCAAAGGGCATGCCGCCGTGGGTCGTCGTCGGCCCGTCCTCGATGACCAGTACGCGTTTGCCCGCAATCTCGTCCGGGGACGGGATGTCGAGCGGCGACTCGCGCAGGATGACACGGGCATCGGGATTGAGGCGCGCGGCGTTGGCCCGGATGCGCTCGATCTTCTCCGGGTCGGCGAAACCGACCTTGCCGATCAGGATGATGTCGGCGCGTTCGAAATTGACGGTACCGGGGAAGTAATGCAGCTCGTGGTCGGGCCGATGTGGATCGGCCACGCAGATCCAGAGATCCGGCTTGATGAACGGCGTGTCGTTGTTGCCGCCGTCCCAGACGATCACGTCGGCTTCCTGTTCGGCCGCCGCGAGAATCGCTGCGTAGTCTTCGCCCGCGTAGACGACGACACCGTTGGCGATATGCGGCTCGAATTCCTCGCGTTCCTCGATCGTGCAATGCTGTTCCGTGAGGTCGGCATAACTCGCAAAGCGCTGCACCTTCTGTTTCACAAGATCGCCGTATGGCATCGGGTGCCGGATCGCAACCGTCTTCTGTCCCAGGTCCCGCAGGATGTTGGTAATACGCCTCGAGACCTGGCTCTTGCCGCAGCCGGTGCGCACGGCCGTGATGGCGATGACCGGCTTGTGCGCCGTCAACATGGACCCGTCGATATCGAAGGTCGCGAACGCGACGCCCCGTGCCTCGATCCGCGCGCGCCATGCGGCGACGTAGTCGTTGCTGACGTCGGAGTAGGCGAATATCACCTGGTCCACCGCGTGCTCGCCGAGCAGCGATTCGAGCTGTTCCTCGGGATAGATCGGGATGCCGTCCGGGTAGCGTGAACCCGCGAGCTCGGCCGGGTAGCGCCGTTCCTCGATGTGCGGGATCTGCGCGGCCGTAAACGCGATGACCTCGACATCGGGGTCGTCACGATACAGGCAGTTGAACACGTGGAAATCCCTTCCCGCGGCGCCCATGATGATGATCTTGCGGGTCATGCCGAGCCTCCGTTGCAAACCTGGCCCGATGCTAGCGCCGCGGCTCATGCGGGCCGATACGCGCTTCTACCTAGCGCTGTATTCTGCGTGAATTCCGTATATGAAATGCGCGTAACAAGCGTAGCTTTCCACCCTGAAAGTACCTGCCGGAGGCCGCCATGCCAGTCGCCAAGAAGACGGAAGAACCTCAACAGAATCAGAACCCTGCCACCCTGCACCGCGGAGTGAAGATCCTCCACGACCCGATCCGCAACAAGGGCACGGCATTTACCGATGCCGAACGCGAAGAACTGCATCTCAAGGGGCTGCTGCCGCCCCGCGTGCATTCGATGGCGGAACAGGAACTGCGCGTTCTCGGGAATATCCGGGCCAAGTCCACGGACCTCGAAAAATACCTTTACCTGATCGCGTTGCAGGACCGCAACGAGAACCTGTTCTACCGGGTGGTCATGAACCACCTCGAGGAGATGATGCCGATCATCTACACGCCGACGGTCGGCCAGGCTTGCCAGGAATTCCAGCACATCTACCGCAAACCGCGAGGGTTTTACATCTCCGTCAACGACAAGGGCCGCATCAGGGAGATACTGCATAACTGGCCGCACCAGGAAGTCCGCATCATCGTCGTCACCGACGGCGAGCGAATCCTCGGGCTTGGCGACCTCGGGGCCGACGGGATGGGAATCCCGATCGGCAAGCTGTCGCTGTACACAGCGTGTGCCGGCATCCCGCCCACGCAGTGCATGCCGGTCATGTTCGACGTCGGCACCAACAACGACAAGCTGCTCAACGACCCCCTGTACAACGGCCTCGAGCGCCGGCGCCTGCGCGGGCCGGAATACGACGAGATGTTCGACGAGTTCATCCAGGCTGCCAAGGAAGTCTTCCCGGACGTCCTCATCCAGATCGAGGATTTCGGCAATACCAATGCATTCCGGCTGCTGCACAAGTACCGCGACAACACCTGCCTGTTCGACGACGACATCCAGGGCACCGGTGCCGTCGCGGTCGCGGGCATCATTGCCGCGCTGCGCATCACCGGCGGGGAGCTTGCCGACCAGAAGATCCTGTTTCTCGGCGCCGGTGAGGCCGGCATCGGGATAGCCGATGTCTTCGTTGCTGCGCTCAGGGAACAAGGCATGGCCGAGGACGAAGCGCGCAAGCACTGCTGGTTCGTCGACAGCCGTGGCCTGCTGTGCGCCGGCCGCGACCATGTCGCGGAACACAAGGAGCCGTATGCTCACGAGCACGAGTACATCGACAACCTGCTCGACGCGGTCAAGCAACTGAAGCCCACGGCGTTGCTGGGCCTGTCGGGACAACCGCAGACCTTCACCCAGCCCATTGTCGAGGCCATGGCCGAGATCAACGAACGACCGATCATCTTTGCCCTGTCGAACCCGACCTCCAAGGCCGAATGCACGGCCCAACAGGCCTACTCGTGGACCGACGGCCGGGCGATCTTCGCCAGCGGCAGCCCGTTCGACCCCGTCAAGCTCGGCAACCGGACGTTCGTTCCGGGCCAGGGCAACAACGCGTATATATTCCCGGGCGTCGGCCTCGGCGTCATCGTGAGCCGCTCGCGCATCGTCACCGACGAGATGTTCCTCGCGGCGGCCCATTCGCTCGCCAACCAGGTATCGGAGACCGACCTCGAACTCGGCCGGGTGTACCCGAAGCTGTCACACATTCGCCATGTATCGGCGAAGATCGCTGCGGACGTCGCCACCATGGCTTATGACAAGGGCTACACGGACCGGCCGCGGCCGGATGACGTGCTGGCGGACGTGCAGGAGTACATGTACCAGCCGATATACCCGCGCTACGCGTAACGCGCAACACTGTCTCCGGGGCCCGTACCGGTCTTCCCGGCCGGTACCGGGGGCATTTTCGGGTATTACTTATGTTTCAACGGCTTGGGAGCGGTTGTGGTTGATCGCGGATACGCCTAGTATGAAGGTGCCGTTGAGAGGAGAACGCCAATGCGACAACAACTCATCGAAGCGCTTCTGTACCCGCGCAAGATGCTCGAGGAACTGATCGAAGAAGGCAATTACGCACACAAGAACATGTTCGAGGCCACGGGCGAACGCTGTAATCATTGCGAGGGAACAGGGGATTGCGGTTGGGAACACTGTGTTGAGGATTTCCAGAAACTCAGCGAAGCACCCGAAGCAGTTCTGAGCACTTCCTTGCGTGAAGGCATCCGCTTCGTCGAATCCTTGCACAAGCACCTGCGCCACGACGAAACGACCTGCACGTGCGAGCCCTGTAGCTGGATCCGCAACGCGGAGCACCTGACCGAGGAAGTAGAACATAAACTTCCGCACGTCGATCCGCCCGGTATCGTGCACCCGGACTAGATTTCTTCCTTGCCGAAGGGCGCCGGACAACACGGCGCCCTTCGTCTTTGGGCCCCGGCGATTCGCCGGCGACTGCACAAATCCCTTATGGATGCGGCACCTGCGGCGTGCTAGCGTGGTTTTCGCAGGGGGGAAAGGAGTCAGTCATGCGCCCCAACAATCTCGTCAGCATGGCTTGCGTCGCATCACTGCTGCTCGCGAGCTGTGCCGTATCACCCGAGGCCGAAAACCGGCGTCTCCAGCAACAGGCGAGTATCGCCGAGATCCTGAGCCAACCCCTCGATCCCGCCGAATACGGCGTAACCAAACGCTGTCTTTCGGAGACCGAGTACCGTAGCTTCCGTGCGCTCGACGACCGCCACATCCTCTTCACCGGGCGTGACAATCGTATGTGGATCAATACCTTGCGATTGTCCTGCCCTGACCTTCGACACGGCGACGTGCTGATCATCCGCCAGTTCAGCGGCACGCGCATGTGCGACGCCGACACGTTCGAGGTCGCGGAGTGGTTCGACTGGCCCTGGTACCGGCGCTGGCCCTGGAGCTGGGGATCGGACTGGGGCGTCGGCAGGCGCTGCGCGCTCGGCAAATTCCAGCCCGTTACCGAAGCACAGGTCGCTGAAATCGAAGCCGTGATCCGCTCCCGCTGATGGCGGGACAGGAGGATTGCCATGAAGACAAGAGCCGCAATCGCACTGTTACTGGGCGCCGTGGCCGCGCTGGCCGCCTGCAACCCGGACGCACGCATGTCGCAGCAGGGGTTCCGCCTGCCCGACGGCGACGCCGACGCGGGTCGGGCGGCATTCCTGTACATGCAATGCCACCAATGCCACACGGTAGCGGGCGACCCGCTTCCCGGGATTGCCGGTGTGGAGCCGCCTTACATCGAACTCGGCGGCAAGGTGTCGAAGGTCAAGACCTACGGTGAACTGATCACCTCGATCATCAACCCGTCGCACAAGCTGGCGACGGGCTATGCCGAGGAAGTGGTTGCCGAGGACGGCGAATCGCACATGTACATTTACAACACGCACATGACGGTGCAGGAGTTGATCGACATCGTCATGTATCTGCAACCCAAGTACGACGTCAAGGTGCCGGCCTACCAGTACCGGATATACCCTGGAACCTGACCGGGACGGGGCCGCCGGACTTGCCCGGTCAGTCCTCGCGCGTTCGGTAGATTCCGAAATAAACGAACGGCATGCGCGCCCTGTTGCCGGGCAGCACCTCGGCCGGAACTTCGTGGCGAATCGCGGGAATGCTCCGCAAGTAGGCGACGATGGCGTCGACGTCATCGTCAAACAGCTTCGCATACGCCTGCCACGGCATCGTGGCAATGCGCCGGCCCCCGTGCGCGCCGGCCCCGGCCCGGATGGCATTGGCTATCTGGATGTCGCTCCAGCCACCGATGCCCGTCGCGATATCCGGCGTGATATTGGATGGGTACACGACACCCGGAAACTCCGACTCCAGTGGATTGGTGCGCGCGATGCCGGTGCGCGAACCGGCGAGCAGTTTCTCCATGTCCGGCGCGCCCGCAAACGCGCCGTCCGTATGGCAGGCACCGCAGCCGAGCAGTTCGACGAGGTAGCGCCCGCGCTCTACGAGGTCCCTGTCCGCCGGGGCATAGCGGCCGCCTTCCGGGCCGGGCGACGGGACGATGCCCGTATTGTGCAGTTCCTCGTAGTCCTGCAGCGGGTCGTACGTCTCTCGCTGCGCTGCGCACGCCGCCACGAGGGCCATCGTCGCAAGAACAGCCAGAGTACGTCGCATCGGCACCACCGTGGCTGGAGCGGGTGAAGGGAATCGAACCCTCATTCTCAGCTTGGGAAGCTGATGTTCTACCATTGAACTACACCCGCTATTCAGGGAGTTACACCTCACTACGGATCAGCTGAGCATAACAGTGAGCGTACTTCGATGCTAAGCGATTCCGTGCCGCTATTCGCTCCTGCCCGCCTCGCTGATTTCGGCTGCCGACGCCGACTCACGCAAGGCCTGTGCTTTGTTGGTTCGCAGCGTCTCGTGCACGGCGGCCGCAATGCGCGAATGATCCCAGGCGGAATTGAATCTCAGCACGTTCGACATCAATGTCGCGATGTAAAATGGCTCGTCGGCATCTTCGCCTTCGACGACCGCGACCGAGTTCATCATGTTCCTGACGTTACCCATGTACTTCTCGCACCGAAAACCTTCCTCCGGCCGGCACGAATAGAGCGATCCGCTCTTGAAGAAGACCGCCTCGTCCCTGAGTTCGGGTGCATAACAATACCGGTAGCGCCGCTTGGTCAGGTACATGTACTTCTTCATCTCGAGGCTCGACCATTCGTCCACCAGCCTGCCCTGCTCGATACGGAAGACGAAGCGCGCCAGCTCGCGCGGCGTTGCGAACGACACGGTGCCCGGGACCTTCTGCTTCGAGTTCGTCGTCCACATCGATCCTTGCTGCATGTTCGAAGTATCGATGCCGGCTTCCTGCAACGGTTCGGTCACCGCCGCGAGCGCGAGCTCCGCCAGTACTCTCTTCGGCGTCTCGGCAAAGAAGCGCTCACTTTCTTCGAAACTCTTCGGATACTCGCTGCCGAAGTGGCGAATCAGCATGGCCTCGCGCCAGATGATCGAGCCGGCACCGTTCGCCGATGCCGAGATGGCATGGTCGAGCCATTCGCCGAGGCGGAACTCGTCGGCGGGTCGAATGACCGAGTAGTAATTGCGCTTGTCCTGCGCGCTCCACTTGGGAACCTTGTGTATCTCGTTGCTGACCCACGAACCGGCCGGCGACACGGCCTCGCGCAGCACGCGCGCGCGGTCGGCGGGATCCGGAAACGCCTGTTTCAGCGCGTGAAACAGCGCTGCCATGCAAATCAGCTTGCCGACGCTGCCCGCGTTCTGCCTGAGGTCCGGCCGCAACCCCGCCCAGCGGATTGCCCCGGGGTCCGACAGGTCCACGAGCACCATCGCGTAGCTGGGGTCGCGATTGCGCAGGGCCCTCGTCAGAAATGCCGCCAGTTCCGGGTCCTCGGGCAGCGCATCGAAATCCGGCCCCTCGTAGTCCAGCAATCCCAGGCGGACCTGGTCCTTGCTCCACAACTGGCCGGGCACGAGCTTGGCC
>JBFEJR010000028.1:0-30511 GCA_041553075.1 Woeseiaceae bacterium | reverse complement strand
GACGCCCGGCTGCGCGATCTGCACCGTGGCGACGGCCATGCCGACGTTGAAGACCGCGTCGGTCGTGCGAAAGCGCGCCGGCGTGAGCGCGCCGGTGAGGACGATCGTCTTGCCCTCGAGCCCGACCAGGGCTTCTGCCGTATCCGGCATCGTATCGGTGCCGTGAGTGATGACATAGCGGGACGCGTCATCGGCCGCGATGTAGTCGCGCAGTGCCGCGCGGTCCGCGTCCGTCATGTCGAGGCTGTCCTTGCGCAACAGCGCAACGATGTCGTACTCGAAGTCGACCAGGCCTTCCGACAGGATGCTCTCCAGCGGCGATTCACCGACGTGGTAATCGCTGAGCGCGTCGAAGTAGATCTTGTCGATGGTGCCGCCGGTCGTAATGAAGCGAATCTGCATGGAATCGTCGTCGAGGTCTGTGAAAGGCTGGTATCATACCCGCATGAAAGTCTATGGCCGACTATCGGGCCGGACTGCTCTTTTCCCGGCCATCCTCTCCCTGCTCCTGCTGTCGTGCTGGAACACGCTCGCGGCGCAAGGGGCCGTCACCGTGGTCGAGATGGAAATCGAGGGCGGCATCGGCGTCGCCACCGCCGATTACGTTCGCGGCGGCCTCGAGCATGCCGCCGAAACCGGTGCGGAACTCGTCATCATCAACGTCGATACGCCCGGCGGCCTGGTGAAGCCGATGCGCGGCATCGTGCAGGACATTCTCGCCTCGCCCGTCCCGGTCGCCGTCTACGTGACGCCGCCCGGCGCCCGGGCCGACAGCGCCGGCACCTACATCCTGCTCGCGGCCCACGTGGCCGCGATGGCGCCGACGACGCATCTCGGCGCGGCAACGCCCGTGCCGCTCATGGGCGGCGAGCAACCCGAAGACGGTGACGAATCGGGTAGCCAGGGCGCAATGGACCGCAAGATCATGAACGACGCCGTGTCGTATATCCGGGGACTTGCCGAGCGACGCGGCCGTAACGCCGACTGGGCCGAGAAGGCGGTCACCGAGGCCGCGACGCTGACGGCATCGGAGGCACTGGAGCAAAACGTCATCGATTTCATTGCCGCCGATCGCGACGAGCTGCTGGGCCTGCTCGATGGTTTCGGGGTCGACACGAGCGCGGGCGAGCGGCAGCTGTCGACGAGCGACGCCACGATCGACGTGTTCGCGCCCAACTGGCGCCTGAAGCTGCTCGCCGTCATCGCCAATCCCGAAATCGTACTGATCCTCGGCCTCATCGGCCTGTACGGCCTGATGTACGAGGGCTGGAATCCCGGCGCCATCGTGCCGGGCGTGGTCGGTGCGATCTGCCTCCTGCTGGCCGCGTATGCGCTGCAGGTTCTCCCGGTCAACTATGCAGGACTCGCCCTCATTCTCGTCGGCGTGGCCCTGATGGTGGCCGAGGCGTTCGCACCGAGTTTCGGGGCGCTCGGCATCGGCGGCGTCATCGCGTTCGTGTTCGGCGCCATCATCATGTTCGATTCCGACATCCCGGGATTCGGCATTTCCTACGCGTTCGTCATCGGCATCGGCATCGCCTTTGCCGCACTCGTCGTCTGGCTCGTCGGTTACCTGCTGAGACTGCGGCGCCGGGGCGCCGTCTCGGGTCGCGGGTCGATCGTTGGCGGTACCGCGATGGTACTCGACGACTTCGCCGACGCAGGCAAGGTCTGGCTCGAAGGTGAGGCCTGGCAGGCGCGCAGTGCCGTACCGGTCAAGAAAAACCAGGAGGTCGTCGTCCGCTCGATGGACGGGCTCGTGCTCGAGGTCGAGCCGCTCGCGTCCCAGCCGGACAACAACCCGAATTAAACCGTTTCTTCAAGGAGTGTCCCATGCCACTGATCGCCTACGCCGTCTTCGCAATGCTGATCATCCTGGTGTTGTCGCAGGTGTTCAAGATTCTCAAGGAATACGAGCGCGGTGTCGTGTTCTTTCTCGGGCGCTTCCAGTCAGTCAAGGGGCCCGGCCTGATCATCCTGATTCCGGGCATCCAGAAAATGACCCGCGTCGACCTGCGCGTCGTGGTGCTCGACGTACCGACCCAGGACGTCATCTCCCGTGACAATGTCTCGGTCAAGGTCAACGCCGTCATCTATTTCCGCGTCGTGGACCCCGAGAAGGCGATTATTCGCGTTGCCGATTTCTTCGAGGCGACGAGTCAGCTGTCACAGACGACGCTGCGCTCGGTGCTGGGACAGCACGAGCTCGACGACATGCTGGCCGAGCGCGACAAGCTCAATAACGATATCCAGGGACTGCTCGACCAGCGGACCGACAACTGGGGCATCAAGGTCGCGAACGTGGAAATCAAGCACGTCGATCTCGATGAGAGCATGATCCGTGCGATCGCACAGCAGGCGGAGGCGGAGCGCTCGCGGCGCGCCAAGATCATCAACGCCGAAGCTGAAAAGCAGGCGGCAACGATGATCGCCGAGGCGGCCAAGATCCTGGCCGGGGAAGGCCAGGCCCTGCAGCTGCGCTACCTGCAGACGCTCAAGGAAATTGCCAACGAGCGGACCAACACGATCGCGTTTCCGCTGCCGCTCGACCTCATCGAGCCGCTGGTCAGGATCACGCAAACGGCTGCCGCGAAGCGCGACTGACCGGGATCAGGACCCACCGGATATCGGCGGAATCGAGACCATGATCTCGGCGCCGCCGAGATCGGATCGCGTGATCGAGAGACGTCCGCCGTAGGACGCGGCGATGTCCTTGACGACGGCCAGGCCGATGCCGTGCCCCGGCGTCGACTCGTCCAGCCGCATGCCCCGCTGCAGTAAGGCCTGGGCGGCGTCCTCGGGAATGCCCGGGCCGTCGTCTTCGACCTTCAGGACCATGCCGCTTGCCACGGCCCTGGCCCCGACCGACGGCACGATCGATATCCTGACCTTGCGCTTGCACCACTTGCACGCGTTGTCGAGCAGGTTGCCCGCCACTTCGAGGAAGTCGCCGGTATCGCCGCGAAACTGCATCCCGGGCTGGATCGCGACGTCGAACTCGGGGTTCTTGTCGCGATACACCTTGCGCAAACCGTCGATCAGGCGCCCCACCTCCTTCTCCACGGGTACCGGCGCCAGCGGCAGCTTGTCCACGGCCGAAGCCGCGGGCTTGCGGAGCTGGTAGCGCACGATCTCGTCCATGCGGTCGATCTGTTCGTTCGAGCGTCGCCCGAAATCCGCCTCGTGCCGCTCGCTGAGCAATGCGCGCATGGCAGCGAGCGGCGTCTTCAGGCTGTGCGCGAGATTGTCCAGCGTGTAGCGGTAGCGGTCCGAGCGGGCACGTTCACTGTCGATCAGGAGGTTCATGTTGCGGGCGACGCCGTTCAGCTCGGTCGGGAACCGCGTCGACAACGAGGTCCGCGCGCCTTCTTCGATCTCGCCGATCTCGGTCTCGATCTGCCGCAGCGGCCGCAGCAGGCTGCGCAGCAGCATCGAGAATGCGACCAGCATCGTGATCGCCACCGCCGCAAACCAGCCGAACAGCTGGCGGCGAAACTCGGCGATCTGGGCATTGAAGCCGTCGAGACTCTCGGCGACCTTGAACACGTAGGACTGCGACACCTCGTCCTCGAGTTCCCAGTCGACGGTCAGGGCCAGCGTCAGCAGCGGGGTCCCGTCTTCGAGTTCTTCCCGGTCGAACAGGTGGTTGCCGATCTCGGGTACCGTGCCGGCGGGCAACTCCATGCCGAGCGCCGAGCGCGACCGCCACAGGACCGTGCCGTCGAATGCGCGCAGTTCCGCATACAGTCCCGAACCGATGAGCTGGAATCGCGGTTCGCGCAGGCGCTCGGGGAGCGCCAGCTGCCCGCTGTCATCGGGCTCCGCCGCCGCCAGCAGCGCGACCAGGTGGCCGTCGAGGATATCGCGGCGCGCCTGCTCCCCGGCCTCGGTGAACGCACGATCGAGTACCGCGATGGTTGCACCAAAGAAGACCAGCAGGAGCACACTGACGGATACCAGGAGGCGGCTGCTGAGCGAGTTCATGCAGGCTCAGTCGGCGTGGTTCCGCTCCAGCGCGAAGCGGTAGCCGCGGCCGCGCAGCGTTTCGATCGGTTTGATCGTGTTGGACGGGTCGAGTTTCTTGCGCAAGCGGCCGATGAAGACCTCGATGACATTGCTGTCACGCTCGAAATCCTGGTCGTAGAGGCGGTCGGTCAGCTCTGCCTTCGACACGACCCGGCCGGCGCGCACCATCAGGTACTCGATGATCTTGTATTCGAAACTGGTCAGGTCGATGGCCTCGTCATCGACGCGGACTTCCTGCCGGGACATGTCGAGACTCACCGGTCCCGCCTTGAGTTCCGAGGATGCCCAGCCGCCACTGCGGCGCAGCAGGGCCGCCACCCGGGCGTTGATTTCCTCGAAATGGAACGGCTTGACCACGTAGTCGTCGGCGCCCGCACTCAGGCCGTCGACCTTGTCTTCCCAGCGGTCGCGGGCCGTCAGGATCAGGATCGGGTAGGTATGGCCGTCGGACCGGACCTGCTTGATGATGTCACCGCCGGACATTTCCGGTAGCCCCAGGTCGATGATGGCCAGGTCGATCGGGTACTCGCTCGCGAAGTACAGGCCTTCCTTGCCATCGGCCGCCTGCTCCACGGCGAAACCCTGTTCTTCGAGCCGCTTCGCCAGGGATTCACGTAGCGTGGTGTCGTCTTCGATTACCAGCAATCGCATGTTCTGTGCTCC
Source organism: Woeseiaceae bacterium (assembly GCA_041553075.1). Classification (GTDB taxonomy): domain Bacteria; phylum Pseudomonadota; class Gammaproteobacteria; order Steroidobacterales; family Woeseiaceae; genus UBA1847. The sequence continues at coordinate 25,822 of JBFEJR010000028.1, read as the reverse complement.
TGGCCAGCGGCATCAGGGACTAGCGGCTCGGGCCGTTGACCTTGTGCGTCCGGACCTTGCCGTCCTTGGTGAGAACCTTGATGTAATGCACTTCGCGGCCGCCCTGGACCTTGGTCTCGGCACTGACGATACGGCCGCCGGTGCGGCTGCGCACCGATTCGATCGCCTCGGACAGGGTCATGCCGTCCTGCTGCGCGACCCGCAGCGGCGTACCGTCCAGGACGCGGGCCGGCTGCGCGTCGCGGCCCCTCTCGAGGCCGAACGCATCGGCGCGCAGCGGCAGGAGTGCCGCTGCGGCCAACACGAGGATTGCCACCGCAATACGCATGCGCCAAGTGTGGTACGCACGGGGCCCGATTGCAACGAAGCGCGTCACAGCGATGCCCGGATTACCTGACCGGCCGGATATCGACGCGGATGCGAATCCGGTTGCCCGGGTCGTACGGCATTTCCGTCACGTACTTCTGGCCATGATAGCGATACAGGACACGATAACCGTCGATGCGTTCCTCCCGCGTCTGGCGGTAGCGCGTCGTGCAGCGCTCGACCGGGTAACCGACTCGCTCGACTTCGTTGCCGTAACGATCACGTGCCGCATCGTTGCCGATGGCGGCGCCGATCATGGTCCCGGCCACCGTCGCGGCATCGTTGCCGCGGCCGCTGCCGAACTGGTGGCCGATAACACCGCCGATCACCGCACCGAGAAACGTGCCCGCGCGGCGGTCTTCGCGATGCCGGTCGACCGTGTGGTAACGGGTCTCTTCCCAGCATTCACGGACCGGCGTCGACACGGTCACGTAGTTGATGATCGGCTCGGCCGACAGCACCTTCGCATAATCGTACTGCGCGCGGCCGCCGCGGCTCGGGTGGTCCGCCCAGGCGGGGGTGCCAAACAGCATCGCCGCGAGGGCCAGGGTAGCGATACGTGTTGTTGCGTTCATGGTCTCGTCCTTCTCGGTTACGACTGGCCTTCCTGCCAGCCTGGGGACAAGAATAGGCACCGGGCCATGAACCCCGGCTGAACGTCTACCCCGTTGTTTTTACAGGGTTTATCCGACCGTCTTCTTGGCTTTCCGCCAGTACTGTTCGAGCACCTCGATATTCTGGCGGCGCAGCTCCTCGCCGGCCGCGGCCAGTTCGGCTTCCATCGCCCGGAAACGGCGTTCGAACTTGCGGTTCGCAGCCGCGAGCGCCGTCTCCGCGTCGACGTCGAGATGCCGCGCGAGGTTGACCACGGCAAACAGCAGGTCGCCGACCTCGTCTTCGATGTGGCTGGGGTCGCGGGAGCCGACTGCGTCCTCGAGCTCGCCGAGTTCCTCGTGGATCTTGTTCTGCACGCCTTGCCGGTCCGGCCAGTCGAACCCGACCCGGGCGGCGCGCGCGCCGAGCTTCGCCGCCCGCTTCAGTTCCGGCAGGGCCCGCGCAATACCCGCGAGGGCGCTCTGGTCCGGCGCGTCGGCGCGTTCGGCGGCCTTGATTTCCTCCCAGCGATCGCGCACGACGCCGGCGTCCGCCGCCTCGCCCTCGCCGAATACATGGGGGTGGCGGCGCAGCAGCTTGTCGCTGATCCCGTCCACGACCTCGTCGAGCCCGAAATAGCCGCGCTCGCCCGCGAGCTGCACGTAGAACACGACCTGGAACAGCAGGTCGCCGAGCTCGTCGCGCAGGTCATCCCACGCTTCGCGCTCGATCGCATCGGCCACCTCGTAGGCCTCCTCGATCGTGTGCGGCGCTATCGTCGAGAAGTCCTGCTCGAGGTCCCAGGGACAACCGCTGTTTGGGTCACGCAGCCGCTTCATTATTTCAAGTAATTTCTGTATAGAAGCCATAACCTATTTATTTAAAACAATATTCCTAAATGCCATCAGCATGTAGGCCGTGGCTCCCCAGACACGCTCCCCGCCGACGTGAAACTCGCGCAGCCGAAACGGCTCGCCGCCCCACTCCCGCTCGACCAGCCGGTCGTTGGCCTCATCGAGCAGCACATCGAGCGGCAGTTCGAACGTGTATTCCACCTCGTTGCGGTCGATGACCAGGGAGGCCCGATGGTCGATCAAACCAATGACCGGGGTCACGGCAAATCCCGTGATGGTCGGCATCGCCCGCAGGTAGCCGATGACGTCCACGTGCGCCGGCTCGATGCCGACCTCCTCGTGGGTCTCACGCAGTGCCGTGGCGCGCACGTCGGCGTCATGGGGCTCCATGCGCCCGCCCGGAAAACTCGCCTGCCCGGCGTGATGCCGCAGCTCGGGCGCGCGCTGGGTCATCAATATCGAGAGCCCCGTGGCGCGCGGAATGATCGGCACGAGCACGCCGGCGGGTGTCAGGGGCCGCTCGAGTTCGGCGCGCATCGCATGCGGCCAGCGCTCCAGGCCCGGCGGCATCGTCACGTCGAGGGGGTCCTCGGGCAGCGACGTCCCCGCAAAACGTGCGCGCAGCGCGTCCGGCGTTACGCGGCTCGGCCTGGGTCGCCTGCTAATGCTTGATACCACCCTCGGTCAGCGCGGCCGGGTCCAGCAGCCGATCGAGTTCTTCGTCGGTCAGTTCGGTCATTTCCCGCGCGACCTCCTTGACGGGCCGGCCCTCGGCATACGCTTTCTTGGCGACCGCAGCGCCGAGTTCGTAGCCGATCACGGGGTTGAGCGCCGTCACGAGAATCGGGTTGCGGCCGAGCGCCCGGTTGATGTTGTCCTCGTTCACGGTGAAGCCCGCGACGGCCTTGTCGGCGAGCACCCGGCTCGCCGACGCCAGGATCTCGATGCTCTGCAACAGGTTGTAGGCGACGACGGGCAGCATGACGTTGAGCTGGAAGTTGCCCGACTGCCCACCCATCATGATGGTCGTGTCGTTGCCGATGACCTGGGCACAGACCATGGCGACGGCCTCGGGAATGACCGGGTTTACCTTGCCGGGCATGATGCTGGAACCGGGCTGCAGCGCGGGCAGCGCGATTTCGCCAATGCCGGCCAGGGGCCCCGAATTCATCCAGCGCAGGTCGTTCGCGATCTTCGTCAGGCTCACGGCCAGGGTTCGCAGCTGCCCCGACGTCTCCACGGCCGCATCCTGGCAACTCAGCGACTGGAACTGGTTCCCGGCGGCCTTGAACGGCACGCCCGTGTGCTCACTCAGCAGCACGGCGACCTTGCCGCCGAACTTCGGGTGGGCATTGATGCCCGTGCCGACGGCGGTGCCGCCCTGCGCGAGGGCCGTCAGGCGCCGCATCGAATCGCCGAGGCGCTCGATGCCCTGGTCGACCTGGAACTGCCACGCGCGGATCTCCTGGCCGAGCGTTACCGGCATCGCGTCCATCAGGTGCGTCCGGCCGGTCTTGACGACGCCGTCGGTCTCCTCGGCCTTGGCGGCGAGCGTTGCGGACAGGTGTTCGAGCGCCGGCAACAGGTTTTCGTGAATCGCGAGCGCCGCGCTGACGTGCACACAGGTCGGGATGACGTCGTTGCTGCTCTGGCTCATGTTGACGTGGTCGTTCGGATGGACTTCCGCGCCGAGCGCCGCGGTCGCGAGATGCGCGATCACCTCGTTGGCGTTCATGTTGGAACTGGTGCCCGAACCCGTCTGGAAGACGTCGATCGGGAAATGCGCATCGTACTCGCCCGCCGCCACGGCCAGCGCGACCTTCTGGATCGCGATTGCCACGTCGCTCTTGATCAGGCCGAGCTCGGCATTGGCGCCGGCCGCCGCCCACTTGACCAGCCCGAGCGCCGCGACGAACTGGCGCGGCATCGTGAGTCCGGAGATCGGGAAGTTATTGACGGCACGCTGGGTCTGCGCGCCCCACAGCGCGTCCTCGGGAACCTCGAGTTCGCCCATGCTGTCGTGTTCGATTCGAAAGGCCTTGTCACTCATGGCGGATCCTGCTCCACTCGGCGCGCTTGCGCCGCTTCAACGTCTGGAAAACGTGTATGATTCGCGCTTTGGGCGCGCAAGTCTACACTGGTTTTCCGAACATGAAAGTCTCGACCCTGAGAGCCCTGTCCCCGACCGACGGCCGCTACGCCGACAAGGTCGACGGCCTTCGCGATATCTTCAGCGAGTACGGCCTGATTCGTTATCGCGTGCACGTCGAGGTGCGCTGGCTGCAGTGGCTCGCCGACCGCGACGACATCGCCGAACTGGGGCCGCTGTCGTCGGTCATGAAGGACGTGCTCAACCATATCGTCGACGACTTTTCGCTCGACGATGCCGAGCGCGTCAAGGCCATCGAAGCGACGACCAATCACGACGTCAAGGCCGTCGAGTACTTCATCCGCGAGAAGCTCGGCGACGGCCCGGAGACCCGCCCGCTCAAGGACTTCCTGCATTTCGGCTGCACCTCGGAGGACATCAACAACCTCTGCTACGGCCTGATGCTGCGCGATGCCCGCTCCCTGGGCCTCGCGCCCGCCATGCGTAAACTGCGCAACAAGCTCGACACCCTGAGCGGCCAGTACGCCGACATTGCGATGTTGTCGCGAACACACGGCCAGACCGCGAGTCCCACGACGATGGGCAAGGAACTCGCCAACGTCGCGGCGCGGCTCAGGCGCGCCGAGACCGACTTTGCCGGCGTGACCGTACTCGGCAAGTTCAACGGCGCGGTCGGCAACTACAACGCGCACGTGGCGGCCTATCCCGAACTCGACTGGCCCTCGATCAACAATGCATTCATCGAGTCGCTCGGTCTGCAGCCGAATACCCACACGACACAGATCGAGCCGCACGACTGGACGGCCGCGTATTGCCACGCCCTCGTCCGCTACAACACGATCCTGATCGACTTTGCGCGCGACGTGTGGGGCTACATTTCGCTCGGCTATTTCAAGCAGAAGGTCGCGCCGAACGAGGTTGGCTCGTCGACCATGCCGCACAAGGTCAACCCGATCGACTTCGAGAATGCCGAGGGCAACCTCGGCGTAGCGACGGCATTGCTCAGCCACTTCGCCGAGAAATTGCCCGTCTCGCGGTGGCAGCGCGACCTGACCGACTCGACCGTGCAACGTAACTTCGGGGTCGCGATCGGCTACCTCCTGATCGCGCTGCGCTCCCTGCAAAAGGGCGTCGACAAGCTGCAGATCGACGAACAGGCCATTCATGCCGATATCGCGGACGCCTGGGAGGTGCTGGCCGAGGCCGTGCAGACCGTCATGCGCCGCTACGGCATCCCGGAGCCTTACGAGAAACTCAAGGCCCTGACCCGGGGCCAGGCCGTGACGGCCGACCTTCTGCGTGAGTTCGTCGCGACGCTGGACATTCCCGAGGATGAGAAACAGCGGCTTCTCGAACTGACACCCGCGACCTACACGGGCCTGGCGGGGCGGCTGGCTCGCGAGACCTGAGGCCGCCGTGCTGAAGCTCCCCGGCAACCTGACCGCGGAGACATTTCTCGCCGGGTACTGGCAACGGCAACCGCTGTTCATGCGCGCTGCAGTCGCGCGTTTGCGCCCGTCCATTACGCGCAACGAACTCGCCTGGCTGGCGACGCTCGAGGACGTCGAGTCGCGCATCGTGTTCACGGACCGCCACCGCGCGACGCTCCGCTACCGAGCCGAGACCGGCCCGTTCGAACCCGACTACCTGGCGGCCCTGCCGCAGCGTGACTGGACCCTGCTCGTCCATGACGTGGAAAAGCACCTGCCCGCCCTGCGCAGGCTGTTCGCACTGATCCCGTTTGTTCCCGACTGGCGGTGCGACGACCTGATGATCAGCTTCGCGGCGCCCGGCGGAAGCGTCGGCCCACACCAAGACAACTACGACGTGTTCCTGTGCCAGGGTATCGGCATCCGCGACTGGCACGTCACGACCGCACGGCTCGCGCCGGATCCCGCGGCAAGCAGGGACCTTGCCCTGCTCGAGGCGTTCGATGGCACGCTGTTCAGCGCGCGTGCCGGCGATGTGCTGTACCTGCCGCCCGGCGTGGCCCACTGGGGCACGGCACGCCGCGCCTGCCTGACCTACTCGCTCGGGATGCGCGCGCCGCAGCTCGCCGACCTCGCCGACGGCCTGGCCGGCACGGCACCGGGCAGTTCGTTCTACCGCGACCCGGACCTGCAATGCGACGAAGCCCGACCCGGGTGGATCTCCGACCGGGCGATCGCGCGCGCCGCGCAACAACTGGCCGACGCCGGTGCGCGCAGCGACGACGTCGCGACGATGCTGGGGCAAAGCGTGACAGCGACCAAGCCCTGGCTCACGCCCGACGCCGTTGAACCCGGGGATGCCCGGCAGGCGCTCGCGGCCCTGCAGCACGGGACCGTTTTCAACCTGCACGGGATGGCGCGCATCGCGTTCGACCGGCGGCATGCGTTCGTCAACGGCCGTGTTCTGCCGCTGCCCCCGGGCGGCGACGAGCTCGTTGCCCGTCTCTGCGCCGAGCGGCGACTGCGCGGGCCGCTCGCCGACGGCGAGCGACACGCGGAACTGGTGACGTCGATGGTCGCAGCCGGCGCATTCGATCTTTCCGGGATTTTCTGACCATATGCGCCCGATCCAGGGGTTGGGACGATCGTCGCAGTCACGTTGAAAGCCAGTAGTCACGAGGGATGCGAATGACTTGCAACTGGGAATCATCGCTCAAAACGTGACGCAGTGCGCACTGCAATTCGGTGGCCCGCCGTAATATGTTGACCCATGGAGCAGGCAAGGCAAAAGGGCAAGCGCTGGGTTATCTCGACTCGCGAGGAAATGCGCGAGGCCGCGATCGAGGTCGCGCGCGAGGCAACCCGGAAAGTGTCCATCTTCACGCACGACCTGGAACCCGGCATCTACGACGATCCCGAGTTTCTCGAGATCATCAAGCGCCTCGTGCTGTCGCAGACCTACGCGCGCATTCGCGTACTGATCGCCGATCCGGCGAAGGCCGTGAAAGCCGGCAATAACTTCGTTCACCTGGGCCGGCGCCTGAACACCTACATCGAGTTCCGGCACGTGCGCGACGATCTGCGGACCCACGCAGAAGCGTTCTGCATCGCAGACGAGTCGGCCCTCGTCTATCGTCTCCAGGCTCCACGCTGGGAAGGCATCGCGGATACCTATGAACCGGCCGTGGCACGGCTGTACAGCAAGATGTTCGACGAGATCTGGCTGGCCAGCGAGGTTGAAACCGAGTTTCGTCAGCTGGGTATCTAGCCGTATGCACCCGACCGACCTGACTGTCGCCGCCGTAATCGAACGTGACGACGAATTCCTGTTGGTCGAGGAACATGCCATGGGGCGGCGTGTCCTGACGCAGCCCGGCGGTCATATCGAAGCCGATGAATCGCCCGAGCAGGCCGTGGAGCGCGAAGTCCTCGAGGAAACGGGTTGCACCGTCGCCTGCGGCGACCTGATCGGCGTCTACCTCTGGATACATCCGCAGACTCGCCAGCAATTCCTGCGCATCGTCTATGCCGCCGACTACCTGCGCTGCGACGAGGGGGCGGTTCTCGACGACGGCATCCTCGGGCGCCGCTGGTTGACGCTGGACGCCATTCGCGCGGACCGCGCGCGGTTGCGAACGCCGGCCGTACTGAAATGCGTCGAGGACTGCGTCGCGGGGCGGCGCACCCCGGGCACCCTGTTTGCCGGCCTGCTGCCGCTGCAACAGAACGTCCACCGGCTCCTGGCGACAGCCGACCTCGTCTAGCTCGCCGCGCGGCAATGGCTGCCCGGCCGCGTGCCGGCGGGAGTGTTAGAATCCGCAGCTCATGGCCACCCGTGTAATTGTCGGACTTTCCGGCGGCGTCGACTCCGCCGTTGCGGCGCTGCTGTTGCAGGACCAGGGCTACGACGTCCATGCCCTGCACATGACCAACTGGGAGGACGAGGACGGTTACTGCACCGCGGCCGCCGACCTGCAGGACGCACGCCGGATCTGCGAGCAGCTCGACCTGCCGCTGCACCATGTCAATTTCGCGAAGCAGTATCGTGACCAGGTGTTCGCTCACTTCCTCGACGAGTACCGCAAGGGACGCACGCCGAATCCGGATGTCTTGTGCAATCGCGAGATCAAGTTCGGCGTATTTCGCGATTACGCCAAACGCCTCGGCGGCGAGCGGCTGGCGACCGGTCATTACGCGCGCTGCGGTGTCGTCGACGGCATGGGCGCCCTGTTCAAGGGCAGGGATCCGAACAAGGACCAGAGTTATTTCCTGCATGCAGTCAGCGCCGAGGCACTGGCCGAGACGCTGTTCCCCCTGGGCGACTGCATGAAAGGCGAGGTGCGGCAGATCGCCCGCGACCGCGGCCTCGCCGTGCACGACAAGAAAGACTCGACCGGCATCTGTTTCATTGGTGAACGCCCGTTCCGCGAGTTCCTGAGTACGTACCTGCCGGCGAGCCCGGGCCCGATGCGCACGCCCGAGGGCGACCTCGTCGGCGAGCACCAGGGCCTGATGTATTACACGCTGGGACAGCGCCAGGGTCTGCATATCGGCGGGCTCCACGGCCGGCCCGAGCTTCCCTGGTACGTGGTCGCCAAGGACGTCGGCGAGAACGCGCTGATCGTCGCGCAGGGTGAGCACGAGCTGCTGTTCAGTACGCGGCTGAGCGGCGTCGATGCGCACTGGATTGGTGCAAAGCCGCCCGGCCTCGAGGACGGCCTGCGCTGCAAGGCAAAGGTGCGTTACCGGCAGGCCGACCAGGACTGCGTCGTGACGGGGCGCGGCGACGGCGCGCTCGACGTCGAATTCGACGACCGGCAAAAGGCGGTAACCCCGGGGCAATTTGTCGTGTTCTACGAGGGCGAGCGTTGCCTGGGCGGAGCCGTCATCGACCAAATCGGCTAAGCAGGTAGAGACCCCATCCGCTATAATGCGCACCCGGCGGCCGGCAGGCCGTAATGACAACCAGACACCCCGGAGAATCGAAGATGACGGACAGCTTCGGCGCACGCTCGACGCTCAAGGTCGGCGGCAACGACTATGAAATTTTTCGCCTCGATGCAGTCAAGGAAGGCCACGTAGAGCGCCTGCCCTACTCCCTGAAGATCCTGCTCGAAAACCTGCTGCGCCACGAGGACGGCCGCGACGTGACGCGGGACGATATCCTCGCTCTCGCCAGCTGGGATCCGAAGGCCGCGCCGAGCACCGAGATCTCGTTCACCCCGGCACGCGTCGTGCTGCAGGACTTCACCGGTGTACCGGCCGTCGTCGACCTCGCCGCGATGCGCGATGCAGTGGTCAAGCTCGGCGGCTCGGCGTCCGACATCAATCCGCTGTCGCCCGCGGAACTGGTCATCGATCACTCGGTGCAGGTCGACAACTACGGCGCTGCGAACTCGCTCGACCTCAACACCAAGATCGAGTTTCAGCGCAACAAGGAGCGCTATTCGTTCCTCAAGTGGGGCCAGAGTGCATTCGATAATTTCCGCGTCGTGCCGCCGAACACGGGGATCGTCCACCAGGTGAATCTCGAATACCTGAGCCGCGTCGTGTTCGATGCGAAAAAAGACGGCGTGCGCCGCGCCTACCCCGATACCGTGGTCGGCACCGATTCGCACACCACGATGATCAACGGGCTCGGCGTGCTGGGATGGGGTGTCGGCGGTATCGAGGCCGAGGCAGCCATGCTCGGCCAGCCGATCACGATGCTGATTCCCCACGTCATCGGCTTCCGGATGACCGGCAAGCTCAAGGAAGGCACGACGGCAACGGACCTCGTGCTGACCGTCACCGAAATGCTGCGCAAGAAAGGCGTCGTCGGCAAGTTCGTCGAGTTCTTCGGCGACGGCCTCGCCCACATGCCGCTGGCGGACCGTGCCACGCTCGGCAACATGTCCCCCGAGTTCGGCTCGACCTGCGGCATCTTCCCGATCGATGGCGAGACCATTCGCTACCTGAAACTCTCCGGCCGCGACGACGCGCAGTGCGAACTGATCGAGGCTTACGCCAAGGAACAGGGGCTGTGGCGCGAAGACGGCCAGGCCGACGCGCTGTACACCGACGTCCTCGAGCTCGATCTCGGCGACGTCGAGCCCAGTATCGCCGGGCCCAAGCGGCCGCAGGACCGCATCGGGCTCAGCCGCGCCGCGTCGAGTTACAAGAAGATCCTCGCCGACACCGTGGCGGATCGCGACGGCGGTGGCAGCAGTACCGCAACGCTCGACGGCGAAGACGTCGAGATCGGTGACGGCGCGATCCTGATTGCCGCCATTACGAGCTGCACCAACACGTCCAACCCGGCGGTCATGCTCGCGACCGGGCTGCTGGCGCGCAACGCCGCGGCCCGCGGTCTCAAAGCCAAACCCTGGGTCAAGACCAGCCTCGCGCCGGGTTCCCGCGTCGTATCCGACTACCTCGAGAAAGCCGCACTGATCGACGACCTGGAGGCCGTCGGTTTCTACACGGTCGGCTACGGCTGCACGACGTGCATCGGCAATTCGGGGCCGCTCCGGCCCGAAATCGCCAAGGCGATCACCGATGGCAAGGTCGTCGGATCCGCCGTCTTGTCCGGCAACCGCAACTTCGAAGGGCGCATCCACGCCCTCGTCCAGCACAACTTCCTGGCGTCGCCGCCGCTGGTCGTCGCTTACGCGCTGGCGGGCAACATGAAGGTCGACCTGTACAAGGATCCGCTGGGCCAGGACCAGGACGGCAACGACGTGTTTCTCAAGGACATCTGGCCGTCGCAACAGGAGATTCAGGACACGGTTGTCGCCAACATCGACTCCAACATGTTCAAGTCGAGCTACGGCAAAGTGTTCGAGGGCGACGACAACTGGAAGCGCATCGATTCGCCGACGGCGGAGATCTATACCTGGGATGCGGATTCGACGTACGTCAAGAACCCGCCCTACTTCGTCGACATGTCCCGGGAGCCCGCGCCTGTGAAAGACATTGCGGGCGCGCGCGTACTCGCCCTGCTGGGCGACTCGGTGACGACCGACCATATTTCGCCGGCGGGCAGCATAGCCGCCGACAGCCCGGCGGCCGACTACCTGCGTGCGCATGGCGTCGAACAAAAGGACTTCAACTCCTATGGATCCCGCCGCGGCAATCACGAGGTCATGATGCGCGGCACGTTTGCCAACATCCGCCTGCGCAACCAGCTGGCGCCGGGAACCGAGGGCGGCTGGACCTGCCACCAGCCGAGCGGTGACCAGATGTCGATTTACGATGCGTCGGTGCGCTACAAGCAGGAAGGCACGCCGCTGGTCGTCCTGGCCGGCAGCGAGTACGGCACCGGTTCGTCCCGCGACTGGGCGGCGAAGGGCACCGTGCTGCTCGGGGTCCGGGCCGTCATCGCGAAGAGCTTCGAGCGCATCCACCGCTCCAACCTGATCGGCATGGGTGTGCTGCCGCTGCAGTTCCTCGAGGGCGAGGATGCGCAGAGCCTCGGGCTGACGGGCAAAGAGGTCTTCGACATCAAGGGCCACACGGACCCGAAGGCGAAAACAGTGACGGTGACGGCGACGGCTCCCGGTGGCGACACGACGAGCTTCGAGGCACAGGTACGTATCGATACGCCCAAGGAACGGGACTACTACGAAAACGGCGGCATCCTGCACTACGTGCTGCGCCAGCTCGCGGCCTGACATTGCCCCCCACCAGCGACATCCCGGACGCACTGGTCACGGCGCTCCGGGATGCGCGCCATGTCTGCGTGCTGACCGGCGCCGGGGTCTCGGCCGAGAGCGGTGTCCCGACGTTTCGCGACGCCCAGGAAGGACTGTGGGCACAGTATCGTCCCGAGGACCTCGCAACGCCCGACGCGTTCCTTGCCGATCCCGCGCTGGTGTGGCGCTGGTATCGCTGGCGACGCGGCGTGGTTGCCGGCGTGGAACCCAACCCGGGCCACCTGGCGCTCGCACGACTCGCCTCGCTGGTGCCGCAGTTGACGCTGGTCACGCAGAACGTAGACAACCTCCACCAGCGTGCGGGCAGCACCGAGGTCATCGAGTTCCACGGCAATATCTTCGACGATCGCTGTTTTTCCGAAGGCACGCCGCACACGGCTGACGATACGCACGACATCCCGACCTGCCCCGACTGCGGCAGCCCGCTGCGGCCGGGGGTGGTCTGGTTCGGCGAGGCAATTCCGGAACAGGCGCTCGACGCCTCCTGCGCGGCGGCGGCAGACTGCGAGGTGTTCTTCTCGATCGGAACCTCGTCGGCGGTCTACCCGGCCGCCGGCCTGGCGGACATTGCCCGGCAACACGGCGCCCTGCTGGTGGAGATCAATCCGGAGCCCACCAGGCAGGCAGCCGCCTGCGACATCGTGCTGGCGGGAAAATCGGGGGTCGTCCTTCCGGAACTGCTAGAATTGCTTTCCCCCCAAACAACCTGACAAGCAGGAAACGGCCAGCGTCATGCAACTATCTGCCGCCAGTATCGTGACAGCGGGAAAGTGGACCCGCATTACCGCGTGGATCATCGGGATCGTGCTGCTGCTGATGTTCGTCATCGGCTTCTGGGCGTCGCGGGAGCCGGATGTCTTCTGGGTCAATCGCTCTGCCGACCAGCAGACGGCTATTGTCGGCTATTCGACCGTCGACACGCTGATCCGGGTCGGCGATGTGCTGCTCGAAAAAAACGCCGGCTACCTGACCAACGACAAGTTGCCCCCCTTCGTTTTCCTCGACAACATCCCGAGCTGGGAACTCGGCGTCGTCAACCAGATGCGGGACCTCGGCCGTGTCATGCGCGATGACTACACGCGCAGCCAGTCGCAGTCGAAAGAAGACCCGGACGTTGCCGAAGGTTCGCCGAAACTCTTCTACGACAACAATTCCTGGGTATTCCCGACCACGGAATCGGAATATCGCGAAGGCATCGAGCGCTTCGCGCGCTACCGCGAGCGCCTGGTGGCCGGCGACCCGGAGACGGTCTTTTACGCCCGCGCCGACAACCTGCGTGAGTGGCTGGCCCAGGTCGAGAAGCGTCTCGGCAGCCTGACGCGGCGCCTCGGCAACAGCGTCGCGCGCAACCGCATCAACGACGATCTCGCAGGCGATGCGGCGGCCGAGGCCGCGGGCGCACAGCCGGACACGGTCGACGTGCGCACCTCGTGGTGGAAAACCGACAACATCTTTTTCGAGGCACGCGGTACGGCCTGGGCGCTGGTCCATTTCTTCCGCGCCGCGGAGTTCGATTTCGCGCATGTCCTCGAGGACAAGAACGCCGAAGCGAGCGTGCGCCAGATCATTCGCGAACTCGAGGCCAGCCTGTCGCCGCTGCGCTCGCCGATGGTGCTCAATGGCGGCGGCTACGGCCTGACGGCCAATCACTCCCTCGTCATGGCCAATTACCTCGCGCGCGCCAACGCGGCCGTCATCAACCTGCGCGAGTTGCTAGACCAGGGTTAGTCAGGCACACTCGTTCGCGAACTTGCCAGGTGACGTCGGACGCTCTCACGCCCGACGTTTAATCGGGAAGACGGTGCGCTTCGGCAATCCCGTCACTGCCCCCGCAACGGTAAATGAGTTCGTCGATTAACGAGCCACTGCGCAGCTTCGCGTGGGAAGGCAATCGACGCGGCGACCGCCACTCATGAGTCCGGAGACCGGCCCGGTAACGAGCCCACTTTCGTACGCGTCGGGGAAGACGCGGGGGAGAGAACATGAATCACCTACGTGCCACGCTGGCTGCCATCGGCGCCGGTCTCGTGGCGTCACCGGCCTGCGTCATGGCCGACGAACCGCTGGACCAGATAATCGTGACCGGTGCCCGCGCGCCGCTGTCCATCAACGCGCTCGGCAGTTCCGTCACCGTCATCACGCGCGACGACATCGAGCGCCGCCAGGTGCGCTACGTCGCGGACCTGCTGCGCCAGGTTCCCGGTTTCGCGGTCAGCCGGTCCGGCGTCGCCGGTTCCCAGACCCAGGTGCGCGTGCGCGGTGCCGAGGCGAACCATGTCCTGGTGCTGGTCGACGGCGCACGCGCCAACGATCCGGCGACCGGCGACGAGTTCCGCTGGGAATTCCTGACGACGGCAAGTATCGAACGCATCGAAATCGTCCGCGGGCCACAGAGCGCAATCTGGGGCAGCGACGCCCTCGCCGGCGTCGTGAACATCATTACGCGCTCGGCCGGCACGCAATCGTCGCTCGACGGCTATCTCGAGACCGGCGCCGAAAGCACGCTCAACACGGCACTCAACGGCAACCTGCGCCTCGGGGAATGGAACCTCGGGGCCAGCGTCGAGCGCGTCTCGACGGACGGCGGCAACATCGCCCGCAGCGGCTCCGAGGACGATCCTTCGGATGCCACGACCGCAGCGCTGCACGCCGCCTGGGACGCCCGTCCCGGACTGTCGGTGCGCCTCAATGCCCGAGCCGTCGACGCGTATTCCCAGTACGACACGATCGACTACGCAAATACCGGGCTGCCGGCCGATTCCGATGTGGCACTCGATACGCTGCAGCGCGCCGCGCAGATGACCGTGGTCGCCGGCGCCGACGAAGCCCGGGTGCGCCACCGCATCACCGCGCGCTATTTCGCCACCGAGAACCGCAACCTGACCAGCGGTATCGAGGACGTAACGTCCCTCTCGGAGCGCCACACCGTCGGCTACCAGGCCGACCTGCGACTCGGGCGGGACCGGCTGGCCGTGGCGGTCGAGCACGAAGCGACGGATTTCAGGCAGCGCGGCCCGGTCGGCTTCGGCGATCCCAACCAGGACCAGGACATGCAGGTTACGAGTACCGTGCTCGACTACCACGGTCACCTCGGCAGCGACGTCAGCTGGCTCGCCAGCGCGCGCTTCGACGACAACAGCGTATTCGATGACGCGCTGACCGGGCGCGTCTCCGTAGCGTGGTCGGTCACGGACCAGACCCGGCTGCGCGCCGGCGCCGGCACCGGCCGCAAGAACCCGACATTCATCGAGCTTTACGGCTACTACCCGGGACAGTTCGTCAACAACCCGGACCTCAGGCCCGAGGAGTCGACGGGCTTCGAAATCGGTCTCGAACGCCGTTTCGGCACGCACTTCGGGTTCCAGCTCACGCTGTTTCGTCAGGACCTCGAAAACGAGATCAACGGCTTCGTGTTCGATCCCGTCACGTTCCTCGCAACGGCCGACAACATGGACGGCAGGAGTCGCCGCAGCGGCGCCGAGTTTGCCCTGCGCTGGGACCTCGCCGACGAACTGGCGCTCAACGCGAGCTACACCTACGTCGACGCCGCGGCCGGCGATGCCCGCGAAGTGCGGCGTCCCCGGCACTCGGGGAGTATCGACGTGGATTACCAGCTGCTCGGGGGACGCGCGCGCCTCGCGCTCGCCGCGACCTACGGCGGCACGCGCAGCGACACGTTCTTCCCGCCCTGGCCGAATCCGCCACAGACCGTGACCTTGCGCCATCACTGGCTGGTCGACCTGACGGCTCGCTACCGGCTGGCGCCCGGGCTCGATGCGTTCGCCCGCGTCAGCAACCTGCTGGCCGCCGACTACGAACAGGTGTACGGCTACCGCACGCCCGGCCGCGCCGGGTATGTCGGCCTGACGCTGGCCTTCGGGCGCTAGCCCGCTACCACGACCGGCGCTTGTCCGAGATGACGAGGCCGGCCACGAGCGCCACGAGCGCCATGCTCCAGACGATCACCGCGCCGGTCGGCAGGTCCATCCAGAACGACACCAGGATGCCGATAAAGTAAGCGACGGCGCCGACCAGGTACCCGGCGACGAGGCGGTTGCCGCGTTTCAGCCCCACGGTCGTCAGCGCCGGGATGATCAGGCTCGCGAAGACCAGGTAGATGCCCACGATCTGGACCGAGGCCGTGACCACGACGGCGAAAGCCAGGTAGAACAGCAGCCCCCCGGACCGCGGATGCAGCCAGAACCAGACCGCCAGCACGACGGCGTAGAGGATGGCAACCGGCCACAGCGTGTCCCAGGTGGTCCAGAGAATCTGCCCGACAAGCAGGTCCTTGAGGTGCTCGCTGCCGTGAGGATTCCCCGCCAGGAACAGGATGCCGCCGGTGGCCGCCAGGATGAAGAGCGAACCGATCAAGGGCTCCTGGATTTTCGCCCAGCGCCGCTCGGTCCAGTACAGGCCGAGCGCCGCCAGCACGGCCGATCCCGTGGCAGCCACCTGGACCTCGATGCCCTGCGGGTCCCAATCCATCGCATAGGCCGCGATGACGCCGAGGCCGGCAACCTGCGCGATCGCGAGATCGATGAAGATGATGCCGCGTTTCAGGACTTCCTGACCCAGCGGTACGTGCGTGCTGAGCACGATCAGGCCAGCCGCGAACGCGGGACCGATGATGGTCCAGTCGATGGCATCAAGCATCGGGAATCGCTTCGAGCAGCCGCGCTACGATGTCGTCGAACAAGGCGTACAGGTCCGTGGCCGCATCGGTGCCGCCCACGGACAGGGGAAGCACGATCGCGGGCACGCCGATCCTGGCCGACAGCCAGTCGGATGCCCTGGCGTCCTGATAAGGCGAACGGATGATGACGTCGGCCCCGCCGTCCGCAAACTCCCGGGTCAGGCGGCTGAGGTGCGTCGCGGTGGGCGGCAGGCCCGGGACCGCTTCGAGGTTCGCCACTTCCTCGAGGCCCAGCCAGTGCTCCAGGTACACCCATGACTTGTGGTGGGTGATGATGCGCTTGCCGCGCAGCCGCGCCGCGCGCTCTTCCCAGCGCCTGGCGGCGGCCTGCCATGATGCACTAAACGACTCGAAGTTTGATTCATAACTGACTGAATTATCGGGATCTAGATCCGCCAGCCTGTTGGCAAGCACGCGCCCGACCGCGAGGATGTTGTGGGGATCGGTCTGGATATGCGGATTGCCCTGCGGGTGGATGTCGCCCTGCGCACGGTCGACATCGGCCGTGGCGTCCAGCCGCAGTACGTGGCGGCTGGCCTCGAGGTAGCCCGGCCGGCCCGGCATGACATCGCGATTGTTGGCCTTTTGCAGCAGCGCCGGCAACCAGCCGATTTCGAGCTGCGCCCCGCTGCATATCACGAGGTCCGCGCGGCGTACCTGCGCGATCAGGCTCGGCCGCGCCTGGATGTAGTGAGGATCCTGCAGGGCCGTGGTCGCGGTGCTGGTCTGCACCAGGGGGCCGCCGATTTCCCGGGCCAGCGCGGCCCACTCCGGCTCACAGGCGAACACGCGAACCTCGGCTCCCGCAAGGGCCGGCAGCAACAGCAGCGCCAGGAGAAGTCGTCTCATGATCGTGTCCTAGAACGTGTGGGCACCGTGCGCACCGATGCTGTGAATGTACTGCAGCGCCCATTCGTTGGCGTCACCGAAGTCGCTTTCGTTGCGCGACACCTGGAAACGCAGACGGCTGAATTCGCTGTTCGACCAGTCGAGCATGACGCTGTAACGCCGCGGATCATCCTCGGCGAGCGCCACGGTGTCCATGCGCGCACCGACCCGCCAGCGCGGCAGCGGCTGGTAGACCGCCTGGGCGTACCAGCCGGAGTCGGTCACGAGGTCGCGGTTCTCGAGGTACTCGGCCTGGAAAATGAAATTGCGCTGGCGCCAGTTGCCATCGGGCGCCCATTTCCAGACGAGGTGGGCAACGGTCAGCTCCTGCCCCGCATCCTGCTCCAGCCGGGACAGCCCGGCGAGCCAGCTGTGGCTCGTGCCGACGTCGCCGCCGATGTTGCTGAACACGGTGTACGCGCCGAGGCCGGAAGGATCGCCCTCGCCCTGCATCAGTTCGCCGCCCAGTTCCAGGTACAGGTCGGTCGGCGCCAGCCAGCGCAGCTGCACCCCGTTGTCGACGTAGCGCCCGTCGAGAAACACCTGGTACGGCAGCGCCTGGTCGACGAAGTCCCAGGTGTGCATGTGCCTGGCATTCAGGTAACCGAGCCCCGAGAACATCCGTCCGAAGCGGGCACTGATGCCGGCTGGCAGGGCCGTTGCCTCGACCCAGGCTTCCTCGACCTCGAGCTCGGACTCGCCGTCCTCGTAGGCCAGGGCAGCCGTCAGGTAGGCCGTGAACTTGTCGTCCACGTTGGCACTCACGATGACTTCGGTCTCACCGACCGCGAAGCCCTCGTCCTCGCCCGGCTCGCCCTCGACGCCGCGCAGCGCCCCCTGGAACACGACGCCGATGTCGGGGTTGAACGCGCCGCCGCCACTCGCCGGCGCGGCGGCCGGCGCGGAAGGCGCGCGCTGCGTCGCGTAGGCCGACTGGGTCGCGTTTTGCTCGGCCACGGCAAGCCGCCGCTCGAGTTCGGCGATCCGGGCATCGTAGTCCGAACGCAACTCGTCGATGGCGGCACGCAGCAATTCGATTTCAGTTTCCGATTCCCCGGCACTTGCCGCACCGGGAACCACCAAGGCGAGCGCGAACAAGACGCTCGAAACAATCACGACACGCATGGCATCGTCCTCCTGCAAAACAATCGAGTAAACGGGTTTCTTTGCCTCAGATCGATGCAGGTGGAGCGCGCTGTCGTGGCGACAGGACAATTCGCTGGAGCGGCAGATCGTCTGCAGGCGGTACCGCACGGCCCTCGCCGACGACCGGCACGTCCGTCACGGCCTCCGGCGGCGGAACCTGGGAGGCATTACCGTAGGTGCTGCACAACTCGCAATGGAGCGGATCACCCGTGACGTGGGACGCTGTGTGCATGGCGACGCTGGCATGCCCGATCACGAGACCGAGCAGCAGGGCCAGGCAGAAATGACGGCTTGGGTGGCTCACGCTGATTATGACCGCGAAGTCTGTTCCTCGTTCACGACCGCGCTAGTATATCCCGAGCCACGTCGGAATATCCTTCCAGGCGCTGTTCAAGGCCTGGTCCTGGCGGCGGTAGTCGGGTTCGAACGTGGCGACGAGCCGCCAGAACGACGGCGAGTGGTTCATGTGCCGCGCATGGCAGAGCTCGTGAATCATGACGTAGCGCAGTTTCCGGGGCTCGAGAAACAGCAGGCAGTAATTCAGGCTGATCGTGCCGGTGCTCGAATGGCTTCCCCAGCAGGTTTTCTGCCCGCGTACATGCATCTTGCGAAACGGGTTCCCGGTCAGGGCCGACAGAGCCCGCAAGCGGGGCAGGTACTCCTTTTTCGCCAGCGACGTCAGCCAGCGCTTGAGGGCAGCCACGCACTGGTCCTCGTCATGCGTGGCGCCCG
Source organism: Woeseiaceae bacterium (assembly GCA_041553075.1). Lineage (GTDB taxonomy): Bacteria > Pseudomonadota > Gammaproteobacteria > Steroidobacterales > Woeseiaceae > UBA1847. Next base: position 6,812 of record JBFEJR010000028.1, on the reverse strand, counting down.
ACAACACGACGGTGTTGCCGACGACCCGGAACCGGACCTTGCCACCGCCCGTGTCACGCTCGTAGCGCACGCAGAACGCGCGCTCGATCGCGGGCAGGCGCACGCTCGCGGGCAGTGCGAAAGGCTCGGGCGGATGGTCGGCCGCGAACGCGGCCCGGGTGTCACGGATCCAGTCACGGTGCGACTCGACGAACGCCTGCACGGCGGCCGCGCTCGTGCGGCGCGGCACGACGACCTCGACGCGGCCGCGCGGATAGACCTTGATGGACAGGCGCCGTGCGCGCTTGCTTTCGCGCACGGAGAACCCCGACACCGGGTCGGGCTCCTGCGCCTCGGTGAACAACGCGAGTTGGGTGGCTGCTTCCTGCACGCCCCCCATTCTACGGATTATCAGGGGGTATCGCCGCTAAAGCGGTGTGCATCGTCGAGGGTCATCACGCCTTCCACCCGGTTGACCTCGGCGGATTCGCTGATGTGCAGGTCGATCTCGTGCTCGATCATGACGACGCCCTCGATGCGCGACCCCGGACCGATCACGACCCGCGGTTTGCGGCTGTGGCCGCGATTCCAGAAGCTCGGTTTCTCGATCACGAGATCGCCCTTGAGGACGGCCTGCTCCAGCTGGATGTCACCGGTTACGGTCGTGACGTTGCCGCCAACCTCGGTGCCGGTCAGCGAGATCCGCCCGTTCACGTTGCCGACGTCACCCGCTACCGAGGCACCCTTCTCGACCGTGACGCTGCCGTTGACCGTCGCGATGTCCCCGTCGATCTCGGCGGCCTCGCCGATCATGACCGATCCGTTCACCGTGCTCAGGTTGCCGGCGCGCACACCTTCGGCCATGCGCAGGCGGCCGTTGACGGTCTTGGCGTTCTCGATCTCGGCGCCGCGATCGACCCGGATCGAGCCGTTGACGGTCTTGAGCCCGCCGGTCACGACGGCCTTGTCGCCGACACTGATACTGCCGTTGACCGAGGTCGCGCCGCCCGACTCCTCGCCGGCCTCGATCTTGATGCTCTTGTTCACCGACGCACCGAAAGCCGGTACCGCCAGCAACATCACCAGCAGGCCGATCGTAAATGCGGTTTTTGCTACGTGTCTGGGCATCACTGACGCTCCCCTTCACTGTTCTCCTGGTATATAGATACCGCCGGAGCGGCTTTGGTTGCAAGGTAGCTGCAAACCGGCCGGTCCGGTACCCTGCGCGGATGGTCGACGATCCACAGGTGGCGCTGGAAGCCCGCGGGCTCGTGAAACGCTATCCGGGCGTCCTCGCCGTGGATGGCGTCAGTTTCAGCGTCCGCGAGGGAACCTGCTTCGGTCTGCTGGGGCCGAACGGTGCCGGCAAGACCACGACCGTGGAGATGATCGAGGGCGTCAGCAGGCCGACCTCCGGCGAGGTCTACTACTACGGCGAGATCGCGGGCGCGCGCTTTCGCGAGGAAAGCGGCATCCAGTTCCAGAATACGGCGCTGCAGGACCATATTACCGTGCGCGAGACCCTCGAGATGTTCCACGCGCTGTACGAACGCCGCGCCGATCTCGAGCACGTCATCGAACAATGCTCACTCGGCGACCTGCTGGACCGCGACAACCGCAAACTGTCCGGTGGCCAGCGCCAGCGCCTGCTGCTCGCGGTCGCGCTCGTTAACCGGCCGCGGCTCGTGTTTCTCGACGAACCCACGACCGGGCTCGATCCGCAGGCGCGCCGCAACTTCTGGACCCTGGTGCAGAATATCCGGGCAGAGGGCGCGACCGTGGTGCTGACGACGCATTACATGGACGAAGCGCAGATCCTCTGCGACGAGATCGCGATCATGGACCAGGGCAAGATCGTCCGGCAGGGATCCCCGGAAGCGCTGTTGTTCGCCCGCTACGGCGACGAGATGATCAACCTGCCGCATGGCGAGATCCGGCGGCCCAACCTCGAAGACCTGTTTCTCGACCTGACCGGCCACTCGCTGCGAGCCTGAACTCACGATGCTACGCCGTATCTACGCCATCTTCGTCAGCCGCAATCGCGAGTTCCTGCGCGATCGCGCGTCGCTGTCGTGGAACCTGGTTCTCCCGGTGGCGCTGGTCTTCGGGCTGTCGTTCGCATTCGACGGGCAGCGCGACGAGTTCACGGTCGGTGTATTGCAGGAGGCGGCGCAGGTCGATCCGGCCGCGCACCCGTTTTTCGCCACCCGCTATATCGAGTTCGTTCCATACGACGACCTCGCGGACGCGATGCTCAAGGTCGAGCGGCACCAGCTCGACCTGCTCGTGGACCCGGGGCCGCCGACCCGCTACTGGGTCAACCCGGAAGCCGCCAAGGGCTATTTCGCGGAAATCGCGCTGCTGCAGGCGCTCGGCGGGACCGGTGATACCGTCGTCAAGGAGCAGATAAGCGGCGACCCGATCCGTTACTCCGACTGGGTGTTGCCGGGCATTCTCGGCATGAACATGATGTTCAGCTGCCTGTTCGGCGTCGGCTACGTCATCGTGCGCTATCGCAAGAACGGCTTTCTGAAGCGGCTCCTCGCAACGCCGCTGACGGCCTTCGAGTTCATCACCGCGCAGGTCGCGTCGCGCATGGTCCTGATCATGCTGATTACGAGTTTCGTCTACACGGGCACTCACCTGCTGCTCGACACGCGCATGGAGGGCAGCTACGTGACGCTGTTCGCAGTGGGGCTCGTGGGCGCGGTCTCCATGGTCTCGCTCGGGCTGATCGTATCGGCCCGCGTGACGAGCGAGGAGCTGGCGGGCGGCCTGCTGAACCTGATCAACTGGCCCATGATGATGCTGTCCGGCGTGTGGTTTTCGCTCGAAGGAGCGGGACCGACGCTACAGGCCATCAGCAAGGTATTTCCGCTGACGCACGTACTGGACGCAGCTCGCGCCGTCTCGCTGGACGGAGCCACGTTTGTCGACGTGGCGCCCGCCCTGGGGGCGCTGGTCGTCCAGAGCGCGCTCTTCCTCGCCATCGGCTCGGCTATTTTCCGCTGGGAGCAGTACTGACATGCCTTACCCCCTGATCGATATCGGCGCCAACCTGGCCCACGACAGCTTCGACGACGATCGCGACGCCATGATGCGGCGGGCGGCTGACGCGGGCGTCGTCACGATGATCGTGACCGGCAGCAGCGACGACAGCAACCTGCGCGCCGCCGAACTGGCCGCCGCGAACCCGGGCGTACTCTATGCGACGGCGGGCGTGCATCCGCACCATGCCGCCGGATACAAGGATGCGAGCGACGCCGCGATCCGGGCGCTCGTGGCCCGGCCCGAAGTCGTCGCGGTCGGCGAATGCGGTCTCGACTACTTCCGCAATTTCTCCCCGCGCGACGCGCAGCTCGATGCCTTCCGCCGGCAGCTCGACATTGCCCGTGACACGGGTTTGCCGGTGTTCCTGCACCAGCGCGATGCCCATGACGACTTTATCGAGACACTGGAACCGGCGCTCGAAGGGATCTCGCGTGCCGTGGCGCACTGTTTCACCGGCGAGGGCGAGTCGCTGCGTGAGTACCTGGCCCTGGGGCTCTACATCGGCATCACCGGGTGGATCTGCGACGAGCGGCGCGGCCAGCACCTGCACGACATCGTCGACATCATTCCCGACGACCGGCTGCTGATCGAGACCGACGCGCCCTACCTGTTGCCGCGGAGCGTCCGGCCGAAGCCGAAAACGCGCCGTAACGAACCGATGTATCTCGCGGAAGTGCTCAGGGTGGTGGCGGAGGCCCGCGGGCAGAGCGAGGAGCACGTCGCGCGCATCACGACGGACAACGCGCGGCGGTTCTTCAACCTGCCGACTTGCGAATAAGCTCCCAGTGAGGCTTGAACGCCTCGATCTTGAATTTCGCCGCGTTCTTGTCGGGCTCGCCGAACTCCTCGACCAGCTGCTCGAGGCTGCACGCGAGACTCGGCACGCCCTTGGTAAATTCGGCGTCATCGAGGAACAGGACACGCCCCTCCACCGGCACCTGGCGCACGATCTGGCGCACGGCCGCGATGCGGTCATACAGCGCGGGCTGCGGATTCGGGAAGGTATACCGGCGGTCGTCCGCGATCACGGTCCAGTCCGACATCTTGTCGCTGCCGAACACCGTCCCGGCGACGTCCTTGATCTCGAGGATCAGTAAGCCCTGCGACGTCAGCAGGAGCTGGTCGACCTGGATCTCCCCCTCGTCGGCACTCGGAATCACGAGCCCCTCGATCCGCTCGAAGGCGATATCGGCTATCGCCTTTTGCAGCGGCGTGCGGCGGCGGGCGATGCGCAGCCCCAGCAGCACGACGAGCAGGAGACCGGCGATGGCCAGCAGGGGCACGAACCAGGGCGCGTCGGTCAGCTCCGTCATGCGAGTACTTTAGCAAGCGCGGCCAGGCTTGGCTCGATTCTCGTCGCGTGCGCCGGCCGCGCCAGCAGCTCGGCGAGCTCGGGCGGTACCGGCACGCTCTGCCCGATCAACGGCTCCACGATGGTTTCGAACTTGGCCGGATGGGCCGTCGCCACGAGAATCCAGTCGTGGGCGTCCGCAACCCCGGCATCGAGATGCCGCCAGGCCCACGTCGCGGTCGCGGTATGCGGACACGTGGCGAAGCCGAAGTCCAGGAAGTCCTGGCGCAGCGACTCGCGGATCTGTTCGTCGTCCACCGACAGCACGCCGAGCCGCTCGCGCAGGACCTCGGCATCGCCGACGAGATGGCGCAGCCGCTCCATGTTGCTCGGGTCGCCGACATCCATCGCCGAGGCAAGGGTCTGCAAGCTGGCGCGCGGCAGCCACCTGAGCGTCTCGAAGTAATCGGCGATCGTGCGGTTGGCGTTGGTGGCGAGGATCACGGGGCCGATCGGCAGGCCCATCTCGCGCGCCATGATGCAGGCGAACGCGTTGCCGAGATTACCGGTCGGAATGATGAAACCCGGCTTGCTGCCGGTGCGGCGCACATGCCGCAGGCTGGCGTCTGCGTAGTAGATGCTCTGCGGCAGCAGCCGCCCGATGTTGATGCTGTTGGCCGAGCTGAAGCGATGCCGCGCAGCCAGCTCCGGGTCGGCCATCGCGCCCTTGACGAGCGCCTGGCAATCGTCGAAGGAACCGGTGACCTGCAACGACAGCACGTTGTCGCTCCAGCAGCAGAGCTGATGCGCCTGGCGTTCGGAAACCCTGCCCTCGGGAAACAGGACGGCGACGCGCATGCCGGGCCGGCCGTCGAAGGCTGCCGCGACCGCCCCGCCCGTGTCGCCGGACGTGGCCACGAGGATCGTGAGCGGATTCCCGACATCGCCCTCGAGGCGCGACAGGCAGGCGGCCAGGAAGCCGGCGCCCACGTCCTTGAACGCGACCGTCGGACCATGATAGAGCTCGAGCAACGAGACGTCCCGTCCCTCGACCGGCAGGGGCGTCGCGGGAATCGGAAAGTCGAAGGTCTCGGCGAGGATCGCCTCGAGGTCCGCTTCGAGGACCGAGCCGGAAAAAAACGGGGCCAGCAGGATCCCGGCGACCTCGCGAATGCCGTCTGCCCCTGCGAAATCGTCGACCGTGAACGCCGGCAGGCGCTCCGGCAGGAACAGCCCGCCGTCGGCCGCGATTCCCTGCCGCAGCGCGTCGTCGAGCGAGACCGGGCCGGCGCCGCGTGTACTGAAGTACCTCATGCGTCCTCGACGCGGGCCCCGGGCGCGGCCAGCGAGCTGATCCACGACTGGCAGCTGATGCCCTGCGTGCGGCAGGCCTGTTCCATGGAACTCGCGACGTTGCGGGCTGCGCTCTCCCGGCACAGCGCGAAAATGCTCGGACCGCTGCCCGACAGGCTGCAGCCGAGTACGCCCGCCCTCTCCGCCGCCTGCTTGACTGCATCGAAACACGGCACCGCGTCCTTGCGCTGCGGCTCGACCACGACGTCTCTGAGCGTCCGGCCGACCAGTTCGATATCGTCCTGTGCGCAGGCGAGGATGAAGCCGCCCAGCAGGCCCTGCTGGGTCAGCCAGTCCTGCATCGAGTACCCCCGGGCAAGACCGCGGCGGGCCTGCGCCGTGTTGACCTGCAAATCAGGGTGCAGCAGCACCGCGCTGACGCCGCTCGGCACCGGCATGCGCAGGACCTCGGGCAGCAGGACCTGCGGACACAGGATGAGCCCGCCGAGCAGGCTCGGCGCGACATTGTCCGCGTGCAGTCCCCCGCTCGCGTATTGCTCACCGATCAGTGCATAGGGCAGCAGCAGGTGAGGCTCGAGCGGTTCGTCGAGCAACGCGTTCACGGCCACGACCGCGGCCACGGCCGAGGCGGCCGAGCTGCCCATGCCCGACTGCAGCGGCACGCCCTTGAACACCTTGAGTTCGATGCCCCCGCCGGGGCCCCGGGCCTCCCACAGGGCCGCCGCGGCAATCGACGCCGTGTTCGACTTCGGGTCGGTCGACAGGTAGGGGTGAAGCTCGCCGTCGAGGCCCCGCACCTCGGCAATCGAAACGCCGTTGCCGGAAGTCCGGCGCGCCTCCACCCGGTCGCCGACGCCCTCGAGCGCGAGGCCGAGCATGTCGAAGCCCACCGCGACGTTGCCGATCGATGCCGGCGCGAATGCCGTGACGCGGTCAGACATAGCCGAGCCCCTTGCTCAGGTAGTTGGCGAGACGCAGCAGATCCGAGAATACGCCGCCGGCGGTCACCTCGGGACCTGCGCCCGGCCCCTGGATGACCAGCGGATTCAGTGAATACCGTTCCGACTCGAATTGCACGATGTTGTCGGTCAGGTTGATGTTGCAGAAGGGGTGGTCCGCGCCCACGGACTCGAGCCCGACCGTCGCCTTGCCCGCCGCATCGAGGTTGGCAACGTAG
>JBFEJR010000027.1:0-31806 GCA_041553075.1 Woeseiaceae bacterium | reverse complement strand
TCCGGCGTGGCCGGTTGCGGACTACTGGAACGAGTACTTGAGCCGCACGCCGATCGAGCGCGGTGCCAGTACGTTCGTGCGGTAGTAACGCACGTTGGCGCCGGCCACGGTCTGGTTGTAGAGCGGTGTGTTGAACACGCTCGACTCGGTGTAATCGTCGAACAGGTTGTCGACGTACCCCGTAACCGACCAGCTTTCCGTGACGTACGCCACGTTCAGGCTGGCGCGACCGTAGCTCTCCAGCGTCAGGCTGTTGCCGCGGGCGCCGGCCAGCGACAGCACGTCGTCCTGCCAGGCGTAGCCGCCGTCCACGACGATCATGTTGCCGCCGGTCAACTCGACCGAATAGCTGCCGAACAGCGAGAACTGCGTTTCGGGAGAGCCCGGCAGGCGGTCGCCGGCCTGGCCGTCCTCGAAAGCGGTATCGAACCCGGGTGGTGAAATCGTCCGGATCAGCGATGGCACGCCCTCGGTCAGCTCGGCCTTCGTGTAGCTGAAGTTGCCGCGCAGGCTGAACCGGTCGTTCACCCGCCAGTTCGCGGCAAGATCGAAGCCCTTGGTCTCGGCCGCGCCCGCGTTGACCGTAATCGCCGTGCTGGCATTGATGGACGCGGTTGCCACCTGCGGATCGTCCCAGTTGATGAAGAACACCGAGCCGTTCAGGATCAGGTCGCCATCGAGCCACGTGGTTTTCGCACCGATCTCGAAGTTGTCCACGGTATCCGGGAAGTACTCGCGCTCGTTGATCTGCGCGATATCCTCCGGGTTGGGCCCGTACTCCTGCCCCGGCGCATACAGGCACAGGGACTGGTTGCCGGGCTCGAACTCGTCCGGGCAGGGCTCGCCGCCGTTGGAAGCGCCGACCCGGTAGCCCTGGCTGAACGTGAAGTACACGAGATTGCCGTTGTCGAACGTGTACGCGGTATTGAGCTTGAAGAGGTCGCCGTCGAATGCCTGGTTGCGGGTCAGCGGCAGCTGGTTGCCGATGTCGCTCAGCGGATAGGGCTGGAACTCCTCGGGCGTCGTGAAGTACGGGAATTCCGTCTGGTTGGCTTCGTCGAACTCGTAGTCGTAGAGCCGCACCCCGAGCGTTACGCTCCACTGCTCCGTGAAGTCATAGCCGACCTCGCCGAAGATCGCCTTCTCGGTCAGCTTGGTCCGGTCGGCCTCGAAGTATTCGAGGTCGTTGAGGTCCTGCCGGAAATCGTCGCCGACGAAGGCGCCGTAACCCGGCGTGTATTCCAGCGACAGCGCGTCGTACTCGTTCCTGTTGTAGAAGACGCCGACGATCCAGTTGAACGGCCCGTCACTCGTCGACACGAGGCGGAGTTCCTGGTTGAAGGTCTCCGTTTCCTCGTCTTCGAACGTGTATGCCGTGAACGTCGGGAACAACTCGTAGCTGTAATCGAGCGTGATCAGCAGGTCGGTCTGGTCGCGCTGGCCGTTTTCCTCCACGCCACCGATGCCGGTTGCCGACGTGAGTTCCGCGAAACCGAGGTCGGCGATGATCTCCAGTGCCAGCAGATCGCTGTCGCGGTCGTTCGGCTCGACCACACGGTACGGCGATTCGTACTTGCCGGCTGGCACGGTGCCACGCAGGCCCGAGACGTTGCGGCCGCCGTGCTCGGTCTGTTGGAAGTAATAGGTGAGCGTCGCGTCAATCGCGTCGGTCGGGGTCCAGCGCGCCGCGAACCGTCCGGACAGCGCTTCCTCGGTATTGGCGTCCTCGACCGGGCTGAAATTCGCCGCGCGTTCTGCGGGATCGCTGAAATCGGGATCGGGCTCCGACACGCCCGGTTGCTGCACGACGAACGGGTAGTCGATGAAGCCCTTGTCGTCGTAGCGATCGACGGACGCCCGAATCGCGAACTTTTCGGAGACCGGCACGTTGACCGTGAAGCCGATATCCGAGCTGACGCCGTCGCCTTCCGAGTAGGTGTACGCGTCGGCACGCGCTTCGAAGGACAGCGTATCGAAATCCGGCTTCTTCGGGATATAGCGAATGGCACCGCCCATGGTGCCGGCGCCGTACAGCGTGCCCTGCGGCCCCAGCAGCACCTCCACGCGCTCGAGGTCGTTGAGCCTCAGGTCGACGTAGAGCGGGATCTCGCCGATATACGTCGCGACGGTGCCGCCGCCGTTCTCCTGGCCGAAGGAATTGACAATGGGTTCCGCGTTTAGCCCGCGTACCACGATGCGGTTGCCGTCGCGGCCGCCCTGGTCCACGACGTTGATGCCCGGCACGTAGGACGCCAGCTCCGACAGGTCATCGAATCCCTGCTGTTCGATCTGGCCGCCGCCGACGGCGGAGATGTTGACCGGAATGTCCTGCACGGCTTCGGCACGTCGCGTCGCCGTGACGACGATTTCCTCGATCTCGGCCGCCGCCGGCGCCGCCGCGCCGGCGCAAGCCAGCGCGACGCCAAGCGATACGGCAGATCGCCTGGTGTTCCGGGTTGAAGGCTCGTGATTGCGATGGTGCTCGTTGCGCCGGCTCTTGATGCTCATGTCGCTCCCCGTGTGATGCCTGTACTTGTTATGTGATGGTCTTACGTTTACCACATTATCAGGTGGTCGGCGACTCGCCGCCCGGTTGGTTACCGCGGAAACCTGTCGCGTGTTGTGGCCCCCACCGCGAACAACGACAATGGCGGCAATGGACAGGGGATTGCGAAAGGGCCTGGCCGACCTGGCGGCCCGGCGTTACGAGGCCGTGCACGCCGATGCCATCGAGCGTATTCGGGCCGACGTGAATGACCCGCTTCCCTACTATCTGCTCGCCCGGATAGCGCTGGCGCACCACAACTACGCGAGGTCCGGCGAACTGTTCGCGAAAGCCCGGTCGCTTGCGCCGGGTGATTCGCTGTACCTTGCGGGCGAGGCCGAGTACCTGGTCACCGTGGGGCGGCAGACCGACGCCCTGCGGCTGGCTGACGAGGTGGCCGCCGGGGCCATCGGGGAAGCCCTGACGGCCGACACGATCGGCGTCGTCTATTCGCGCACCGGCTTTCACGAAAAGGCCATTTCGTTCTATGAACGAGCCGTGCAGCTCGATCCCGCGCCGGCCAACTTCCACTACAACCTGGGCGCAGCGCTGCAATTCGCGGGCAGGTTCGAAGAGGCCGAGTCCGCTTACATGGCGGCGATCCAGCGGCAGCCGGACTCGTACCGTGCTTACTCGGCGCTCGTGAGCCTGTCGCGGCAGACCCCGGACCACAACTACCTGGCCAAGCTCGAGGACCTCTACGAGAAACAGCAGGCGGACCCGGACAAGGCGCTGCACCTCGGGCACGCGATCGCGAAGACGCTCGAAGATCTCGAACGCTACGAACAGAGTTTCGACTGGCTGGTGCGGGCCAAGCGCGGCAAGCGGGCCGCGATCGGCTACCGGCCGGAGACCGACGCCGAACTCTTCACCGCCGCTGCCGCGACGGTCGATGCGCCGCCTGCCGCCGCCGAAGCCTGTTCCGATGCGGCGCCGATATTCATCGTGGGCCTGCCGCGCACGGGCACGACCCTGGTCGACCGGATCCTGTCGAGTCACCCGGACGTCGTGTCCGCCGGCGAACTGAATACCTTTGCCGGCCTGGTCAAGGCCAGGGCGGGGTCCGAAACGAATCTCGTGCTCGATGCGGAAACGCTTGGTAACGCCGTCGATGCGGACCTTGCCGGTATCGGGCGTGCCTACGTCGAGGAGACCCGGCGCCTGGCTCGTGGTGCGGACCGCTTCACGGACAAGATGCCGCTCAACTTTTTCTACGCCTGGCTCATTCACCGCGCGCTCCCGAACGCGCGATTCGTCGCGCTGCGCCGCGATCCGATGGACAGTTGCCTGTCGAACTTCCGGCAGCTGTTTGCAACCGGCTTTTCGTTCTACAACTACTCGCTCGATATCGACGATACGGCGGCGTATTACCGGCATTTCGACAGGCTCCTCGCGGTGTGGCGACGATGCCTGCCGCCGACGCGCTACCTCGAGCTGCACTACGAGGATATCGTGCACGATCAGGAAGTGCAGACGCGCAAACTGCTAGACTTCTGCGGTCTCTCCTGGAGCGAGGCCTGCCTGCGCTTTCACGAGAACACGGCGCCCGTGGCGACGGCGAGTTCCGTCCAGGTCCGGCAGCCGCTCTACTCCGGCTCCATCGGCCGCTGGAAAAAGTATGGCGGCCGGCTCGAGCGCCTGCGCCGCAGTCTCGAACAGGAGAAGGCATGAACGTCGAATCCGGGGAGTTCGCGACCGAGCCGGTCCCGGCGGAGCACCGGGTGGGCTGGGTCCGGGTTGGGCTGGTCAGCGCCATGGTGGCGTTTTCATTGCCGACGTTCGTCACCGGCGCCGAGATTTTTCTGGCCACCGACAACAGCCGCGCCCTTTACTCGATCCTGGTCGGTTGCGGCATGCTCACCCTGATCGCGTCGATCTGCGGCGCGATCGGAACGCGGACGCACCTGAGTTCCTACATGCTGGCGCGCGTCGCCTTCGGCACGCGGGGCGCGGCCCTCGTGAACATCGCGTTCGCGATCTCGCTGCTCGGCTGGTTCGGCGTGAATATCGACCTGTTCAGCGGTGCCATCCTGCGCCTGCTGCAGGACACGCTCGATCTCACGGCCCCTGCATGGCTGGTCGAATCCTTCGCCGGCATCGTGATGACCGCGACCACGATCTACGGATTCAGGGCGATCAACGTTCTCTCAATGCTGCTGGTGCCCGTGATGATGGTGGTTACCATCGTGCTGGTCGCCACGGCATTGGGCGTCCGGCCGTTCGGCGAAACGCTGGCCGCGCAGCAGCTGTCGCAGATATCCTTCGGCCACGCGATCTCGTCGGTGGTCGGCGGCGTGATCATCGGCGCCGTCATCATGCCGGACATCACGCGGTTTATCCGGCACTGGCGCGGTGCGGTGTACACGGCCCTGCTGTCCTATGGTCTCGTCCAGGCTATCGTCATGACCGCGGGCGGTCTGGCCTCGGATGTTCTCGGCAATGACGATTTCCTCGATGTGCTCATCGTAATGGGCATCGGCTGGGGCGCTTTCGTTATCGTCATCGCGGGCAGCTGGGTGCTCAACTCGCTCAACCTGTACAGCACCTCCCTGAGCGTCGAGGCCACCTTTCCGCAGACCGAGAACAGGCTGCTGATCGTCGTGCTGGGTGCGCTCGGCACCGTCGCGGCGTTCGCGAATATCCTGGATTTCTTCCTGACGTTCCTGTTCTACCTCGCCATCGTGTTTGTCCCGGTGGCGGGCGTCATCGCCGTCGACCATTTCTTCGCGCGGCGCGCGGCGTACTTCGAGGACCTGCGGACGGCCGAACGCAAGGTGTCGCCGATGGCGCTGATCTCCTGGGCTGCGGGCAGTATCGTGGCGCTGCTGGGCGCCGAAGCGGTTATCGCGCTGACCGGCATCGCCGCGCTCGACGCGATGCTGGTCTCGGCCCTCAGCTACGCGATCCTGAGCCGCTTCGACAAGGCGTCGGCGAGTGCCGTGCGCAGCGCCGGCGAGTCGACATGATGCGGGTCGGCATCGACGTCGGCGGCACGCATACCGATGCCGTGCTTCTCGACGGCGACACGGTCGTTGCCTCCACCAAGGCGCTGACCTCGGCCGACGTGATCACCGGGATCATGGACGCGCTCGAGGCCGTCCTTGCCGGGCACGCCGGCGCCGAGGGCTCGATCGAAGCCGTCATGCTCGGTACGACGCAGTTCACCAACGCCGTGGTCGAACGGCGCGAGCTCGCGGAGGTGGCGGCCATTCGCATCGCGGCACCATCCGGTGCCGGGTTGCCGCCGAAGGTCGGGTGGCCGGAGGACATCGCCCGCTGCCTGGGCGACAACGTCTACACGCTGCGTGGAGGCCACCTGTATGACGGCTGGCCGCTGGCCGCGATGGACGACGGCGAAATCGACAAGGTCATACGGGACCTGGTCGCGAAGAAAGTCGAGGCGGTCTCGATATCAGCGGCGTTCTCGCCGATGAACCCGGAGCCGGAGCTGAAGCTGGGGCGGCGCATTCGTGCGGCGCTGCCCGATGTGCACATCACCCTGTCTCACAAGATCGGGCGGCTCGGGATCCTGGAACGCGAGAACGCGGCGCTGCTGAACGCGAGCCTGTTGCGCTTTGCCGACGGCGTCGTCACCTCGTTTGTCGATGCGATTCGGCGGCGCGGTCTGAAGTGCCGCTTCTTCGTGAGCCAGAACGACGGCACCCTGATGGACGCCGAGTTTGCACGCCAGTTCCCGGCGTTGACGTTTGCATCGGGCCCGACCAACTCACTGCGCGGCGCCTGCAAGCTGACCGGACTGGACGATGCCGTTGTCGTGGACATCGGCGGCACCACGTCCGACATTGGCGTGCTGCAGGACGGATTTCCGCGCGAGTCGAACATGGCCATCGAGGTCGGCGGCGTACGCACCAACTTCCGCATGCCGGATATCCTCGCCATCGGCCTCGGCGGCGGCAGCCTGGTCGAGGAGGGCGGTGCCAGGGTGGGGCCGCGCTCGCTGGGTCACCGCCTCGTCGAGGACGGCCTGGTCTTCGGCGGCGACACGCTTACAGCGACCGACATCGTCGTCGCCGATGGCAGCGTCGCGATTGGCGATGCGTCGAAAGTCGCGGACCTCGACCGACGCGTCGTTGCGGCAGCCAAGGCCCGCATGGCGGGCATGCTGAATCTCGGTATCGAGAAGATGAAACCCAGCAGCGATCCGCTGCCGGTCATTCTCGTCGGCGGCGGCGCGATACTCGTGACGGAAAAGCTGGACACGGCTTCCGAGATGCTGCGCCCGGAGCACGCCGGCGTCGCCAACGCGATCGGCGCCGCCATTGCCCAGATCGGTGGCGAGACCGAGCGCCTCGTGTCGTACGACAAGGTCGCGCGCAACGACGCGATCGGCGCAGTCACGGCCGACGCGACCCGGCTGGCGGTCGCGGCCGGCGCCGACGCGGCGACGATTCGGGTTGCCGACGTCGAAGAAACGGCGATGTCGTACATGGCGGGCAACACGACCCGGGTGCGCGTCAAGGTCGTCGGTGAAATCGGCGGCCTGTCCCGCCCTGCCAGGGAGGAAGCATCGCAATGAAACTGGGCCGCGAGTCACTCGCAGATCTCTCCGCCGGGTCGGTGTTTCTCGCCACGGGGGGCGGCGGCGATCCATACGTTTCCTGCCTGGCGGCGCAAATGGTCCTGGACGAGTGCGGGCCCGTGGAGTTGCTCGCGGTCGATGAGCTGGACGACGATGCCTACGTCGTGGCCATCGGCGGCGTCGGTGCGCCATCCGTCAGTCTCGAGCTGTTGCCCTCGGTGAACGACGCCGCGGCGGCCTTGCAGGCCTTCGAGGAGCACGTGGGGCGCGAGGTCGACGCCGTGGTGTCATTCGAGGTCGGCGGCGGCAACTCGATGGTGCCGATCATCGCCGCCGCGCGACGGGGCATCCCCGTCATCAATGGCGACGGCATGGGCCGCGCCCTGCCGGAGGCGCAGATGATGACCTACCCGATCGCCGGTGTCGCACCCACGCCGGCCATTGCGCTCGACTACGCCGGCAACATCGCGACTTTCTCCACCGATTCGACAGGCACCTACGAACGGCACGTGCGCGCAATGGCCCAGGCGATGGGCGGCATGATCACGACCGTCGAGCACCCGATGACCGGGGCGCAGCTCAAGCGGTCGATCGTTCCCGGCACGATCTCGTTCTCGATCGAGATCGGCCGCATCCTGCGCGAGTACCGCGGCAATGCGCGCCGCATTCACGAGCCGCTCGGCGCGGCATTCGCGAAGTCCCTGTACGGGGACCTGTTCCATCTCTACACGGGCAAGGTCGTCGATTACGCGAGTTCCGTGGTCGGCGGCTACGACATCGGCGAGGCCGTGATCGAGGCGTTCGACAGCGATGCACCGCCACTGACGATAAACGTGAAAAACGAGTACCTGGTTGCCCGGATCGCGGACCAGGTCCTCGCCTCGGTGCCGGACCTGGTCACCGTGCTCGATTACGAAACCTCGACGCCGATCAATGCCGAGAGGCTGCGCTATGGCCAGCGCGTCACCGTGTTCGGTGTGGGGTGCCCGGACTACTATCGCCAGGAGAATGCGCTGGCCGTGGTCGCGCCGCGCTGTTTCGGTTTCGATTTCGACTACGTGCCAATTGAGGAACTCGCGCACGCGCACCGACCGCTGCGCACGGGGCCGGCCTAGGCCGCCCCGACGCCGGTCGGCAAGGGTCAGTCGTCCGGATGGTCCCTGTCGGCCCCCTCGGCCACCGTTGCGTCGATGGCCAGGCGTGCGATGCGCCGTGCCAGCGTATTGACCCGCCGGTAAATCTCGATGATGTCGGACTCCACCTGGAAGGTGTCGAGCCGCTGCGGCTTGTTGTCGGCCAGGCGTGACGCAATCAGGGCAGCCGCTTCGTCTGCCAGCTCCACCACCGCAGCCTTGCTTTCGAGAACGTCCAGCGCGTCGGCGGCGGCGCCGGTCTCGATCGCCGCGATCGCCTTCTCGAACGCCGCGCACACGACCTTCTCGAGGGCCCGCAGCTTGGTGGCCGCTTCCGGGCTGACCACGATACCCAGCCGACGGCGCTTGGCGGCGATCGGCAGCATGTCCTTCTCGACGACGTCGCCGACGTTTTCCAGGTAATTGGCGATGCCCACGAAATCGTTCAGTTGTTGCGACTGCTGCGCCACGAGGCTGCGCTGCGACAGCTTGCCGATGTAGCGGATGATCTCGCCGTACAGCGAGTCGACGGCGCTGTCCGCCGCCGCGAGCTTTTGTGCGTCGCGCTCCGTGCCGTGCAGCGTGGTGTTCAGCGACACGCTCAACGCGGCGTTGACCAGTTCCCCGAGATGCACGAGTTCTCGACGCACGACGTCCAGGGCCATCGTCGACTCGGCAAGGAAGTAATCGTCAAGGTACTTGGGACGAATACCTTCGAGGCCCGGGCGCCGTGGCACGATACGTTCGACGAGGGCTGCGAGCGGCCCGGTAAACCAGATAAAAATGGCCAGGTTGGCAAGGTTGAACAGGGTGTGCGCGTTCGCGATCTGCCGGGGCGTATCAACTGCGGCGCGCTCGAGGCCCTGCAGGCCTGCAGATACCGGGGAGATGGCGCGCACGAGGTCGGCCAGCTGGTCGATCAGGAAGATCCAGATCAGCACGCCCGCCACGTTGAAAATCACGTGTGCCCACGCGGCCTGCATGGCCTCGCGCGGGCGGCCGAGCGCCGAGACGAACGCCGTCACGCAGGTACCGACGTTGGCGCCGAGGATCAGGCCAATGCCGGACTCCAGGGAAATAAGCCCCTGGCTCGCAAGCACGATGACGATGCCGGTGGTCGCCGACGAACTCTGCACGATCGCGGTGAATGCGGCGCCGGCGAGTACGGCCAGCACCGGGTTGCTCATGTTCTTCATGATCTCGATAAACACCGGCCACTCGCGCAACGGGCCGGTCGCGATGCTCATCAATTCCATGCCGAAGAAGATGAGCCCGAGTCCCATGGCCGCGGTACCCCAGTGCCGTACGCGCTCGCGACGGGCGAAAACCTCGGTGAAGAACCCGGCGGCGATCAGGAGGAGGCCGTACTTGTAGACCTGGAAAGCCAGGACCTGGGCGGTGATGGTCGTGCCGACATTGGCGCCGAGGATTACGCCGATCGACTGGCCGAGGTTCAGCAGGCCGGCCGAAATGAAACCGACCACGAGCACCGTCGTGACGGACGACGACTGGATGACGGCCGTTATCGTGGCCCCCGCGGCGGCGGCCGTGAAGCGGTTGGCCGTCAGGCGGGCGAGTAGGTCCTTCATGCCGCTGCCGGCCACGGTCTTCAGTGACTCGCTCATGCGGCGCATGCCGTACAGGAACAACGCCAGCCCGCCCCCGAGCTGGGTGATGATCTCGCCCCACTGCAGCTCCATCGGGTTCAGATACCCCGCAGCAAGCGGCCCAGCAGGTCAGCGCCGGTAATGACTTTTTTCATTTCGTCCGTCCACAGCAGCACGATGTCCTTGTCGATGGCCGCGTCGCTGTCGGCCGACATGCCGCGCTTGAGCTCGCCAATGATGTGGCCGAGCGGATTGTGCGGGTCGGTCACGATGATCGGCCGGTGGCAATGCGCGTAGGGATCGACCGCCGAGATATCCGACATGACGGCGCGCAGATAGGCATCCGCATCGAGCAGCAGCAACGGGGAGCTCTCCTCGTCGGCGAGGATCACCCACTTCCTGCCTGACGCGTTGATGGCGGCGATGAAAGGATCGTTGACCGACTTCACCTCGGGAATCAACGGCAGGTCTACCTTGACCGGCAGCTCGATGATGCTGACCGGATCGATCGTTTCGCCTTCCTCGGCAATGGGTACATCGTCGATGTCGAGGAAGTTCAGCGCGCCACGGCCCTCGATGAAATCGATCTCGGCACCGTCGGATTCGATGTGTTTTTCGATGACGCCCTTTAGCTGACGCTCCCGCATGAACAAGATCTGTTCCTGGCCGATGAGCCGGTCGAGCATCCATGCGCTCGGCCCGGCAACGGGATACAGGACGTGCTGGTAGAAACGCATCACCGGGCTGAGAATGGATGCCATGCGCATTGCATGACGCGAAAAGTAAGCCTGCGGCAGGATTTCGCCGGCGAACGTGATGAGTACGGTCGAGAAGGCAAACGCGACGACCCCGGCCATCACGGAGTTCGACAGCAGCGTCAGCAGCACGTTGATAGCGACGTTGCCCCAGAGGATCGTCGTCAGGAGCCGGTTCGAGTTTCGTCTGAGGCCCAGGATCTTGACGGCTGCCTGGTTGCCTGCCCCGGCCTCGGCTTCCAGCCGGAGCCGGCTCAGGCTGAAAAACGCGAGGTTCAGGCCCGAGAACATCGCGGAGTGGAGCAGGCAGACGAAGATGCCTACCCAGATGACGGTTTCCATGACAGGACCCCAGAAATGACGTGAACTGCAGATTCTACACGCGCTTGCGGGCTCTACTATGCTGAATAGCAGGGCTTCACGGGGTTGCCCGACCGGGGTCGATGGGTCCTCTGAACACGGCGCAGGCCCCAAATTTGTGCCGCAGATCACACAAGTTATGTTCAATTTGCCCGATAGTACGCTCGAGAAGGAGATTCGAGAGTACTGCCATGATCAAACCGCCGATTCCTGCCGATGAGAGCCAGCGCCTCAAGATTCTGCGCGACATGCGGCTGCTGGACACGCCCCCCGAGGAACGCTTCGACCGGGTGACACGCCTCGCCCGGCAGGTGTTCTCCACGCCCATCGCCCTGGTTAGCCTCGTTGATGCCGACCGGCAGTGGTTCAAGTCCCGCCAGGGGCTCGACGCGGCAGAGACGCCCCGGGATGTTTCGTTCTGCGGCCACGCCATCCTCGACGACAAGACCATGGTCGTCAACGATGCGTTGACGGACGAGCGCTTCGCCGACAACCCGCTGGTCTGCGGAAACCCGAACATTCGCTTTTACGCGGGATACCCGCTGGCTGGCCCGGACGGAAGCCGCGTCGGCACACTGTGCATCATCGACGACAAGCCGAAGAACATGACCAAGGAGCAGCTGTCACTGCTGCGCGAACTGGGGCGCATGGTCGAGGAAGAGCTGATCGCGGTAAACGAATCCACCACCGATGTAACCACGGGAATTTCGAATCGCAACGGATTCCTCGCTGTCGCCGATCACGTGCTCGCCCTGTGCAAGCGCCGGCGCGAACCGGCCAACCTGCTGTTGTTCCACATGCAGGACCTGCAGGCGTTTGAAGACGATCACGGGCGCTACGAGGGCGACACGATGGCGCTCGAGCTCTCTCATCTGCTGATGGCCACTTTCCGTGAATCGGACATCGTCGCGCGAATTGCGCTGGATACTTTCGGCGTGCTGCTGGCCGACACCGACGATGCGGGCGCGAAAGAGGCCGAGGGCCGCTTCGAGCAGGTGCTCGGCGCGCGCAATCGCGACGCCAGCCGCCGGCACGAAATCCAGACGGACGTTTACACTGTCGCATTCGACGAAGCGCAACACGACTCTGCGGAAACGCTGCTGCGGGAAGGCGAAAACGCGATTTTCGAGGCGCAGGAGCAACGGCGCGCGGAGAGGGCGGAAAGCGCCCTGCGCCGGGCCTAGCGTTCGCGCGGCTCAGCCAGTCTGCGACGTACGTCCGCTTATTCGTCGTGCTGCGATGTTAGCGTCAGAGTTCATATGCCCGCGCGTTCGGTCTGCATGAAACTGTAAACCGGGCCGCGCGGGGCCGGATAAGGAAACCGACAGGTTGTAAAGATGATTCATCAAGATTTTCGAGTAGTTGCCGCGTTCCTGTGCCTGTTTGCCGTTGCTGGCTGCGACAGTACGTCGAACTTCTCCGGCACCAACAACAATCCCCAGCCGCCTGGCGCAGCGCCTCCGGGTCCTCCGGCACAGGGTAGCTACGTCGCGCTGAGCAGCGACGCCGGGGACTTCGTCGGGGATGGTCTCGATTACCTGTACACCCAGGCCGACAGCATCATCACGGTCACGGTGGATGGCAACCTGTTGACGGTGTCCATCGAGGGAGATGAATTCTGGACGGGCGAGTTCCAGTTGCCGGACTCTGTCACGGCCATCGAGACCGGCAGCTACGCCAACCTTACCCGCTACCCGTTTCACGATGCTGCCGTCGGCGGCCTGAGTTGGTCCGGCGAGGGCCGCGGCTGCAATACGCTGGACGGTACGTTAACGATCGACTCGGTCACCTATGACGGCGACACGCTGACCGACGTCGGCCTGACTTTCGAACAGTATTGCGAGGGCAACAGCCCCGCATTGCGCGGCGAGATTCGCTGGGATGCAGCGGACACCACGTCGCCGCCCGGTCCTGCCGCACAGGCTCCTGCAGACGCATGGGAGCCGTTGCAGGGCAGTACCCCGGATACCGGCAACTACGTTTACCTCGTGAGCCAGCAGGGAGACTTCATTGGTCAAGGCGCGGACTATCTCTATACGGACGCAACGGCGACGATCTCGCTGAGCCCTGAAACCGGCCGCGTTTCGGTTTCCGTAACCGGCCCGGAAAGCTGGTCGGGCGAATTCCAGGGCATGAATTTCCTGGCACAGCTCGAGGCCGGCTATTACGGTGACTTGCAGCGCTACCCGTTCCACAACCCGGTCAAGGGTGGGTTGAGCTGGTCGGGCGAAGGCCGCGGGTGCAACAGGCTGACCGGCTGGTTCATGGTAGACAACATCGCCTTCGACGGTGACTTGCTGACCGCTTTCGACCTGCGCTTTGAACAGCATTGCGAGGGCGGCACGCCGGCGCTCTTCGGCGAGATCCACTGGGTCCAGGCGCAGTAATATTCGCCCGGGATAACCGCCGCGCAGCCGCGCCCTAGCGCGCGCTGAGCTTGTCGATGACCTCGACCGCCTGTCCTGGTGAGAGGCGCTCGGCGCCGCGAACGATCACGCGGTCGCCCGCGTCGATGCCGTCGGCCACGCCGACCCATAACCCGACGATGGCGTTGATCTCTACGGCAACCTGTTCGGCCGTGTTGTCGTCGCTGACCTTGTACACGTAAGAGCGGCCGCCGCGCTCGACCAGCGCGTCGCGAGGAACCGCAACGGTGGATTGGGACGCGTCGCTGGGCAGGGCGACCTGCACGGGCGTGCCGACGAGCCAGTCGCCGTCGCCGACTTCGAGGCGCACTTCGACCATGCGGGAGACTGCATCGCCCACGGGTACGACGGTGCGAACCGGGTGCTCGCGGAGGATGTTGCCGCTGCGCGCGGGGACGCGCATGCCCGGCTTGATGTGGCGTGCCAGCGTAAACGATGCCGGCAGCGAAATTTCAATGCGGTGCGTGTCCACGAGCCGCACGACGTCCTCACCGATGTTCACGAACTCACCCACCGAGCCGAGCCGCGCCGTGACGTGCCCGGCGAAGGGCGCGTGGATCCGTGTACGTTCGAGATTGGCCTGGGCGCGTTCGAGGGCCGCCCGCGCGTCGCTCAGCAGGTGCTGCGCCTGGTCGCGCTGCGCGAGCGCTTCGTCGAGCAGGGTCTTCGACGCGCTGTTCTTGGCCGCCAGTTCCTCGGTTCGTTCGAGCTGCCGCTGTCGATAAAGCAGCTCCGCTTCCAGCCGCGCGACGTTGGCT
The DNA here is from genome assembly GCA_041553075.1 of Woeseiaceae bacterium. Taxonomy (GTDB): domain Bacteria; phylum Pseudomonadota; class Gammaproteobacteria; order Steroidobacterales; family Woeseiaceae; genus UBA1847. The sequence continues at coordinate 17,682 of JBFEJR010000027.1, read as the reverse complement.
TCGGCGCGCGTCACCTCGATACGCAGGAGCCGCGGATCGATGCGCGCGATCACGTCGCCGGCGTCCACGGCGTCGCCGACCTCGGCCAGCCACGTCAGCACACCCTCTACCTCGCTGGCAATCCTCGAGTCGTTGAGGCTGACGACGGTACCGGAAACGTCGATGGACGGTGCCATCTGCCGAAGTTCCGCGGTCGCCACTTCGACGAGGGCGGGCGGCATGGAGAAGCCGCCTTCCTGCGCCAGTGCCGGCACTGCGAGCAGGCACAGCACGAGCCCGCCGCGAATCGTCCGTCTCGTTGTCATGCTGCTCGTCACCTCGTCGTCTCTGCCGTCGCTTCTGCCGCAGCGGAGGGCACCCGAGCTTCACGCATCTGCGAGGTGAATTGCAACAGGCTCGGCAGCAACAGCAGGGTAAACAGCGTCGAGACCGCCATGCCGCCGACGATCGCCGCCGCCATGCCGCGGTAAATCTCGCTGCCGGCGCCCGGAACCACCAGCAGCGGCAGCATGCCGAACAGGCTGGTCAGCGTACTCATGAAGATCGGGCGCAGGCGGTAGCGCAGCGCCTGCTGCACGGCGTCAGCCCGATTGAGGCCTTCGGCCTCCGCGGCGCGGGTCTGCGCGACCAGCAGGATCGCGTTGTTGACGACGAGCCCGAGCAGGATGATGAAGCCGATCATGCCGAGCAGGTCGAGCGGCTGGAACTTGATCGCGTTGACGATGGTGATGGCGAACACGCCCCCGACCGCGGCCAGCGGGATCGAAATGGCGACCAGCAGCGCGTCCTTCAGGGAGCGGAACAGGCCCGCCATGATCAGCACGAGCAGTCCGATGGCGGTCAGGAAATTGGCGCCGAGCGTGCTGATTGCACGCTCGAGGTCCTGCACGCTGCCCGCGTACTCGATGGTGCCGCCAGGCGGCATCAGTGCCTGCAGCTCGGGCTTGATGTTCGTTTCGAGTTCCTCGATCAAGGCCTCCAGCGACATGCCCTCGGGCGGGTTGACGATGACGCTGTACACGCGGGCGCGGTTGATGCGGGTAATCTGGCTGGGGGACGGCGCCACCACGATCGATGCGAGTTCGCCGAGCGGCACGACCCCGCCGGCCGGCGTGGCAACCGGCAGTGCCGCCATCGCCTCGGGCGTTTCGAAGCGCTCGGTCTTCAGGTAGATGTCGACCCGCTCCCGGCCCGTGAAGTACTCGCCCAGCCATACGCCCTGGCCGAGCTCCATGATCACGCGGGTCAGGTCGGTGCGGGTCCAGCCGACCTCGGCGAGCCGTATGTCGTTGGGGGTGAAGCGCAGTTCGTTCGCTTCGGCGAACGGGTCGGGATTCGGCTGCGCCGAGGCTCCGGGCATGCGTTGCGGGATGAGCTGCATGGCCCGCGCCACGACGGGCTTCAGCCCTTCGATGTCGGTCGAGGCGAGGCGCATCTCGACGCTGTTGGAACTCTCGAAGCCGCCGAACAGGCTGCGGCGCAACGTGAACGCGAACGTGTCGGGGATGCCGGACAGGAGTTCGTTCTGGACCACTGCCTGGAACGCGTCGAGGTCCGTGCCCTCGGCCGGGTTGATCGCGAGCCAGCCGCCGCCGCCGCCCGGGAAGGACCAGAGGAAATAGTCGCGGATACCGGGTTCCTTGTCGCCCTCGAGGTGCGGCTCGAGCCGGTCGATGAGCAACCGGGCAATCTCCCGGTCGGTCGTCTCGATGTTGGTGCCCGGCGGAAAAAACAGGAAGCTGTCGACCGTGTCGCGCTTGACCGGCGGCAGGTAATTGCTCTCCGGCCACAGCAGCACCGTGAACAGGATCGAGCCTGCCATGAGCCCGACGATCCAGCCGATCCGCCGCGACTGCGTGCTCGTCAGGGCGATGATGCGATCGGCCAGCCGGCCCCAGGTCTCCTGCTGGCCGTGTTCGGGCGGCAGGTGATGCATCCAGTAGCGCGAGGCCGTCGGCAGGATCGTGATGGCCACGAGCAGCGAGACGCTGACGCCGATCGCGATCGTCAACGCGAGATCGGCGAACATCTGCCCCTCGACGTCCTTGAGGAACATGATGGGAATGAAGATCGCGACGGTCGTCGCCGTCGAGGCGAGCAGGGCGCCCCACACCTGGGTCGTGCCCCGGTCGCTGGCCTCGGCCGCCGACTCGCCGCGCTCGCGCAGGCGCACGATGTTCTCGAGCACCACGATCGCCGCGTCGAGCACCATGCCGGTCGCAAACGCGAGACCCGCCAGTGAGATGACGTTGAGCGAGCGGCCCGCAAGCGACAGGACGACAAACGTCGTCAGCAGCGACACGGGGATGGCCAGTGCAATGATCAGTGTCGCCCGCCACTGGCGCAGGAACAGCCACAGTACGCCGATAGCCAGCAACACGCCGGCCGCGAGGTTACCGGTCAGCAGGTTGATCGAGCGCTTGATGTAGACCGAGGGATCGAAACTGTAGGCGGCGAACAGGTCACGCTCCTTGAATTCGGTCGCATTGAGTTCGTCCATGTATTGCTTGACGCCGTCGAGCGCGTCCAGGACGTTGGCTTCGTTGGTCTTGTAGATCGAGAAGCGCGCCGCGGAGCGGCCGTTGTGATAAATGAAACCCTCGCGCTGCGGCGGGCCGTACTCGATCGTGGCAACGTCGCCGAGCTTGATCGGCAGTCCGCCGCGCCACTCGAGAATCAGTCCCTCGAGTTCGTCCACGTCCCACCGGCCCTCGACGCGCAGCGTGTAGCTGCGCCGACCGACGTCGACGACACCCGACGAGATGTTGGCCGAGCGGCCGATACGGTCGGCGGCGCGGGCGATGTCGATGCCGAGCTCGGCGGCCTTGTAAGGGTCGACGACGATTTGCAACTGGTCGCTCGTGTTGCCGCTCGTGTCGAACATGCTCACCTGCGACACGCCGTACAGGCTCGCGACCCGTGGGCGGATGACCTCGCGCAAGTAGCGCTTGTTGCGGACCAGGTCGCTTTCGTCGCCTGCGAGCTGCTCGACGAAATACTCGATCAGCTGATCGTTGGCGTCGCCCCATTCGCCGAGGCTCACACTGGGCCGCTGCGCATTGGCGGGCAATGGGCGCAGCTGGTTGAGGCGGCTGATGATCTCGATCAGCGTTCGGGTCATGTCGGTCTCGAGGGCGAACTCGAGCTGCAGCCAGGCGAAGTTGGGCATGCTCCAGGCGGCCATCTCGGTCATGTTGGGCGTGCCCTGCAGCACCTCCTCGATCTGCACCGTGATTTCCGATTCGATTTCCCGCGGTGATGCGCCCGGCCAGGCGGCGCCGATCGACACGACGGGTTTCTCGATCTGTGGCAGCAACTGCGCCGGGATCCGGAAGATCGAGATGACGCCGAGCAGCACGACGACGGACGCGACGATCGCGACGGCAGCCGGATTGGCAAGACTGGATCGAGTCAGCCGCATTGGTCCCCCCCGGAACCCGTTATTGTTGGTATTGGCCTAAACCCCTGTAGGTTTCGACCGGCAGCGTGCACACAGGTTCGCCTATTCTACAAAAGAGAGGCGCCCGCGTGCGCGCCTCGAATTGATCAGGTGGTCAATAGCGTGAAATACTGCGGCCTCGCTGCGCGTGGGCGCAACACCCGGACCATGGACCTGTCGACGAACCGTCCTCATGCACGATGAAGCGCCAGTCATCTCGCACGGCCGCCTGCGAGGCGGTCTTCAATTCCTGGAAACGGAGACGGTGCTGCCGCAGGGAGTGGCCGAGGTATTCGCCTTCTTTGCCGATGCTGAGAACCTCGAGTCCATTACACCCCCGGAGCTCGCTTTCAGGATCCTGACACCCACGCCCATCGATGTCGGGGAAGGGACCATCATCGATTACCGCCTCAGGTTGTTCGGTGCGCCTTTTCGCTGGCGCACGCGCATCGTTCAGTGGCAGCCGGGCGAAGGCTTTGTGGACGAGCAGATGCGCGGTCCTTACGATAGCTGGACGCACTTTCATACGTTTGTCGAGTGTGAGCAGGGCACGCGGATGACGGACCGCGTGGAGTATCGCTTGCCGTTCCATCCCGCCGGCGCGATCGCCCTGCCGCTGGTTCGCCGGCAGCTCGACCGGATCTTCCGCTTTCGAGCGAGGGCCATGAGGCGACTGTTGGCATGATCGACGGATGGGGCACGATAACCCTCGGTGTTGCGGCGAGCCTCGTGGCGAGCCTCGGCACGGCCGTCGGGAGCGCCGGCATCTTCCTGGTGTCCCGGTTGTCGCGCCGTCTCGAGGACGGTCTGCTCAGCGGCGCCGCCGGCATCATGCTCGCTGCGACCTTCTTTTCCCTGCTGCTGCCGTCCCTCGAGGTCGGCGGGTCGTTGTACGGTACCGGGCCGGCCGCCGCGCTGACGTCGGCCGGCATCCTGCTCGGCGCATCGTGTTTGTACCTGATCCACGCCCGGGTGCCCCACGAACACTTCCAGATGGGCCTCGAAGGTGCCGAAAGCACGGCGCTGAGCCGCATCTGGCTGTTCGTCATTGCCATTGCGCTGCACAACTTCCCGGAAGGACTCGCGGTGGGCGTGAGCTTCGCGGACGGCGACTGGAGCAGCGGCGCCTCGCTGACGACCGGCATCGCGATACAGAACATGCCGGAGGGCCTCGCCGTTTCCGTGGCGCTGGTTTCCGTGGGCTACTCGAAGCGCAGGGCGTTCGGTGTCGGGGCCCTGTCCGGCTTCGTGGAACCGCTCGGGGGCCTCGTCGGCGCCGTGTCCGTCGCTTTCGTCGACGCGCTGGTTCCCTGGTCCCTGGCGTTTGCGGCCGGGGCCATGCTGTTCGTCATCTCCGACGAGATCATCCCGGAGACCCACCAGGGCGGCCACGCCGACGTTGCGACCTTCTCCCTGCTGGCCGGGGTGATCCTGATGCTGTTGCTGGACAGCCTGATTTGACGCCTTCCGCGAAAGCCCGCGGCAGGCGCGTTCGCGAGGCGGCTCACAGGCTGATGCGGGCGCCCAGAGCAAGATACAATTAACCGGTTGATGGTTGAAACGACAAACAGCATTCCCCGATGAACTCCGCACAGTCTTTTTTCGCGGACCTGCCACTCGCGGCCCGGGTCCTGATCCTCGCGGGAATCGCGGTCCTCGCGCATCTCCTGGTGCTGCTGTTGAGGCGCCTGAGCAGAACGCTTCTCAGCACCCCGGGTGACCGGCGCTTTCGCAAACTGCGGTCGGTCGGCACCCTGGCGACGAGCATCGCGATGTTCGTCGTTTACTTTCTCGCCGTCGGCCTCATCCTGCGCGAATTCGGCGTTTCGCTGACGGCCTATCTTGCCAGCGCGTCGGTGCTGGGGCTGGCTATCGGGTTCGGCTCCCAGGGCGTCGTGCAGGACGTCGTCACCGGCCTCACGTTCATATTCTCTGACCTCGTGGACGTCGGCGACCTCGTGGAAATCTCGGGCCAGACGGGCATCGTGCGCAGTATCTCGATGCGCTTTGTCGAGCTGCAGAACGCGATGGGAGCGAGCGTGTTCATTCCGAATCGCACGATCAACAACGTGATCAACTATCCGCGGGGATACGTGCGGTGCATCGTCGATGTCACGTTACGGGGTGACGACGAGCAGAAAAACGCAGCGGAGTCGCTGGCGCTGTCGCTGATGGGGGCCGCCTACCAGCAATTCCCGGGCATCCTGATGACCGAGCCCTCGAACGAAGGGCGGCTCGAGCTGGGTTCCGGTAAGGTAATTGTGCGGCTCAAGTTCAGGATCTGGCCGAATCGCGGCCAGCCCATCGAGACGACCTACGTGCAGGAACTCACGGCTGCGTTGCGGCTGACCGACCCCGACTACCAGCCCTGGATGATCGCGGTGACCTACGAAGTCGAGAGGCGGAACAAGCCGCTGCAGCGAGGCTACTGGCCCTTCGCCGACAAGCGCCGTTGATCCGCCCCAACTGTCGCTGCGTCACGATCGCTGCGCGGCCTCCAGGGCCATCGCGCTCGTGGCCGGCCCCGACCTCGACCGAGTACCCGGCACACCGATTTGCACTGGGTCGGCGGTTCCGGCGACTATGATCGAGAGCCAGGCCGGAAGCATGCGACTCCCCAACATCCACAAATCGCTGACCTTGTTACTGCAAGCGACATTGCTGGTCGGTGTGATCCTGTCCTGTTTCCAGGGGCGCTGGCTGGCGGCCGCCGTCACGACGGCGATCATCATCGTGACGTTATTGCCCCTGGTCCTGGGACGGCGCTTCGATGTCCTGATCCCGCCGGAGTTCGAGCTGTTTACGGTCGTCTTCGTCTATGCGTCGCTGTTTCTCGGCGAGGTGCACGGCTACTACATCCGCTACTGGTGGTGGGACGCCGTGCTGCACACGGGCTCCGGTTTCCTGCTGGGCGTGCTCGGCTTCCTGCTCGTTTACGTGCTCAACGAGCGCCAGGATGTGAGTCTTCACATGCGGCCGCGCTTCGTCGCGCTGTTCGCATTCATGTTTGCCGTCGGCATGGGTGCGCTATGGGAGATCTTCGAATTCGCCATGGACCAGCTGTTCGGCATGAACATGCAGAAATCGGGACTCGTCGATACGATGTGGGACCTGATCGTCGACACGATCGGTGCCCTGGTCGTCGCTGTTCTGGGCTGGATGTACATGCGGGCAGCGGGCAACAGCTCTTTCCTGGAACGCTGGATCACGGGGTTCGTCCGGGCCAACCCGCGCCTGTTTGAATCGAACAATCACGACCAGTAAGCATCCGGCCGCAGGCGGATTACCCGGTTTTCATCGCGTGCCGCGCGACCGGGTAGGCGCAATCGCGCTGGAAACTTGACCTGCGTCTCAGTTTCAGCCGGAACTAATGCCCTTTGGTTGCCGGGCGGCACATAATCCCTGCTGAACTTTTGCGCTCGGAAAATACCCACAACGGACTATCAAGGCAGGCCAGGGATGATGGATTCCGCGACAACCGCAAACCCCGATAGACACCGGGTGGATGCGGTACGCGATCGCGACATGGCGCTCGTCGTCAACGCCGAGGGCGATATTTGCTCCGTCATGCAGGCGCGCGAGGATGTCACGAGCAAAGAGTCGGTGTGCGCGTTGTGGCCGGGGGAACTCGGGGAGCGCGTGTGCGAAAACGTGCGGCGCGTGCTCCGGAGCCGCGAATTTTTTGCCGAGTACATCGAGCGCGACGAGCAGGGCAAGAGCGCCGAACACATCTATGTTGCGCAAGGCCGGGACCGCGTCCTGTTGCTCGTTCGCGATACTTCGCGTCAGCACCAGGCCATGTCGCGACTGAAGAGGCTTGCGTACGTCGACAGCGCAACCGGTTTGCCGAATCGCGAAGTTTTTCACGATACCCTGGTCAGGGTCTGCGAGCATCAGCGCCTGCGCGAGGGTCGTGCCGCGGTCATCTGCCTCCACGTCGACGACATCGAGGAAGAGCAGGGACAGGTCAGCGCCGGCCGCTACAGCAGGGTGCTCCAGGAACTGGCGCAGCGCATGCTCCGCGAACTGCGCGGCGCCAACTCGAGCGACGACGAGGACTACGAGCGGCGTACGGTCGTTGCGCGCATCGACTTCCATCGCTTCGGCATCATCCTGCCATTCATCGAGACGGGCGCGGATGCCGAGTCCGTAACCGAGCGCCTGCTGCAACTGCTGCAACAGCCGGTCGAGGTCGAGGACACGGCTCTGGGCACCCGCGTATACGCGGGGATCGGCCTGTTCCCGCAGGATGGCGGCGAGGCGGATATCCTGTTCGCAAATTCGCTCGCGGCAACCGAAGAAGCGCGCACCGGCCAGCCGGGCAATGCCTGTTTCCACAGCGGCACCGTGAAACTTCGCACCCTGCAGCGCCAGGATCTCGAAGTGGAGCTCAAGACCGCGCTCGAGCACGGCGCGTTCAGCCTCGATTACCTGCCCATCGTCAACGCGGCCGACCATGCCGTGCATTCCGTGGAAGCGCTGCTGCGCTGGCCCGATTCCGTCATGGGGTCGCACTCGACGAGCAAGATCATCGGTCTCGCCGAGCGCACGGGCCTGATCGTGCCCATCGGCGAATGGGTGCTGCGGAACAGTTTCGGGCAACTACGCGCCTGGCACGATTCCGGCTGGCCCGAGTTGCGGCTCGCGGTCAACCTCTCGATGCAGGAGTTCTCGCGACCCGACATTGCCCCGCGCCTCGCGGCCCTGATGCTGGAGGCGGGCGTGCAGCCAGAGCAGGTCGATCTCGAGATCACGGAGAAAATGCTGGCGCGCGACGCGCTGACGGGCTTCCAGGTTCTCGGCACGCTCAAGGCGCTGGGCGTTGGTCTGTTCGTCGATGACTACGGCACGGCGGCCTGCGCCCTGGCGCATGTCGCCCATAGCCCCGTCGACGGCATCAAGCTGGACAACTCACTGGTCTCGGCCGCAAAACGCTGCGCCAGGGACTACGCCGCCTGCCGTGCCGGTATCGCCGGCGGGCATGCGCTCGGGCTCACCGTCGCGGCGGAAGGGGTCGAATCACCCGAGCACGTCGAGGTAATGCGCGACGCGGGTTGCGACCTGCTGCAGGGTTTCTTCTTCACCAGGCCGCTTGCGGCGAACGATGTGCAGCCGTACCTGGAGACGGCCGCGAAGGAAGGCAGGAATGGCTGACGGAAAACCGGTAAAAGCGTCCGCCGCCCAGGCCGACCGGCTGGACCTGACGCAGACGATCCGCAAGCTGTCGGTCAAGGATTACATGCTGGCCGATGCGTCAAGCGATCTCGGGAAAACGGCACTGGTTTTCAGTGCGAATGCCGATGCAACGAAATGGGCGCCGCGCTGGCTCGGCCAGGGCGGCATCACGACGACGGTCAACGACAATCACCTCGGCGGCCTGGACGAGGCGCGACAGGCAATGCCGCACGCAATCATCGTGGACGCGGCGATCCGCGCGCAATCGGGGCAGCGCCTGTACGAGGAGTTGCTGGACGCCGCTGACCTGCAGATGCCGATCTTCGTGTTGTGCACCAGCAGTCGCGAAATAAACGCGGCCCTTGAACGGAAACCTTACGACGTTATAAGCAAGCCGTTCGACTGGGCCGTGGTAGGCCACCGCATCCGTCATGCCATCGAGGCCCGCGACCTGCGGGAGCGGCTGGTGGACCGCCAGGAGGCACTAGACAAAGCCCTGGTTCTGGCCGACGCTGCCCGTAAGCGCCTGCGCAAGGGCGAATCGTTCGAGCCCGTGACGGGGCTGCCCAACAAGAGGAAGTTCACCGACCTCGTACGCCGCAGCATGGCGTCGGTCGATAGCAGCGGCTCGGCCCTGGCCGTTATCGTCATCGGCTTCAATCGCTTCCGCCTCGTCATCGAGGCAATGGGCCAGGAGCGTGCCGACATGATCCTGACCGAGCTCGGCCGCGTCCTGACCGATTGCATGGGCGAGTTCGAACCCGAGCCGACCGACACGCAGAGACTGCGAACCACGGTCGTCGCCATGATCGACCACTTCCGTTTCGCCATCATGCTGACGACGTCGGGACGGCAGGACGACCTCGGCGCGCTGCAGCAGTTGCTGCAGGAGCGCCTTGCGCGCCCTATCCAGATCACCGGCCAGACGGTATCGCTCTCATCGTGCCAGGGCGTCGCCTTCTATCCGCATGATGCGGAGGACGTCGACAGCCTGCTGCAGCGTGCCGACAATGCCATGCGGGACGCGCAGAGCCGCGGTGGCGGCTTCAAGTACTATTGCGCGGAAACCGATGCGGCCGCGGCCCGCAAACTCAGGATCGAGCACATGTTGCACGAGGCGCTCGACCGCGAGGAACTGAGCCTCGCCTACCAGCCAATTACCCGCGTCGACAAAGGCACTGTCGTTGCGGCCGAAGCGCTCTTGCGGTGGCGCCAGCCGGACGGCAGCGCTATCCCGCCCGGCGATTTCGTGCCGATCGCCGAGGAATGCGGGCTTATCACCCGTATCGGCGAGTTTGTCCTCGATCGTGCCTGCAAGCAGCTCAGCGAATGGCGCGCCAACGGCATCAACCTGCCGCACATCTGCGTCAACGTAGCCAAGGTCCAGCTGATGAGCGGCGATTTCGTGCCGACGGTCAGGCGCATCCTCGCGAAGTACGACGTGAATCCCGAAGGGCTCGAGCTCGAGCTCAGTGAGCGTGGCGTACTCTCCGGGGACTACGAGGTTCTGACGCAGCTGCAGGAACTGAAGAGCATCGGCGTGCGCCTGTCCATCGATGACTTCGGGACCGGTGACTCGGCCATCGCTTACCTGCGCGAGCTGCCGGCCGACGTACTCAAGATCGATCGCTCCTATGTTGCCGGGCTGGCCGACAACGAAAGAGATGCGGCCCTCGTTTCCGCGATGATCGCTATCGGCCAGCGCCTCCACCTGACCGTGGTTGCCGAAGGCGTCGAGACCCCCGAACAACTCGCGGCACTCAAGAAGCTCCAATGCGATGCATTCCAGGGTTTCCTGTTGTCGCAACCGGTCCCTGCCGAGGAGTTCGTCGCGCTGCTGGCGAAGCGCTGAGAGCCGGCGAGGGGCTTATTTAACACCCACGTTACGTGAACTGCGTCACAGTTTTCCGGCGGCCCGCCGGAAGACGGTCAACGCCATTTACCCTGCCCTGCGGCCCAATACTACTCATCAGAAAAGGGAGGAGCGGCCGTGCAGACTACGTCCGTCATAACATCCAGACTACTGAGTGGATTATTCGCGACCGTACTGTTGATGTCGGCCGCACCTGCTGCGGCTGGTGTGGGGTTCGATGCGCATCCGATGCGTTTCGAGCACGTGACGCTCGACGATGGTCTGTCGCAGAGTAACGTCCTGAGCATCCTCCAGGATGCAAGGGGACAAATGTGGTTCGGAACCGAGAACGGCCTCAACAGCTACAACGGCTACGAGATCCATACCTACTACCGGGAGCGCGGCAACCGCGACGCCCTGAGTAGCGACTTCGTTTTCGACGTCGCCGAAGACGCGCGCGGCAACCTGTGGATTGCCACGAACGGTGGCGGCCTCGCGTACCGCGACGCAAAAAGCGGCGCCTTCACGAGCTACCGCCATGACCCGGCGAATCCGGGCACGATCGGCAGCAACGTGGTGCGCCGCGTACTCATCGACCTCGACGGCAATGTCTGGGCGGGCCTGCGCAACGGCGGTCTCAGCCACCTCGACGTAAGCACCGGCAAGTTCTCGCACTACCGCATCACGAGCGACGTCGGACCCGACAACGTCTTCGCGCTGATGCAGGACGCCGAGGGTTCGCTCTGGGTCGGCGGAGATCACGGCCTGGGCCGCCTCGATCGCCGCTCTGGCGAGATCACCCTGTTTGATGTCGGCCCCCATAGCGTGCGTGCCGTTTACCAGGATGGCGATGGCACGATCTGGGCCGGCACGTTCGGCAGCGGGCTGCAGCGTTTCGATGCCGAAGAGAACGCATTCCTTCGTTATGCGAATGAGCCCGGCAACGCGCTGTCGATTTCCAGTGACGAGGTAACGGCGATCTTCGAGGATCGCGGCGGGCGCTTCTGGGTTGGCACGGCGGCAGGCCTCAACCTGATGAACCGCGCGGCGGGCGAGTTCGTTCGCTACCAGCGCGACGACACGGACGTCGCTAGCCTTGCCGACAACTCCATCACGGTCATCTACGAAGACCGTGGCGGCGTGCTGTGGGTAGGCACCAAGACACAGGGCGTCAGCAAGTGGAATTCCCGTACCTGGGCTTACGGTTACGAGCCGGGTACGGAGATCACGACTCGCCCGGATACGAAACCGGTCGTAACGTCATTTACGGAAGACCTGCAGGGCCGTCTCTGGATCGGTACTTTCGGTGACGGCGTCAGCGCGATCGATCGCGAAACGGGCAACGTCAGCCAGTACCTGCACGATCCGGCCGACAGCGGCGCCATCAGCGACAACCGCGTCATGAGCCTGCTGCGCGATCGCAGCGGCAAAGTCTGGATAGGCACGATGACGCGCGGCATCGACCGGCTCGACCCCGAGACCGGCACGATCGAGCGGTTCCGTTTCGACGCCGAGGACCCGCGCAGCCTGGGCGCCAACGGCATCATGACAATGTACGAAGACTCGGCCGGCAAGGTCTGGGTCGGCACTTACGGCGGCGGCATCAGCCTGTTCGATGCGGCATCCGGTTCCTTCATGCGCTTCGCCAATGATCCCGAAACGGCAACCAGCCTGAGCAGCAACCGGGTGACGAGCTTCGTCGAAGATCCGAGCGGCCGCATGTGGGTCGGCACCGAGGCGGGCGGTCTCAACCTGCTCGATCCCGAAACAGGACGATTCACGCAGTTCCACCACGACCCGAATGACGTCTCCACGCTGGCCGACGACACCGTGTACTCGCTCAACGTCGACGCCCACGGCACGGTCTGGGTCGGCACGCGCGGCGGCGGCCTCAACCGCGTGATCGGCGACGCCATGCGCCCGGACACGATTCAGTTCGAGAGCGTCACGGTTGCCGACGGCCTCGCCAACGATGTCGTTTACGGGATCCAGTTCGACGCCGACGGGATGCTGTGGATGAGCACCAACTACGGTATCAGCCGCTACAACCCCGAGACCGGGCTATTCAGCAACCTGCACCGCAAAGACGGCCTGCAATCCGAGGAGTTCAACTTCGGCGCGCACTATCGCAGCGACTCGGGAGAATTGTTCTTCGGCGGCGCCAGCGGTTACAACGCCTTCGAACCGCAGGCTACCAAGCTGAGTTCCGCGGCACCCGCCATCATGTTGACGGCTTTATACAACTTGGGCGACCCGACCCGGTCAGGTCTGCCGGAGAATGAAAGCGAAGGCATCGACCTCGGCTACCGCGACGACAACGTGGTCTTCGAATTCGCAGCAGCGGACTACGCGTCGCCCTCCATGAACCAGTATGCGTACAAGCTCGAAGGCTTCGATACGGACTGGATCATGCTCGGCAACGAGCGACGCATTACCTACACCGATCTCGATGCAGGCAACTACCTGCTGCGCGTTCGCGCTGCGAACAGCGAGGGCGTATGGAACGAGGCCGGTTTCGCCATGCCGGTGCGCGTGGCGGCCCCACCCTGGGCAACCTGGTGGGCCTATCTCGGCTACGTTGCGCTCGCGGTCCAGGGTGCCGCATTCCTGTGGCTGGCTCACCGCCGCAAGATGCAGCGCGAGGAAGAATACAGCCGGCGACTGGAGAGAGAAGTCCAGGATCGAACCGAACAGCTACTGGACAGAAACCAGAAGCTCAACCTCCTGAACCAGGCGTTGCAGGAAAGCAGTCTCAGCGATCCGCTGACCGGCCTGCGCAATCGCCGCTTCGTTTTCGAGGAAGTCTCGCGCGATCTCGATGTCGTCCGCCGCCGCATCGACGACGAACAGAACGGCATCAGCGCAAGCGACTCGATCGATCTTATCTTCATGATGATCGACCTCGATAACTTCAAGCCGATCAACGATACCTACGGCCATGCAGCAGGTGACGAGATGCTGCTGCAGGTCCGTGACGTACTGCTCAAGACGTGCCGCCGGTCGGATTTCGTGATCCGGTGGGGCGGTGACGAGTTCCTCGTCATTGCGAAGCAGGCCAGGCAGGCCGAATCGGAAGCGCTGGCGGATCGCATCTGCACGACGATTGCACAAAGCAACTTCAGGCTCGGCGATGGCCAGCTCGTGAGGACGACCTGTTCCATCGGCTTCGCCGCGTACCCGCTGTTCAAGGCAAAACTCGACGAATCCGGCCTCGACCAGATCATCGGGCTTGCCGACAACCTGATGTACGAGGCGAAGAAGAAGCGCAACGCCTGGGCAGGCATGTTCGGTCCGAGCGAAGCGTCGACGAGTTTCGAGGTCGCGGACGGAGAACTCGAGCCTACGTCTTTGCTGTTCCGGGCCCAGCGCTCCGGCAAGCTCCTGACACATAACCAAGAAGCGGACGGAAGTCCCGATAACAACGTCGCAACAGGGCGGGTGTAGTCATGAAAACATTCAAGAAGTCATCAGCCATGGTCGCCGTGCTCGGCGTTACGGGACTCGTTTTGCATACGAGCGACAGCGACATGATTGCCTCGCGCGTTGCCGCCGATGCGATTGCTGCCTCGAGTGGTTCGGTCGGCACCGCCGCGGAAATGCGCTCCGGCTATTCTGTCGAGCGGAGCTCTTCCACGGCAGGCGCCGGTGACCTGGCCGTCCTGGACAGCTTTGACGTTCCCTCGCTGGTGCCGGTTGCCGCACCGCGGCGGGCGTCGGCGGGCGAGCGGACAACGCCGGATCGCGAAGTCGATCCCGACAGCAAGTTGCAGGCTGCCAGGGCCAAGATGAGCGGCCCTGTTGCAGCGCTCGCCGCGGCCGGCGGTGCAGGCAAAGCGGAGATCATCGTCAGCTACCACGAGCATCCCGACCTGTTCGAGGATGGCCGAGTCGAGGCGCTGGGTGGCCAGGTACTGCGCCGCTACGAGGTGCTCGACCTGCTGGCGATCCGGATTCCGGCGGAGTCGCTGGTCGAGCTGGCCGTTGAAGACGACGTCAAGCGCCTGTCGCTCGACGAGGTCGTGATGGCGGGTTCGACATCGATGCGGCCTGCCTCGAACACGCCGAAATACCCGTCGGGCAATGTCCCGTACAAGGGGTCGAGCCAGACCGTCGCGATCCTCGACACGGGCGTGGCCAAGCACAGCGACCTGTCGGATTCTTACCTGCAGTACACGTTCCTGAACGGTGCGTACCCGGTACCGGACATCGGCTACGGCGAGGTCCTGAAGGCGCATTCGAGTCCGCGTGTCGACGGCTACGGGCACGGTACCCACATCGCCGGCATCATCGCTGGAAACGGTTATGCCTCGGGCAACACGTTCCGCGGTCCCGCGACCGGCGCCAACATCCTGTCGCTGCAGGTCCTGGACGAAAACGGCCACGGGCAGATGTCGGACGTCATGGCTGCGCTCGACTGGCTGGTCCAGTTTGGCGACAACTTCGGTGTCACCGTGGCCAACCTGTCGCTCGGCAAGCCAATCACCGAATCCTATACGACCGATCCGCTGGTCGCGGCCGTCGAGGCCGTGTGGGACAGCGGGATCGTCGTGGTCGTGGCGTCGGGCAACTACGGGCGTGAGGGCTACTTCTCGGTCACGAGCCCGGGCAATTCGCGCAAGGTCATTACGGTCGGTTCGCTGACAGACAACGGCACGGGCGGGAACTTCGACGACGACTACGTATCGACCTATTCGTCGCGCGGACCGACGGCCGCGGACCATGTCGTCAAGCCGGACATCGTGGCCCCGGGCAATCGCCTGGTCGCCGCATCGGCGGCCAAATCGAATCTCGAGACCCTGTTGCCGGGCAACGTCGTGGCGTGCACCGTGGCCAGCGACTGCAAGCAGCACTACATCGAGATGTCCGGTACCAGCATGGCGACCGGCGTCGTCGCGGCCGCTGCCGCGATGATGCTGCACAAGGACCCGTCGCTCACGCCGGCCACGGTCAAGGCGCGACTGATGCGCTCGGCCCGCAAGCTGAACGAGTCACCGGTCGTTGCGGGCGCGGGCTTGCTCGACATCGATGCCGCGATGAACGAAACCGGCATCGTCACGGGTGAGGCGCTGTCGCCGCTCATGGATCACGATGCTGCGACGGGCGGCACGCTGATACAGGATACGGCCGGGCTCTGGGGCGATGACCTCTGGGGCGCCGGCTACCTCTGGACGGACAGCATTGCCGCCAGCGGCTATCTCTGGACCGACGGCGGCATCAGCGCCAGCGGCTATCTCTGGACCGACGGCGGTATCTGGGCCAACGGCTACCTGTGGACCGATGGCGGGATTGCCGCGTTCGGCTACCTCTGGACCGACGGCGTCGCGGCCAACGGCTATCTCTGGACCGACGGCGGTATCGGGGCCAAGGGTTATCTCTGGACCGACGGCGGCGGGTTCCAGGCGATGTCGCTCTATGACCTGTACGACGAGAGTCCGGCCCTCAACGACGACGACCACTCCTCGAACTGACAGCGACACCCAACCCCCGGCTCCGACCGGGGGTTTTTCTTCTGGCATTCAGGAGGACAGGCGAACGGGAATGCGCCGTGCGCCGAAGCGCCCCGGCGCGGCGTCGAAATGGCCCGGAACCGGTGTGCTGCAGTTGCGGCAGGCGCCGTGTTCGTCGAGGCGCCACGCACCGAGTTCGTACCAGTCCCGCTCGATCACGAGTTCGCCGCAGCGCGGGCAATACGTGCTGCCGCCGTCGCTGTCGTGAACGTTGCCCGTGTAGGCATAGCGCACGCCGTTGTCCATGGCGATGCGGCGGGCGCGGCGCAGGGTCGCGGCGGGCGTGGCCGGGATGTCGCGCATCTTCCAGTCGGGGTGGAACGCGGAGAAGTGCATCGGCACGTCGGGGCCGAGGTGCTCGACGACCCAGCGGGTCATCTCGCCGAGCTCCTCGTCCGAGTCGTTCTGGCCCGGGATCAGGAGTGTCGTCGTCTCCAGCCAGGTGTCGGTCTCGTGACGAATATATTCCAGCGTCTCGAGCACCGGCGCGAGGTGGCCGCCGCACAGCTTGTAATAGAATTCGTCGGTGAAAGCCTTGAGATCGACGTTGGCCGCGTCCATGGCGCGGAAGAACTCGACGCGGGGCTCCGGGTCGATATAGCCTGCCGTAACGGCCACCGACTTGATTCCCTGCTCACGGCACGCGGCCGCCACGTCGACCGCGTACTCGAGAAAGATCACCGGGTCATTGTAGGTGTAGGCGATGCTGCGGCAACCGAACTCGGCGGCGGCGTCGGCGAGTTGCCGGGGACTGGCGCCGTCCGCGAGCGTGTCCATCTCGCGCGACTTGCTCATGTCCCAGTTCTGGCAGAATTTGCAGGCCAGGTTACAGCCGGCGGTGCCGAACGACAGCACGCTGCTGCCCGGGTAGAAGTGATTGAGCGGCTTCTTTTCGATCGGGTCGACGCAGAATCCGGACGAGCGGCCGTAGGTGACCAGCCTGATCTCGTCGTCGAGGCACTGGCGCACGTAGCACAGGCCGCGTTGGCCCTCGCGCAGGCGGCAATGGCGCGGGCAGAGGTCGCATTGCAGGCGGCCGTCGGCTTCGCGATGCCAGTAGCTGGTGCTGACTACGGTTTCTTGCATCCTTTAAATATGGCGTTTAATCCCCAATAAACAAGCATAACGGAGATGCATCCAGCATGAGCACGAAAGCCCGAAACGCAGCGGTTGCCGGCCTGTTCTACCCGGAGGAAACGGCGATACTCGCGCAGACGGTTACGGAGCTGCTGGCCGCGGCTCCGCCCGGCGACGCCCGCGCCAAGGCGATCATCGCGCCGCACGCGGGCTACCCCTATTCAGGCCCCACGGCCGCTCACGCCTACCGCCTCCTCGAAGACCGGCGCGGGGCCATCGAGCGCGTGGTGCTGCTCGGTCCCGCACATCGCGTTTATCTCCAGGGCATGGCGCTTCCTTCGGTCGCTGCGTTCTCGACGCCGCTCGGCGACGTGCCCGTCGATGCGGCCGCCGTCGAGCGCGCGCTGGCCCTGCCCGGAATGCAGGTATCCGACGCCGCGCATGAGCACGAGCACAGCATCGAGGTGCACCTGCCATTCCTGCAGACCGTGCTCGGTGCATTCCGCCTGGTGCCGATCGTCGTCGGCATATGCCCGGCCGAACAGGTCCAAGCCGTGCTCGAAGCACTCTGGGGCGGCGACGAGACCCTGATCGTCGTCAGCTCGGACCTGTCGCACTTTCATGCCTACAGC
>JBFEJR010000026.1:0-32385 GCA_041553075.1 Woeseiaceae bacterium | reverse complement strand
GATGTCCTCGATCATCGCGAGCATCATCTTGCGGAAGCTCTCGGCCTGCGCCTCCGCGCGGCTGTGGAACTGGATCTGGTCGAGCTTGCTGACGCCGTCGACGATCAGCGCCACGTCCTCGCCGAACTTCTCGGTGATGTCTTCGAGCGACGCCTCGGTGTCCTCGACCACGTCGTGCAGGATGGCCGCGCAGATGGCCTCCCAGTCGAGGTGCATGTCCGCGAGTTCCTGGGCCACCGCGACCGGGTGCGTGATGTAAGGCTCGCCCGACTTGCGCTTCTGGCCCTTGTGGGCCGCGGCGCCGAATTCATAGGCCTCCAGGATCTTCGCGACCTGGTCTTCGGGCAGGTAAGACTCGAGCGTGGCGGCCAGCTTGCGCACGCCATGATCCCGCCGCGTGGCGCCGGGCAGGCGTGACAGGATGGTGGCCGCGTAGTCCATGCCCCAATATTAACGGGGCGGCGGCGGTTTTGGGGCGTTAATCGCCGATCGAGATGCCGCGCACGGGCAGCGGATCTTCGTTGACTTCCTGCTGCAGCAGCTCGTCGGTCGGCGGCTGCTCGATCTCCTCGAGGATGGCCGGCGTCACGAGACCGTCGGCGATCTCGCGCAGGGCGAGGACCGTCGGCTTGTCATTCTCGAGTTCGACCATCGGCTCGGCGCCATGGGCAATGCGGCGCGCGCGCTTGGCGGCGACCAGCACCATTTCAAATATGTTGTCGATGTTGTCGAGGCAGTCCTCGACCGTAATGCGTGCCATAGGTCCAATCCGGTGACAGTTACCTTGATTCGTCCGGCAGGTGCCGGCGTGCAGGGCTGCATGGTCACCGTCACCGGCGCCCGGGGGAAGTGCATATAACCAAATATTATTAGTTGTCGGTGATGGCCCGGATCCGGCGCCGCAGGTCGGGACTGGCGGTCGACGAGGCGGCGCCTTCCCCGGCGAGCACGGCCTCGAGCTCCACCACGGCCGCGTCGAGGTCGTCGTTGATGATGACGTAGTCGAATTCGTCCCAGTGCGACATGTCCGACAGCGCATCGCGCAGGCGCCGCTCGATGACCTCGGCGCTGTCGGTGCGCCGGTCGCGCAGCCGGCGTTCGAGTTCCTGCACCGACGGCGGCAGGATGAAGATCGAGACGCACTCCGGCATCGACTTGCGGACCTGCCGGGCGCCCTGCCAGTCGATCTCGAGGATCACGTTGCGGTTGTCCGCCAGGTGCCGCTCGACCTGGCTGCGGCTGGTCGCATAGTAATGGTCGAAGACCTCGGCGTACTCGAGCAGTTCACCCTCGTCGCGCAGCCGCATGAACTCGTCCTTGTCGATAAACAGGTAGTCGACGCCGTTGGCTTCATTGCGCCGCGGTTTGCGCGTGGTGTACGAGATCGAGAAGCGGAGCTCCGGGTGCTTGGTGACCACGGCGTGCACGAGCGTGGTCTTGCCGGCGCCCGACGGCGCGGCGAAAACGAATAACCTGCCCTGCCCTGCGCCGCTCATCATTCGATGTTCTGGATTTGCTCGCGAAGCTGTTCGGTCAGGACCTTGAGATCGACGGCCGCCCGGGTCGTCTCCGTGTCCGCGGACTTCGAGGCCAGCGTGTTGGCTTCGCGATTCAGCTCCTGCATCAGGAAGTCGAGGCGCCTGCCGACGGGCTTGTCGGACGCGATGGCCTCGCGGATCTCCACGAGATGGCTCTCGAGCCGATCGAGTTCCTCGTCGACATCCAGCTTGGTCGCCACGAGCGCCAGTTCCACCTCGAGTCGCGCCGGATCCGATTCCACGTCGAGCGCCGCGATGCGTTCCTGCTGCCGGGTACGCGTCGCCTCGAGCACCTCGGGCATCCGGGCACGCACGGCGGCCGCGATCTTCTCGATGTCGGCGCAACGGCTTTCGAGCATCTCGGCGATACGCGCACCTTCGCTCGAGCGCATCTCGCTCAGCGCGGCCAGCGTCGCTTCAAACAGCTGCAGCGCCTCGGCGAACAGCGGCTCGATGTCGATCTCGGCCTGTTGGATGACGCCCGGCCAGCGCAGGATCTCGATCGGGTTGACGGCCGCGACGTTGGACAGCTTGGCCGTCAGGTCGGAAATACGGTGGCCGATGAGCTCGACGAGCTTGGTGTCGATCCGCAGTTCCTTGTCCTGGTCGAACGCCCGGCGGAAATAGAACGCGCACTCGACCTTGCCGCGGCCGAGCACCGCGCTCGCCTGCTGGCGAAAGGCCTGCTCCTTCGGGCGCAGGTCCTCCGGCAGCTTGAACTGCACGTCGAGGTAGCGGTGATTGACGGCACGGATTTCCCAGGTCAGTGTCCCGAGCGCGGTTTCCACGGACTCTCGCGCGAAGCCTGTCATACTGTGTAACATAGGGGCGACATTCTAAGCTGCAGTCGCAGCGGATAGCCACTCAAGCCGCCATGCAAATCGAATACGCCAAGGTCTCAGCTCTCGGTGACCGCGAGGACAACCAGGATCGCGCCGCGGTTGTCGTCTCCGACGAATCGGCCCTGATGCTCGTTTTCGACGGCATGGGCGGGCACTCCGATGGCGCCAAGGCCGCCGAGACCGGGCTCAAGGTCGTGCAGGATCTTTTCATGGAGGCGCAGCAGCCGATCTTCGATCCGCAGGGCTTTTTGTACCTCGCACTCTCGAGGGCGCACGACCGGGTGGTCGCGCTGGGCGCGGATCTCGATGTGGATTTCCGGCCGCGCGCGACCTGCGCGGTGTGCCTGGTGCAGGAGGGTTACGCTTTCTGGGCCCACATCGGCGACAGCCGCATTTACCAGGTGCGCGACGAGCGCGTGCTGACACGTTCGCGCGACCACAGTCACGTCGAGGTGCTGATCCAGGAGGGCGCCATCTCCGAGGAAGAGGCGCAGGACCACCCGATGCGCAATTTCGTCGAGTGCTGTATCGGCGGCGATGCACCGGTACCGGACATGAGCGTGACGCACGGCAAGAAGCTGGCGCCGGGCGACGTGCTGCTCGCGTGCTCCGACGGCCTCTGGTCGGGGCTCAGCGACAAGGACATGGCAATGATCGGCAAGCCGGGCAAGGACAATCTCGTCGACAACCTGAAGCGGCTCAGCATGAAGGCGCTGAGCGTCAATTCGCCCTACAGCGACAACACGACGGGAACCGCATTACGCTGGCATGGCTGATCGGCCGGCCCCCTGAAGGAGTAACCCTATGCGCCCGAGCGGCCGCGAAGTATCCCAACTGCGCGCTTTGCGCTTCATTCCCGACTACACGATGCATGCCGAGGGCAGCGTGCTCACCGAGTTCGGCAACACGCGCGTGCTGTGCACGGCCAGCATCGAGGAGCGCGTTCCCGGCTGGATGCGCAATACCGGGCGCGGCTGGGTGACGGCCGAGTACGGCATGTTGCCGCGTTCCACGCATACGCGCTCGGGCCGCGAGGCGGCCCGCGGCAAGCAGGGCGGACGCACGCTCGAAATCCAGCGGCTGATCGGCCGCTCGCTGCGTGCCGTGACCGATCTCGAAGCGCTCGGCGAACGCTCGGTCACGCTCGACTGTGACGTCATCCAGGCCGATGGGGGAACGCGCACGGCAGCGATCAGCGGCGCCTACGTCGCGCTGGCGATCGCGGTGCAGCGCCAGGTCCGGGCGCGCCGGCTCAAGACCAACCCGCTGCACGGCCAGGTCGCCGCGGTCTCGGTCGGCATCTATCGCGGCGTGCCCGTCCTGGACCTCGACTACGACGAAGACTCCGCTGCCGAGACCGACATGAATATCGTAATGAACGATGCGGGCCGCTTCATCGAGGTACAGGGGACGGCCGAAGGCCATGCGTTCACGGACGACGAGTTCCAGGCCATGATCGGTCTTGCCCGGGCCGGCATCGCGGACATCATCGCGGCGCAGACCGAGGCGATCGACGCCGCGCTGTCGTGAGCCGCAAACCCGCCAGGATCGTCATGGCGACGAGCAACCCCGGCAAGATCCGGGAGATTGCGCGCCTGCTCGAGGGCCTCGGCATCGAGATCGTGCCGCAGTCCGACTTCGGGGTGCCCGATGCCGACGAGACCGGCACGACCTTTGCCGAGAATTCACTGCTGAAGGCCCGGCATGCCGCCGAGGCGACCGGGCTGCCGGCGATCGCGGATGATTCGGGACTGGCGGTCGATGCGCTGGGCGGCGCCCCCGGGGTCTGGTCGGCACGCTACGCCGGCGACGGCGGCGACGAGGCCAATAACGACAAGCTGCTCGCCGCGCTCGGGGACGAGACGAATCGGGCAGCGGCGTTTCACTGCGTTGCCACGTACGTGGAGCCCGGCGGCGAACCGCTCGTCGCCCAGGGCGTGTGGCGCGGCACGATCCTGCATGCGCGGCGCGGCACGGGCGGCTTCGGCTACGACCCGCTGTTCTACGTACCGGAGTGCGGGATGAGCTCGGCGGAGCTGCCGCCCACAGAAAAAAACGCCCGCAGCCACCGCGGCCAGGCACTCAGGAAACTGGTCGCACTGATCGAACAGCACTACGCGTGAGCGGGGTGCCCCTGTCGTTGTACGTGCACCTGCCCTGGTGCGTTCGCAAGTGCCCGTACTGCGACTTCAATTCGCATGCCGCAAACGGCGAGGTGCCGACGGCCCGCTACGTCGACGCACTGCTCGCGGACATCGATCGCGAGGCAGAGCGCGCCGCGGGCAGGGAGGTGCAAACGGTTTTCCTCGGCGGCGGCACGCCGAGCCTGTTCCCGCCCGGCCAGGTCGAGCGCCTGCTTGCCGGCATCGCCTTGCGACTGCCGCTGGCGGCCGCGGCCGAAATCACGATGGAGGCGAATCCCGGAACCGTGGAATGCGGATCGCCCGCGGGCTACAGGGCGGCCGGCGTCAACCGGATTTCGCTCGGCGCCCAGAGTCTCGACGACCCCACGCTGCAGCGGCTCGGCCGCCTGCATTCGAGCGACGATGTGCGCCGCTCGGTCGATGCCGTGGTAAAGGCCGGGTTCGACAACTTCAACCTCGACCTGATGCATGGCCTGCCGTACCAGACCGTCGAGATGGCCGTCGCGGACATCCGCGCGGCCCTGTTACTGGGTCCGGCGCACCTGTCCTGGTACCAGCTGACGCTCGAGCCGAACACGGTATTTCACGCCCGGCCGCCGGCGGGCCTGCCCGACGACGAGACCGGCTGGGCGATCCAGGACGCCGGGGCGGCGGCGCTCGCGGCGGCGGGGTTCGTGCAGTACGAGGTGTCCGCCTGGGCGCGTGACGGGCGGGTCTGCCGGCACAATCTCAATTACTGGCAGTTCGGCGACTACCTTGCCGTGGGCGCCGGCGCCCATGGCAAGGTCACGGTCGAGGGCACGGTGCTGCGCTACCGCAAGCCGGCCCACCCGCTGCAGTACCTGCAGATGATGGAGGCTGGAGAGCACGAGGCCGGGGCCGAGGCCCCCGGGGAGGCCGACCTCGCGTTCGAGTTCATGCTCAATGCGCTGAGGCTCGTCGAGGGCTTCGCCGAGAGCCTCTTCGAGGAGCGCACGGGCCTGTCGCGCGGGTACCTCGAAAAGCTGTCCGCCAAGGCCCGGCGACGGGGCCTTCTCGAGCGGTCGCCAGACGGGCGCTGGCGGGCCACCCCGCTCGGGATGCGCTTCCTGAACGACCTGCAGGCCGGGTTTCTCCCAGATGCCTGACAGGGCCAATTATGCACAAGAGCCATGGCGGCACTGTATTTTCAGTGTCTGGCGGGCCTCATCTCACTTTGCTCCTTGCGAACACCCTATAACACATTGTTTTTATTAAATTTATCAAAATGGACACAAAATAGTCATATTGAAACGGCTGCTTGAAAATCCGCACCTTACGGCACCCGTTCAATTTTCCTCCACAGACTTATCCACAGGTTCTGTGGATAACGAGCAGGGGCTTGCGGATGCCGGGCCTTCCCTATATCCTACGCGCCCTTTTTCGCAGAGTAGCGCGCTCCGGAGAGCAACATGAAAGCCGACATTCACCCCAATTACGACACCATCAAGGTCACTTGTAGTTGCGGCAACGAATTTGAAACGCGCTCGACGCTCGGTGAGGATCTCCTGATCGAGGTGTGCTCCTCGTGCCACCCGTTCTACACGGGCAAGCAGAAGATCGTCGACACCGGCGGCCGGGTCGACAAATTCCGCCGCAAGTACGGTATCAGCTGATCCCCCGGCGTGTACCGGCAGCCCTGCCGGTACACGGTCTAGACAAAAGACTTACGTATTTTCACGACTCCCTGGGTCGTGCGTCTTTGCTATGCTCGTCAGGTTAATGAAACGGGAAAGCGAGGACCGACATGAGCCAGGATGCCTATCGACTGATCAGCCCAGCAGGCAAAGAAACAGAGCTGCAGATACACTCCGGAACGACCGGCCCAGACCTTATCGACATCTCCGGCCTGTACCGGGAACAGGGTGTCTTTACCTACGACCCGGGCTTCGTCGCAACCGGGGCCTGCAAGTCCGACATCACCTTCATCGATGGCGAGAAGGGCATCCTCATGTACCGGGGTTACCCGGTCGAGCAGCTTGCCAAGCATTCGAACTTCGTCGAGGTGTGCTACCTGCTGCTGCACGGCCACCTGCCGACGACCAGCGAGCTCGAGGAATTCGATCACACGATTCGCACGCACACGATGCTCAACGAGGGCATGCTCAACTTCTTCAAGGGTTTCCGCTACGACGCTCACCCGATGGCGATGCTGTCGGCCGTCGTCGGCTCGATGTCCGCTTACTACCACGCCGAGATGGATGCCTCGAATCCCAAGCATCGTGACATTTTCGCGCACCGGATCGTGGCCAAGCTTCCGACCATCGCGGCCGCGGCCTACAAGCTCAATATCGGCCAGCCGTTCATGTACCCGCGGAACGACCTCAACTACACCGAGAACTTCCTGCAAATGATGTTCTCCGTGCCGGCCGAGCCGTACGAGATCGACCCGGTCCAGGCGGAGGCCCTCGACCTGCTCTTCATTCTGCACGCCGACCACGAGCAGAACTGCTCGACGTCGACGGTGCGCATGGCCGGCAGCTCCGGCGCCAACCCGTACTCGGCGATCGCCGCGGGTATCTCGGCCCTCTGGGGCCCCGCGCACGGCGGCGCCAACGAGGCCGTGCTGAAGATGCTTGCCGAGATCGGCGATGCCAGCAAGATCGACAAGTACATCGCGAAGGCCAAGGACAAGAACGACCCGTTCCGTCTCATGGGTTTCGGCCATCGCGTCTACAAGAATTTCGACCCGCGTGCCACGATCATTCGCGAGATGGCACACAAGGTGCTCGACGCGTTGCCCAACAACAACGAGACGCCGATGTTCGACCTGGCCCGCAAGCTCGAGGAAGTTGCGCTCAACGACGACTACTTCAAGGAGAAGAATCTCTATCCGAACGTCGATTTCTACTCGGGCATCATCTACAAGGCGCTCGGCATCCCGACCTCGATGTTCACGGTCATGTTCGCGCTCGGCCGTTCCGTCGGCTGGGTCGCGCACTGGCGCGAGATGATCTCCGATCCGAAGGCCAAGATCGCGCGGCCGCGGCAGCTGTACATCGGCGAAGCCGAGCGCGACTACACGCCGATCGAGAAACGCAAGTAGGAGCCCGCCCTGCGGGCGAGACGATCAAACGGGGACACGCGATCGCGTGTCCCCTTGTCTTATTGCTTGTGTTCCAGCAGAGCCTGCACGGCCTCGGCGTCGACGCGCCTCATCGGCCTGCCGTCCACGGGACTCATGGGCGCCTGGCGGATGCCGTCCACGGGAAACACGGTTGCCTGGATCGCGTTGTTGGCATGGTTGAACTCGAATCCTGAATAGGATTCCAGCTGGTCGCGCCGGCTTTTCAGGCGCCGTTCGTAAGGGCGATAGCTGAGGCCGATGGCCTCGAGTTCCATCGCCACGAGTTCCGGGCTGTCGGCAAAGACGTGCAGGTTGACGGACGAATTGTCGTCCGCGGTGCCCGCCAGCACCGGGCCCACGAGGCGCGGCGAAAACGACGACAACAGCTCCATCGCCGACAGCGCCGCCACGCGCATCAGTCGCAGGCGATCCTCGTGGGCGTCGCCGCCGAAAATCTGCAGGTGCTCGGCGACCGCCGCCTCGATCTCGGCGTTGCCGGGCAGGGAACCGCGAGCGGACACCCCGAGCCGCTCGGCCGCCTTCTGTTTCGCGGCGCGAAAGTCCCGCACGCCGTGATTGACGATGATGCGCGCCGCTTCCTGCGCGACCATTTGCCGCGCGCGTTCGGCGCCGTTGTCACGTCGTCGGGGCATGGCTCAGAACAAGGGCTCTTCGTCTTCCTCGTCGCCCGATTCCGGGTCCGTTCCCGGGTCGATGGCTGACGCATCGTTAAAGATGTTCGGCAGTTCGTCCACCACCTCGCAATCCGGTACGTGGCCCTGGCGGAACACCTCGAACACGACGTTGCCGCGGCCCGCGCGCGCCGGGCAGCCGGTCTCGCGATCGATGAGCACCGAGACGATACCGTCGGGCATCGGCATCTGGTGCTCGGGGACGCCGCGGAACGCAATCCGTGCGAACTCGATCCAGATCGGCAGGGCCGTGCGCGAGCCCTCCTCGCCGGGGCCGAGCGGCAAGTCGTCGTCGTAGCCGACCCAGACCACGGCCACGAGGTCGGCGTTGAATCCGCCGAACCACGCATCGCGGCGGTCGTTCGAGGTGCCGGTCTTGCCGGACAGGTCGTTGCGTCCGAGGACCATGGCGCGCCGGCCGGTCCCGCGCTTGACGACATCGCGCATCATGTCCTGTACGAGGAACACGTTCTGCCGCGAGACGGCCTGCGGCGCGACCTTGACGTCGGCGTACAGCTCCGGATCGACGGTCGCATCCGGCCGGTACACGCTGGCAATTTCGGCCATTTCCTCGAGGCTCATCGCCGCAGGCTTCTCGTCGCCGAACAGCCAGGCCGGCCGATCGGCGGGCTCGCATTCGTCGCAGGCAACGGCGGGCTCGGCCCGGTACAGGGTCTTGCCGTCGGCGTCGTAGATCGCATCGATCACGTACGGCTTGACGGCGCGCCCGCCGTTGGCGAGCACCGCGTAACCCTGGGCCATGTCGAGCGGGGAGGCCGCGCCGCCGCCCAGCGCGAGCGAGCCGTTGTGCGGCAGGGCGGCACCGCCGAAGCCGAACTTCGCAATGTGGCGCACGGCGTTGCCGATCCCGGTCTCGAACAGCAGCAGGCGGACCGAGACCAGGTTCATCGAGCGCACCAGCGCTTCGCGCATGCGGGTCGGGCCATAAAAACGGCCGCTGTAGTTGATCGGCCGCCAGACCGCTTCGAGTTCCGACGAGCTGATCACGACGGGCGCATCGAGCACCACGGTCGCCGGGGTGCTGCCGTGCTCGAGTGCCGCCGAGTAGATAAAGGGCTTGAACGACGACCCGGGCTGGCGGAAGGCCTGCCGGGCGCGGTTGAACTTGCTGGTCGTGAAATCGAAACCGCCGGTCAGCGCCGTGACGGCCCCGTCGTAGGGATCGACGGAGACCACGGCGCCCTGTGCCTCGGGTACCTGCGCGAGCGCCCAGGTGCCGCGGGTCGTCGGCATCACATAGATAAGGTCACCCGCGGCGAGCACCTCGGCCGCGGTCTCGGGGGCCGGCCCGGTCGTTTCGCGATCGATGAACGGCTTGGCCCAGTTGATGCCGGACCACGGCAGCCGCGTCGTTTCGCCATCGCCGAACAGCACGGTGGCGCTGTTGTCCGCGTTGACGGACGTTACCAGCGCGACCGACAAGCCGCCCGGCGCGTACTGCTCGAGCCGGTCCTGGATCTCGACCGGCCATTCCTCGAACGGCGTCGCGAGCAGCTCGTCCGTGAGCTCGACCCGGTCGATCGGCCCGCGGTAGCCGCGGCGGCGGGTGAACTCCAGCAGGCCGTTGCGCAGCGCATAGTTGGCTGCCTCCTGCAGGCGCGCATCGAGCGAGGTCACGACCTGGTAGCCGTCGGTGTAGGTACCTTCGCCGTAGCGCTTCACCATTTCACTGCGCACCATCTCGGCAACGTACGGGGCGTTGAGCTCGATCGCGGCGCCGTAGGAACGCGACTCCATGGGCCAGGCCATCGCCTCGTTGAAAGCCTGCTGGTCGATGAACCCGAGATCGAGCATGCGGCCGAGCACGTAACTGCGGCGGATCGTGGCGTGGCGCGCGCTCGATACCGGGTTGTAGCGCGACGGCGCAGGCAGCACGCCGGCCAGGGTGGCCGCTTCCGCGACATTGACGTCGCCGAGGTCCTTGTTGAAGAACACGCGCGCCGAGGCGGCGACCCCGTGGGCGCGCTGGCCGAAGAACATCTTGTTGAGGAACAGCGCCATGATCTGTTCCTTGGTGAACTCCTGCTCGATCTTCCACGCGAGGAAGGCCTCGGTGAGTTTGCGCGCGATGGTCTGCTCGCGGGTCAGGAAGTAGTCGCGGGCGAGCTGCTGCGTGATCGTGCTGCCGCCGCCGCCCGACGCGTCGCCGCTCTGCGCAAAACGCACGAGGGCGCGCAAGATACCGCGGTAGTCGATGCCCGGGTGTTCGAAGAAGCGCTGATCCTCTGCGGCGACGAATGCCTGGACCACGTGTTGCGGGATTTCCTCGTAAGTCACCGGGATTCTGCGCCGTTCGCCGATTTCGCTGATCAGGCGGCCGTCGCGGCTGTAAATCCTGAGCGGGACCTGCAGCGGGATGTCGCGGATGGTCGCCGCCGCCGGCAGCCCGGGCTGTACGAAGTAGTAGGCGCCGACCACGCCGGCGACGATCCCGATGCCCCCGAGGGCCGCAAGCGCCAGCACGACAATGGCGGCCCGCATCAGCTTATGTCGCCTTATGTGACGCAGGCCCAATTTTTTTTCCGTGGAATTATGCATAGTTACAGGCGTTTTCGGCCGAATACCCGGGAATCTCCGGGCGCATTAGCGCTGTATTAAAGCGTAGCGTGGTGGCTGGCCGGTGACGAAAGGTGGCTTTCCTGGGGTAAAGGCTCGGGGACGGGATCTCAGGCGGCGATGATAGTCATTACTGCCTGAATGTAGCAATAACGGGTCTCAGGTTTCGTGGAGTACTGGTTCACGGAATCTCTGCCCGGATGGCCATATGATTCAGGGATAGCGGGATCGTGAACAAAGTCACGTTTTATTTAACATTTTCTTGATATATAGTTAAATCGCTTTGCTCATAGTCTACTTATATTTGACTCGCAACTTACCGACTTAGAAGGAAATTTACGTGCTTTTCGGCAAGAAACAACAGCCATTGCTGGGCCTCGATATCACGACCTCGTCGGTCAAGCTGATAGAGCTTTCGCAAAGCGGCAAGCGCTATCGGGTCGAGTCCTATTCGGCAGAGCCTACTCCCCCAAGTTCGGTGAGCGAAAAAGCCATCGTCGACGCCAAGGCGGTCGGCGAAGCAATTCGTCGTGCCGTGAAGCGGGCGGGAGCGAAGGCAACGGACGTCGCGGTCGCCATCAGCGGTGACGCGGCCATTACGAAAGTCATCCAGATGCCATCGAGCCTGTCGGAACGCGACCTCGAAGGGCAGGTCGAGATCCAGGCCGACCAGTACATACCCTTCCCGATGGAAGAGGTGAGCTTCGACTTCGAAGTCATCGGCCCGAACGAAAAAGATCCCGACCTGATGGACGTGTTGCTCGTGGCAACCCGCACGGAGAACGTCGAGCAGCGCCAGGCCGCGGTCACCGCTGCCGGGCTCAACACGGAAATCGTCGACGTCGAGGCGTTTGCTCTCGAGAACGCCTGTCGCCTGCTGAGCCACCAGATTCCCGATGGCGGCATCGGCCAGTCGGTTGCCGTGGTCGACATCGGCGCCTCGAGCACGACGTTCAGCGTGCTCCAGGATCTCAAGGTCATCTACACGCGCGACTTCAACTTCGGCGGGCAGCAGCTCACCGAGGAAATCATGAGGACCTACGGATTGTCGATGGAAGACGCCGGCCGCGCCAAGAAGCAGGGCGGCTTGCCTTCGAACTACCAGCCGGAAGTTCTCGAGCCTTTCATCGACGACATGACCCAGCAGGTCAGTCGTTCACTCCAGTTCTACCTTGCCTCGGGCGGCGGGCGCGAACAGCCGGACATGATTCTCGTGTGTGGCGGTTGCGCCAACATCCCGGGCATCGCGGACGTCATCTCGAGCCGCGTTGGCATTCCGACCGAGGTCGGCGACCCGCTCGGGCAGATGAAGATTTCGTCCAAGGCAAAATCACAGGGTGTGCATAAAGATGCGACGGCACTTCTTACTGCGTGCGGTCTCGCACTGAGGAGTTTTGACTGATGCCTAGTATTAATCTACTCCCCTGGCGCGAGGCGGAACGCAAGAGACGTCAACGAGATTTCGGCGTCGCGGTCGGCGGAGCCGTAGTGGCTGCCATAGCGCTCGTGATGCTGACGGTATTGTTCTACAACCAGAAGATCGACAACCAGCGGGCCCGTAACGACCGGCTGACGGCCGAGATCGTCGAGCTCGAAAAGAGCATCGCCGAGATCGACGGCCTCGAGCGCCAGAAGGAACGGCTGCTTGCACGCATGGAGATCATCGAGCAGCTGCAGCAGAGTCGTCCTGAAATCGTGCACCTGTTCGACGAGATCGTGCGGCAGCTGCCCGAAGGGGTTTACCTGACCGGCCTCAAGCAGACCGGTGCGCGGGTCGAGATGCGCGGGGTGGCGCAGTCGAGTACGCGCGTGTCCGCCCTGATGCGCCAGATCGACTCCTCCGATTGGCTCGGCGATCCGGAAGTGGAGCGTGTTGAAACGACCCAGTCCGGCGCCTCGCGCCAATCCGAATTCGTGGTGTACCTGAAACAGAAGCGCACCGGCTCCGAGGAGGACATGGAATGAACCTCATTGAAGAACTCCAGAGCCTGGATGCGAGTGATGTCGGCCGCTGGCCCCTGGCATTTCGGCTCGCCGTTATCGCGCTGGTCTTCGTTGTCGTAACGGGACTCGGCGTCTACTGGTTCATCGTCAAGGACAAGGCGCCGGTGCTCGAGCGGGCCCAGTCCGAAGAACAGGAGCTGCGCCTGACGTTCGAGAACAAGCAGCGCAAGGCGGCAAACTACGACGCCTACAAGGCGCAGCTGACACAGATCGAACAGTCTTTCGGCACGATGCTCCGGCAGTTGCCCGGCGAAACCGAAATCCCCAGCCTGATCGTCGACATTTCACAGACGGGCTTGGCCGCGGGCCTGCAGGAGAAGCTGTTCGTGCCGCAGGCCGAGATTCCGAAGGACTTCTACGCAGAGAAGCCGATCAAGATTCGCCTGACCGGCGGGTACCACGAGATTGGCAATTTCGTCAGCGGGATCGCCGCGCTGCCGCGAATCGTGACCTTGCACGACATCAACATCACGCCCGAGAGCAAGGACAGCTTCGATAACCTGAGCATGGAAGTTACGGCCAAGACGTATCGCTACATTGACGAGGAGGCAAACTGATCATGCACGCTTCTTCTGCAAAATTTGGCCTGATGCTGGTACTGGCGCTCGGTCTCACCGCATGCGGTGGCAACATGGACGATCTCGACCAGTACATCAACAAAATCAAGGCACGGCCTGGCGGTCGTATCGATCCGCTGCCCGAGATTACGCCTTACGAGGTGTTCACGTATGTCGCCGATGCCGAGGGCATGCGCTCGCCGTTCGTGCCCGACACGCCCCAGGCGGCGGGTTCTGCCGCTGGCGGCACACGGCCCGACCCGGACCGCAGCCGCGAGTATCTCGAGGGCTTCCCGCTGGATACGCTCGGCATGGTTGGCACGCTGTACATCGGCGAGACGATGTACGGACTCGTACAAACCTCAGACGGCCTGATTCACCGCGTCGTACCTGGCAACTACATGGGCCAGAACGACGGACGAATCTTGGATATCACGGAATCAGAAATCACGCTGGTGGAAATAATTTCTGACGGTATTGGTGGCTACATCGAACGTGACGCCGCTATAAGTCTTTCGGACTGATGCCTGAATGGAACTGGGAGTAATGGGAATGATGCTCAAGACGAAACCGACGGCAGCACATCGCGTAGCGAAGTTTGCCGCATTGGCACAGGCAGCCTTGCTGCTCATCTGGGGAGCTGTTGCCAGCGCCCAGGGCAGTAATACGCTGCAGGACATTCAGGTGCAGAGTCTGCCCGGCGATCGCGTCGAGCTGAAACTCATCATGAGTGATATGGCCCCGGAACCGCTCGATTTCACCATCGAGAACCCGGCCCGTATCGCACTCGACCTGCCGAACACCTCGCTCGGCATGTCGCAGCGCCGGCGTGACGTCAACCTCGGCCTGCTCGACACGGTACTGACCGCCGAAGCCAACGGTCGTACGCGCGTCGTTCTCAACCTCGATTCGATGGTCAAGTACACGACCCAGGTAAGCGGCAACACCGTGACCGTAACGCTCGGTGACGGGGACAGCTACAGCGCAGGTACCACCCAGTTCGCCAGCGCGCAGCCGTCGTCCGCTTCCTACGCCGCTCCCGGCGGCCGTGGCATCTCCGCCGTTGACTTCCGCCGCACGCGCGAAGGCGGCGGCCGCGTCATCGTGAACCTGACCGACCCGTCCACGCCTGTCGACATCCGCCAGGAAGGCGGCCGCGTCGTAGCCATCTTCAAGGACACGAGCCTCCCGGCCGAACTGATGCGGCGCCTCGACGTCAACGATTTCGCGACCCCGGTAACGACGGTCGACGCCCTGCGCACGAACCTCGACACCCGCATCGTCATCTCGGCCGAAGGCAAGTACGAGCAGCTTGCCTACCAGACGGACAACGAGTTCACGATCGAAATCAACCCGGCACCGGAGTCCACCGATGCCGAATCCAGCCTGTTCTCCGAGACCAAGGAGTACGAAGGACAGCGCCTGACGCTCAACTTCCAGGACATCGAAACGCGCGCCGTGCTGCAGCTGCTGGCCGAAACCTCGGGCAAGAACATCGTCGTGTCCGACACGGTACAGGGCAATGTCACCCTGCGCCTGCGCAACGTACCCTGGGACCAGGCTCTCGATATCGTCATGACGACGAAGGGCCTCGACATGCGCCAGAACGGCAACGTCATCATGGTGGCGCCGGCTGAAGAAATCGCGGCGCGCGAGACGGCCGACCTCGAAGCCCAGCTTGCCATCGCCGAACTCGAACCCGTGTACTCGGAGTTCCTGCAGGTGAACTATGCCAAGGCAGCGGACCTCGAAGCCCTGATTTCGGGCTCGGGCGGCGGCTCGATGCTCTCGGAACGCGGCAGCATCGCCGTGGACGACCGCACCAACACGCTGCTGATCCAGGACACGGCCGACCGTCTGCAGGACATCCGCCGCATGGTCCGGACGCTGGACATCCCGATCAAGCAGGTGCTGATCGAGTCGCGCATCGTCGTCGTCAATGACGACTTCAGCCGCGATATCGGCATGCGCCTCGGCGTGACCGGCTTCAACGAGAGCAGCGACAACCTGATCGTGACCTCGGGCTCGGGCGCGGGCACGGATACGATGATCGGCTCGGCGCTCGACAATCTCGCGGACCCGACTAACGGTACCGTGTACCCGATCGAAGTACCGACGCTGAACAACCGCTATAACGTCAACGTGCCGATCGCCGATTCGGCCGGCCGTTTTGCGCTGGCGGTGCTCGGTGACGACTACCTCGTCGACCTCGAGCTGACGGCCCTCGAAGCCGAAGGCCGCGGCGAGATCGTGTCGACGCCGCGCGTGATCACGGCCAACCAGAAGGAAGCCCGCATTGAGCAGGGTGTCGAGATCCCGTACCAGCAGTCTGCCTCGTCCGGCGCCACGACCATCCAGTTCAAGAAGGCCGTGCTGAGCCTGACGGTTACGCCGCAGATTACGCCGGACAACAACATCATCATGGACCTGCGGGTGCACAAGGATAACGTCGGCGACATCATCTCGACGGGCGGCCTTGGCGGCACCGTGCCGAGTATCGATACGCGTGCGGTCGAAACGCAGGTACTGGTCAAGAACGGCCAGACCGTGGTGCTGGGCGGTATTTACGAAACCGAACGCCGCGAAACGATCAACAAGGTACCGTTCCTGGGTGATATCCCGGTGCTCGGCGCCGCGTTTCGCAGCAAGCAGAACACCAACAACAAGGCTGAGCTGCTGATCTTCGTGACGCCGCGCATTCTTGAGGAAGGTTCGAGCATCTACTAAGCTCGACTTCCTGGTGAAGAACTCGGAAAGCCAACCCTCGGGTTGGCTTTCTGCTTAGAGGCATTTGCGGCCGGACCATGATACATCCGAAGAAGGTTTTCCTCGTGGGGCCCATGGGGGCGGGCAAGTCGGCCGTGGGCCGGCAGCTAGCCCGTGCCCTGCACCTGACGTTCGTCGACTGCGATGACGAGATCGAGTCACGGACCGGCGTCGACATCCCGTTCATCTTCGAGAAGGAAGGCGAGGACGGGTTTCGCAAGCGCGAAGCGGCGGTGCTCGATGACCTGACGTGCCGCGATAACATCGTACTGGCGACCGGCGGCGGCGCCGTCCAGCGGCCGGAAAACCGCAACCTGCTCGGCGCGCGCGGCTTTGTCGTCTACCTCTATACATCCGTCGACCAGCAGGTGTCCCGCACCGAGAAGGGCCGCGAACGGCCATTGCTCGAGGGCGGTGAGCCACGGGAAATTCTCGAAGGCCTGCTTGCAGTCCGTGACCCGCTGTACCGGGAGATCGCCGATCTCGTCGTCAACACCGACGGCCGCCGGGTCAAGTCGGTCGTCGACGAAATCACCGAACACCTCGGCTGATTGCATCGGCGCCCGCCAGCGTCCGCCAGCGCGCGCCGCGGAACACTCCCTCACACGCCTGCGGCTATGGATTCGGGAGTGTTCCGCGGCACGCGCTTGCAGGCGACGGAGCTCGACCACGGCTCCAAATTCCGGCGCTTTGCGGTACTCTCTGCCCATGACGTCCACGCTCACCGTAGAACTCGGAGATCGCAGCTACCCGATCGCGATCGGGCGCGGCCTGCTGGGCGGTGGTTTCGACCTGGCGTCCCATGTCCGGGGCGAGCAATGCCTGGTCGTCACCAACGAGACCGTTGCACCGCTGTATCTCGACAAGCTGTTGGCGGCTTTCGCGGGCCGCAGCGTCGACAGCATCAGCCTGCCTGACGGCGAAGCGTACAAGACCATGGCGACGATGCAGTCGATCCTCGACAGGCTCGTGGCGATCGGCGCCGCCCGCGACGCCACCGTGGTTGCCCTGGGTGGCGGTGTCGTAGGGGATATCGCGGGTTTCGCGGCGGCCTGTTACATGCGGGGTATCGACTTCGTCCAGGTACCGACGACGCTGCTGGCGCAGGTGGATTCGTCGGTGGGCGGCAAGACCGGCGTCAATCACGAAGGCGGCAAGAACCTGGTCGGCGCGTTCCACCAGCCCCGGGCCGTCATGATCGACACCGATACGCTGGAGACCCTGCCGGACCGCGAGCTCCGGGCCGGCCTGGC
Organism: Woeseiaceae bacterium; assembly: GCA_041553075.1. GTDB lineage: Bacteria > Pseudomonadota > Gammaproteobacteria > Steroidobacterales > Woeseiaceae > UBA1847. The sequence goes on along the minus strand of JBFEJR010000026.1, from coordinate 14,927 downwards.
CGAGGTGATCAAGTACGGTGCGATCTGCGATGCCGGGTTCTTCGCCTGGCTCGAAGCGAACATGGATGGCCTGCTCGGGCGCGACGCCAAGACCCTGGCGCATGCCATCCGGCGCTGTTGCGAACTCAAGGCCGAGGTGGTGGCCGAGGACGAACGGGAGGCCGGGCGGCGGGCGATCCTCAACTTCGGCCACACGTTCGGCCACGCGATCGAGCGCTGCCAGGGCTACGGCGACTGGCTGCACGGCGAGGCCGTCGCCGCCGGGATGATCATGGCGGCAGAGCTGAGCGGGCTCGACGCCGCGGACGTCGCTCGCCTGCGGGCACTCGTCGCAGCGGCCGGGCTGCCCGTCGAGCCGCCCGCCATCGTCGCCGCGGACTGGATGGCGGCGATGGGCATGGACAAGAAAGTCCAGCGCAACAAGCTGCGCTTCGTGCTGCTCGACGAGATCGGCAAGAGTCGCGTGACGTCGGCTTACGACAGCCGGCGCCTCGACGAGCTCGTCGGGAATGCCGCCTGATGCGCGAAGGTCTCGCGCCGTATGCCGCGCACGAGTCGCACAGCCGCGGCAGACGCTTCGAGGAGCCGCCGCCGACGCATCGCACCGAATTCCAGCGCGATCGCGATCGCATCATCCACTCGACGGCCTTCCGGCGGCTCATGTACAAGACCCAGGTCTTCGTCAATCACGAGGGTGACCTGTACCGCACGCGGCTGACCCATTCGCTCGAGGTGTCCCAGATCGGCCGCTCGGTGGCGTACGCGCTGGGCCTCAACGAGACCCTTACCGAGGCGATCTGCCTGGCGCACGATCTCGGCCACACGCCGTTCGGACACGCCGGCCAGGACAAGCTCAACGAGTGCATGCGCGACTACGGCGGCTTCGAGCACAACCTGCAGTCGCTGCGGGTGGTCGACGAGCTCGAGGCCAAGTACGCGGACTTCCCGGGCCTCAACCTGACGTTCGAAACGCGCGAGGGCATCCTCAAGCACTGCTCTGCGCGCAACGCGCGCGAGCTCGGGGAGATCGGGCGGCGCTTCCTGGAACGCCGGCAACCGGGCCTCGAGGCGCAACTGGCCAACATCGCCGACGCCGTCGCCTACAACAACCACGACGTCGACGACGGGTTCCGGGCGGGCCTGCTGACGCTCGAACAGCTGCGCGAGCAGTCCCTGTTCGAGATGCACTACCGGGAGGTGCACGGCCGGTATCCCGAGATCGAGGATCGCCGGCTGATCTACGAGATCATCCGGCGCATGATCGGCACCGTGGTGACGGACCTGGTCGAGGAGACCCGCCGCCAGCTCGACGAGTCCGGCGTCGCGACCATCGACGACGTGCGCACGGCGGGCAGGCCGCTGGTCAGCATGTCGCCGCCCGTGCACGAGCAGCACGCGGCGCTCAAGCGTTTTCTCCACCGGCATCTCTACGGCCACGAGCAGAAGCTCGAAATGACGCGCCGGGCCCAGCGGATCATCGAGGACCTGTTCGATGCCTACTCGGCGGACCTGTCCCGCATGCCCGACGAGTTCGCCGACCGGGCACGCGGGGAGGATCGCCACGGCCGCGCCCGGGTCGTGGCCGACTACATCGCCGGCATGACGGATCGCTACGCGATCAAGGCCCACGGCGCGCTTGCGGGCTGATATCATTCGCACCGCCGGCCGCGGCGGCCCTGTCGGCCGCGGCCTCGTAGGAGCCCGCCTTGTGGGCGACGTTCCAAGCGGCCTGGCGGCCGCCGCGGTGCTTCGCCCGCAGGGCGGGCTCCTACAAGGCTTCGTCCGCAGGGCGGGCTCCTACGGCAGGTTTTTTTTTGGCAAGGAACATCGGTGCAACATAAAGACATTCCCACCAGGGACCGGCTCATCTTCGCCATGGACGTGCCCACGGTCGAGCGCGCCCAGGAACTCGCGGCCGAGCTCGGCGATGCCGTGACGTTCTACAAGATCGGCCTCGAACTCATGATGAGCGGCCACTATTTCGAGCTGCTCGACTGGCTGCTCGGGCGCGACAAGAAGGTCTTCTGCGACCTCAAGTTCTTCGACATCCCGGCGACGGTCGGCTCGGCCGTGCGCTCGCTCAAGGACCGCGGCGCCACGTTCGTCACGGTGCACGGCAACCGCTCGATCATGGAGGCGGCGGCCGAGAACAAGGGCGACTCGCTCAAGGTCCTTGGCGTCACGGTGCTGACGAGCCTCGATCGGGGCGACCTCGATGACCTGGGCTTCGCCTGCGACGTCGACGCGCTCGTGCTGTCACGCGCCAGGCAGTGCCTCGCGGCGGGCTGCGACGGCGTTATTTCCTCGGGCCTCGAGGTGCCGAAACTGCGCGAGTTCGTCGACGAGAAACTGCTGGTCGTCTCGCCGGGCATTCGTCCCGTCGACAACCGGCCGGTCGGCGACCAGAAACGTGTCGTAACTGTCGCGACCGCGTTCCAGAACGGCTGTGACCACATCGTCGTCGGGCGGCCGATCCGCGACGCCGACGATCCGCGCGCGGCCGCCGAGCAGATCCAGGAGCAGATTGCCGCCGAGGTGGAAAGCCGATGACTGAATTGCGAAACGACCTGTTGCTGCGCGCCCTGCTCAAGGAGCCGGTGCCGCGCACGCCGCTGTGGATCATGCGCCAGGCCGGGCGCTACCTGCCCGAGTACCGCGCAACGCGCGAGCAGGCGGGCGACTTCATGAGCCTGTGCCGCAACCCCGAGCTCGCCTGCGAGGTCACGATGCAGCCCCTGAGGCGCTATGCGCTCGACGCCGCGATCCTGTTCTCGGACATCCTCACGGTGCCCGACGCGATGGGCCTCGGGCTGTACTTCGTGACGGGCGAGGGGCCGAAGTTCCGTAACCCGGTGCAGACAGCCGCCGCGATCCGCGCGCTGCGCGTGCCCGATGTCGAGAAAGAGCTCGGCTACGTGTTCGACGCCGTCCGCACGATTCGCCGCGAGCTCGACGGCAGCGTCCCGCTGATCGGCTTTGCGGGCAGTCCGTTTACCTGCGGTACCTACATGGTCGAGGGCGGTTCGAGCCGTGAATTCCCGGTCATCAAGGGGCTGGCCAAGGAGTCTCCCGAGATGCTCGACGAGCTCATGAACAAGGTCGCCGAGACGACGACCGAGTACCTCAACGCGCAGATCGAAGCCGGCGCGCAGGCCGTGCAGATCTTCGATACCTGGGGAGCGGCGCTCGAGCCCGACGATTTCCGGCGCTTTTCGCTGGCCAGCATGCAGAAGATCGTCGACGGCCTGACGCGCGAGAAAGACGGCCGGCGCATACCGGTCATCCTGTTTACCAAGGGTGCGGGCGAGCTGCTCAAGGACCTCGCCGCTACCGGCTGCGACGCGCTCGGCGTCGACTGGACGACCGACCTCGCCACGGCGCGCGAGCACGTGCAGGACAAGGTAGCCCTGCAGGGCAATCTCGACCCGGCGACGCTGCGGGAGAGCCCGGCACGGATCCGTGAGGGCGTGGCCCGCACGCTCGCGAGCTACGGCAAGGGGCCGGGACACGTCTTCAATCTCGGTCATGGCATCACGCCCGATATCGACCCCGACCACGTCAGCGTGCTCGTCGACGCGGTCCACGAGATGAGTCCGCAATACCACGACTGACCCGGGCCGGAATGCGGCGACGCCGTTACCGTTTCCTGCTATCGTGAGGCAGGCAGCGGTACAGCAATGGACATTCTCTACCTGATTCTCGTCCTGCTCGTCGTTACGCGCGTGTTCGCGGAACTCGCCGAGCGCATCCATGTGCCGGCCATCGTCGGGGAGCTCCTGGCCGGTGTCGCGCTGGGCCTGCTGCTCAGCTTCCTGCCGGAACGCCTCCCCGTGCTCTGGGCGGCCACCCAGAGCGAGACCTACAAGTCGATCGTGGATCTCGGCATGTTTTTCCTGATGCTGCTGGCCGGCATCCGGATGGAGCCGCTCGATTTCGCCCGGACGTCGAAGTCCGCCATCTTCGTGGCCCTCGGCGGCATGGCCGTGCCGGTCGGTGCGGGCCTGCTGCTCGGGGCCATCGTCCTGCCCGAGTCACCGCTCAAGGTCGTGCAGTGCCTGTTCCTCGGGGTCGCACTGGCGATCACCGCCGTGCCCGTGGCCGTGCGCATCTTCCTCGATGTCGGCGAACTCGACACGAGGGTCGGCAAGACGGTCATCGCGGCCGCGCTCTGGGACGACCTCATCAGCCTGTTCCTGCTCGCGTTACTGATCGCGGCAATGTCGGGCGGCGGGATCGCCACGTTCGCACCGGCCGACGCCCTGGTGCTGCTGGGCAAGGTCGCCCTGTTCTTTGCCGTGACCATCCCGGTGGGCCTGTGGCTGTTCCCGCTGGTCGGACGTTATTTTCGTTACCTGCGTTTCCCCGAAGTGGACTTCAGCATGCTGCTGATTGCCGCGCTTGCCTACGCGACGTTCGCCGAGCGCATGGACATGCACTTCATCATCGGCGCATTCCTCGCGGGGATGTTCTTTCACCCGGGCACGGTTCCGAAGGCAGTCTACGAGCGTGTCGAGGAACAGATGTCGGGCATCACGCGCGGCTTCCTCGCGCCGATCTTCTTCGTGTCGGTCGGCCTGCACCTCGACTTCAGCGCCATCGCCGCGACCCCGGTCTTCGTCACGGTCCTGGTCCTGATCGCGTTCCTGAGCAAGTTCGTCGGCGCCGGCCTGCCCGCATACTGGGTCGGCCTGTCGAAGCTCGAGGCGCTGATGGTCGGCGTGGGCATGAGCGGCCGCGGCGCCGTCGAGCTGATCGTGGCGGGCGTGGCGCTGCAGGCGGGCTTGTTCCTGCAGCCGTCGCCGCCGCCGCCGATCGTGGCCAGCCTCTATTCCGCGATCGTCGTGATGGCGCTCGTGACGACGGTGCTGACGCCCCTGTTGCTGCGGCGCCTGATCGCGCGGCGGGAGTAGGCCCGGGTCACTCGTCGCGCAGTGCGCGCCTGAGGATCTTGCCGACGTTGGTTTTCGGCAACTCGTCGCGGAACTCGACGATCTTCGGCCGCTTGTAACCGGTCAGGTTCTTCTTGCAGTGGTCGAGAACGTCCTGCTCGGTGACGGACGGATCCTTGCGTACCGCGAAGACCTTCACGATTTCTCCCGAGCGCTCGTCCGGTATGCCGATGGCGGCGGCCTCGAGAATGCCGTCGAGTTCGACGACGACGTTCTCGACCTCGTTCGGGTACACGTTGAACCCGGAGACCAGGATCATGTCCTTCTTGCGATCCTCGATCCAGACGTAGCCGTCCTCGTCCATGCGGCCGATGTCGCCGCTGCGCAGCCACCCGCCCGGCAACATGGTCTCGGCGGTTTCCTTCGGCCGCTGCCAGTAGCCCTCCATGACCTGGGGGCCCTTGATGCAGATCTCGCCGACGTCGCCGAGCGGCAGGGCATTGCCGTCGTCACCCGCGATCATGATTTCCGTCGAGGGGATCGGCAAGCCGATGGTGCCCGTGAAATCCGCGCCGATCACGCAGGAGGTGGCGACCGGGGAGGTTTCGGTGAGGCCGTAGCCCTGCAGGATCGGCGTTCCCGTGCGCTGCTTCCATTCCTTGGCGACCGCGGGCTGTACCGCCATGCCGCCGCCCAGGCACACGCGCAGGTGGCTGAAGTCGATGTCGTCGAAGGCGGGCGTGTTCATCAGCGAGGCGTACATCGTGTTGACGCCCGTGAACATGTTGAACTTGTGGCGGCCGATTTCCTTCGCGAACGCCTCGAAGTCGCGGGGGTTGGTGATCAACACGTTTTCGCCGCCCTGCGCCATGACCGTGAGGCAGTTAACCAGCAGCGAAAAGATGTGATACAGGGGCAATGCCGTGATCGCGACGATGGGCTCGACGCCGTCGTAGGCGCTGTCCTGCCAGGTAACGACCTGCTGGACGTTGTAGACCATGTTGCGGTGACTGAGCATCGCGCCCTTGGAAACGCCCGTCGTGCCGCCCGTGTATTGCAGGTAGGCAATGTCGGCATAGCCCAGCTCGACGTCCCTGAGCTGCACGCCATCGCCTTCCTTCAAGGCCTTGTTGAAAGACGTTGCGTTGGCGAGGCGAAATGGCGGCACGGCACGCTTCACGTAGCGCATCACGAGATTGGTCACGGTGCTGCGGGGAAACCCGAGCAGGTCGCCGACGCCGGTGGTGATCACGTGATCGACGTCGGTGTCGCCAATCACCTCTTCGAGCGTGTTGGCGAAGTTCTCCAGGATGACGATGCAGCGTGCGCCCGAATCCTGGAGCTGGTGGCGCAATTCGCGCGCCGTGTACAGCGGGTTGACGTTGACGACGACCAGCCCGGCGCGAAAGATGCCGCACATCGCGACCGGGTATTGCAGGATGTTGGGCAGCATGATGGCGACGCGCTCACCGCGCGTCAGGCCGAGATTGTGCTGCAGGTAGCAGGCGAAACGCATCGACAGGCGATTGAGGTCGCTGTAGGTCAGCGTCTTGCCCATGTTCGTATAGGCCGCGTTGTCCGGGTAGGCCGCGAAGCCGTGTTCGACGAGATCCCTGATGGAGCGCCACGGCGGCGTGGGCGACTCCGCAGGCATGCCTTCCGGGTAGGACTTGAGCCAGACTTTTTCCACGAACCCCCCTCTACTCTGCGGTCAAAGCGACTCCAGTGTAGCGCGAATTACCGGCCAGGCGTTATCCAGCAGGATCGGCTGCGCCCGCGTGTTCGGGTGGATCCGGTCCTCCTGCAGCAACTCGTCATTGAGCGCGACACCGTCCATGAAAAACTCGATCCAGCGAATGTCGAGCTCGCTCGCCACGTCCGCGTAGACGGCCTCGAAGGCCTGGGTGTAGCGCGTGCCGTAGTTGGTCGGGATGCGAATGCCGAGCAGCACGACCGCGGCGCCGGACTCGCGGGCGCGGGCCGCGATGGCCTTGAGGTTGTCCTTGATCCGGGCGGGCGGAAAGCCGCGCAGGCCGTCATTGCCGCCGAGCTCGAGGATGATGATCTCGGGGGCGAATGCCGCGATGACGCTGTCGATCCGGGTGACGCCGCCCTCGGTGGTTTCCCCGGAGATGCTGGCGTTCACCACGCGATGTTCGTACCCTTGTTCCTCCAGCCTCTGTTGCAACAAAGCGCCCCAGGATTGGTCAACATCCATGCCGTAACCGGCGCTGAGGCTATCGCCGAAGATAAGGACCGTGGGCGATTCGGCTGCCTGGGCAGCCGTCGTCATCAACAGGATAAGGACAGTTAGTAGTTTACGCATGGCCGATTCATCAGTTTCCCAGGTGCTGCGCGCGCAGCAGTTGAGCAAGGAGGTTAGCAGTCCCGAAGGGACTCTGACCATTCTCGACGACGTGAGTTTCACGATCGACGCCGGTGCCTCCGTGGCCGTCGTCGGTCCCTCGGGCGCCGGCAAGTCCACGTTGCTGGCGCTGCTTGCCGGGCTCGACCTGCCGACGCGCGGCCACGTGGAACTGAACGGCATCAACCTGTCGAGCCTCGACGAGGACGGCCGTGCGCGAGTCCGCGCCGACAACGTCGGGTTCGTGTTCCAGTCGTTCCATCTCGTGCCCTCGCTGAACGCCCTCGAGAACGTGATGCTGCCGCTGGAGCTGGCCGGCCACGAGGACGCGCGTGCGGCGGCACGCGCGCTGGTCGACAAGGTCGGGCTGGCCGAGCGCCGGAGTCACTACCCGGCGCAGCTCTCCGGCGGTGAGAAACAGCGCATCGCGATCGCCCGCGCGTTCGCGACCGAGCCGGCGGTCCTGTTCGCCGACGAGCCGACCGGCAATCTCGACAGCCGCACCGGCGAGACCATCATGGAGCTCATGTTCGAGCTCAATCGGACCTCGTCGACGACACTCGTGCTCGTGACGCATGACACCAGCCTCGCGGACCGCTGCAAGCGCATCCTGGCGCTCGATTCCGGCCGACTTGTCGAAGACAGCGGGGCGCCCGCTTGAAAGCCCTGGTCTACGCATTGCGCAGCTTCCGGCGCGAGCTGCGCTCCGGCGAGGTACTCGTGCTGCTCGCCGCGGTCAGCCTCGCGGTCGCCGCGCTGACCGCGGTCGGTTTCCTGACCGACCGCATCGGCAAGGCCGTGGCGCGCCAGGCCAACGAGGTGCTCGCCGCGGACCTGCGGCTGCGCTCCCAGGCGCCGGTTCCCGACGCCTGGCGCGAGCTTGCCAGGGAAAACGGTCTCGAGACGGCCGACACGATGTCGTTTCCGTCGGTCGTGTTTCACGGCGACGACAGCGCCCTGTCGGCGATCCTCGCGGTCAGCGAAGGCTACCCGCTGCGTGGGCAGGTGCGCACGGCAGACCAGATGTTCGGCGAGCAACGCCCCGCGGCGGGGGTTCCCGCGCGCGGCGAGGTCTGGGCGGATGGCGCCTTGCTCGCCCGGGTCGGGGCCGAGGTCGGCGACGTGCTCGAAATCGGCGAGCTGCGGCTCTCGGTCGGCGCGGTGCTGACTTACCGCCCGGACCAGTCGATCGGGTTCGCGTCGCTGGCGCCGACCGTGATGATGAACATCGGCGACATCGATGCCAGCGGGCTGGTCGGGGAAGGCAGCCGGGTCGGCTACGCGCTGCTGGTCGCCGGGGACGACGCGGCGGTGTCCGCGTTCAGCGATGCGATCGAAGACAAGTTGCCCGACGAAATTCGCGTGCGCAGCCAGGAGGAGAGCAGCGAGCGCGCCTACAACGCGGCCGACCGGGCGCAGCGTTTCCTGTCGCTGACGGCCGTCATCAGCCTGTTGCTCAGCGCCGTGGCCATCGCGATGTCGGCGAGACGTTTCGCGCAGCGCCGCATGGACACGGTCGCGCTGATGAAAAGCCTCGGCGCGACCCAGGGTTTCGTAATTGCCGTTGCGCTGGTGCTGCTGCTGCTGCTCGGCGTTCTCGGTGTCGTCATCGGCAGCACCGTCGGCTACCTGGCCGAGGAAGTGCTGGCGCGCATCCTCGCCGACCTGCTGGCCGGCGACCTGCCCGACGCAGGGCTGCGCCCGGTGATTCTCGCCACGGGCAGCGCGCTCGTGCTGCTGCTCGGCTTCGCCCTGCCGTCGATGATCCAGCTGCGCAACACGCCGCCGCTGCGGGTGCTGCGGCACGACGCGATGCCGCCGGCGCCGTCACGCCTGTTCGTCGGCGGGCTGTCGCTGGCCGCCGTCGGGCTGCTGTTGTACCGCTCGGTCGGCGACCCGCGCATGCTCCTGTTCCTGGTCGGCGGCATCGTCGTGATCGCGGGCGCGCTGTACGTCGTCGGGCGCTTGCTGGTTGCGCTGGTCGGGCGCGCGCGCTCCGGCGTCGGCGTCGCCTGGCGCTACGGGCTCGCCAACGTTTCGCGGCGCGGGCGCGACAGCGCCGTGCAGGTCGTCGCGTTCGGTCTCGGCATCACGGTGCTGCTGTTGCTGACCCTGGTGCGGACCGACCTGCTCGACGGCTGGCGCGCCACGCTCGACGACGACGCGCCCAATCACTTCCTGATCAACATCCAGCCGCACGAGCGGGAGTCGGTCGCGGCGATGTTCGCGGCGAACGACATGGCGGTGCCGACGTTCACGCCGCTCGTGCGCGCCCGCATGCTCTCGATCAACGGCGAGTCGGTGAAGGAGCGCAGCTACCCGAACGAGGACGGCGAGTGGCTCGCCAATCGCGAAGCCAACCTTTCGTGGGCCGCAGAACTCAGTTCGAGCAACGAGCTCGTGGCCGGTAACTGGTGGCCAGCCGATTACGACGGCCCGGCCCTGGCGTCGATCGAGGAGGAGGCGGCACAGAATGCCGGCCTGCAGCCGGGGGACATCCTGCGGTTCTTCGTCGCCGGCCGCGAAGTCGAGGCCCGCATTGCGAGCATCCGCAAGGTCAACTGGGACTCGTTCCAGCCGAACTTCTTCATCGTGTTGTCGCCGGGCGCGCTGGACGACATGCCGACGACCTACATCTCGAGCATGCGCATCGAGGACGACCAGCAGCCGATGCTGGTGACGCTGATGCGCCAGCACCCCGCGGTCTCGGTCATCGACCTGGGGGCCATTCTCGAGCAGGTGCGCGGCATCATCGAGAAAGCGAGCCTCGCGGTGCAGGCCGTGTTCGTGTTCACGCTGGCCGCGGGCATCGCCGTGCTGTTCGCGGCCGTGCAGTCGACGATCGACGAGCGGCGCTTCGAGAGCGCCATGCTGCGCGCGCTCGGTGCGCGCCGCCGCACGGTGTTCGCGGGCGTGATGACCGAGTTTGCGGCGCTGGGTGCAGCCGCCGGCATCCTGGCATCGGCCGGTGCCTCGATTCTCGCGGCCGTCGTGGCCGTGCAGCTGTTCGAACTGCCGTACGAGTTCAATCCGCTGATCTGGCTGGCCGGCGTCGGCGCCGGCATCGTCGTCGTCTGCCTGAGCGGTTTCTTCGCGGCACGCGGCGCCGTGAACGCGAAACCCGTGGACATCCTGCGCGGGGCGGCGGCGTGAGCGACTCGCGGCTGTCCTGCGGCATAGTGGTGGCGCGGCGCACCGACGAGGGGTGGCTGACGCTGATGCTGCGCGCCTACCACCACTGGGATTTCTCGAAGGGCATCCGGGAGCTCGGTGAAGAGCCGCTGGATGCGGCGTTGCGCGAAGTCGCCGAGGAAACCGGGATTACCGAACTCGAGTTCGAATGGGGCGACCGCTATTTCGAGACCGGCCCCTACAGCCGCGGCAAGATCGCCCGCTATTTCATCGCCACCACGACCCAGGAAGACGTCGTCCTCGGCCCGTCCCCCGAGACCGGCGAACCCGAGCACCAGGAGTGGCGCTGGGTAACGTTCGACGAGGCCTTCGACCTCGGCTCCCCGCGCGTCCGCGAGATCGTCAAGTGGGCCCGCCAGATCATCGGCACCTGAGATAAGGGACAGTTGACTTAATTGCCGCGCATCGACCCTACACGACGCGGTTGCGCTCCCTGCCCTCGAGAAAAGCGCGCACATTCGCCGTGAGCTCGTCGATCGCCGCCTGGCGTGCCTCGTGCGTGCCCCAGGCAATATGCGGCGTCACCATGAGGTTGTCGCCCTCGTAGTCGAGCAGCGGGTCACCGTCGACGGGTGGCTCCTTCGGCAGGACATCGACCGCGGCCGCCGCGATGTCGCCGGAACGCAGCGCGTCGGCGAGCGCCCGCGTGTCGACCAGCGCACCGCGCGCCGTGTTGACCAGGATCGCCGATGCTTTCATCGCCCGGAACTGGTCGCGGCCGAACAGGCCGCGGGTGGCGTCCGTCAACGGGCAGTGCAGCGAAATGACGTCCGCGTGCGCCAGCAGTTCGTCGAAGGCGACGCGGCCCTCGGGGATCGTGTCGCTCCCGGGCCGGGCCGCGACGATGACCTCCATGCCGAAAGCGGCGCCGAGGCGCGCCACGCCCCGGCCGAGTTCGCCGTAGCCCACGATGCCGAGCGTCATGGCCGAGAGCTCGCGGATCGGCCGAGTGAGCATGCAGAAATTGCTCGACGCCTGCCAGGCGCCTGCGCGGACATCCGCCACGTAGCCGTGCAGGTTGTGGGTGAGACTCAACAGGCAGCCGAAGACATGCTCGGCGACGGACTCGGTGCAATAGGCGCGGATGTTGGCGACCGCAACGCCGTAACGGCGTGCCGCGGCCAGGTCGATGTTGTCGGTACCGGTGGCGGTCAGGCCGATGAACCGCATCTCGGGAGCGCCGGCAAACAGCGATTCGGAAATCAGGACCTTGTTGCCGAGCACGAACGCGGCGCCAGCAATACGCGCCGCGATCTCGTGATCGGCGGTCTCCTCGAAAATCTCGAGATCGGGCAACAGCGCGCGCAGTTCGCTGACATCGAGGTCCGGACCCATCGTGGCCCAATCGAGCAAGACCGCTTTCATCTGGATATTCGTTTCGACGTGCCGCAAAGTAGGGGACGATGACCGAACCGTTCTGGAAACGCAAATCACTCGCCGAGATGAACCGCGAGGAGTGGGAGTCGCTGTGTGACGGCTGCGCCCTGTGCTGCCTGCACAAGGTCCAGGACGAAGATACCGACGAGATATTCTTCACCGACGTGGCCTGCCGGCTGCTCGACGTCACGGCCTGTCGGTGCACGGACTACGCCAACCGCGCTCGCGAGGTGGCCGAGTGCCTGGTGCTGTCCGCCGACGAGCCGGCCGCGTTCCAATGGTTGCCGGGCAGCTGCGCGTACCGCCGACTCGCGGCAGGCAAGGGCCTGCCGGACTGGCATCCGCTGGTCAGCGGCGACCCGGACAGCGTGCACCGGGCCGGGATCTCGGTCCGATCCTTCGCCGTGTCCGAGAAAGACATGACCGAGTGGAGCATCCTGGCCGATCTCGGTGCCAACGAGGAGTGACGTGAGCGACTACCCGACCATCCCGCTGCAACAGTATCGCGAGTACCCGATCGAGGAGATGCGGGCGCGGCTCGAGGCGTTCTATGAAGACCTCGGTCGCCGCCGTACCGTGCGCGAGTTCTCGGCGCGCCCGGTGCCGCGCGACATCATCGAGACGGCGCTGAAGGCAGCCGGCACCGCGCCCAGCGGCGCCAACCTGCAACCCTGGCATTTCGTCGTGGTTGCAGGGCCTGCCACGAAGAAGAAGATTCGCGAGGCCGCCGAGCTCGAAGAACGGGAATTCTACGAACACCGGGCATCCGCGGAATGGCTGGCCGCGCTCGAACCGCTCGGCACCGATCCGCACAAGCCGTTCCTCGAGACCGCCCCGTACCTGATCGCGGTCTTCCTGCAGAAGTATGGCGAGCTGCCCGACGGGCGCCGGGTGAAGCACTACTACCCGACCGAGTCGACCGGGCTGGCGACGGGCCTGTTGATCGCCGCGCTGCATCGCGCGGGACTCGCGACACTGACGCACACGCCGAGCCCGATGAAGTTCCTCAACGAGATCCTCGGCAGGCCGAAAAGTGAACGCCCGTTCCTGTTACTCGTCGTCGGCTACCCGGCCGCCGACGCACGTGTGCCCGACATCGGGCGCAAGGCGCTCGAGGAGTTCACTTCCTGGGTAGAGGACTAGCGCGCTAGCCGGTGTTCTGCAGCCCCTGCGCGATGCCGTTGACCGTGGCGAGCAGCGCATCGAACAGCTCCTCGTCGGCGCGGTCCGACGCGCGCCAGCGGCGCAGCAGCTCGATCTGCATCAGGCTGATCGGATCGACGTAAGGATTGCGCAGCGCAATCGCGCGCTGCAGCGTGAAGTCGCCCTCGAGAATCGATTCGTGCTCCGAGTATTCGAGAATCGTGTCGCGGGTCAGTTCGAATTCGCCGACGATCTTCGGGTACAGGATCTCGTGCAGCTCCCCGGACAGCTCGGAATACAGCTCGGCGATACCGAGGTCGGCTTTCGCGAGTACCATCTCGACGTCGGCGATCAGCGTGCGCAGGAAGAACCACTCGCGGAACATGTCGCCGAACGGCTGCACGCCGAACTTCTCGATCGCCTTGTTGAGGCCGGTGCCGACGCCGTACCAGCCGGGCAGGATGTAGCGCGCCTGGGTCCAGGCAAAGACCCACGGAATGGCGCGCAGATCGCCAATGCCGGCCTGCGAGCGTCGCGAGGAAGGCCGTGAACCGATGCGCATCCGTTCGATGACGTCGATCGGCGTCGCGGTGCGGAAATACTCGTAGAACTCGGGTGTCTCGTAGACGAGCGAGCGATACGCCTTGCGGCTTTCGTTCGCGATCACGTCCATCATCTCGTGCCATTCCGGCATGTCGTTGCCGCGATGCCGCGGCATGGCCGTGGCGAGGGCGACCGAGCCCGTCACCTGTTCGAGGGTGCGCAGCGCGATCCCGCGCAGGCCGTACTTCTCGTTGATGATCTCGCCCTGCTCGGTAACGCGCAGGCGCCCGTTGACGGTGCCGGGCGGTGCGCCGAGCACCGCGGTATGGGTCTTGCTGCCGCCGCGGCTGACCGAGCCGCCGCGGCCGTGGAACAGCGTCAGCTCGATGTCCTTGTTGTCCATCGCGGCGACGAGCATTTCCTGGGCGTTCTGGATGGCCCAGCGGGCCGACGCGATGCCGCCGTCCTTGTTGCTGTCCGAGTAGCCGATCATGACCATTTGCCGGTTGTCGCGCCGCTCGAGATGCTTGCGATACAAATCGCAGGCCAGCAGGGCATCGAGAATCTCGGGGCCGGCTTCGAGATCGTCGACGGTTTCCAGCAGGGGGGCGACGTCGAGCGGCACGTCGCCGCCGCGGTTCTGCAGTTCGCCCCACTGCGCCAGCAGGATGACCGACATGATGTCGTCGGCGCCCTCGGTCATGCTGACGATGAACGAGCCGATCGACTGCGACCCGTACTTCCTGCGGCAAAACGCGATGGCCTGGAACACGGCGATCGTCTTGCGCGCCTGCGTGCTCAGCGTCATGGGCGCCAGCTCGCGGGTCTCGATTGCCGTGATGATGCGGGCGAGCCGCTCCTCGGCCGGGCGCTCGAGCCAGTCCTCTTCGCCGAGGCATTCGCCCACGACCCGGCGGTGGACCTCGGCGTCCTGCCGAACGTCGAGTGTCACCATGTGGAAGCCGAAGGTCCGGATGCGCCGCAGCAGGCGCTTGACGCTGAACAGCCCGGCGTGCTGACCCTTGTTGAAAGTCAGGCTCTCGGCAATCAGCTCGATGTCGGCAAGCAGCTCGGCGACGCTTTCATAAGGGTAGATGTCGTCATCGTACGTCGACTGCAGGCGCGCCTGGACGAGCCGCAGGAATACCCGGTAGGGCATCTGGCGATGGCGCGCCGGCACCTCGTGATAGGCGTTCGGGAAAATGGCCCGGTACTCCTCGATCCGGTCCAGCATGCCCTGGCCGAACGTCGCCCAGCCCTCCGACTGGCTGAGTTTTGCGGCGATCGTTCTGCATTCGCGGTAGTAGAGATCGAGGATCAGCGAGCGCTGCCGCGCGAGCGTCGCACGAATCGTCTTGGCGTTGACGTTCGGGTTGCCGTCCATGTCGCCGCCGACCCACGACGCGAAGTGCACGATG
>JBFEJR010000025.1:0-33919 GCA_041553075.1 Woeseiaceae bacterium | reverse complement strand
GCTGATCGCGTTCGTCGGCCTGATCTACCTGGTCAACGGCCTGCTGGGCGTGTTCGGCGGCCTCGTCGGCATCGAGGACCTGACCGTGCAGTGGGTTCTCGGCAAGCTGTTCGCCCCCGTCGCGTTCCTGCTCGGCGTGCCGTGGGCGGAGGCGGCGCAGGCGGGCAGCCTGATCGGGCAAAAGCTCGTCATCAACGAGTTCTATGCGTACGTCAGTTTCGTGGAGATCAAAGAGACGCTCTCGCCGTATACCCAGCTGGTCGTGACTTTTGCGCTCTGCGGTTTCTCGAACCTCGCATCCATTGCGATCCTGCTCGGCGGGCTGGGCGCGGTCGTACCGTCCCGGCGGCACGATATCGCCCGGCTTGGCCTGCGGGCCGTGATTGGCGGTACACTGGTCAACCTGTTGAACGCGTCCCTGGCGGGATTCTTCTTCGCACTGCAATAGCACTATGACACGAGCAATCATTCTGGTTCTGGATTCCTTCGGCATCGGCGCCACCGCCGACGCCAGCAAGTTCGGCGATGAGAACGCCGACACGCTGGGCCACATCGCCGGCCAGCGCATGGCGGCCGGGCGACCGCTAAAGCTGCCGAACCTCGCGAAGCTGGGGCTCTTTCGTGCCGCGAGCGAGAGTACCGGCAAGGCGGTGCCGGGCGCGCCCGAGGGCGTCAAAATCATTGGTGCGTATGGCCATGCGGCTGAGCTGTCGAGTGGCAAGGACACGCCGAGCGGCCACTGGGAAATCGCCGGCGTGCCGGTCCTGTTCGACTGGGGTTACTTCACGGGCAAGACCGAGACATTTCCGCAGGAATTGCTGGACGCGTTGATCGAACGCGCGGACCTGCCGGGGGTTCTTGGCAACTGCCACGCATCGGGAACGACGATCATCGCGGAACTCGGCGATGAGCACGTCAGGACCGGCAAGCCCATTGTCTACACGTCGGCCGACAGCGTGTTCCAGATAGCCTGCCACGAAAAGGCGTTCGGGCTGCAGCGGCTTTACGACCTGTGCGACATCGCGCGTGAACTCGTCGACAAGTACAACATAGGACGGGTCATTGCGCGGCCGTTCGTCGGCGACGGCCCCGATACCTACGCGAGGACCGGCAACCGGCGCGACCTGACGACGCCGCCGCACGCGCCGACGGTGCTCGACAAGCTCGTGGCCGACGGCGGCGAGGTCATCAGTATTGGCAAGATCGCCGACATCTATGCAAACCAGGGAATTTCGCAAAAGGTCAAGGCCAGCGGCAACGCGGCCTTGTTCGATGCCACCCTCGACGCGGTTCGGGACGCGGGCGACCGGACGATCGTGTTCACCAACTTCGTGGATTTCGACATGCTGTACGGTCATCGGCGCAACGTCGACGGTTACGCCGAGGCGCTCGAGTATTTCGATGGGCGTCTACCCGAGATTCTCGACCTGATGCAGGACGATGACGTGCTGGTGTTATGCGCAGACCATGGCTGCGACCCGACCTGGGAAGGCAGCGACCACACGCGCGAGCACATCCCGGTGCTGGTCTTCGGCAACAAGGTCAGGCCCGGGTCACTCGGACGTCGCGACACCTTCGCCGACATCGGGCAAAGCCTGGCGGCACACTTCGGCCTGTCACCCATGGACTACGGCACCAGCTTCCTCTGAAATACGGTGCCAGTCACCGTAATAATCCCGACAAGCGACAGATAAGGGACAGTTACCTTATCTCCGGTTTCCTAGAGATAAGGTAACTGTCCCTTATCTGTCGCCAAGAAATACGGTGACTGGCACCATAAAAAAGGTCAGTCGCGCCAGGAGGGTGGGACGCGAATCGCGATGACTTCGCCCTCCGCGGTCTGCGTATCGCCGGAGTAGAAGCGACACCTGAGCACCGTTTTTCTCTCCGTGACCTCCTCGATTTTTGCCCGCAGCGTCACGTCGCGGTCGATGGGCGTCGGCGCCAGGTAGTTGACGGTGAGCCGGCCGGTGACGCACCAGATTTCTTCGCCTTCGCCGACTTCGCGGCCCTCGCGGCGGTAGTAGTTTGCCATGGCCGTGCCGACGCAGTGGCAGTCGATCAGGCTGGCAATCGTGCCGCCGTAGAGATACTGCGTCGGGCCCGCGCACTGTTCCGGCCGCGGCGTGTACACGCAGACCGACTCGTCACCGCGCCAGTGACTCTTGATCTGCATGCCGTGCGGATTCTCGGTGCCACAGCCGTAGCAGTGATTGCCCGACATCCTGTCCTGGATGGCCGTCACCCAGTGCTGTCCCGCCTGCCTCCGAAGATCGCGCCGAGCCAGGCCCCGACCAGCACGGCCGCGACGCCGAGTACCGAGAACCACATCGGGTGCGGGATCATGACGAGGTTGACCACCGTCGCGGCCAGTACCAGGCCGCCCACGGCCAGCGCAAATACCTGTCGCGACGCGGTGCCGATCCGGCAGGCGACGAACGTGCCGCCCAGCGTCCCGATGAACCACGCCGCCGGGACGAACAGCAGCGCACCGAGAGGCAGCGTGTTGACATAGACGCGCATCGCCTCGGCATCGGCAAAGTCCAGGCCGGCGGGCGGCGGATAGAAGCGGTGCCCCAGGGACTCGATGGCCCAGATGATTCCGACCGCAACGATAATGCCGACAACGCCGGCGATGATGTTCTTCACCATGTTCATACCCCCTGTCAGTTGCTTTGCTGGTTTCTTGCCTGCAGTGCCGCCTGGATACGCGCCGCGAGCGCCGTGGCCTCGGCCCGGACGCGGTCGGTATCGATCGTCAGGATGTTTTTCTCCTTCATCAGCACTTTGCCGTCGACGACGACCGAGGCCACGTCCTGCTCGTCAGTGACGTACACGAGATGCGAGATGACGTCATAGGTTGGCACATGATGCACATCCTCGAACGCCACCTGGATCAGGTCGGCGCGCTTGCCCGTTTCCAGCGAACCGATGGCGTCGCCGAGGCCGATCGCGGTCGCCCCACCGCTGGTCGCCATCGACAGGACGGTCGTGGCCGGCAGCACCTCGGGATTCATGCGGTCGACCTTCTGTAGCAACGCGGCCAGCCGCATCTCTTCCCACATGTCGAGATCGTTGTTGCTCGCCGCACCGTCGGTACCGAGCCCGACACGGACACCGGCAGCGAGCATCTCGGCGACCGGTGCGATGCCCGAAGCGATCTTCATGTTCGACGTCGGGTTGTGAATGACGCCCACCTGGCGCGCCGCGAGTATCGGGATTTCCCTATCCGTCGGCCAGACCACGTGCGCGGCGATGGTAGGACCCTCGAAAAAGCCGATGGACTCGTACATCTCGATGCTGGTCATCCCGTAGGTGTCCTGCGAATACTGCACCTCGAACGGCGACTCCGACACGTGGATACTGATCGGCACGTTGCCGAGTTCCATCGCGGCGGCGCGCGTGGCGGCGAGCTGCTCGGCGTCGAGCGTGTAGTTAGCGTGCGGTCCGAAGATCGGCGTGATCCGCGGGTTGCGTTCCTGCCAGCGCTCGATGAAGCCGATTCCCTTGGCCACCGAATCGTCGGCATTCTCGGCATCGGGGCTGCGCTGGTCGATCACGGTTGCCGAGATCATTGCACGCATGCCGCAACGCGCGATGACGTCGGCGATCGTGTCGGGGTAGTAGTACATGTCGACGAACGTCGTCGTCCCGCCACGAATCATTTCCCAGCAAGCCAGCTCGGTGCCGATGCGCACGAACTCGGGATCGACGAACTCGACCTCGGCCGGAAAGATGTAGTTTTCAAGCCAGTCCATGAGCGCGAGGTCGTCGGCGACGCCGCGCAACAGCGTCATGGCCGCGTGCGAGTGACCGTTGACGAGCCCCGGCATCACCACGCGCCGCTCGCCGTCGAGGACCTCGGCCGCCGCGTAAGCGGCTTCGATCTCCGCGGCCGGGCCGATCGCGAGAATCACGCCGTCGTCTACCGCAATGGCGCCGTTCTCGATGACTGTGCCGGCGCCGTCCATGGTTACGACGTAGTCGCCTTTGACGAGGAGATCGATGCGCTCCGCGGCGCTCCCGGTATCGACGGACGGCGCAGGGTTGCAGCCGGACAGTACAGATGTTACAAAAACAAAGAAAAAACAGGTACTTATTCTTTTCATGGGGCTTCCTTTTGGCGCCGATTGTAGCATCCAATTCCCTCATTCCGGCATACGATGCGCCGCCCGGCGGGCGGCTCACCGATGCCATGCTCGAGGCCTATCGCGCGGCAGGCGTGCTGGTGCTCAGGAACTTCGTTTCGCGTGATGCCTGCGAGCGGCTGCGCCAACGTGCGGCGAAACTCGTCGATGCCTTCGACCCCGCCGAGGTGCGCAGCGTATTCTCGACCACGCGCCAGGCGCAGCTCGATGACCGGTATTTCATCGAGTCCGGCGACAAGATTCGCTTTTTCCTCGAAGCCGAGGCCTGTGACGACGATGGCAACCTGCTGCGTCCCAAGGAGCACTGCCTGAACAAGATGGGGCATGCGATGCACGACCTCGACCCGGTGTTCGATGCGTTCTCGCGAACGCCCGAACTCGGCGCCGTTGCCGACAGCATCGGTTTCGAGGATCCCGTCATCCTGCAATCTATGTACATCTTCAAACCGCCGCACATCGGCGGGGAGGTCGTGTGCCACCAGGATTCGACTTACATCTATACCGAGCCCGAGTCCTGCGTCGGCTTCTGGTTCGCCCTCGAGGATGCGACGCTCGAAAACGGCTGCATGGAAGTCATTCCCGGTGGGCACAAGCTGCCACTCAAGAAGCGCAATTACCGCCGCGGCGACGGCACGCTCGTAACCGAGACACTTGACGACTCGCCCTGGCCGGAGGAGCGCAGGGTCCCGGTGGAGGCCGAGACCGGAACGCTGGTCGTGTTCGACGGCCGGGCGCCGCACCTCAGCGCGGCCAACCGCTCGCCAAGATCGCGGCAAGCCTATACGCTGCACGTCATTGACCGCCGCTGCCACTACCCGGCGGAAAACTGGCTGCAGCGCGACGCCTTCCTGCCGCTGCGCGGATTCGACTAGGAGACCCGATGCTGTTCACCGACGTCATTCGCAGGAAACGCGACGGCGGCACTTTGAGCGACGCCGAGATCCGGTTTTTCGTCGACGGCCTCGCGGACGAGAGCCTGCCAGCCGAGCAGGTCTCGGCGCTGGCCATGGCGATCTTCCTCAACTCGATGAGCTTTGCCGAGGCCGCGACGCTGACACTCGCGATGGCCCGCTCCGGCACGATTCTCGAGTGGCGCCAGGCTGACTGCAACGGCCCGGTCGTGGACAAGCATTCCACGGGCGGGGTGGGGGACAAGGTGAGTTTCCTGCTGGCCCCGATCATGGCGGCCTGCGGCTGCCACGTGCCGATGATTTCGGGGCGGGGCCTCGGCCATACCGGGGGCACGACCGACAAGGTCGAATCGATCCCGGGGTACGACGCGACGCCCGATCTCGATCGGTTTTGCCGGGTCGTGCGCGAGGTCGGTTGCGCGATCATCGGGCAGACCCCCGAGCTCGCGCCGGCCGACCGGCGCCTTTACGCTATCCGCGACGTGACGGGCACGGTCGAATCCGTACCCCTGATCACCGCGTCGATCCTGTCCAAGAAAATCGCGGCGGGCCTGCAAGGGCTGGTCATGGACGTCAAGGTCGGCAGCGGCGCGTTCATGCAGGACATGGACAAGGCGCGGGAACTCGCCCGCAGCATCATCGGCACGGCGGCGGAGGCCGGTCTCGAAACCCACGCCGTCATCACGGACATGAACGAGGTGCTCGGCACGACGGCGGGGAACGCGCTCGAGATCGCCGAGGCCGTGCGCTTCCTGCGCGGCGACGCCAGGGAGGCGCGTCTCAACGAGGTCACGCTCGCATTGTGCGCGCAGATGCTGCTCGTGGCCGGGGTCGAAACCGACCGGGACGTGGCGCTCGCGCGCTGCGACGAGGCAGTGGCGAGCGGCCGGGCCGCGGAGGTGTTTGCGCGCATGGTCAGTGCGCTCGGCGGGCCTGCCGATTTCCTCGACAAGGCCGACAGTTACCTTGTGCGGGCGCCGGTCACGCGCCCGGTCCATGGCGAGGGGTTTGTCCAGCGTGTCGATGCGCGCGCGGTCGGCAACGCCATCATCGAGCTCGGCGGCGGCCGCCGCCAGGTCGGCGAGACCCTGGACCTCGCCGTGGGGTTGAGCGAGATTGCGCCGATCGGCGCGCAGCTCGATGCAACTACGCCACTCGCCGTCGTGCACGCGGCATCCGCGGATGCTGCGGACACTGCCGAGAAGAACCTGCGCGCGGCGGTAGTGACCGGCGAGGAGCAGCCCGCCGAACGGCCTGTGATCTCTGAGATTTTGACCGGCCAGGGCGCCCCGATGAGGTAAACTACGCCCTCCAAGAATAAGAACCCGCCGGGGGCACGATGTCCAACCTAATCGGTCTTGCGGGGATCGTTGCGATTCTCGCGATCGCGTTTGCGTTCTCCAGCAACCGCAAGGCAATCAACCTGCGAATCGTCGGCGCCGCGTTCGCGCTGCAGGTCGTGGTAGCGACCATCGTCCTGTACTGGAACCGGGGTCGCGAGGGGATCGAATGGCTGAGCAACGGCGTCATGGCCGTCATCGGGTTCTCGAGGGCCGGCATCGACATGGTCTTCGGCCCGCTCGCCAATACCGACGTCATCGGTTTCAGTTTTGCGATCAACGTCCTGCCGATCATCATCTTCTTCTCGGCCCTGATGTCGGTTCTTTACCATCTGCGCGTCATGGAGTGGATCGTCAAGCTGGTGGGCGGGTTCCTGCACAAGGTCATCGGCACCGGCGCCGTCGAGTCCATGAACGCGGCGGCCAACATCTTCGTCGGCCAGACCGAAGCGCCGCTGGCCGTCAGGCCCTACCTGAAGGGGCTGACAGAGGCGCAGATGTTCGCGGTCATGACCTCGGGCCTGGCCTCGATCGCCGGCACCGTGCTGGCGGGCTACGCGATGATGGGCGCCGAGCTGAAGTACCTGCTGGCTGCCGCCTTCATGGCCGCGCCGGGCGGGCTCCTGATGGCCAAGATCGTCATGCCGGATGACCTGGTCGTCCGGGCCGGCGAACACGAGAAACTGGTCATGGAACGCAGCGAGCACAAGAACCTCATTCTCGCCGCTGCATCAGGCACCACCGATGGCCTGCGGCTGGCGGCGAACATCGGCGCGATGCTGGTCGCGTTCGTCGCGCTGATTGCGCTGTTCAACGGCCTCGTCGGCTGGGTGGCGGGCTGGTTCGGCTACGAGCTGACGCTGCAGATGATTCTCGGCTGGCTGTTTGCCCCGCTCATGTACCTGCTGAGCGTACCGTGGGCCGAGGCGCAGGCCGCGGGTGCGCTGTTCGGCGAGAAGCTGATCCTCAACGAGTTCGTGGCTTTCTCGCACCTCAACGAGTACCTCGCGGGCATGAGTCCGCGCACGTTCGCCATCGTGACGTTTTCACTGTGCGGCTTCGCGAACCTCTCGTCGATCGCCATCCTGCTCGGCGGCCTCGGCGTGCTGGTGCCCGAGAAGCGCGACCTGATTGGGCAACTCGGTCTCAAGGCCGTCCTCGCGGGCTCGCTTTCCAATCTCATGAGTGCGGCGCTGGCCGGGTTGCTGCTCACTTTCTGATCGAGACATGCCGCGCAAGGTCATCATCGACTGTGACCCGGGCCAGGACGATGCAGTTGCCCTGTTCCTGGCCATGGCGTCGCCCGATGAGCTCGAGATACTCGGCATCACCACGGTTACCGGCAACGTGCCGCTCGAACTGACGCAGCGCAATGCGCGCATGATGTGCGATATCGCGGGGCGCCATGACCTGAAAGTATTCGCGGGCTGCGAGCGGCCACTGGTGCTCGAGCCGATTACTGCCGAATACATTCACGGCAAGACCGGCATCGACGGGGTCGATATTTTCGAGCCCGTAACGCCGCTGCAGCCGCAACACGCGGTCGACTTCATCATCGAGGCGTTGCTGGCCGCAGAGACCGCATCGGTGACGCTCGTGCCGACCGGGCCGATGACCAACATCGCGACGGCAATCCAGCGCGCACCCGCGGTGCTGGAAAAAATAGAGCAGGTCGTGTCGATGGGCGGTGCGATGCGCGAGGGCGGCAATCGCTCGCCATCGGCCGAGTTCAACGTGCTCGCGGACCCGCATGCCGCCGAGGTCGTCTACAACTGCGGCCGCCCGGTGACGGCCATGGGCCTCGACGTCACGCACCAGGTGCTCTCGACGCGCGAGCGAGTGATGCGCATTCGCAACGTGGGCAACAAGGTCGCGGAGGCGACGGCCGGGATGCTCGGCTTCTTTCACCGTTACGATACGAAGAAATACGGCACGGAAGGTGCGCCGCTGCACGATCCCTGCACGGTTGCCTGGCTGCTGCGCCCCGACCTGTTCCGCACGAAGCGCTGCAATATCTCGGTGGAGAAAGACTCGGCGCTGACGCTCGGCCACACGGCCGTCGACTTCTGGCACGTGACCGATCGGCCGCACAACGTCGACTGGGCCTGCGAGGTCGACGCCGATGGATTCTACGACTTGCTTATCGAGCGCCTTGCGCGCTTCGGGAGTTGACAATGGTCCGGATCGCCGTCATCGGCTCGGTCAATCTCGACCTGGTCGCGAAAACACCCAGGCTACCGGCCCCGGGCGAGACCGTTACCGGCGCCGAGCTCTTCCGGTACCCGGGCGGCAAGGGGGCGAACCAGGCACTGGCGGCTCGCCGGCTCGGCGCCGAGGTCAGCCTCGTCGCCTGTGTGGGGACTGATGCGGCTGCCGACGAAGCGCTCGCGCTCCTGCGCGCTGGCGACGTCGACCTGTCCGCGTGCGTCGCGCTCGAAGGGGTTCCCACCGGCACCGCCCTGATCGCGGTCGCGCCGAACGGGGAAAACCAGATCGTCGTCGCGCCGGGCGCCAACAGGCAGCTGACGCCCGAGCGCGTGAAAATCCCGCGCGCCGATGCGGTCATTTGCCAGCTCGAGGTACCCGGGGAGACGATTGTGGGCGTCGCTCGCGACTACGCGGGCTTCCTGTGCGTCAATCTCGCGCCGGCCATGCATGTCGACGTGGCCATACTGCAGCGAGCCGACCTGGTCGTTGTCAACGAGACCGAGGCCGCATGGTACGGTGACACCCTGACAGCCTGCGGTGGTATGGTGGCCACGACGCGCGGTTCGGGACGGGCGACGCTCGAACGCAACGGCACCCTGATCGCAGAGGCGCAGCCGCCGGCGGTCGAGGCCGTCGACACCACGGGCGCGGGCGATACGTTTACGGCGGCCCTGACCGTGGCGCTCATCGAGGGGCGCTCACCCGGGCAGGCGCTGCGATTTGCCTGTGCGGCCGGTGCAGCGGCGACCACGAAGATGGGCGCACAGCCGGCGCTGCCGACTCGAGAGAATCTTGCCGATGCCGAGTGACCGGGACTACGTGGATAACGTGATCGGCCCGGCCGGCACCAAAACTGAAGAAGAAGAGGTCAAAATGAAGAAGCTCACGGCGCTATTGTTCCTGCTCCTGCCCGTACTGGCGGTCGCCACGGACGACGAAAAACCCGCACCGGGTTTCAATGAAGCCACGTTCAAGGGTCTCGAGATGCGCAGCATCGGCCCGGCGTTCATGTCCGGCCGGATCGCCGACATCGTCATCGATCCGGGCGATCCGAGTGTCTGGTACGTCGGCGTCGGCAGCGGCGGCGTGTGGAAGACCGTCAACGCAGGCACGACCTGGACGCCGATCTTCGACGACCAGGGCTCCTACTCGATCGGCTGCATCGCACTCGACCCCGCCAACCCCAATGTCGTCTGGGTGGGAACGGGGGAGAACGTCAGCGGGCGGCATGTTGCGTACGGCGACGGCGTCTATCGCAGCCGTGACGGCGGCAAGAACTGGGAGAACATGGGCCTCGGCAAGTCCGAGCACATCGGCATGATCCGCATCGATCCGCGCGACTCGAATACGATCTTCGTAGCGGCTCAGGGTCCGCTCTGGTCGGGCGGCGGCGATCGCGGCCTTTTCAAGACGACCGACGGCGGCAAGAACTGGCGCAAGGTGCTGGGCGACGGCCTCGGCAACACCGGGGAAGACGACCAGTACACCGGGGTCAGTGAAGTGCACATGGACCCGCGCAATCCCGATGTCATGTACGCGGTGAGCTGGCAACGCCTGCGCAACGTGGCCGTCGTCATCGACGGCGGTCCCGGAACCGGGATTCACAAGTCCGAGGACGGCGGGGAGACCTGGCGGGAGTTGAGCAAGGGCCTGCCGGAAGGCTACATGGGCAAGACCGGGCTTGCGATCAGCCCGCAGGATCCCGACGTCATTTACGCGACGATCGAGCTCGACAACCGCAGCGGCGGCTTCTGGCGCTCGGACGACGGCGGCGAGACCTGGGAGAAGAAGAACGACTACCTCTCGGGCGGCACGGGACCGCATTACTACCAGGAGATTTTCGCCAGCCCGCACTTCGAGGGCCACGTCTACCAGATGGACGCCTTGATGCGCATGACCCGGGACGGCGGCGACACCTTCATCCCGCTGCCCCACGAGACCAAGCATGGCGATCATCACGCGCTCGCTTTCCGAGAGGACGACCCGAACTACCTGCTGATCGGTACCGATGGCGGTGTTTACGAGAGTTTCGACCTGGGTGCAACCTGGCGCTTCGTCGACAATATGCCGATCACGCAGTTCTACAAGGTCGCCGTGGACTACGACGAGCCGTTCTACAACATTTACGGCGGAACCCAGGACAACAACAGCCAGGGCGGTCCGTCACGCACCATGAACACCAACGGCATTCGCAATGCCGACTGGTTCGTGACCATGTTCGGCGATGGCCACCAGTCCGCGGTCGATCCGACCAATCCGGACATCGTCTACGCGCAGTGGCAGCAGGGTAACCTGACGCGCTTTGACCGGCGCACGGGCGAATCGATCTACATCAAGCCGCAGGCACGCGAGGGCGAGGCGCCCGACCGCTACAATTGGGACGCGCCGATCCTGATCAGCCCGCACGATCCGAAGACCCTGTACTTCGGCACGCAGCGCGTCTGGACGAGCGACAACCGCGGCGACACCTGGACGCCGATCAGCGGCGACCTGACGCGCAACGAGAATCGCGTGCGCCGCCCGGTCATGGGGCGTACCTGGAGCTACGATGCGCCGCGCGACCTGTACGCGATGTCGGAATTCAACACGGTCACGTCGCTGTCCGAGTCGCCGCTTGTGAAGGGGCTCATTTATGCCGGTACCGACGACGGCCTGATCCAGGTCACCGAGGACGGCGGCGCCAACTGGCGGACGATCAACAAGTTGCCAGGCGTACCGAATCGCTTCTTCGTCAACGACATCAAGGCCGACCTGCACGATCCGGACACGGTGTACGTGGTCGTCGACGACCACAAGCACGGCGATTTCGCGCCGTACATACTGAAGAGTGAGAACCGCGGCAAGAGCTGGAAGAGCATCGCGTCGAACCTGCCCGAGCGGCACCTGCTGTGGCGGGTCGTGCAGGACCACGTCAAGCCGGGTCTCATGTTCGTCGCCTCCGAGTTCGGCGTCTTCTTCACCGTGGACGGCGGTGGCACCTGGACGAAGCTGTCGGGCGGTGTTCCCAACATGGCATTCCGCGACATCGTGATCCAGACGCGCGAAAACGACCTCGTCGGCGCGACGTTCGGCCGCAGTTTTTACGTGTTTGACGATTACACGCCGTTGCGCGACGTGACCGCGGCGCGGCTGCAAGCTGGCAGCACGCTGTTCCCGGTCCGCGACGCCCCGTGGTATGTCCCGCGCAAGCCGCTGGGCTGCACGGACAACGGCTGCAAGGCCACCCAGGGTGACTCCTTCTTCACGGCGAGGAACCCGGAGTTCGGCGCGGTGTTCACCTACTACCTGGCCGACGGCCTCAAGAGCAGCAAGGACGCCCGCCGCGAGGTCGAGAAGGAAAAGGAAAAGAAGAACGAGAACGTGGTCGCAATCGGCTGGGACCGGGTCATCGCGGAATCGCGCGAGGATGCGCCGGCGATCGTCCTGACTGTCAAGGCCGCCGACGGTGCGATCATCCGGCAGATCGAGGGACCGGCCGAGGCCGGCTTCCACCGCGTTGCCTGGGACCTGCGCTACCCGTCCCTCGAACCCTGGACTGCCGAGGTATCGCCCTGGGGCGAACAGGAAAGCCACGGCGTACTGGTCGTCCCGGGGCAATACGCGGTCGAGATGCAGCATCGAATCAACGGCGAGCTGGTCGATACCGGGCAGTCACAGTCGTTCAACGTCGTCTCGATCCGGCCCGAGCCGACCTTGCCGGGCACCGGCCAGCCGCAGCGCGTCATCTTCGAGTCGCAGGTGGACGAGTTGATCCGCGCAGCAAACGGCACGGTGAGCTCCATCGATGCCGTGATCGCGGAGCTCGATGCGGTCAAGGAAACGCTCGAGCGGGCGACAACCGACGGGTCCCTGTATGCGCTTGCGCATTCGCTCCAGCAGAGTATCCGTGCGCAACGTGACCGCCTTGCCGGAAACGAGCTGCGTGACAGTTACAAAGACTGGGACGAGGTCAGCGTCCAGAGCAGGC
Source organism: Woeseiaceae bacterium (assembly GCA_041553075.1). Classification (GTDB taxonomy): domain Bacteria; phylum Pseudomonadota; class Gammaproteobacteria; order Steroidobacterales; family Woeseiaceae; genus UBA1847. Next base: position 21,345 of record JBFEJR010000025.1, on the reverse strand, counting down.
TCTGGCACGCGCGTTTCTCACCCCAAATGAGTGCTCATGGCCCGACCCCGGCGCAACAGGATTCGCTGCGCATCGCGCGCAAAACCTATGACCAGGTCGTTGTCGAGCTGACACGACTCGTCGAGACCGAGTACGCGGGGCTCAAGGATGCGATGGATACGGCGCGGGTCCCGTGGACGCCCGGCCGGGGCATCCAGGAGTAAGGCCTGGCCATGGACCTGATTGCCGAACTCAAGCGACGCAACGTCTTTCGCGTGGCGATCGCCTACGCGGTAATCGCCTGGCTGGTCCTGCAGGTGGGCGATACGCTCGCGCCGGCACTGCGCCTCGACGAATGGGTCAATTCGCTGCTCGCGTTTTTTCTCATCCTCGGCTTTCCGCTGGCCCTGTTCTTCGCCTGGGCTTTCGAGCTGACGCCCGAGGGCATCCGCAAGGAAGAGGACGTCGATCGTAGCTCGTCGATCACGCAGCAGACGGGCAAGAAAGTCGATCGACTCATCATTGTCGTGCTCGCCATAGCGGTGGCTTACTTCGCGCTCGACAAGTTCGTTCTGACAAGCGAACCCACCGCGGAGGTTGCAGCGACTGCGGAGGCGCCGCAGGGGCAACCGGCAATTCGCGACCAGTCCATTGCCGTGTTGCCGTTCGCGGACCTGTCGCCCGAGGGGGACCAGGAGTATTTCTCCGACGGCATTGCCGAGGAGATTCTCAACGTGCTGGTGCGGGTCGAGGACCTGAGTGTCGCGTCCCGCACCTCGTCGTTCGGCTTCAAGGGGCAGGAGGCCCTCGGCATCCCGATGATCGCCGAAAAGCTCAAGGTCCGCCACGTGCTGGAGGGATCGGTTCGCAAGGCAGGGGACACGGTGCGTATTACGGCCCAGCTGATCGATGCCCAGACGGACCAGCACCTGTGGTCGGAGACCTATGACCGGCAGCTGACCGCGGAGAGCATTTTCGCCATCCAGGATGAAATTGCGCAGGCCATCGTCGCCCGGCTGGGCTTCCTGATGAACGAACAGGCCGTCAAAGCCGATACACAGAATCTCGATGCCTACGATCTTTACCTCCGGGCTCACAAGGTCTTTATCGAGCGCACCGATATCCTGGGAGCCATCGACCTGTTCGAACAGACAGTGGCTCTGGATCCCGGTTTCGGTCGAGCGGTCGCCGGACTGGCGGCCGCGTACACGGTGGCCCCGAGCTGGGGGCACATCGAACGCGACTACGTTGGCCTGGCGACAGAGACGGCGCAGAGGGCGATAGAGATCGACCCGCAGCTGGCGATTGCCTACTCGGTGCTCGGCTATGCCGCCGAGGATGCGCGCGATTTCCACGCGGCGATCAAATGGTATGACATGGCCATTCAGACCGACCCGAAGGATCCGACCGTGTGGCTATGGCGCGGTATCCTGTTTAACGAGCTGGGTTTCTTCGACAAGGCCGCCAGCGACATCGAACGTTGCCTGGATCTCGACCCGGTGTACACGAACTGCATGCGTCACCGGGCCCGGACCGCCATGTATTCCGGGAACGAGGACCTCGCTATCGAATACACGGAAAAGGCCATGTTGCTGGGATTCGGTGTCGAAACCATGTTGCTGCCGGTCTACGCGGCGCGCGGCAACGACGCCTTCGTGCTGGCCGTCGTGTCGGCGCGCTTTCGCGAGCAGGGCTTCGTGCCCCTGATCGATTACCTGTATCGGGCCATCGTCGAACCGGGCTTTGATTTTTCGGCTGAGAGAGAGGAGATCGAGGCCGTCTACAGGGCCGCGACCGGGGAGGAACTCGACTGGAGCATGGATGACGAGTTCGATCCTCTGACCTTCGGGGTCTTTGACGCCGTCAAGCCCTTGTTTGCGCTTCAGACCTGGTGGCAGCCCTATCCGGCCGATTTCCACGACTCACCGCATCGCAAGCGCGTGATGCGCGAGGCCGGGCTGCCGGGGTTCTGGAGGGAGTACGGCTTCCCGCCGCAATGTCGACCGGTTGGCCATGACGACTTCGAATGTGACCGGCCGCCGCGCAGGACCCCGAGAGCCAACCGGAATGCTGTGGGCGCGCCGAACTAGCGCGTTCGAGCCTAGGCGAGACCCATCAGCACGCGCAGATGCAGTTCCGTGCACCGCGCCAGGCTGTGTAATTCGTAGCCGCCCTCGAGCGTCGACACGATGCGCCCCGCAGCGCTGGCCGCCGCTGCCTCGACGATCTTCTCGCTGACCCAGCGAAAATCGTCGTCCACGAGGCTCACCATCGACATGTCGTCGGCTACGTGCGCGTCAAAGCCGGCCGAGACGAAGATCATCTCCGGCTCGAACTGCTGCAGCGCCGGTAACCAGTGATCGCGCACTGCCGCGCGGAACTCGTCGCTGCGCGCGCCCGCGTCGAGGGGAATCGATACGCGCGTGGCGGTGTTTTCCAGCAGCGGCGTAAACGGGTAGAACGGATGCTGAAACGTGGAGCAGAACAGCAACCTGTCGTCACCGTCAAAAATATCCTCGGTGCCGTTGCCGTGGTGCACGTCGAAGTCGACGATCGCTACCCGCGACAAGCCCCACCGTTCGAGGGCGTGGGCCGCCCCGACCGCGACATTGTTGAACAGGCAGAAGCCCATCGCCTCGTTGCGCTCGGCATGGTGGCCGGGCGGGCGTACGGCACAGAATGCGTTGTCTGCCGCGCCCTCCATGACGAGATCGACGGCGGCAATCACGGCCCCGGCTGCGCGCAGCGCCGCATCGAAGGAGCCGGGACTCACGATCGTGTCGGCGTCGAGGCGCGCGAAATCGCTGGCGGGCATGCTGCGTTCGATCGCGTCGATGTACGCGGCGTCATGAACGCGTAACAGTTGTTCCCGCGTGGCCGCAGGGGAATCGTGATTTTGCAGGATGCCGGACAGCCCGGACGCCAGCAGCCGGTCCGCGATGGCAGACAGCCTGCTCGCCGTCTCGGGGTGATCCGGCCCGGTATCGTGCCGCAGGCAGGCAGGATGGCTCAGGAAGGCAGTCGGCACGTCGATAATCCCGTATGTGACTTTGTGTCGACATAGTGTAAAAGGGCCGTTTTGACAATGGAAACCAATTCGACGTGAGCATGAGCAAACACTACCTCGCCCCGCTGTTCGAACCCCAGGGAATCGCCGTTTACGGCGCCAGCGCGCGGACGGACTCCGTCGGCGGCATCGTCTTCAGAAACCTGCTGGATGCCGGGTACAAGGGGCACGTATTCGCCATCAACCCCTCGCGCAAGGAGGTGCAGGGCCACGAGGCCCATGCGTCGCTGGCGGACGTCGATCATTCCGTGGACCTTGCCGTCGTCGCAACACCGGCAGCGAGCGTACCGTCCATCGTCGAGGAGTGCGGACAGCAGGGCGTGCGCATGATGTTGATCCTGTCCGCCGGTTTCCGCGAGACCGGCGCCGAGGGGCGCAGGATCGAGGAGCAGGTCATGCTGCGCGCCCGCGAGTATGGCATCCGTATCATGGGCCCGAACTGCCTCGGGCTGATTCGGCCGCACGACGGCATCAACCTGACGTTTGGTCACAGCGGCGCGCAAACCGGCAATCTCGCGCTGGTTTCACAGTCGGGTGCCATCTGCACGGCCATCCTCGACTGGGCCGAGCAGAACAGCATCGGCTTCTCGGCCGTCATCTCCACGGGCATCGGCGCCGATCTCGATTTCGGCGACTACCTCGACTACCTGGTATCCGACTACCGGACCCATGCGATCCTGTTGTACATCGAGGGCATCAGCGATGCCCGTCGCTTCATGAGCAGCCTGCGTGCCGCGGCCAGGATGAAACCCGTGATCGCGCTGAAAGTCGGGCGTCACTCCGCCGGCGCCGCGGCCTCGATGTCGCACACGGGGGCACTGGTCGGCAGCGACGATACCTTCTCGGCCGCGCTCTCGCGCTCCGGTGTGCTGCGGGTCGACACGATCGGCCAGCTGTTCTCCGCCGCCAAGGCCCTGTCATCACCCAATTACCGCAGGCCATCCGAACGTATCGTCGTGGTCACGAACGGCGGCGGGCCGGGCGTGATGGCGGCTGACCGATTCGCGGATCACGGTATCGAGCTGGCCGAACTGCCGCCCGCGACGCTGGCCGCGCTCGATGACGTCCTGCCGTCGGTCTGGTCGCAGGCGAACCCGGTCGACATCATCGGCGACGCGACGCCCGAGCGCTACCAGGCGGCGCTCGAAGCCGTTCTTGCCGACCCGGCCATCGACGGTGCACTGGTCATCCTGACGCCCCAGGCCATGACCGAGCCGACCGCGGTTGCGCAAGCCGTGATCGACACGGCGGCGTCGTCGGACAAGATAGTCATGGCGACCTGGATGGGAGGCACCCAGGTCGAAAAAGCGCGGGAGATGTTCAACGAAGCGCGGATCCCCTGCTTCCGCACGGTCGACAACGCGGTCGACGCGTTCTCCTACGTGGCACGCTACCATCGCAATCAGCGCCTGCTGCTGCAGACGCCGGCGCGCCTCTCGCGGGGGCAGGAACCCTCGGACCGGGAAGGAGCACGGATGATCATCGAGGGGGTCCTCGATGCCCAGCGCAAGGTGCTGACGGAACCGGAGTCGATGGCACTGCTGACGGCGTTCCACGTGCCCGTGGTGCGCAGCGGCATAGCCCACTCGGCCAACGAGGCCCTCGTCATCGCGGAGACCATCGGCTACCCGATCGTGATGAAGGTGCTGTCGCACGACATTTCACACAAGTCCGACAGCGGTGGTGTCCGCCTCAACATCGTGTCGGCCCACGAAGTGCGCAACGTCTATCGCCAGATGCTCGACCAGGTCCGCGCCAGGGTGCCGGACGCCAAGATCGAGGGCGTGACGGTCGAGAAGATGTACCGCAGCAACACCAAGCGCGAACTCATGATCGGCGTGGCCAGGGACCCGGTATTCGGTCCCGTGATCAGCTTCGGAGCCGGCGGCACGGCTGTCGAGGTTATCGCGGATACGGCCATCTCGCTGCCGCCCCTCAATCGCCGTCTCGCCAAGGACCTGATCCGTCGAACCAAGGTCGCCCGGCTGCTCGACAGCTACCGGGACGTGCCCGCCGCGAACATGGACGCGCTTATCGACGTCCTGCTCGCCGTGTCGACGATGGTGTGCGAGCTGCCCTGGATCCAGGAAATGGACATCAACCCGTTAATGGCCGACGAGAACGGAGTCGTCGCCGTCGATGCGCGGATTGTCGTCGACTACCCCCAGCTATCTACCGACCCCTACAACCACCTGGCGATCCACCCCTATCCCGTCGGGCTGGTCAAGAAGGTGCAGCTGAACGATGGTACCGACATCATCATTCGCCCGATTCGACCCGAGGACGCCGAGAGCGAGGCCAAGTTCGTGCGCGAACTGTCGGACGAGTCCAAGTATTTCCGGTTCATGAACACGTTCCAGGAACTCAGCCAGGAAATGCTCATCCGGCTTACCCAGATCGATTACCACAACGAGATGGCCCTGATCGCGATAACGGGCGAGGACGGCCAGGGCGAGCAGGTCGGTGTTGCGCGTTACACGACCAACACGGACAAGCGAACCTGCGAGTTTGCGATCGTCGTAGCCGACGACTGGGCCGGCCGCGGGATTGGCAGGCTGCTGATGCAGAACCTGATCGCCGTCGCGCGCGACCGGGAGCTGGAAGTCATGGAGGGACAGGTCATTGCGAGTAACGCGCGCATGCTCAAGCTGATGACCTCGCTCGGCTTCAAGGTCGGAGTCGACGTCGAGGACAGTTCGATCAAGCGGGTGACCAAGGCGCTGCACGGCAACAGCTAGGGGCTGTCCGGCGCCTCAATCGAGGTGAAATGACTCGGGCAGCAGGGCGCCGATCGAGAATTTCTGCCATTCCCCGCTGTCGTCGATGGCGAGGATCCGGGTATCGTCGTCGGCGAATTCGCGGATGCGCTGACGGCATCCGCCGCACGGCGTGCACGGGCCGATTTCGCCTGCTCCGCCGACGATGGCGATCTTGACGATGCGCTTGCCGCCCTGCTGAATCATGGCGGCGATGGCGCCCGCTTCGGCGCAACTACCGAGCGGGTAGGCCGCGTTCTCGACGTTGCAGCCGACGTGCAGGTGTCCGCGATCGTCGATCAGCGCGGCGCCGACGGCGTAATTCGAGTACGCGTGGTAGGCATTCCTGCGTGCGTCGCGGGCGGCACTGATCAGATCTTCGTCCGAAATGCTCATGCAGGTAGTCTACCTCACCGTGGTCCAGGAACCGTGCATCGGGTTGGGCAGGACATACCAGCCATTGCCCCAGTAGTCTGCGTAAGTCTCCAGCGCCGCGAGGCGCGACGCACGCGTGGCCGCGGCGGTGCAGGGCGGCAGCGGTTTCGCGCGCGTGCACGGCACGAAATCGCCGTAGTCGTCGCCGATCAGCATGATGATGCGGTAGTTCGCGGCGAGGTGTTCGCGGCGATGCAGTTTTTCCTTGCTCCAGCCCGGCTGCTCCCAGGCCATCAGGACATGCTCGGCGTCGGTCTCGATGCCCGCCTCGCGCAGGTCCCCGATGGTCACGTCTTCATACGGGCAGGCGCCGGGCACACCGGCGAAGGTCTCGCAGGCCCGGTTCGTAACGAAAAATACCTCGACGCCGGCTGCCCGCGCGGCCGCGATGGTTGCCGCCGCACCGCGTACCGGCACGGCCGCGTGGCGGCGCATCCAGTCGAAGTGCCCGAAGCGCGAGTACGGTGTGTGGACCAGGGATTCCTGGTAGCGCGCGTTGCTGACGACGGTTTCGTCGACGTCGAAGATGATCGCGGGCGGCTTGTCGGCTGCATCGACCTGGCCGGGCAGGGCGCTCCAGGACGAATCTGCGAGCAGGCGCGGCAGGTCTTTGCGCACCTGGGCGTAGACCTGCAACGAGACGGCCTGGTATTCGGCGGCGTGCTCGACCCACAACACGCCGATGTCAGGTTGCGGCTCGGCCACGGGCGCAGCAGGCGGTGTCGCGCAGGCGGCCAGCAACAGGGTGGCTAGAATTACGTAGTGCGATTTCATGAATTCAGGTTAGCATGACAGCATGATGAAAAGACTAGCTATCCTCCTGGTTTTCCTCCTGGTCGCTGCCTGTACGACGACCGCAAACCGCCCGCAGGAAGGCGGAATCACGTTCATTCACCTCAATGATACCTATCGCGTCGGCGCGGTCGAAGACGGCAAGCGGGGCGGCTTCAGCCGCGTCGTCACGCTGCTGCGTGAGCTGCAGGCCGAGGGCCGTGACGTGCGGGTCCTGCACGGCGGGGATTTCCTCTATCCGTCGCTGGAGAGCCAGCTCTGGCATGGCCTGCAAATGGTCGACGCCATGAATTTCATGGACGACATCGCGCCCCTGTACGCGGCGGCGGGGAACCACGAATTCGATCGGCGCGGTCCCGAGAAGCTCGTGGCGGCACTGCGGGCCTCGCGGTTCGACTGGGTCGGCGATAACGTCCGTTTCAATACCGGCGATGCCGCTGCGGACGCGCTGTTGCGGCCTGCTTTTTCGTTCACGGCCGGCGGCAAGACGATCGGCGTATTTTCGCTGACCCTGCACGCGGACGATGGCGGCAATGCACGGTCCTACCTCGAGGTCGATCCCGACTACGCGGCCGTCGCCGAACGCACGATTCAGGAGCTCGAGGCCCGCGGCGTCGATCTGATCATCGGCATCACGCACCTGCACATGCGCCAGGACATCGAGCTGGCGGGACTCAAGGCCAGGTACCCGAAGCTGGCATTCATCGTCGGCGGGCACGAGCACGAGCCGCAGTACAGCGCCGCATCGCAAAGCGCCGCCCTGGTCGTCAAGGGCGCTTCCAATGCTCGTGTCGTCTGGCAGATCGATGTCGATTTCGACGCAAACGGCGCCTATACCGTCACCGAAAGACGCCTGGCCCTCGATGACTCGGTCGCGTTCGATCCGGCCTACGAGGAGCTTGCGACGAAGTGGCGGACGCGGCTGCTCGCCAAGTACCCGTTCCTCGAGGCACGGCTCGGCACCGCAGCGCTGGCAATGGATGCACGCGAAGAGCAGATTCGCAGCAGCGAATCGAGCTGGGGAAATTTCATCACGGACCAGATGCGCATCGCTTTCGGCAAGCCGGTTGCCGACCTCGCCTTTCTCAACAGCGGGACGTTGCGCCTCGACGACGTCGTCGAGGACGACATCCTGTTCGAGGATATCGGCCGCACGTTCGGCTTCAGTTCGCTCTTAAGGCACACGACCGTTACGGGTGCCGAGTTCAAGGAAATCATGGAGGCAGGCTACCGCGGCGGCCCCCATGCGCAGGGCTACTTCCCGCAGGTATCGGGTTTTCGCGTGTGCGTGGATCGCAGCCGGCCCGAGTTCGACCGCATCGTCAGCCTGCAGGTGCCGGGTGAGAATGGCTGGACCGAGATGGGCGCGGATACAAAATACGTACTCGTTGTTCCCGACTTTCTCTATGGCGGCGGCGACGGTTACGAGATACCGAAGGATCGCTTCGCCTCGCGGCCGGCCTCGGAGCTCAAGTACCTGGTGCTGGACGCGATCCTGCGGGCCCAGGGACTCGGCCAGGCCGTGGGCGAGCCCGTCACCCCGGCAAACCGGCGCATTCACCTGCTGGCCGACCCCGCCGAACCCTGCTTCAGCAATTAGGTGCCAGTCACCTTATATCGAGTCTAAAGGTAACTGGCACCTTTAGACTCGATATAAGGTGACTGGCACCATAAAAAAGGGCGGCCCGGAGGCCGCCCTTGTCGTTTGCACGTGATGCGTTGCGCTTACTCGAAGTCGTACTCGAGGCCGAAACGGATCTCGTAACGCGAGGCATCGCCGATACGCGATTCCCTGGTGCCCGGCGTAACGGTGTTCGGGAAGTTGTGCTTGTAAAGCACACCCCAGTCATCGTTAAGCAGGTTGGTCAGGTTGTCGACAACGAGGAACGCCGATGCGCGGTGACCTTCCGCGAAACCCGGGAAGTCGAGCGTCACGCGGGCATCGAGCTTGCGCCACGAGGAACCGGTGTTGACATTACGCTTGTCGCCCGGTGCCAGTACGTTGTCTTCGGCCGGGAAGAAGAACGGGTACGGCGTGTCCGGATCGAACGGACCGACTTCCCTGACCATGCTGTAAGGTTCACCCGAGTTGGCATGACCGTACAACGCAAACGTCAGGTCCATGTCGTTGCCCAGTTCCATCATGTAACGGGCCGAGAACGAGAAGCGGTGCTGGATCTCGTAGTTCGACGTCGAAATCACGTCTTCGTTGGGATCAAAGAACGCGCGATTCGAGTAGTTCGAGAACGCGACCGAGCTCGTCATCGGCTGCACATCCTTCGAGTTGGTGTGCGCATAGCCGAAGCGCAGGTAGAAGCCGTTGTCCCACTCCCTCTCCATGCCGAACGAGAAGACCGTTGACTTCGGCGACTGCCCGCTGTTGGTCAGCACGAAGCTGTCCATGTTGGGCGAAGCGTAAATCGGGTAGCCGTCGGAATCGGAGCCGGTCTGCACGAGGTCGCCGCGCTTGATCATGGCCGAGTCGTTGGCTTCCGAGAACAGGAAGTCTACGCCCAGGACCCAGTCGGCTTCGGTGATGTGCGAGAAACCGAGGGCGATCTTCAGCTCCGAGGGGATCTTGAAGTTCGGATCGAGGTAGTTGATCTCGAAGTTGCTGCCCGTGCCTGTCGATACCTGGTCGTACACGACCTGCGGGATACACCAGCCCGGTCCGGTCGGAACACCGGACTCGCAAGCAACAAACGGCTCGCTCGTCAGATCGTAGTCGCGTGCGTAGCCGCCGAACTGCCGGGTGTTGTCGTTCGAGTACGTGTTCGACAGCCAGACGTTCGGGTTGCCGCCCGAGTAGATGCCGACACCGCCGTGCATCGTGGTGCTATCGGACATGTCGAGCGTAAAGCCGAGACGCGGCTGCGTCAGGCCTTCGCCATCGAGCGTCTCGTTGTTGCCAAAGCCGTACTCGGCCAGGAACTCCGAATTCAGCGCGGGCTCATCGCCAGTGGTGTACCAGTCATGACGAATGCCGGCGACGATCGTCAGGTTGTCGCCGATCATGAACTCGTCCTGGATGTAGACCGTGTTGACGTCGTAGCCCCAGTCGGCCGCGGCATTGCTCGGGATGTGCGTCGGCGAGTTGTTGTAATAGATGTCGTCGGCGAACAGGTTCTCGAAATCCGCGATGCTGTTGAAGCGCAGCTCGGTCTCGGTGTGCTGGATGAACAGGTTGTAGATGCCCAGCGACTCGAGCTCGTAGCCGAAAGTCAGGCTGTGATCGTCGAGATCGTAGCTGCCGCGCAGCGCCAGCGTCGTCACGTCGTAGTCGAGCTTGTTCGACTGGCGGCTGTCGTCACCGCCGATATAGACGTCAACGTCATCGAGTTCGATGCGAATTTCGCCGAAGTCCGTGCCGCCGACCGAGATCTGGCGGTTGTCGAGCTCGAGGTAGCCGACGCGAATCTCGGTCGAGAAGCGGTCGGTCCAGTCGGAGTACAAGGTTGCGACGTGCGAGGTCAGTTCCGCGCCACGCTCGTAGATGTGGTTCGAAAATTCAATCTCGTCCTGCCCGCCGTCCGACTGCGAGAAGTTCTCGCCGTCGTTCCAGGTGAACGTGTAGGCGAGGCGATGATAGTCGTTCATGTTCCAGTCGAGCTTGACCAGGAGCTTCTCGTCCGAGTGGTCCATTGACGACGGGATCACGCCCGGATCGTACTGGTAGACCTCGTTGGCGATGCGAACGATCTCGTCGAGCTCCGCCTGGGTAACGAGGACCTCGTTGACTGCGCCGGAGCCGATCGGGCCGCGATCGAACAGGTTGGCGCCGTCGAGCTTCTCGGCTGCGACAAAGAAAAACAGCTTGTCCTGGATGATCGGACCGCCGAAGGTCACGCCGTAACGCTGCTCGTCGTAGGAGCCCGTCGTGATGCTGTCGCCCTCGAGCTTGTCGGAACGCAGGCCGTCACTCGTGTAGTCGTAGAACGCGCCACCGTAGAACTCATTCGAACCCGATTTCGTTACCGCGTTGATGTTGCAGGCCGAGAAACCGCCGTAGATCACGTCGAACGGTGCCAGCTCGACCGAAACCTGGCTGATCGCGTCGTACGAGAACGGCATACGCTCGGTCGGGTAACCGTTCGAGTTCAGGCCGAACGCGTCGTTCATGCGCACGCCGTCGACGGTCAGGCTGTTGTAGCGGGAATTCTTGCCGGCGCACTGCACGGCGTTGATGTCGCCGCGCGACTCGTCCACGTAGATGCGCGGGTCAGCGCGCAGAACGTCGACGATGTTGCGGTTGATGGCGGGCGCCGATTCGAGCGCTTCGAGGCCGAACGAGGCGTTCGGGCCCACGGCAACCTGCGACACTGCCTGCTGTGTGCCAAAGGTCACGATTTCTTCCATCGCGGCCTCGCTGACCAGCAGGAAATTCTCGGTCGTCGTGCTGCCGAGATTGATCGACAGCCCGTCGCGGCGTTCCTGCGTGAACCCGTCGCGGGTGACGGTCATGGTGTAGCTCTGGGTGCCGACCGGCAGGTTACGGATGGAGTATTCACCGGACGCGTTCGTGGTCGCCGAACGGGTCAGCCCCGTCGTGTTGCTGCGAATCGTAACGGTCGCACCGGCAACCGGGCCGCCCGCATCACTGCTGACGGTACCCGCAACGTCGGCGCTGGTTTCCTGTGCGTTTGACGCAACAGGCAGGGCCAGCAGAAGCGTGGCCGCAAACACGGCAAGGGTGGATTGGCCGAACGTCCGCAAGGTCGATCGGAGTAGTCGCGATTGGAATGTCATTATTGATCCCCGCTGTTGGAAAGATGCGAAAGCTTAGAGTCGAATTGTGACGATTGAATTTCGCTCGATTGTTTTTCGTGCCGGCAACGCGCCGAATGGCAGCGTTACGGACGTTTTCTGGAATGTGGAGGCGCTAATCTAACGCAGGAAAAATGCTTGTTCAATCGGCACTTGCGATGACTTTGCCAAACCCGGGACAGGCTTCGCGGATCGATTGTCGCCACCAAAAAGAATTGAGATTATGAAGCGGTCACAAGCTATTGTTTTTCGATAACTTCGATCGTGGCGATCATCGGCCAGTGATCGGAGACACCGGCGCGCGCCGCGCTGTCGTGGCGCCGGGGCGTGCCTGCCGGCGTCACCTGGGCCGGCAACGCGTTCGCAATTTGTACCGAATCTGCGCGCAGACGGGCTGTTGTTTTTTCACCACGCGCCGGGGCGAACAGGATCATGTCGAGGAACGACCAGTTGTCCTCCGGGGCATAGTAGTAGGTGCCCCGGCAGTCGCCGCAGCCGAGATCGTGGGCCACGATCCAGGACGGGCGTGCGTAACGGTCGAGCAGGCCTGCGCGCTCGTCCTCGGTGCTGGTCGTGTTGAAGTCGCCGGCCGCGAACGCGTGATGGTGATCGGGCAGGGCGGCGCGCAATGCGTCCAGGTGCTCGTAGGCCGCAATACGCATCGGCGTCGGGTGATACGGTGCCGGGAAGTGCACGGCGAAGCCGGTCAGGATCGACCCGTCCGGCAACGCGAAGTCCGCCTGCAGTACGCCGCGCGTGTCACCCGCGCGCTCCGGGTACGCCGGGACCGCGAACGGGTGCAGCACGGGCTCGCCGGCCAGCGGGAACTTCGACAGGAACGCGACATCGATGCCGCGTACGTCGCTGCCCTCGATCAGGACCGCGGGCTGGTAGCCGAGATCGCCGAGGTGTTCGGTCCGCAGTCGCTCGAGAATGCCGATGTTTTCCACTTCCTGCAGCGCGATGATATCGGCGCCGTTGCCGTCATCGACCTGGCGGATGGTCTCGGCAATGACGCCGAGCTTGAATTCGACGGCGGCATCGCTCCAGTCGAGGTACAGGCATTCGTTGCGCCAGGCCTCGACCTCGATCTCGTTGCAGGCGGCGATGTGCAGCGCGTCCTGCTTGGCCGCGAGCGGCAGGTAGGCCTTGTCGTCCTTGCCCGGATCGTCGAGATTGTCGAACAGGTTCTCGACGTTCAGCGTCATGAGCGTCGCGGTCGTCGCGGTCGTTGCGGCTGCTGCGGGCCTGCCGAGGTCGATGCGCAGTAGCCGCGGGTGCCGGCCCTCGCCCGTGACGTAGACGGTGCGTGCGGCATCGCCGAACGCCACGGCCTCGGCGTCGCGGAAGTTGCCCAGCCCGATGCGCACGGGGCGCGAATTGAGCGCGTCGAACCAGTCCTGTCCCGGGCGCCGCAAGTAGTAGTACACGGCGCGGTAGGTCAGGATCACCGCGGCACGGTTGTCCTCTGAAATGTCCATGCCGACCGGCTGCCAGTGCCAATCCTTGGTCTGCGGCGCGAATTCGACGTCCCGGCGGCTCGGCCGCGGCAGGCTGTCGATGGTGCCGAGCCAGGTCGCGGTGACCTTGCCGTCGCCGCCGCCACGCAAAGGCAGCTCGTAGAGCGCCGGCGGGATGTCGCGCTTGGAGAGGATCAGCACGCGCTCGTTGTCGATGTCCACCGCGGCGGCCTCGGCATCGCGCGGCCCGTTGGGGTATTCGAAGTCGATTTCCCAGTCGACCCTGGTCTTGTCCTCGTCGGTGCGCGGCTCTTTCGCGATATACAGCGTGCGTTTCTTGTACCGCCGATCGTTGTCGCCGATATCGGCCACCAGCAGGTAGGGCTCGCCGTCGAGTTCGAAGGATGCGAGATCCTCCCAGTCGCGATTATCGGACTTGTTCAGCTCGACCCTGCCGACGCGCTTGCCGGTCGTGTCGAGTGCATACAGCAGCGCCTTGCCGCTATCGTTCATGGTCCAGAGGATGCCGGGCTCGCGCTGTGAGCGGGCCAGCCCGCTCGCCTCGTCGATCCTGTCGTCGTCGAGACGGCCCGCCACCTCGAAGCGTAACGCTGCTGCCGCCTCGCCGGTCCCGGCGTCGGAGCCGGGACAGCCCGCAGCGAGCAGGCAGACGATCGGCAGCAATAGGGTGGTTTTCTTCATCGCGGCTCCCGGCCTGGTCGCGCACATCATAATAAAAAAGAGCCCGGCGGTGCCGGGCTCTTCAGGGACATGCCAGGGCGTGCTCAGAGAGCGCCGAAATAGTACGCGAAGGTCGCGCCCCAGAGGCGGCGGTCATTGACGAAGCCCGTGTTGTTGTTGAAGTCGATGACGCCCTTCAGGTTTTCCTCGTCCGTGATGTTGCGCCCGAAGACGGCGGCATCCCAGCGGCCGCTGTCATGCGAGAAGCCGATGCGCACGCCGCCCTCGCGAATCTCGCCGCTGTGGAATTCGACCGCGTCGTAGATCAGGAACTGCATGTCCGACTGGAACATCCAGTCGGTGGCCAGGTAGAACTCGCCGGCTGCGACGGGGATCGTGTACTGCAGGCGGATATTGGCGTTCCAGTCCGGCGCGTTCGGCAACGGGTTGCCGTCGACGATGGCGAAGCCGTCCGAGTCGACGTCGTCCACGACGGTGCACTGGCCGGAACCGCAGGTCGGGATCCGGAGGTTCGGGTCGTCGATCTCGGTTTCGTTGTAACCGAACGCGATCTGCAGCAGCAGGTTGTCGCTGAGCATGGCGTCGATGTCGAGGTCGAGGCCCACCGCGTTCGCCTTGTCCGCGTTCACGAGCTGGATCGCATTGCTCTCGCCGCCAACGGCCGTGATCTGCTGGTCGTCCACCTGGTAGTAGAACATGGACGCGTTGAACCGGACACGGCCCTCGTTGGCCGTCGACTTGATGCCGATCTCGGCCGAGGTGATCGTCTCCGACAGGGCCGTCGACGGTGCGCCGAAGAATGCGATGTCGCGTCCCTGGATCGAAGGCCCGCGGAAACCGCTGGCCACGCGGCCGTAGACGTTGACCTGGTCGTCCATCGCGTAGATCAGGCTGACGTCCCAGCTGACCTGGTCGTCCTGGACGTTGACCGGGTCGAACGGCAGGAAGGTGTTTTCCGGCGGGCTGGTCAGGTCCTTCTCGTCATCCGAGTAGCGGACGCCGGCCGTCAGGTTCCACTGCGAGCTCATGTCGTAGCTGAACTGGCCGAATACCGCCCATGCCGAGTTCTCGTGCAGGCGTGTCGTGCCCGGGATGAAGAACGGCTCGGTCAGGATCTTGTACTCCTCGTCGAAGAAGAAGACACCGGCCTGCCAGAAGAGCTGGTCGCTCGTCTCGGACGACAACCGGAGTTCCTGGGTGAACTGCGTCAGGTCGCTGATGCTGTCGCGCGTGACCGACTGGAACGGGATGAAGCCCGGACCGGACGGGTTGCCCCCGTCGATGTCGCCGAGACTCGAATCCTCGGCTTCCTGCTGCGACGTAATCGAGGTGAGCGTCAGCGAGTCGCTGAGATCCCAGTCGAGCTTCAGGGTAATGCCGGTCTGCTCGGCCGACTGCGGGTTGTTGTCGCCCTCGTTGAAGGCAACCACGTCGCGATCGAAATTCTGGTTCAGGTCGCTGCTGCCGGTCGTCAGGATGTTGGCGCGGAAAATCTCGGACGTGCCTTCGTAGTCACGCCAGTTCACGCTCAAGAGCGCGCTGAACGTGTCGCTCGGCTGCAACAGCAGCTGGCCGCGAACCGCGAGGTCCTGGTTCTCGCCCAATGCGTCGTTCTCACCCGTGAAGCTGTTGTCGATCCAGTCGTCGCGGTTCAGGCTGAAGACCGAGAGGCGGCCGAGGACCGTGTCGTTGCTGTTGAGGCTGCCGCCCATGGCGGCCTCGAAGTTCATCGTGCCGACTTCGCCGACCGTCGCCCGAGCGTAGCCGCTGAACTCGTCGCTCGGCTTGACCGTGTCGAACTTGATGATGCCGGCCGGCGTGTTACGCCCGAAAAGCGTACCCTGCGGGCCCCGCAGGACCTCGACGCGCTGGACGTCGAACAGCGGGAAGCTCTTGAGAATGACGTTCTCCATCACGACTTCGTCCATCACGATGGACACCGGCTGGGAGGCCGCAAGGTCGAAGTCGGTGTTGCCGAGACCGCGCAGGTAGAAGCGCGGGGCGACGCGACCGTTGGAGGATTCGGCGTTCAGGCCCGGGATGCGGCCCGCCAGGGCACGAATGTCTTCGCCGCCCTCGAGTATCGAGGCCAGCCGGTCGCCCGACATCGTCGATACCGAGATCGGCACGTCTTCGATGCGTTCTTCGCGGCGCTGCGCCGTTACCCGGATTTCTTCGAGCACTCCCTCCATCTGCGCGGCGGCGGGAGCTGCAAACGAGCCCGTCAGCGCGATCGCGGCACAGCTGCCCAGGGCGAGGCGCTTCATGGCGGTCTTCTTGGTTGTTGTTTCAGAACCACACATCGGTTGTTCTCCTGTTCAAACGTCCGCGCAGTATAGCGCTGTTATTCGAGCGGGGTGTAGCGATCCTGCAAAAATCGCGGGGCGCAAACGCACAGAAACACCAGGTCGCCGCGTCCCGTGTTGGTAATGCGCTGCGCCGCGTGCTGCGGGACGGTCACGACGTCACCCGGGCTTACCGCGAAGGGCGCGCCGTCGCCGACCTCCATCCTGCCGCGCCCCTGCTCGAGGACATAAAACTCGTGCACGGCCAGCGCGTGCAGCTGCGTCGTGACGCCCGGCTCGACGCGGCAGCGCGCGAGCGAGAATTCAGGCCACGCCGCGTCGTTGACGAGTTCGGTGATGAAGCACCGCTCGTCGGTCCAGACTTCGGGTTTCGCTTTGCCGGCCACGGAGAGACAATACCGCGATTCCCGCAGCGGAGCATCGCATGACCCGGCCGCCCGACATCCCGAGCCTCCTGAACCTCGACGGCGAGACCGTGCTCATCACCGGCGCGAGCGGCCACATCGGGCAGGGCATTGCGCGCCGTCTGGCCGAGGCGGGCGCCACGATCGTCGTGCATTACCACCGCGACGCGGCGGCGGCCCGGGCGCTGGCCGGGGAGCTCGGCGCGGCGGCCCCCCGGCAGGCCGCGCTCGATGACCCGGCAGCCGTGGATGCGCTGCTCGCGGACGCCCGCCCGACGATGGTGGTCAACAACGCCGCGGCGCAGACGGTCACGGCGCTCGCGGGGATGGAGATGGGCGACTGGCGGTCACTGCTGTCGGTCAACCTGGATGGGCCGTTCCTGGTCACGCAGCGCGCCGCAGGCCTGTGGGGGGACCGCGGGGGCGCGATCGTCAACATCGCCTCCATCGAGGGTTCGGACCCCGCCGCAGGTCATGCCCATTACGCGACGAGCAAGGCCGGCCTGCTGATGTTTTCGCGCGCGGCGGCACTCGAATACGGACCGCGCGGCATTCGCGTCAACTGCGTATCCCCCGGGCTCATCGATCGGGAAGGGCTGGCCGACGGCTGGCCCGAGGGCGTCGCGCGCTGGCAGGAACGCGTACCGCTGCGGCGCCTCGGGACTGCAAAAGACGTCGCCGACGCGGTATTGTTCCTGCTCAGCCCCGCCGCCCGCTGGATCAGCGGCACCAATTTGGTCGTCGACGGGGGGATGTCGGCCCAAAGCAGGTGGTGACACACGATCATGGCGACAGCTCATATCAACGCGGCCCCCGGCGATTTCGCCGCAACCGTCCTGATGCCCGGCGACCCGCTGCGCGCGCAATACATTGCCGAGACCTTTCTCGATGACGCGCGGCGCGTCAACGAGGTCCGCAACATGTGGGGCTACACGGGCAGCTACAAGGGGCAGCCGGTTTCGGTCATGGCTCATGGCATGGGCATCCCGTCGGCGTCGATCTATGCCCACGAACTGATCACCCAGTACGGCGTGCGCCGGGTCATGCGGGTCGGCAGCTGCGGGACGACGCATCCCGACGTCCGGCTGCGCGACATCGTCATCGGCATGGGCGCGTCGACCGACTCCGGCGTCAACCGCATGCGTTTCGGCGGCTACGACCTCGCCGCACTCGCGAGTTTCGACCTGGTCGAGAAGGCCGTCGCGGCGGCGCGCTCGGCCGGCGTGCGTTTCCACGTCGGCAACCTGTTCTCGGCCGATCTCTTTTATACGCCCGATACCGACATGTTCGAGACCATGGCGACCTACAACATCTACGGCATCGAGATGGAGGCAGCGGGGATCTACCCGATCGCGGCCGAGAACGGTGCCGAGGCCCTGGCCATCTGCACGGTCAGCGACGATATTCCCAACGGCAAGCACCTGACGGCGGACGAGCGGGCGACGACCTTCGACGAGATGATCCGGGTCGCGCTCGAAACAGCGGTCGCGGGAGACTGATCGTGGCCGCACTGAAAGCCGTCAAGACGAGCGCGCGCCTGCCGGACCTGAGCCGCGTGCCGGTCGTCGACGAAGTCGGTGTCGACGAACGCGTCGCGCGGTTCACGAGCCGCAGCATCAAGAATGCGTCCAAGATCGAGGCGCTCAAGCTGATCCTGAGCATGATCGACCTGACGACGCTCGAAGGCCAGGACACGCCGGGCAAGGTGCGCCAACTCTGCCAGAAAGCGATGCACCTGCACGATGCGCTGCCGGGCTTGCCGCACGTCGCGGCCGTCTGCGTGTACCCGACCATGGTCCGCGTGGCCAGGGAGGCGCTCGCCGGCACGGACATCCGCGTGGCATCGGTGGCGACCGCGTTTCCGAGCGGGCAGTCGAGCCTGCAGGTCAAGCTCGACGACACGCGCGCGGCCGTCGAGGCAGGCGCGGACGAGATCGACATGGTGATCTCGCGCGGGGCGTTCCTGGCCGGCGACTACCGTTACGTGTTCGACGAGATTCGCGCGGTGAAGGATGCCTGCGGCGAGGCGCACCTCAAGGTGATCCTCGAAACCGGCGAGCTCGGCACGCTGGATCGCGTGCGGCGCGCGAGCGTGCTGGCGATGCACGCAGGCGCCGACTTCATCAAGACCTCGACCGGCAAGATCCAGCCGGCGGCGACCATGCAGGTGACGCTGGTCATGCTGCAGGCGATTCGCGACTACTACCGCGACACGGGCCGCATGGTCGGCATGAAGCCCGCGGGCGGTATCTCCAATGCCAAGCTGGCGGTGCACTATCTCGTCATGCTGCGCGAAACCCTCGGCAATGCCTGGATGACACCGGCGTGGTTCCGCTTCGGCGCAAGCTCGCTGGCCAACGACGTACTGATGCAGCTGATGAAACAGTCGACCGGGGTCTACCAGTCGGCGGATTACTTTTCCAAGGATTAGGAACTCGCCCGCACGGCGGGCTCCTACAGGTGGTTCTTTATGGCAACACCCGAAAACAAGCTGGCATTCGACGGGGGCTGGGACTATGCGCCGGCTCCCGAGAGTACCGATCACGTGCATATCGACAAGCGCTATGGCCTGTTCATCGACGGTGACTTCGTGGCGCCCGCGTCGCGGCGGTATTTCGATACGGTCAACCCCGCGACCGAGGTGACGCTCAGCCGCATCGCCGAGGCGAACGAGGCGGACGTCGACAAGGCCGTCGCGGCGGCGCGCGCGGCGTATCGCAAGACCTGGTCGAGGATGAAGCCGGCCGAACGCGGCAAGTACATTTTCCGCATCGCGCGCATCATCCAGGAGCGCGCGCGGGAATTCGCGGCGATCGAATCGCTCGACGGCGGCAAGCCGATCCGCGAGTCCCGGGACATCGACGTTCCCCTCGCGGCGGCTCATTTCTTTTACTACGCGGGCTGGGCCGACAAGCTCGAGTATGCGTTCCCGGGGCGCAAACCGAGGCCGCTCGGCGTCGCCGGCCAGGTGATCCCCTGGAACTTCCCGCTGCTGATGGCCGCCTGGAAACTGGCGCCGGCACTGGCTTGCGGCAATACGGTCGTCCTCAAGCCGGCGGAGACCACGCCGTTGACGGCGCTGAAGCTGGCGGAGGTGGTGCGCGACGCCGGCCTGCCGCCCGGGGTCGTCAATATCGTGACCGGGGCGGGCGCCACCGGTGCGGCACTGGTCCAGCACCCGGACGTGGACAAGGTCGCGTTTACCGGCTCGACCGCGGTGGGCAAGATCATCATGCGCGCGCTCGCCGGGACCAACAAGAAATACACGCTCGAGCTCGGCGGCAAGGCGGCCAACATCATCTTTGCCGATGCGGCCATCGACCAGGCCGTCGAGGGCATCGTCAACGGCATCTTCTTCAACCAGGGGCACGTGTGCTGCGCCGGATCGCGCCTGCTGGTGCAGGAGTCGGTTGCCGACGAGGTCATCGCGAAGCTCAAGGACCGCATGGAAACACTCATTGTCGGTGACCCGCTCGACAAGAACACCGACATCGGCGCGATCAACTCGGCGATGCAGCTCGAGAAGATCGAATCGTACCTCGCCATCGGGCAGCAGGAAGGCGGGGAGATGTACCAGAGTTCCTGCCAGGTGCCCGCCAAGGGTTACTGGTGCCGGCCGACGCTGTTCACGGGCGTCTCGCAGTCGAATCGCGTCGTCCAGGAGGAGATCTTCGGCCCGGTGCTCGCGATCCAGACCTTCCGCAGCTTCGACGAGGCGATCACCAAGGCGAACAACACGCCGTACGGCCTGTCGGGCGGGGTCTGGACCGACAAGGGTGCGAAGATCTTCCGGATGACCCAGGCCGTGCGCGCCGGCGTGGTCTGGGCGAACACGTTCAACAAGTTCGACCCGACCTCGCCGTTCGGCGGTTACAAGGAATCGGGCATGGGCCGCGAAGGCGGCCTGCATGGCCTCGATGCCTACCTGGATACGGGAGCGTAGCGATGGCACGGATTCCGGTCGCAAAGACCTACAAGATCTACATCGGCGGCAAGTTTCCCCGCACCGAGTCGGGCCGCTACCTGCCGCTCGAGGACAGCAAGGGCAACGTGATCGCCAACGTCTGCCGCGGCAGCCGCAAGGACTTTCGCAACGCGGTCGTGGCTGCCCGCAAGGCGCAGCCCGGCTGGGCGGCCGCCAGCGCGTACCTGCGCGGGCAGATCCTGTATCGCGTCGCCGAGATGCTCGAAGGGCGCCGCGAGCAGTTCGTTGCCGAGATCGTGGCGCAGGGTGCGACGCAGCGGGCCGCCGCCAGGGAGATCGACCAGTCGATCGATCGCCTGATCTACTTCGCGGGCTGGGCCGACAAGTACCAGCAGGTTTTCAGCGCCGTGAACCCGGTGAGTTCCTCGCATTTCAATTTCTCGGTACTCGAGCCGACGGGCGTGGTTTCGATCCTGGCGCCCGATGCAACGAGCCTCCTCGGCCTGGTCTCTAACGTCGCGCCGGCCATCGCGGGCGGGAACACCTGCGTCGTCCTCGCCTCGGAGAGCAAGCCGCTGTGCGCGATCAGTTTTGCCGAAGTGCTGCATGCCGCGGATGTGCCGGGCGGTGTCGTCAACCTGTTGACGGGTTTACGGTCCGAACTTACCGAGCACTTCGCCTCGCACATGGACGTCAACGCGATCGTGTGGTGTGACGGTAGCCGCAAAGTGGCCGCGAGCATCCAGGAGCTGGCG
>JBFEJR010000024.1:0-39843 GCA_041553075.1 Woeseiaceae bacterium | reverse complement strand
AACTTCGCCGACTGCGTAGCCGATGTATCGTCGGGAATCCCGGTTAAGGAAGGCGGTGTGTTTCAGCCAGCGGAGACCAAGCATGGTCTGGAGTATAGGCGGTGGGACAGTTGTTCGGGAACATCTTTGACCGACCACTTCACTCCGCTTGACCGCCGCTGGACTGATTTCCTGCAACCTAGAAGGAAACCGAGAGCTTCAAGCCGGCGACGAGCTTTTCGACGTCGGCACTCTCGAGATTCGATTCGTGCAGCGAGTAGTCGACGTCGCTCTCCAGCGCCACGTGCTCGGAAAACGGGACACGAGCGTTGAGACCGAAGCGCAGGCGCTCATCGCGACGTTGTTCACCAATCGACTCGGTCGCATTGCGGTAGTCCCGCGATTCGTAACGCAGGCGCATCTTCAGCGCCATCGACAGGTGCGACGTCTCGATCGGAAAAGCGTAGGCGAGCGATGCGCGAACGGACGCAAAGTCGAGTTCGTCGGCTACCGCGTCTTCATTGCCCCGGCCGAGGCCGATGGCGAGATGCCGGCGCATGCCGTCGAACAGCACGTAGGAGTCGGCCCGCCAGGCGCTGTTCGTGGCATCCCGGGTTACCAGCGAATCGTAGTTCTTGCGGGACCCGGTCCACGCCGCCCTTACAAACAGTTTCGAGCCGAACAGGTGCGACACGTTCGGCGAGACCTGCGACAGCGTGACGTAGTGGTCGCCGGCGAGAACGCCGTCGAAGCGGTCCAGGGTCAGGCCGAACGTCGCGTGTGGCGTTGTTGCGCCGAAATCCACGGCCGCATGGTGCAGGCCGAGATCGAACTCGTCGAAGCGCTGGTACGACGTATTGCCGTAGTCGTAGCTGAGGCGGGTGGAGAACCGCGGTGTGAAGCGGACCTTTGCCGCGAGACCGACTTTTGCCTTTACGGCACTGTCGTGGGTCCCGGTGTTTTCGTCGAGTTCCGAGAGCCCGACGCTGCTGTCGTAGTAGGCGCCGACCGAGGCGTCGACATCGTAGGTGACCCGCTCCGATGCGATTGCTGCCGTGGCGGGTAGCAGGGCCATGAGCCCGGCCAGGAAAATGAGATTGCGTTTCATGCGACTTCCTCCTTGAAGAAAGGCCGGCGGGAAACCCCGCCGGCCTTGTTGGTGCCGGGACTTACTCGCCGCCCGGCAGCGGCAGAACGTCGTCGAAATCCGTGGTGATTTCTTCCTCGATGCTGCTACGAATCTCTTCGCTGACGTCAGCCGTAACGTTGGCTGCGACGTCACCCGAGATCGTCGAGTCGAGCGAGGCGCTCAGCTCGCTGGCAATCGAGGTGGCGGCATCGGCCGTCGCCACGACGAGCGTTTCGGACCGTTCCGCGAGGTCGGCCACGCGTTCCTTGCCCTTTTCGGCAGTGTCGGCCAGGCGATCCTTGCCTTTTGCGGTCGTGTCGGCCAGGCGATCCTTTGCCTTGCCGGTGACCTCGGCCGAGGTATTCCAGGCTGCCCGTACGGGACGATGATCGTCCTGCGTCTCGTCCTGGTTCGCGTCCTGGCTGTCGTCCTGGCCTTCGTTGCGGTTCTCGGCCTGCTTGCGGCTGTGCGCTGTTGCGCTGGCCTTTGCATCGGCGTCGGCATTTGCCTCGGCACTCGCGGACGAACCGTCCGTATCAGCGGAGACCGAAGCGTCCACCGAGGCCTCGGCGTCGGCGCGGATTTCCGTTTCCATCGTCCAGGCGCTTTCCGTAGCTACGGCCAGGGCCAGCAGGACACCCAACGCGACAATGCGCGTAAACTTTTCCGTGTAGTAACAAGTCATGATCCATCCTCCTTGTGTTGAACTTGCACATGGAGTACGGATCGGCTGCGGGTTTTATTCCATCTTTTTTCGCTGGGGCTTCAGCGGCAGGAAATCATCGGCTGCGTGGACGATCTCGCCGCCGAACAGCGTCACCAGGACCCGGGACTCGGAAATCGCATCGGGCTCGATCTCGAACAGGTTGCGATCGAGCACCGCGAGATCGGCGAGCTTGCCGGCCTCGATGGAGCCGGTATCGAGATCGTTATGGTTAATCCGGGAGGCGTCGATGGTCAGCATCGCGACGGCTTGAGCGACAGTGATCCGCTCTTCGGGAACCAGCACGGCATCGTCATCACCGAGCGGATCCCGGCGCGTTACCGCCGTTTCGATCTGCAGGAACGGGCTGGCGCTCGACACCGCCCAGTCACTGCCGGATACGACGGTGGCGCCGCCGCGCACGAGGCTGCCGATCGGGTACAGCCAGCGGTGCAGGTCGGGATCGATGAAGGGCAGGGTCAGGTCCGTGATGTACGGGTCCGGGTAGGCCCAGTACGCGGTGAAGTTCGCCGCGACACCGAGTTCGCCAAAGCGCGGGATATCGGCGGGCCGGACGACTTCGAGGTGCGCGATGTGATGGCGGTTGTCATTGACGCCGTTGGCTTGCCTAGCGGCGGCAAATGCGTCCAGGGATGCGCGCACCGCGCGGTCCCCGATGGCATGAATATGTACCTGGAAGCCATCGGCATCGAGCGCGGTTACGGCGTCCTCGAGCGCATCTTCTGTCATCATCAGCATGCCGCGGCCCTCGCCTTCGACGAGGTAGGGGTCGATCATGGCCGCCGTGTAGTTCTCCATCACGCCATCGAGCCAGATCTTGACCGTGGTCGCGCGCAGGTTGCCGCGCGTGAACGCCCGGCGGTCGGCGCGGATTTCTTCCAGCTGTGACAGGTCGCGCGACGTATCCCATACGTTCGATGCCACGACGCGCAGCGTCAGTTCACCGCGCTCGTCGAGCGCCGCGTAACCTTCCAGCAGGTCGCGATCGGTCTTGGCATCCTGGATGGACGTGATCCCGAAACCGTTCAGCATGCCGACGGCATACCGCGCGCCGGCGATGCGCGTGTCGAGGTCGGGGGCCGGGATCAGTGATTCGACCAGGTACATGGCATGTTCCTGGAGGCTGCCCAGCGGTTCGCTGCTGCCCGGCACGCGGTCGATCTTGCCGCCCGGCGGGTCCGGCGTTGCGGCCGAGATGCCCGCGACCTCGAGCGCCCGGCTGTTGACCCAGGCGCTGTGCCCGTCCGCCGAAGCCATGTAGACCGGGCGATCCGGCTCGATTGCATCGAGCAGTTCGCGGCTCGCCAGCGCCCCGGGCCCGAACGCGTCCATGCCCCAGCCGAAGCCGAGTACCCACTCGTCGTCGGGATGCGCAAGCGCGCAGCGTTCTATCCTCGCGAGGTACTCGGCCAGCAAGTCGTCCGGGGGAGCCCCGTACGCCTGGATCATCGCCTCGAGCGACAGGTCGCAGTGCAGTTTTTCCATGCCGCTCGCCAGCGCGTGAATGTGGAGGTCGAACAGGCCGGGCAATACCAGCCGGCCCTCGAGGTCTATGACGCGCGTCCCGGGGCCCTTGAAAGACCGTGCGCCCGCATCGCTGCCGACGTACACGAAGCGGCCGTCGCGAACGGCCACGGCCTGCGCCCAGCTCCGGTTCTCGTCCACCGTGTAGACGCGGCCGTTCTCGAGGACCAGGTCGGCCGCGTGTTCGGGTTCGGCAGCGCCGCAGCTTGCCAGCAGCACCGCGAGCAGCGGGGTCGTGAAGCGCATTACCTTAGCGATCATGAACCGGTTTCTCCTGTCTGAGTCGGTGACCGAGGATCGTATCCTGGCGGGACAGGAAAGCGTACAGCCTGCGGGCGTAGTCCTCGACCACGGCCGCGTGGACCGATGGGCGACCCGCGAGCGCCTCGCGCCAGCAAAGAACCCGGGGCAGCGCATCGAAAAGGCCCAGCTCCGCGTCCCGATCGACTATGTCGAGGTACCTGAACACGGGCGCAAACGCCGCATCGACGAGGGCGAATCGTTCGCCATTGAACCAGGGGCCGTCACCGAGTTCTTGTTCCAGCGACGCGAACCGCCGCCGCAGGGCCGCGACGTGCACCTCGAAGGCATCGTCTTCGGTGGCCGAGCGCAGCTTGCCAAGGGTCGTCTGCGATGCCGAGGCCATCTCGATCCAGGCCCGGTTCCTCGCGCGCTCGTAAGGGTCATCGGGGTGTAACGAGCCGCCCGAGATGTCGTTCAGGTACTCGATGATCGCCGTGGATTCGAACAGCGGCTTGCCCGCGACGCACAGGACCGGTACCTGGCCAAGCGGTGAGATCTCCAGGAACCAGCCGGGCTTGGCAGCCATGTCGATGTACTCGAGATCATGCGGTATATCCTTCTCGGCCAGCACGATTCGCGCGCGCTGCACGAACGGGCACAGTTTGTGGCTGATCAGCCGAAGCTGGGGGAAAGTCATCGCTCGGTCTTCCGGGTACAGCGTCGCGGCATTCGTAGCATCGCGCCGCGGCGAGGAAAATCGTGGATCGCCGCAGGCGGGTGTCAGCCGCGCCGCGCCGGCGAGGCGCCCGGCTGGATATCGCACACGAGGGGCAGGTGATCCGAGGCGACGCGGCACTCGGCGTTGGTGACGGACCGCAAGTCCACGACCGCCTGCCGGGGCGCCACGAAAATCCGGTCGAGGGCGATGGCCGGCAGGTTGGACGGAAACGTGCGCCGGCGCGGCGCCGGTCCGAATATCCGGTGCAGGGAGCGCAGCACGCGGCTGCCGGGCCGCCACTCGTTGATGTCGCCGGCGAGCACCCGGAGATCCACATCATCGCGCTGCAGCACCGGCGCCAGCTGTCGAACCTGCTGCAGTCTCTCGGCGGTACGGAGCCCGAGATGCGTGACGAACAGGCGGAGCCGCTGGTCACCGTGGACGAATTCGGCGTCGATGCAGCCGCGCGGCTCGCCGCCGGCGACGGAGACATCGTGCAACCGGAGGTCCCGTGCGGCGCGCTTTGCCAGCAGCAGGTTCCCGTAGTCGGCATCCTCACGCCGCAGCGTTACGCCGCGATAAGCGTGCATGCCGAGCCGCGTGGCGAGGTAGTGCGACACCACCGTGCCCTCGAACGGCCGATCCTCGACTTCCTGTAGCGCGAGGAAATCAGCATCGAGCGATTCCATGACCGCCGCGATACGTTGCGGCATGAAGCGGCCGTCGCGGCCCACGCACGCATGCACGTTGTAGCTGACGATGCGCAGGCGGGCTGCGGTCAATCGCCGCGCCTCTTCTGCCAGATGCGCAGGCCGACCAGGGCAACGCCGGCCCCGATGATGACCGCGATCACCCAGGGCTCGAACAACGGCTCGCCGCTGAGTGCCGCGCGCGCGCGATCGACGCTGAAACAAACGAGCACGATGCCGGGGCCCATGCCGAGCAGCGTGCCCAGCAGGAACTGGCGCAGCGGCACGTGCGAGGTGCCCGCCAGCAGGTTGACGATCGAAAACGGCGCGATGGGGATGAGCCGCAGGCCGGCGAGGGACCAGGCGTCCGAGGACTTGCCGAGCTTGCGCATGCGGTCGATCAGGCTGCGCGGCGCGCGTCGTTCGACAACCTTGCCGAGGTGCCGGCCTATCTCGTAGTTCACGAGCGTCGCAGCGAGCGTACCGGCAATGGCCGCGAGTGACGCGGTCCACGGTGAGAACACGAGGGCGCACAGGGCGATCATGACGGTGACGGGCGCAACCAGGATGCTGCCCACGACCATGGCCGGCACGACGACCAGCGGCGCCAGCGGGTGGCTCGCGCGGGCGCGCAAGATCTCCAGCAACGCCATCGGGTCGAAGGCCTGCTCGCTCTGCACGGCCGCCCAGATCGCCCAGCCTATGGCGCCGAGCACCAGCGCCGCCACGAAGCTGCGGCCTGCGGCTCGCGAGGCCAGGATGCGCAGAAAGCCCCGCTCCGAGGACTGCCCGCTCGATGCCTGCGGCAGTTCCACCGGCTGTTCGAGATCCGCAACCTGGGCGAGCGGCGCGATGGCGTCCTCGTAATCGGCAGGCGCGATGTCGAGCCGTTCGAGCGTCCGGGGATTGCCGCGGTGTTCACGAATCGCGGCAAGCAATCCCCGTTCGTCGATGCTCGCCGCTACCGACCCGGCGTCCGCGCCGAGGTGCTCGGCAAGCAAGTCGGCGCGAAACTCGGCTGCCACGGAACCGCTGTCATCCTCGACGACGAGATCGCATTCGCTGTCGAGACCCATCGAGCGGCCGCTCAGGTTGGCCGAGCCGATCCTGACCCAGCGGTCGTCGACGATCATGATCTTGCTGTGCACGTTGATCTGCGTGTCGCCGAGCTCGGCGGAGACCGGTGCGAGGATCTCCAGCCGGTGGTGCTTGTCGGCGGCGCACAGGCGATTCAGTGCCTTGTTGCGCAGGACTTCCATGGTGAGCTGTTCGAGCCAGCCCGAGGTTTCCGCCGGCAACACGAGCACGATCTCCGGGCCGGCCTCATCGCCGAGCCGCTCACACAGCGCATCGGTGATCGTCGCCGACGTGAAATACTGGTTCTCGATATAGATGTGTCGCCGGGCCGCGGCAATCATGTCCGTAAACAGCCGCTCGACTTCGCGGGTGACCTCGCCGCCCCCGGGCTCGGCCCAGGTGCGCGCGAGACAGGCCGGTATGTCCCTGGCCCTGACCGGCACGTGGTCGGGCCACGCGTCCGTGCCGTTGTCGTCACCCGGGTCCTCGAGATGCGGCAGCGCCTCGCCCGTCGCGTTCTTCCAGCGGAACGCGGCGAGTTCGCGCAGCTGCTGTGCAACCTCGCCGCTGACGATGGCCTGGACGTCATGGAACGGTCGATACGGCTGGTCGTCGGAGTTGACGCGGCGCGGGTCATCCGCGGCGTGTTCGCGCGTGTCCCAGCGGCTCTTGGTGAGATCGAGTCCGCCAATGAAGGCAAGCTCACCGTCGATGACCACGAACTTCTGGTGATGACTTGCACCGGCGGCATGCTTGCCGTCGAGCTGGAAATGCAATTGCTCGCTATCCTGCCAGCCAAACCGGTAGGCCGGCAGCAGCTCGCGCTCCAGCACGTACACCATGGCGAAATCCCACGACAACACGCGCACCTGCAGCGACGGTTTGCGTTCGACCAGCGACTGCAGGGTTTCGGCGAGCGGACTGGGATACAGGGGATGCGAGTCATCCCGGATGAGTTCGACCGCGCTGTCGATATCCCAGCCGACGACCAGGATCTCGCGCTCGGCCGCTTGCATGCTTTCGCAGAGGGCGCGGAAATACGCCTCGCCGTCGATCAGCCAGCCGAAGCGGCTGGCCTGGCCGACGAGCCAGCTGTTGTCATCGTCGAAGAATTGCGGGCGCGCGGACCGCGGCCCTTCTTCGGAATCGCTGCCTGTCATGCGAGCACTATAACGCAGTCCGGTCGGGCCGGGTCCGGATCAGCCCAGCCTCTCCCTGAGCGCCGCCACTTCGGCCTCGAGGCGGCTGATCCGCTCGGCCAGTTCGGCGACGCTGTGGCGCTCCCGCGTACTGCCGGCCTTGTCATCAGCGGCCTGCGCGACGTAGGTCTCGATGTCGATCTCCCCGCAGAACAGGTGCATGAACTCCGAGTCCTTGCGTCCCGCTGCGCGTGGCAACTTGACGATCAGCGGGTAGGGCTCGCGCTCCAGCAGCCCGGTCAGCGTGCGGACGACCTCGGCGTTGTCCCCGAAGCGATGCAGCCGACCGCTGCGGGCGCGCAGCTCGCCCGGCGTCTGCGCACCGCGCAGCAGCAGCAGGCAGACAACGGCGAGCTCGGCGTCGCTGAATTGCAGGTCGCTGTAGCGGGTATTGCAGAACCGCTGCACGTACTTTTCGACGCGGCTCTTGAAGTTCTCCTCGGTCCGCACGAGGTGCTTGTTCTCGAGTTCGCGAACCGCGTGCTGCACCTGGCCCTGTGTCAGGGACATCACAGGGTCACGCGAGGACTTCTGGTTGCACGCGTTGGTCAGCGCATTGAGCGTCAGCGGATACTGGTCGGGTGTGACGATGGATTTCTCGATGAGGCAGCCGATGATCCGGGCCTCGATGTCGTTGAGTACTATGCGCACTGCCGCAACTCCGAAAGGCGTAGTGAGGAGCAGGGGATTCTATGCGACTTTGGCGGCTGCTGCGCCGCTCTTGTGATCGCGGCAGCCTAGCCCGGCTTCCCGTCGGCACGGGGCTTGACGAGAATCGGTGCGTACACCACCAGGTAGACCAGGAACGCCGCGATCCACAGGACGCCCGCGGCCATCGTGACAGCCCCGTAGCCCAGAGGAATGACGTGCGGGCCCGCGACGCGCACCAGGATCGCTGCCGCGAGCAAGCCGTAAGCAACCGCGATCGATCCGTGCACGCGCAGTGGCCGCCCCGTGTGTCCCAGCGACGCGCGCGTCATCACCGCGAGGATCATCATGCCGGCCGCCCCGGCGCCGAGCGCATGCAGCCAGTGCGCCGCCCAGCCGAATCCGCCGCCGAGCCAGGCCGCCTTTAGCCCGAGGCCGAGCGGCAGCCACAGGTAAGCTACGTGCAGCACCCAGACAATCGGCTGCTTCGCCGTGCGCCAGCCCTGCCAGCCGGCGAGCCGCCACAGGTGCAGCAACGCGGCGCATGCGACGATTGCCACGGTGACCGGGTGGTCGGGCAGCCACACATCGCACACGACGATCGCGAGCATCGCCAGCAACACGAGCCGCTCGAGGAGCGGCGTGGAGCGCACGGAACCGGCCGCACCCCCGGTGCGCAGCGCGTTGCCGGTGAAAGCCGGGACGATGCGTCCGCCTATGATCGTGGTCAGCACGAGCACGATATTTACGGCGGCGAGCAGCGCCGCGCGACCCACCAGCGGGTCGCCATTGGCCAGCCCGACGAGGAAGGCCGCATCCGCGCACCAGAAAGCCGCAAGCAGGACCAGCATGGGCCAGTTGCGATTGTTGCCACGCAAGAGAGCGGGCGCGACCGTGAGCATCAATGCCGGCACGAAGCCGAGTTCGCCGGCCGCAAGCAGCCAGACCGGCACGCCCTGGCCCAGCGCAAACACGACGCGGCCGGCCAGCCACAGCAACGTGAGGGCAATGAGCGGTGCGCCGGCAACGCCGCGGCTGCCGGTCCAGCTGGGCACAGCCGTCAACAGGAAGCCCGCGATCGCGGCGGCAATAAAGCCGAAGATCATCTCGTGGCCATGCCAGTGCTGCGGCGGCAGCGCAGCCAGCGGCCAGCCGCCGCTGCGATACAGCCACAACCAGGCGGCGATCGACACGGCGGCATAGAGCCCGGCGAGCAGGAAGAACGGCCGGAAGCCGTAGGCGAAGGGCACCAGGCTTGGTGCGGTCTTGAGGTCGTCTCGACTCATGCGAGGAGGTAGTTGACGGCGCCGAGCGGATGGTGGGTCCGCGCAATCGAATACATGGCACCGAATGCCAGCAGTGCGGCGATGAAGAACGCGCGCCGCATGCCCGGCGTGCGGCCCCGTTTGAGCGCATAGCTGCCGAGCACGACATAGGCAACCAGCAGCCCGAGCTTCGCCCAGAGCCAGCCGTTGGCGAACAGGGCGGCCGGCAGTACGGCCAGCAGCATCAGGGCGGCAGACAGCAGCACGATGTCGATACCGTAACTGAGGAATCGCACCGGTGCCGCCATGCCCCAGCGCATCCCGCCCTGGACGGCGATGCCCCGCAGCAGGAAGAGGCCGCCGCTCACGAGAACGGCGGCCACGTGTACCAGCTTGATCTGAGGATAGAACTCGATCACGCGGTGGTCCTGGCTCCTGCAGGCACCTTGCTGCGCGCCTTCCGCTGCCCGACATAGAGGCGCAGTACAAACCAGGCGAGCGCCAGGCCGCCGATGCTGAAGATTATGTCGCCGGGCACCCGCATCCAGACAACGAGATCGACGATCGGGCGTTGCATGAATTCCGCGGAGCGCGCGTACCAGTAGCCGTTCTCGATGGCGGCAACCAGCTGCATCGTGCCGAGCGGCAGGAGCGTCATCAGCGACATGCCAACGAGGCCGGCGTTGAGCGACCAGAACGACAGCTTGAGCGTACGCTCGTTCCACTCGGCCTCCGGCTTGATGCCCCGCAGGCAGAACAGCATCAGGCCGATCCCGAGCATGCCGTACACGCCGAACAGTGCCGTGTGGCCGTGCAGCGGTGTGAGGTTAAGGCCCTGCATGAAGTAAAGCGGCAGCGGCGGGTTGATGAGGAAGCCGAACAATCCTGCGCCCACCAGGTTCCAGAATGCCACGGCCGTGAAGAACAGGATCGGCCAGCGGTAGCGCTGCATCCAGGGCGTGGCATGACCGAGCTTGAACGTGTGATAGGCCTCGAAGCCGATGAAGGCGAGCGGGACGACTTCGAGCGCCGAGAACGAGGCACCGAGCGCGATGACCGCGGTGGGCGTACCCGTGAAGTACAGGTGATGCAGGGTGCCCAGCACGCCGCCGGCCATGAATACGATCGTCGCGAACAGCACGGCGGCCGTTGCCAGGCCGACGCGCAGCAGGCCGAGCCGGGTGAACAGGAACGCGATCACGGCCGTCGCGAAGACCTCGAAGAAGCCCTCTACCCAGAGGTGCACGACCCACCAGCGCCAGTATTCGACCATCGACAGGTGCGTATGCTCACCCCACATCAGGCCCGCACCGTAGAACAGGCCGATGGCGACGGTCGAGAGGAACAGCAGCAGGACGATGGGGCGCATCGCGCCGTCGCGGCGCATCGCCGGCCACAGCGCGCGGCCGACCAGCGTCAGCCAGACGCCGAGACCGATGAACAGGAACCACTGCCAGAAGCGGCCGATGTCGACGTACTCCCAGCCCTGGTGGCCGAACCAGAAATTGTATTCGAGCCCGAGTTTCTGCATGACGGCGAACCACTGGCCCGCAAATGCGCCGACCACGATGACGAGCAGGCAGACCCAGAGGAAGTTCACGCCGAGGCGCTGGAATTTCGGTTCATGCCCGGAAATCGCGGGCGCGATGTAGAGGCCCGTGCCGAGCCACGCCGTCGCGATCCATAGCACGGCGAGCTGCGTATGCCAGGTGCGGGTCAGCGAATAGGGCAGCACTTCGCTGATCGGCATGCCATAGAATTCCTGGCCCTCGACCTGGTAGTGCGCCGTAATTGCGCCGAGCAGGATTTGTACGAGGAACAGTGCAATGACGACCCAGAAGTACTTGGCCGTGGCGCGCATCGACGGCGTCACGACCGTGGTCGCCAGCGGATCCGAGTCGGGCAGGATCTTCGGCCGGTCGTCCGCATGGCCGTTCACGGCGTAGTACCAGCCGAGCAGCCCGATGCCGGCCAGCAGGAACAGCACGCTGAACACGGTCCACAGGTAGGTCGATGCCGGCGCCTCGTTGCCGACGAGCGGCTCGGCGGGCCAGTTGTTGGTATAGGAAATGGCCTTGTCGGGACGCTGGGTAACGGCCGCCCACGCGGTCCACCAGTAGAATGCCGTCAGCGAGCGGCGGTACTGTGCATTGGGAACCGTGTCGTTCTTCATCGCGTAGGCTTCACGCAGGTCGCGGGATGCGGGATCCGCACCGAACAGGCTGTCGTAGTGGCGGATGACCGACGCGATCGCGGCAGCCCGGTCGGGGTCGATGGTGATCGTGCCGCTCGCGGCATCCCAGGTGTTACGGCGGATATCCGCTTGCAGGCGGCGTTCGAGCTGCGCCTGCTGGCCCGGTCCCAGCGCTTCGTAACCGGCGACGCGGAAGTCACGGCGTGCCCAGATGTCGAGCGTGGCAATGGCTTCGCGATGCAGCCAGTCGGCGGTCCAGTCGGGCGCGACGTAGCCGCCGTGGCCCCAGATCGAGCCGAGCTGATGTCCGCCGATGGACTGCCATACCTGGCGGCCCTGATCGATGTCTGCGCGGGTAAATACCGTGTCGCCGTCCACGGTCACGACGCGCTCCGGCATCGGCGGCGCCTCGCGATGAATCTCGTTGCCCATGAAGAGCAGGATCGAAAACGAGACGACGAGCAGGCCGATGAGGCCGGCCCACAGTTTCCTGATGTTGGTCACTTCACACCTCCAGCAATTAATGCCGGAATGCTGCCTGTGGCGGACACGGTGCACCATGATCTAGATCAAGCCCTACCCGGCCTGCCGCCGGGAATCGATGCGCCATCCGGCGCCGTTTTCCGCTACCCTGTGCGGCGGACAAGCAAAGCAGCAA
This sequence comes from Woeseiaceae bacterium, assembly GCA_041553075.1. Lineage (GTDB taxonomy): Bacteria > Pseudomonadota > Gammaproteobacteria > Steroidobacterales > Woeseiaceae > UBA1847. The sequence continues at coordinate 27,796 of JBFEJR010000024.1, read as the reverse complement.
ATGACCAGGCAGCAACCCGATTTTCGCAGGATGCGCTCGTTCCTTCTGAACGCAGGGCTCTTTCTGGCCGTGTTCGTGGTCGTATCCACCTGGCAATCGCGCCATATGCTGGCAACCGACCGGCAGGCCGCGCCCGAGCTGCGCGGTGTGACGCTTGCAGGTGATCCCTACGACCTCGCCGACGCGGGTGCGCGTCCCGCGCTGGTCTATTTCTTTGCGCCCTGGTGCAAGGTATGTGCCGCGAGCGCGGACAACCTGAATCGGCTGCGCCGCTGGCGCGACCCGGACGACATCGAAATCGTCGCGGTCGCGCTCGACTGGGGCCTGGCGCGGGAGGTCAGGGAGTACGTGGAGCGGCACGGGCTCAACGTGACGGTCGTGCTGGGCGACGCGCGCGTTCGCCAACTGTGGCAGGTGCAGGCATACCCTTCTTATTACGTTCTCGACGGTCGACACCGCATTGTCCGGCGCGACATCGGTTACAGCACCCAGCTCGGGCTGTGGTGGCGCGCCTGGACCGTTACCTGACCCGCCTTCAGTCGACGCGCTGCAGGGTAAGGAACATCGCCTTGTCCAGCGCGACGAAGAAATCCTGGTAGGTTGCCGCATCGGTCACCGCGTTCTCGCCTATCCGGGCGTTGGCGCGGACGGAAACGCGTTCCTCGCCCCGCTGCACCACGGTGACCGTCATGCGCATCGTGTATTCGTCGTAGCGGGTTGCGGTAATCGTCCCGAGCTCGGTGTCGGCCTGGTCGATCGTGAAGCCCAGGTCCTGGAGCGTCGCGATCACCGAGCGCATGGTCAACGGCTTGTCGAGCGTGTCGTACTGACGGGTCTGGATCTGCCGCGCCTGGAGCTGGGTCCCCGCGCCGCCGATATCCACCGGCGTCGTCGTTGCGCAACCGGCGAGAAACAGGATGCCGGGCAGTAGCAGAAGCTTGCCATTCATGATTCGTTAACCTCGTGGAACAGGGACTGGCGCAGGTTATCGAACACCTGCCGGTAGATCTCGGGGGCCGTGATGCGCTCCTGGATCTTCACGCGGTCCATCTTGTCGAAGATGATGCGCTGCAGCGTAACGCGCACGGAATACTCGCCCTGGCGTTCGAGGCTGGGCATGGCGACCATCGTCAGGATGATCCGCTGTTCGTCCTTGGCCGTGGACATGTTGTCGCACTCGGACCCGCCGCCGGCCGCGCACAGGAGGTCGAGGAAGAACAGGCCGCGCTTCTCCCCGGCGTCATCGGCATCGCTGACTTTCGACGCGGTCAGGATGCCGAGTGGCTTTTCGACGCGATCGATGTTGAATTCCATGTCCTGCAGCACCGCGACCATGGCCGTCATGATGGCCGTCTCCGACGGTGCCGCCAGCTTGCGGGTTTGCACTGCGCGGACCTCGAGCGTGCTTTCCTCGAGGCGCAGTGCACGCTCCGGGATGGGGTCTGTCGCGCAGCCGGCGAGCAGGAGACCAAGCAAGGTGCCCGTCAGCAGGCGCCCCGGGCTGGAAAATCCACGTCGCATCAGAATTGCGAGGAGTGGTACGAGAAGTCCCGAACCTTGTCGTTCTCGTCGAACTTGATGACGACGGTCAGCGTTCGCTGGGCCGTCGATGTCGATCCGGCGCTGGCGGAGCCGACCCCGGCGCCCGCGGCCGAACTGCCGAACACCAGGCCAACGACCGTGCCGCTGCTTCTCGAGTAGGTCACGTCGGACGAGATCTTGTCGTAGATCCAGGTTTCGTTACGCTGGTCGTCCGTGGTGACGATATTGGGTGAGCCGAGGACCTCGGCAACGTCGGCTGCCGACATGCCCATGCGAATTTCGCGTTGCACGGTACCGACGGTCAGTCGCTTGGTTTCTTCGGCCGCGCGGACGTCCTCGGCGTGGTGCTGTGCACTGCAGCCGGTTACGAGGAGGCCGGCAAGCATGGCCAGTGACAGTGTCTGACAGGTATTCATCGCGATGTTCTCCTGCTTGGAGGATGTTCGATGACCAATCATACTCCTTCGGCGCGGCCCGGCATGAGGGTCTGCTGACGGATGCCCGGTGTCCGCGGGGCAGCGGCCGCAAAGACCGCGTCCGCTGGCGAGTGCCGCTATGCGACCAGGCGCCGGGCCAGCGACGCTGCGCGCCGTCGCGCGCGTGCCGGCAGGATGGGGCTGGGTCGTTGCGCGATCAGTCCCGTGACGCTCGAGCCGACGACCTTTGCGCCCATCGTCTGTGCGGCGACCTTGAGGCTCTTGCTGGTGCCGTACGTCAGGCGCCCCATGAGGCCGGGTGCCGCACAGGACGAGAGGACGACGGCGGGCTTCTGCGGCAGCTTCGCTTTGCGAAAGACCGGCGCCGGTTTTCCCCAGGGCCAGTACCCGAACACGGCAAGGCGCTCCATGAAGCGTTTGAAGAGCGCGGTGACCGCGTAGAAGTTCGTCGGTGCAGCGAGTACGTAGCCGTCCGCCGCCTCGATTTTCTGCACCAGCTCGCCCATGCCGTCCTCGAGTACACACGACCCGGGCGCCACGCCCGGCTGCTGCATGCATTCGCGGCAATTAAGGCAGAAACCGATCGGGTAATCGCGCAGCCTGACGTGCTCGACGTCGGCGCCCAGCGCCTGCACGTTGTCGAGGACCTGCTGCACGGCCTGGTCCGTGATCCCGCCGGCGCGGTAAGAACCGCTGATCGCGAGAATTCGCCTGTGGTCTTTCATCGAAATCGCCTCCGCGATATTCATACCATCGCGGTCGGCGCAGGAAAATCGTGGATGGCCGCAGGCCGCGGGAATCAGCAGTCGTGTGCCAGCAGCGCCCGGTCAAACGTCGGCAGCAGCGCCTGCCATTCCCGGCACTTCGCGGAGCGCCTGCCGCCGAGCGTCACCGTGCCGCGAATCGACCGGCTCAGCGCGCTGGCATGCAGCCGCTGCCAGTAGGGCAGGCGGCGAACGAAAAAGGGCAGTATCTCCTCGAGCGTCTGGTCTGAATCGAGCGTCTCGGCGAACGCGGCGTAGAAGCGCGCGAGTGCGTCCGATACGGCATTCTGCCCGCCGACCAGCGACGACGGCGCAATCGTCCACGTCATGTCGCGCTGCAATACGCAGGTGCCGACGAAGCCCGCGCGCCGCCGCGCCGACCATTGCGAGGGCGCGATCAGGCTGAGAACCCAGTCGCCGTCCACGAGATACAGGTAGTTGTCGACGCCCACGGCGGGCCGGTACTTGAAGCGGGCCGACAGGACCAGCATCGAGGTGAAGAACTCGGCCAGTACCTGCCGCTGCGGCTTGACGACGACACCGCGCGGCTCGGTGCGGTGCCAGTCGAGCAGGAAGCCGTTGAGCCCTTTCCCTTCCGGGTTACCCTGGGTCTTGGCCGCGAGGCCGGTGCCGCCGGCTCGGTATTGTTGCAGCTCGTCCATGGCGCGCTATGCGGCGTCCAGGCCGTAGATGTCGCGGTAGAAATACACGGTGCCGTCCGCGTCGACCGCGGCCGTCAGGTAGCCGACGACGACAGGCAGCGGACTTTTCAGCGCGATGGTCTGCGTCACCTGCGAGGCGAGACCTGCCTCGATCTGCTGTCGCGACCAGCCCTCGGCGGCCAGCACCTGCAGCGCGAAATCGAGCGGTCGATGCAGGCGAATACAACCGTGACTGAGGGCCCTCGAGGAGGAACCAAACAGGTGCCTGGACGGCGTGTCATGCAGGCAGACGCCATAAGGGTTCGGCACGATGAACTTGACGCGGCCCAGCTCGTTCAGCGGGCCCGGGCGTTGCACGAGCGTGAACGGGAAGTGGTCGGCATGCAGTGACGCCCACTCGACCTGCGCCGGGTCGACCGGGGCACCGTCGGCGCCGAACACATCGAAACCGCCGCGCTCGAGAAAGCCGGGGTCCCGCTGGATCGACAACAGCAACTCTTCACTCGCGATACTGCGCGGCACGGTCCAGGTCGGGTTCAGTACGACCGAGGCGAGATGCGATTCGAACAGCGGCGTCTGCGATGCGGTCTCGCCGACGATAACCCGGCCCGACCAGACCGGCGCGCCGTTTCTGAAAATGTAGGTCTCGAACGCCGGGACATTGACGAGGACGAAATCCCGGCGTGCCGCGGTGAACAGTTGCCGCGCGCGTTCGAGGTTCAGGCGTATCTGGGCGATTCGCCGCTCCGCGGGGACGTTCAGCGCCTGCAGGGTCGCGGGGCCTACCAGCGCGTCCTGTACGAGGCCGTGGCGAGCCTGGAAACGCAGGACCGCGGCCCTGAGGTCGTTGCCGAAAAGAGCGGGTTCCAGGGACGGCATTGCGAGGTCGCCCGAGGCGCGCAACCGGCGCGCCAGTACCGCCACGCGGGGGTCCAGGTCGCCCGGTGCGAGCGTCGGGCCGTCGGGTACGGATGGCCAGCCGCCCCGGTCGGCGATCTGCAGGTACAGCTCGAGGGCCCCCTGCAAGCGCTGATACGACGGGCTGTCGGCGTCGGCCGCCGCCACTGTGGCGAGAAACGCCAGTGCGAGAAGCGCAACCAACCGCCGCCGGAACGGTCCGGATCGTGTGACGGTCTTCATTGAAATTGTCGCTTCAGACACCATATTCTAATGGGTATTACGTTCGTGCTGCGCGCGCATCGAGGAACAATGAGTAATCGCAAGATCTTTAAATTGCTGATCCCGGCGGTGGTCGGGCTGGCCCTGGCGTCGATTGCGAGCCTGAGCCAGGGGACTGCCGCCCCGGGTAGTCGTGAGTTGTCCTTTTATCATACGCACACCGGTAAGCACCTCAATGTCGTCTACTGGAGGAACGGCGACTACGTCGACTCGGCCCTCGACGATATCAATGCGTTCCTCTCCGATTTTCGCACCGGCGACGAAGTCGAGATGGATCCGCAGCTGCTGGACCTGATCTACGACGTTCGCGAGTCGCTGGGCAGCGACGGTACTTACCAGATCATCTCGGCGTACCGCTCCCCGCGCACCAACGAGATGCTGCGCGGCCGCAGCGCCGCCAGCGGCGTCGCGAGAAAAAGCCAGCACCTGCTCGGCAAAGCGATCGACGTGCGTCTCGACGATGTCCCGACCGCCGAGCTGCGCGACGCGGCACTGCGCCTGCAACGCGGCGGCGTCGGCTACTACGAAGCATCCGACTTCGTGCACATGGACACGGGCCGCGTGCGGCGCTGGTAAGCGTCGTTATGCCGCGGCGTAGTTCTCCGCCGCGAACTCCCAGTTGACCAGCTTCTCGAGGAACGTATCGACGTACGCGTCGCGCTTGTTCTGGTAGTCGAGGTAATACGCGTGCTCCCAGACGTCGAGCGTCAGCAGCGGCGTCGAGCCGTGCACCAGGGGCGTGTCGGCATTGCCGGTCGTGACGATGTCGACACCGTCGGCGCTGCGCACGAGCCAGGCCCAGCCGCTGCCGAACTGGCCCATCGCGGCGGCCTTGAACGCCTTCTTGAACGCGGCGAAGTCGCCGAATTTCCGGTCGATGGCCTTCGCCAGCTCGCCGGACGGCTTGCCGCCGCCGTCGGGTGACATGCTGTGCCACAGGAAGGTGTGGTTCCACGCCTGCGCAGCGTTGTTGAACACCCCGGCGTCGCCGGCCTCGTGGGATCCGGCAATAATCGCTTCCAGCGACTGGCCCGCGTAGTCGGAGTCCGCAATCGCGGCATTCAGCTTGTCGACATAGGCTTTATGGTGCTTGCCGTGGTGAAACTCGAGCGTCCGCGCCGACACGTGCGGCTCGAGCGCGTTGCCTGCGTACGGCAGGCTCGGAAATTCGATGGTCATTGCATACTCCCTGTAGGATTCGTTCCAGACGTGAGGCTAACAACGGTGCAGTTCAAGTACCACCGCCGAAACAATTCGTTACGCATCGCGTGTCACGCGGTGCCGGTCCGAACCGCGAAATGCGCGCCGCCATCTGTCATCATGGCGGCATGAAAAGAGCGTTGCTATTCGTCCCGATCGTCCTCAGCCTCGTCGTCCTCGGCGCGCATTTCATGCGCTACGGCAACCTCTTCGGGGTGGCCGGCGCGGCATTGCTGCTCGGCCTCCTGTTTGTCCGCCGGCCCTGGGTGGCCCGGCTGGTGCAGGTGGTGCTGGTTGTCGGCGCCGTGGAGTGGCTCGTCACCCTCTACCGACTTGCACAGTTTCGCGCCGCAATGGACCAGCCGGCCGGGCGCATGATCGTCATCCTCGGTACCGTGGCCGCTGTTACCGCCTTGTCCGCCCTGTTGTTCCAGACAGCGGCGCTGCGCCGCACGTACCGTTTGTAACGGTCCGCTGCGCGGCCTCGATCACGCCGCCAGTCTCAACGGCGGGAGGGCCGCGCCACGCTAGCCGTGGCCGCGGGTGCGGGTCCGGCCATGCCGCGCGTTCTTCTCGATGAACTCGATGATCATGCCGGCAACGTCCTTGCCCGTGGCCTTCTCGATGCCTTCCAGCCCCGGGCTGGAATTGACCTCCATGACAACCGGTCCGCGGCGCGCGCGCAGCAGGTCGACGCCGGCGACATTGAGTCCCATGACCTGGGCCGACCTGACGGCCGTCTTGCGCTCCTGCGGGGTGATCTTGACGAGCGATGCCGTGCCGCCGCGGTGCAGGTTGGAGCGGAACTCGCCATCTTTCGCCTGGCGCTGGATCGCGGCGACGACCTTGTCGCCGATGACGAAGCAGCGCAGGTCCGCGCCGCCGGCTTCCTCGATGAACTCCTGCACCATGAAGTTGGCCCGGAGCCCGCGGAAGGCCTCGATGACGCTCGATGCGGCCTTCTTGGTTTCGGCCAGCACCACGCCGACACCCTGCGTTCCTTCGAGCAGCTTGATTACGACCGGCGTGCCGCCCGCGAGTTGCAGCAGGTCCTCGGTGTCATCCGGCGAGTTTGCGAAGCCGGTTACGGGCAGCCCGATGCCCTTGCGCGACAGCAACTGCAATGCGCGCAACTTGTCGCGGGAACGCGTAATCGCAACCGACTCGTTGAGTGAATAGACGCCCATCATCTCGAACTGCCTGACGACCGCGGTGCCATAGAACGACACCGAGGCGCCGATACGCGGAATGATGGCTTCCACGCCTTCGATCACCTTGCCCTTGTAATGGATCTCGGGGCTGTCGCTGACGATGTTCATATAGCAGCGCTTGTGATTGACGACGAGCGTCTCGTGGCCGCGTTCTTCGCCGGCCTCGAGCAGCCGGCGCGTGGAGTAGAGGTTGCGGTTGGTCGACAGGATGGCAATTTTCATGTGTTTTCCTCGTGTAGCGCGGCGACGCGCTCGGTCTTGATATCCGAAGTGAAGGCTTCCACCTTGTCTTCGGCGCGAGCCACGCTCTTGAAAGCCGCGACATTGAACAGGGCATCGCCCTCGTGGGCCAGCGGCAGGTTGTTGCGGCCGATAACGATGCCGTCGAACGGTGCCGTGACGGGCATGATGCCGGCGCCCAGGGGGTTACCGATCGAGGCGAGCCGGTCGCCCTTGGCGACGCGTGCACCCAGCTCCGCCTTGCGCGTGACGATGCCGCTGGCCGACGCCCGGACCCAGCTCGTCGACGAGGCAATCACCGGCGATACGAGCTTGGCGCCCTTGCGCGGCGGCAGCATGCCGATGTGGCGCATCGCATTGAGCGTGCCGCGCAGTCCCGCGCGGATGCAGACTTCGTCGAAACGCAGGGCTTCGCCCGCCTCGTAGATCAGCACGGGCGTGTCCCGGTCCGCCGCGCACTGGCGCAGGGAGCCGTCCCGGATGTTCGCACCGATGATGACCGGCACGCCGAACGACTTCGCGAAATCGCGCGTTGTCTCGTCCTCGAGGTTGGCGCGAATCTGGGGCAGATTCGACCGGTTCAGCGCGCCGGTATGCAGATCGATACCGTAGTCCGACCTGGCGACGATCTCGTTGACGAACGTGTACGCCATGCGCGCTGCGATCGAACCCTTGCGGCTGCCGGGGAACGAGCGATTCAGGTCGCGGCGGTCGGGCAAGTAGCGCGACTGGTCGAGAAACCCGTGCACGTTGACGATGGGGACCGCGAGCAGCGTGCCGCGGATCGAGCTCAGTGCCTTGCGATCCAGCAGGCGCCGGATGACCTCGACGCCATTCAGCTCGTCGCCGTGAATGGCCGCCGAAACGAACAGCACGGGCCCGGCCCGGCGTCCGCAGACGATGTGCACGGGCATCGAGATGGACTCGCCGGTGTACAGGTCGGCGAGCGGCAGCCGGACGGTGGTGCGCTCCCCGGGGGAGATCGTCCTGTCTCCGATCGTGATTGCCTTGTTTTTAGCCATGAGCTGTTATGCCTTTGTTTTCCTTTTCTTGCCGACCACGTACGATCGCGATGGGTCGACTATTGCCCGGCCGTTGATCGCGGTGCGGCCGATGAGCATCCGAAACAGCATGTCGTCCCGCGACGTCAGGGTTATCTCGATCGGCCAGCTATTGCCCCCGATGGCCAGCGGAGACCGGATGACCCAGCGCATTTCCTGGTGTCCGCCCGAGTCCCTGACAATGCGTTCGTCGACGACGTCCGCGACACAGACGACGACCGTGTCGTTGTCCTTCTGCCGTGGGTGGATGCTGAACTCGACGCGCCGCTTGCCGTCCTCCTCGAAATCGCGGACCGCGAAGGCGTGCAGTGTCGAAGTGCGGGCCCCGGTATCGACCTTGGCCTTGATGCGCCTGAGTCCCAGCTCGGGAAGGCTGACCCATTCGCGCCATCCCAGCGTCAGCAGGTCGGATCGCTCAGGAGCCATCAGTCTTTCCTTTCATCGCCCATTAATAGCATGATGTGGTCTCGTCGAGAACAAGATTCGAGCCATGCGCAAAGGCGGTGAGCGAATTATGCTGGCGGCAGCGGCCGTCATCCTTGTGGCCGCGTCGCATGCCGGCACCCCGCGAGTGACGGGCGACGTGCTGTTCGATTTCGGGGACTGGTCGGGGCCGTCCGTTCCCGTACGGCTGTATGTCCCCGATGCGGTCACGGCCCACACGCCGGTCGTCATCGTCATGCACGGTGCGAGCCGCGAGGCGCAGCGTTACTACGATGACTGGCGCCGCGAGGCAACGCGCCATGGCTTCATTGTCGTTGTCCCGTACTTCGGCAAGGACGACTTCCCGAGGTCGGCTCACTACAACCTCGGGCACGTCTTCGACCGGGCCACGGGCCACGCACGCCCCGCATCGCAGTGGACCTTTGCCGCGATCGAGCCGCTGTTCGATGCCGTCGTCGCTAAGCTCGACGGCTGCCAGGCCGGCTACACGCTGTTTGGCCATTCCGCGGGCTCCCAGTTCGTGCACCGCTTTCTCTACTACGTGCCCGATGCCAGGGCGGAGCGCGCGATCGCCGCCAATGCCGGCTGGTACACGATGCCCGACTTCGGGGTCGAGTACCCGTATGGCCTGGCCGGCTCCGGCGTAGCGGACGACGTTCTCGCAAACTACCTCGCGCGGGACCTGGTCGTGCTGCTGGGTGACGCGGACACGCTGCGCGACGACGATGACCTGCGCAAGACCCCGGAAGCCGAACTGCAGGGGCGTCACCGTTACGAGCGGGGACACACGTTCTTCCGCGTGGCGCGGGCACGTGCGCAAGCGCTGGGGTCGGAGTTCAACTGGCGCCTGGTCGAGGTGCCGGGTGCGGGCCATTCCAACGCGGCCGTGACGCCCGCCGCGGCGCGGCTCGTGAGTCAGGGGGCGGAGACGCCGGCCTCGCTCAACAGCGTCAGCAGGCAAATCTGCAACGCCAGGTGACTGTCGACGTTCTCCCAGGATTCCGCGGGTGAGTGTGAGCCCCGGCTGATGCCGCCACGGCTCAGCGTGATGGCCGGAACGCCGATCGAAAGCGGGTAATTGGCGTCGGTCGAGCTGAGCTGGAAGTCGGGTTCGAGGCCGGCCCACTCGATGGCGGCGGCGGCGCGCAATACGAGGCCGGACTCGCGGCTGCCGCGCGCGGCAGGGCGTTTTCCGACCCGCTCGATCGTGACGGTGAGCGCGTCGCCCTCGGTGCGTGCCGCGTTCTCCTCGTCAAGCGCGTCCTGCACAGCGGCCTGGAACAGTGCGTCGATGGCATCGAGCTTGTCCTGGCTGCCCGAGCGCATGTCGACCTCGAGCCACGACTCGAACGGGACGGAGTTGATCGAGGTGCCCCCGCCGATGCGCCCGATATTGAAGCTCGTCTTCTCGCCGACCGCGGTGACGGCGGGCGCGGCATGCACGAACTTGTCGATGGCGCGGCCCAGGGCATGATGCGGATTGGCGGTACCGAAAGCACCCCAGGAGTGCCCCCCGGGTCCGCTGAACGTGACGCGATAGCGGTGCGAGCCGACGCCGCCGTAGACGAGCCGCTCGGTCTTGCCGCCATCGACGGCGATCATCGCATCGATGCGCGGACCGCCGTCGCGAAACAGGTGCTTGACGCCGCGCAGGTCGCCGAGCCCTTCCTCACCCGTATTACCGACAAACAGGATGTCGGCCTCGGTTTCGATCCCGGTCCGCTCGAGCGCCCGCAGGACCCCGAGCAGTACGACCAGGCCGCGCGAGTTGTCGCCGACGCCCGGGGCGATGTACCGGTCGCCCTCGACACGCACCCTGACATCGGTCTCGATCGGGAACACGGTATCCAGGTGGGCCGTGACGGCGATGACGCGCTTACCGCTCTGCCCGGGCCGCCGCCCGATGACATTGCCGGCCGCATCGGTCGTGATCTCGATGAGCCCCGCTTCCCTCAGCAGTTCTGCAAAACGTTCGCCGCGCCGGGCCTCGCCGAACGGTGGCGCCGGGATCTCGGTCAGTTCGACAAGGTCGTCGAGCAGCCGTGACTCCATCTCGACCACCTGCTGCAACGCGGCCCGCACGGCGGGCCTGTCGCTGAGCGCGCGTAGATCGTCCTGTTCATCGGCGAGGCAGACCTGGGTTGCCTGCGGCAGCACCAGGATGAGAAGGACCAGTCGCGGCATCGTCATCATGTCGCGATTATCGCATCTGCGGGACCGATGAGGTTAAAGTTAGGGGATGAACGAAGCATGGCTGGAGCGCTGGGAGATCGGCCGCACCGGTTGGCACGAGCCGGCCGGGAATCGCAACCTGCAACGGTACTGGCAACACACCGGGCGCCGGGTCCTGGTGCCGCTGTGCGGCAAGTCCCCGGACCTGCTGTGGCTCGAGGCACAGGGGAACGAGGTGGTCGGCGTCGAGCTTGCCGAGATCGCGGTGCTGGCGTTCTTCGAGGAGCACGATCTCGAGTACGAGACGATTACCGGCTCACTCCCGGGCTACCGCGCGAAGCAACGCAACGTGACCCTTTATTGCGGCGACTTCTTCGCTTTCCGGGAGGGCCCGTTCGATGCGCATTACGACCGCGGCGCACTGATCGCCCTCACGCCGGAACTGCGACGACGCTATGCGCGGCACACGGCATCGCTGCTGACCGCTGACGCCCGCCAGTTCGTGATCACGATCGAGTACGACCAGTCCGTTTGCGACGGTCCCCCGTTCTCGGTCGGTCGGGAGGAACTCCTGGGCCACTGGCCCGGACTTCGCGAGCACGCCAGGGTCGACGACACGGCCAACGCACCGCCGAAGTTCCTCGAGAACGGGCTCAAGCAGATGCACGAGGTGGTCTGGGTTACGTCTTGAGGTCCGCGTCGGGGTTGTCCTGGTGGCGATGCCAGTCGTGCCCGACATGCAGGCTCTCTTCGACCAGCCATCGGAACTCGACAAAGCTGTCGACGATCGCATCGGGTTGGTGGGGGTGTGCCGCGGTCCCCGGGAAGATCTTGTTGATCCAGGCATGATCCCAGCCGACGCCGTTGAAGAATACCGAGGTGATGCCGGCGCGCTTGGCGGCGACCACGTCGGTCGTGCTGTCGCCCACGTACCAGCAGTTGAGCCCGGGCTTTTCGCCCAGGTTGTCCAGCGCCTTGTAGATCGGGTCCGGATTGGGTTTGCGCTTGCCGGTGTCGCAGCCGCAGACCGTCGTCTCGAACAGGTCGACCCACGCGCCGTCATCGACGAGCGCCAGTTCCAGTTCGAAGAACTCGCGGTCCCGGTTGGTCAGGATGCCCAGCCGGACATTGAGTTCGCGCATTTCGAGCAGCAGGTCGAGTTCGCCGCCTTCGAACGGCTGGGCCTCACCGAAATGATTGCGGTAGGCATTGTTGAACGCCTCGTGAGCGACCTGCTTGGCCGCTTCGTTGTGGCCGAACAGTACCTCGAAAATATCCGTCCGTGAAATGCGGCGTTCGGCCTTGATCCGGGGGTGCAGGCGCTGGTGATCGCGCACGTAGTCGACGAGCCGCGCATCCTCGGGCGTCTTGCACTGGTCGTGCGGGATCAGCGCGGGCATCAGCCCGAGTTCGGGCAGCAGCGGCATCATGTCGTCGACTGCGTCGTACATCGCATCGAGGGTATCGACCAGCGTCGCGTGCCAGTCGAACAGCACGACATCCGGCGACACGAGTTCCCTGGCAGCCTGGTCCAGTTCGCGCAGCATCAACAGTAGACTATCCAGCGAGCCGCGCGCGCGGCATCCGCACAATCCGCATTGTTGACGGGCCGGCATTCGCGCCACAATGAGTTCATGAGGACATGACAATGCGTGCCGGTTCGCAGCTTGTAGCCTGGAACAAGCGCATCGATGCCGTCCAGGAGGCGCTGGCCGTGAAGGCGGCGAGCGGACTCGACGACAGCGAGGCGGCCCGGCGGCGTGCGATTTTTGGCCGCAATGCGCTGCAGGTTGCGAAAAAGCGGCACGTGATCTCGATCCTGGCGGACCAGTTCACGGGTATCGTCACGGTGCTGCTGGTGGCTGCGGGCGCCCTCGCATTCCTGATGTCGAACGTCGCCGAGGCGATCGCGATATTCGCGGTCATCGCGATCAACTCGGCCATCGGGTTCCTGACAGAATGGCGGGCGATCCGCTCGATGGAGGCGCTGCGGAAGATCGCGCAGGTTTCCTGTGTGCTGCTGCGCGGAGGGGTCGTGCGGCAGGCGGCGGCCTGGGAGCTCGTCCCGGGCGACATCGTCCTGCTCGAGGCCGGGGACATGGTGCCCGCCGACCTGCGGCTGATCGAAGCACACAAGTTCAACGCCGACGAGTCGACGCTGACGGGCGAGTCGCTGCCGGTTGCCAAGAGCACCGACGTCGTCGACGCGGGGACGACGATGCTGGAGCGCCGCAACATGGCCTACAAGGGTACGGCCGTGACGCGCGGCCGCGGCCGCGGTGTCGTGGTGGCGACCGGTTCGCACACCGAGTTCGGCAGGATTTTCGAGCAGGTGAGCGAGGCGCACCCGCCCCGCACCCATCTCGAGAAACGGCTCGATTCGCTTGGCGCACTGCTGGCCTGGGTCGTTATCGGTATCAGCGTCGTGCTCGCCGTCGCCGGGGTTCTCGCCGGGCGCGAGGTCCTGCTCGCCGTCGAGGTGGCGATTGCGCTGGCCGTGGCCGCGATCCCGGAGGGGCTGCCGATCGTCGCCACGATCGCACTGGCGCGCGGCATGTGGCGCATGGCACAACGCAATGCCCTGGTAACGCGGCTTTCCGCCGTCGAGACCCTGGGCGCCACGAGCGTCATCCTGACCGACAAGACCGGCACCCTGACCGAGAACCGCATGACCGTGACGACGGCGCTGCTCCCCGGACTCGACGTTGCGATACGGGGCGACGTCGAGACGGCCGCGGCGCCGCTGCTGGACGCGATGCTGACGACGGCTGCGCTGTGCAACGGGGCGAGCCTGCAGCAGGCAGGCCCGGCCGGGCCGACCGGCGTCGGCGATCCGACCGAGCGCGCCCTGCTGGAGGCGGCTGCCGGGCGCGACCTCTGGCGCGACAGCCTGCTGCAGGAAGCGCCCGAAGTTCACGAGGACCCGTTCGATCCGGACAAGAAGCGCATGGCGACCGTGCACCGGGCGAACGGTGGTTTCACGGTCGCGGTGAAAGGCGCCCCCGAAGTCGTAATCGCATACTGCAACGCGGTGCAGACGTCGCGCGGCGCCGAGCCGCTCGACGAAGCCGGGGTCGGCGACTGGCTGGCGCGCACCGCGCAGCTGGGTGCGCGTGGCCTGCGCACGATCGCGGTCGCCTCGAAGTCGACAGCGGCGCCGCACGGTGACCTCTACGATGGACTGGCGTTACACGGTGTCTTCGGTATCGAGGACCCGCCGCGCGCCGGCATCGATCGCGTGATCGAAGCATGCCGCGGGGCCGGCATCTCGATCATCATGGTCACGGGCGATCACGCGGACACCGCGCACAATATCGCGAGCCGGATCGGCGTGATCGGGCAGGCGAGCGCCGGGGGGGAACTGCTCGGGGGCGACGAGGTGGACCGGCTGTTTGCGGACCAGCGTGACGGAGAACTGCTGGCCGCGCGCGTGTTCTCGCGCGTGACGCCGGAGCAGAAGCTCAGGCTGATCGACCTGTACCAGCGGCAGGGGCACGTGGTCGCGATGACCGGGGACGGCGTCAACGATGCGCCGGCGCTGAAGAAGGCCGATATCGGTGTCGCGATGGGCCTGCGCGGCACCGCGGTCGCCAGGGAAGCCGCCGAGATGGTGCTGCAGGACGACGACTTTGCCACGATTCTCGCGGCAATCCGGCACGGGCGGGCGATCTTCGAGAACATCCGCAAGTTCGCGCTTTACCTGTTGTCGTGCAACACGAGCGAGATTCTCGTCGTCAGCCTCGCGACGGTAGCGGGTGCGCCGCTGCCGCTCCTGCCCCTGCAGATCCTGTTCCTGAATCTCGTGACCGACGTCTTTCCCGCGCTGGCACTGGGCGTCGGGCCGGCGCGCCCGGGCCTCATGGAGGAGTCCCCGAGGCCGGCGGGGGAGCCCATCCTGCCGCGCCGCTGCTGGGTCGAGATCGCGTTGCACGGACTGGTGATGGCCGCAGCGACGCTTGCGGCCATGGCCTTTGCGATGGTCGTCCTGGGCTATGAAACCGGGCTTGGGGTGACCGTCGCGTTTTGCACGCTGGCCCTGGCGCAGCTGTGGCACGTATTCAACATGCGGGGCGACACCTGGCGACTCCTCGACAATGAAATTACGCGCAACCCCTGGGTCTGGGCGGCCCTGGTCCTGTGCCTGGCGCTGGTTCTCATGGCCGTCTATGCGCCGGTGGTCAGCGACGTGCTGCGTCTCTCCGACCCCGGCACCGACGGGTGGCTGGTGGTCGTGGTAGCGAGTCTCGTGCCGCTGGCCGCCGCGCCGCTGATCAGGTGGCTGGCGCGATAGCCGTACGCTATGGGTTCCCAAACAATATTCAATTGAGAAGCCGCGAACGCAGTGAGTACTATCGTGCAGGATTCTTGCTGGTCGAATACGGGTAGTCGGGCGATGCGTTTTTCAAGGTTCATGGTCCTGGTGTTGGCGGCCGCATCGTTGCTCTTGGCATGCGGCCAGGATGCCGTGCCGCCCGGCGACGCGGCGCCGGTCACGGTACTGCGGGGCGGCACCGTGTTTACGGGTGCAGACCACGAGCCGGTCGTGGCCGATGTCTGGATAAAGGGCGATCGAATCATCGGCGTGGGCGCGGCGGCGGGCCGCGCCGCGGACCGGGTGATCGACGTCGCGGGACTGGCCGTCGCGCCCGGCTTCATCGACCTGCACTCACATGCCGTGCGCGAAAACGACGAGCGCAGCGGGCTGTATCGCTGGCCCGACGCCGAGAACCTGTTGCGCCAGGGCGTCACCACGGTCATCGGCGGCCCGGACGGCTGGTCCCCGCTGCCGCTGCAGGACAGCTTCAGCCGCTTCGGCGAGCAGGGGGCCGCCGTCAACTACGGCGCCTTCGTCGGCCATGGCGCGGTGCGCGTCAAGGTCATGGGGCTGGACGATCGCCCGCCGACCGACGACGAGCTCGCGCGGATGCGCGGCGAGGTCGATCTCGCGATGCGGCAGGGGGCTTTCGGCCTGTCCTCGGGTCTCGTCTATGTACCCGGCAGTTTCGCGACCACCGAGGAGATCATCGCCCTGGCCGAGGTGGCGGGACGGCACGGTGGCATCTACATCAGCCACATGCGCAACGAGGCGCTCCAGGTACTCGACAGCGTGCGCGAACTGATCCGGATTGCAGAGGTGGCCGGGTTGCCGGCGCAGATCACGCATGCCAAGGCGATGGGAACCTCGATGCAGGGCCGCTCGAAAGACCTGCTCGCGCTCGTCGACGCGGCGGTCGACCGCGGTCTCGACATCACGCTCGACCAGTACCCGTACCCCGCGGGCTCGACCGGGCTGACCGTGCAGTTTCCGCGCTGGAGCCGCGACGGCGGCAACAAGAGGCTTGCCGAGCGTCTCACGGACCCGGCGATGCGCGTGCGCATCCACGAAACCCTCGTGTACGAACTGACCGAGGTGCGCGGACGCAGCGACCCGGCGAACGTGCAGCTCGCGTACTGCAACTTCGATCACAGCCTCGACGGGTTGAACCTGGCCGAGTTGCTGGCGCGGCAGGGCCGCGAGGTGACCCTGGAGAATGCCGCAACGCTGATTATCGAGCTGCAGGAAGCGGGCGGCTGCCAGGCGATTTACCATGCCATGCACCCGGAGGACGTCCTCAATATTCTCAGGCACCCGCGCACCATGATCGCGGCCGACGGCGGCATCGAGGTGCCGGGCCAGGGCCACCCGCACCCGCGCAACTATGGCACGTTTGCCCGGGTACTCGGCCGCTACGTGCGCGAGCTGCAGGCGCTGCCGCTGCACACGGCAATTCACAAGATGACGCGTATGCCCGCCGAGCGTATCGGCCTCGGGTCTCGCGGCCGTCTCGAGACGGGCGCCGTGGCCGACATCGTCGTGTTCGACCCCGCTACCGTGATCGATCGTGCGACGTTTGCGGACCCGCACCAGTACGCCGCGGGCGTGTACCACGTATTCGTGGCCGGCGAGGCGGTCCTGTTCGAGCAACGGCTGACCGGTGCGCGGCCCGGCCGAATATTGCGGTCTGCCTCTTTCGAACAGGTAAACTGACGCACCTGTCCACCCAGGCAAGCGGAGATAAGTGAATGCGAGTATGGCTAGCGGCCGTGGCCGGTCTTTTATTGTCCATGGCAGGCGCGCCGGCGCCGGCGCAGGTCGACGTTCGCGACGCGGACGCCGAGATGTTCCCCGCCGACGTCTCCTACGATCCGGCGATCCCGACCCCCGAGGCGTTTCTCGGCTTCAAGCTGGGTCACGAACCGGTGCGTCACCATCAGCTCGTCGACTACATTACGCTGGTGGCCGGACTGAGCGACCGCCTGTCGCTCGAAGTGATCGGCTACACCCACGAACGGCGCCCGATCCTGTTCCTGGTCGCAGCCTCGCCCGCGAACCACGCGCGCCTGGACGCGATCCGGGAGCAGCACGCCGCGTTGTCCGAGGGCCGCGGCAATCCGGCCATCGCCCCCGACATGCCGATCGTGACCTGGCTGAATTACGGCGTGCACGGCGCGGAGTCGAGCGGCATGGATGCGTCGTTGCCCTTCGTCTACCACCTCGCCGCGGCGCAGGGCGCGGGGATCGAGCGAGTCCTGTCGAGCAGCGTGATCCTGGTCACGGCCATCTTCAACCCGGACGGCCACGCGCAGCGCGTGGCGTGGTTCGACGCGTTCGGCGGGCAGCAGAAGATCGCCGACCCGGCTCATATCGAACACCAGTTCAACTGGACGTTTGCGCGCACCAACCACTACTGGTTCGACCTCAACCGCCAGTGGCTGCTGCTGACGCAGCCCGAACCCCGGGCCTGGATGCGCAAGTGGCACGAATGGCGGCCGAACATCACGGTGGATTACCACGAGATGGGCGGCCAGCAGACTTATTATTTTCATCCGGGCGTGGCCACGCGTACCAATCCGCTGGTTCCCGCCCGGGCCGAGGAACTGCTCGAACAGACCGCGCGCACATCCGAGGAGTTCCTCGATGGGGAAGGCCGGCTGTATTTCCATGGTGAGCGCTTCGACAACTTCTACATCGGCAAGGGTTCGACCTTCCCCCTCGTCAACGGCGGGGTCGGCGTCCTGTACGAGGCCGCCGCGGCGCTCGGGCGCGAGATGGAAACCTGGAACGGATTGCGCACCTACCGCGAGAACATCCGCAAGCATTTTCGCACCAGCATCGCGAGCATCGAGGCCGGCGCCAACCTGCGGCGCGAGTTCCTCGAGTACCAGAAGGCCTTTTATTCGAGCGCACTGGACGATGCCGCGAAGTACCCGGTCAAGGGCTGGGTCTTTGCCGCGCCGGGCGACTCCGCGCGCATGCACCTGTTCGCCGACCTGCTGAACTCCCACCGCATCAGCACCCATCGGCTCGCGCGCGACGTCACGGTTGACGGCAAGACATTCAAGGCCGCAGACGCTTTGATCGTGCCCGCGAACCAGCCGCAGCACCGCATGATTCGCAGCATCTTCGAGCCGCTGACCGAGTTTGAAGACGCGACCTTCTACGACGTCTCGACCTGGACCTTGCCGCCGGCCTTCGGCCTCGAATACGCGGCGCTGTCGAACCGCGCGATGCGCGGCGACCTCGTCGGGGACGCGTATGCGCCGCCGCTGCCCGTTGCCGCGGCACCGGCTGCATCGTCCTTCGGCTACGTCTTCGAGTGGGGGCCGTATTTCGCGCCGCGCGCCCTGTGGCGGGTGCTCGACAAGGGCATGCTGGCACGCGCCGCGACCAAGCCGTTCTCGGCCCTGACCTCGTCGGGGCCGCGCGCGTTTGCGGCAGGCAGTATCGTGGTGCCGTTCGACCGGCAGGAGGTGCCGCGCGAGGAGATTCACGCGCTGATGGAGGTCATCGCGGCCGAGGACGGCGTTACCGTCCATGCGCTGGCATCGGGGCGCAGCGCAACGGGCACGGCCGGAGTCGACGTCGGCGGACCCTCGTTCTACCCGCTCGAGACGCCCAGCGTCCTGCTGGTCGTCGGGGACGACATCAACCTCTACGATGCGGGCGAGATCTGGCACCTCGCCGACTACCGCATGCAGATGCCGATAACGCTGCGACGCCGCGATAACCTGGGCGACATCGACTGGGATCGCTATACGCACATCGTCTTCCCGTCCGGCGAGTACGAGGAGTACGAACCGGAGTTCGCCGGGCGGTTGCGGCTGTGGATTGCCGAGGGCGGTACCGCGATCGGCATGCGCGAAGCGGCGCCCTGGCTGCGGGCGAGCACGCTCGACTGGATCGACCCGCTGAGCGAGGAAGGCCTGGCGGCCGCGGCTGCTCCGGAAGAGGCGGAGGACGAGGAGGCCGCGGAGCCTGGGCGCCTGGCCTACAGCGAAAAGGACGACTTCGACGCCGGGAAAGTCATCGGCGGTGCGATTTTCGCAGCCGATCTCGACACCACGCATCCGCTCGGGTTCGGTTTCCCGGCGCGTGCCATCTACCTGCACAAGAACGTCGAGGAACCGCTCCTGCCGACCGAGAACCCGTTTGCAACGGTTATCGCGTATACGGACGATCCCGTGTTCTCGGGTTTCGTCTCGGCGGAAAACCGCGAGGCGCTGGCGGGGACCCCGTCGCTGATCGCCGAGCGTGCCGGCGCCGGCAGCATTATCCTGTTTGCCGACAACCCGAATTTTCGCGGTTACTGGTACGGCACGAACAAGCTGTTCCTGAATGCCGTGTTCTTCTCGAAGCTGTTCGAGGCACCCAACGACAACTGATCCCAACCGTACCGGGCAAGCACCATGAAAACTCGTTCCTTTCACCCGCCGGTCCGGACCCTGATGGGCCCGGGGCCGTCGGACGTCAACCCACGCATTCTCGAAGCCATGTCACGGCCGACAATCGGTCATCTCGACCCGGCTTTCATCGCCATGATGGACGAGCTGCAGGACCTGCTGCGCTATGCGTTCCGTACCGACTACGCGCTGACCATGCCCGTGTCGGCGCCCGGATCGGCAGGCATGGAAACCTGCTTCGTCAACCTGGTCGAGCCCGGTGACAAGGTCGTCGTCTGCCAGAACGGCGTGTTCGGCGGGCGCATGAAGGAAAACGTCGAACGGGCGGGCGGCACCGCGATCCTGGTGCAGGATGACTGGGGCCGTGCCGTCGATCCGGACAAGGTCGAAGAGGCCCTGCAGGCCAACCCCGACGCCAAGGTTCTCGCCTTCGTGCACGCGGAGACGTCGACCGGTGCCATCTCGGACGCGGAGACCCTCGCGGCGCTGGCCCGCAAGTACGATTGCCTGACGATCGTCGACACGGTCACCTCGCTCGCGGGATCGCCTCTCGAGGTGAAGGCGTGGGGCCTCGACGCGGTCTACTCCGGCAGCCAGAAGTGCCTGTCCTGCGTGCCGGGCCTTGCGCCGGTGACCTTCAGCCAGCGGGCTGTCGACGCGGTGACGTCGCGCAGGCACCCGGTGCAAAGCTGGTTCATGGACCTGAACCTGATCCTCGGCTACTGGCAGGGTGGCGGCAAACGCGCCTACCACCACACGGCCCCGATCAACACGCTGTACGCATTGCACGAGGCGCTGGTCATCCTGGAGGAAGAGGGCATCGAGAATTCGTGGGCGCGCCACCGCCGCCATCACGCAGCGCTGAAAGCCGGCATCGAGGCCATGGGCCTCGAGTTCGTGGTTCCCGGGGACGAGCGCTTGCCGCAGCTCAACGCGGTCAGCGTCCCCGACGGCGTCGACGAAGCCGCGGTACGCAGCGCGCTGCTTGACGAATACAATCTCGAAATCGGCGCCGGTCTCGGTGCCATGGCGGGCAAGATCTGGCGCATCGGCCTGATGGGCCATGCCTCGAACCCGACCAATGTCCTGTTTTGCCTCGGTGCGCTCGATGCCGTATTGAGCGGCATGCAGGCGCCGGTGACGCCGGGCGTCGGCGTCGCCGCGGCGCGTGCCGCCCTGGAAGACTGAGCCCGTGCCGGTCGATCCCATGCGCGGCGTCATCGTGCCGATGCTGACACCGTTCGACGACGACGGGTCGATCGCGGCGGACCTGTACGTGGCCCATGCGCAACGGCTGTTCAAGCAGGGCTGCGCGGGCGTAGCACCCTTCGGGACGACCGGCGAGGCGCTCTCGGTCGGCATCGACGAACGCATTGCGGCCATCGCAAGCCTGGTCGACGCGGGCATCGACGCATCGCGCATGATCCCGGGGACGGGCCTGTCGAACGTTGCCGACACGGCGCGGCTGTCACGCGCTTGCCTCGACCTGGGCTGCGCCGGCGTCATGACCCTGCCGCCGTTCTATTACAAGACCGTCACCGAGGACGGCCTGTATCGTTACTTCGAAAACCTGGTTGGCGCGATCGGCGACGACGCGCGAATCTACCTGTACCACATCCCGCCCATCGCGATCGTCGGCATTCCGCCCGCGCTGGCTGCCCGGCTGCACGCGGCATTCCCCGGCCACGTCGTCGGCATCAAGGACAGTTCGGGTGACTGGGATAATACCCGCGCATTGCTCGATATCGGCGGGCTGATCGTCTACCCGGGCTCCGAGATGCCGCTGCTCGACGCGCTCGAAATGGGTGCGCCCGGCTGTATCAGCGCGACCGCGAATCTCAATGCCCGTGCCATTGCCGAGGTCGTGCGGCTCCATGACAGCGGCGATGCCGCTGCCGCCAGGGCCCTGCATGACGACGTAAAACGCTTTCGGCAGGCCATCGAAAAACACGGCCCGATACCGGCGCAGAAACGCCTGCTCGCGATTGCCAGCGGCGACCCGCGCTGGGCGCGGGTGCGCCCGCCGTTGACCGGCATGCCGGAGGCGGCCGGAGAGCAACTCGCGCAGGCACTGCGGCGTGACTTCGGCGACGACAGCCTGGGGTACTGACCATGTTGCACATCGCGATCGCCATCGGATTGCTGCTGGGCCTGGTCGTCGGTCTCGCGGCGGCCGCCACGGGCAACGAGTTGTTGCTGGCGATCGCCAGGGGATCGGCCCCGTTCGGCACGATCTTCATGAACGCGATCCGCATGGTCGTGGTACCGCTCATCGCAGCGGTCATCTTCACGAGTATCGCGCGCCTCGGCGACCCGCGGAAACTGGGCCGCATCGGCGGGATGACGCTGGCGTTCTACTGGCTCTCCCTCGTACCGGCGATCCTGATCGGCATGGCCGTCACGAAATTCGGCCTGCGTTTCGTCAACGACATCGCCATGCCGCAGGCCGGCACCGCCGAGGTGCCGGAGCTCCCGACCTTCATCGATTTCATCGTCAGCCTGGTGCCCTCCAATCCGTTCGCGGCAGCCAGCGACGGCGCACTGCTGCCGCTGATCGTGTTCACGGCGCTCGTCGCCGCGGCCACCGGCACGCTGCCGCGCGAGCGCCGCGAGCGGCTGACCGGTATTGCGGACGACGTCAGCGCCGCGCTGATCAAGCTCGTCATGTGGATCCTGTACACGGCGCCGGTCGGCGTATTCGGTCTTGCTGCGCCGGTAACGGCGAGACTCGGCTGGGACCTCGTGCAGAGTCTCGGTATCTTCATCGTGTGCGTTTTCGTCGGCCTCGTGCTCTTCCTCGTGCTGGTGACGCTGCCGTTCACATACGTCGTGGCGCGCATCGGGCCCGCGCGTTTCCTCGGCGGAACCTTCGGTGCCGTCTCCGTCGCCGTGTCGACAACGAGTACGGCCGCCGCCATCCCGGTGTCGCTCAAAGAGTCCAAGGACAACCTCGGGGTATCGCCGACGATCGCAGACCTGCTGATTCCGTTAGGTGCCTCCATGCACCGCCCCGGCAGTGCCCTGTTCCAGGGCGCGGCGATCGTGTTTCTGGCGTTTCTTTACGACGTACCGATTCCGGCAGCGACGATCGGTGCCGCTTTCCTGGCGACGTTCCTCGTGTCACTGACCGTTGCGCCGGTGCCTTCCTCGGGTGTCGTCACGCTCGCCCCGGCCCTCGACGCAGTCGGGATCCCGATTGCCGGTCTCGCCATACTGCTTGGCATCGACCGCATCCCGGACATGATGCGTTCCGCGATCAACGTACTGTCCCAGATTTCCGTGGCCGCGCTGGTGGACCGCTGGACAGGTGGCAGTGATGAACGGCCCGGCGGCGTCGCCGCACCTAATTAGTTAGGCAGGTCGGGCCGGCGCCGGTAAGATGGCGCACATGAAGCAGTGGATTGCAGAGCTCAAGCGACGCAACGTCACCAAGGTGGCGGTGGTCTACGTCGTTGTCGCGTGGGTCGTCATGCAGGCGGCCGACGTGATGTTTCCCGCCCTGCGGCTGCCGGACTGGACCATCACGCTCGTCGCGGCATTGCTGATCATCGGTTTTCCGCTTGCGCTCGTGCTGTCGTGGGCATTCGAGCTGACACGTGACGGGGTCAGGCTCGAGCAGGCGTCGCAGGACGCCCCACCCCGGCCGCGCCCTGTCGCGGCACCGCTTGCGCTGGCCGTGGTTGCGGGCCTGCTGGGGGCCGGGGGCTGGTACCTTGTTGCGGGGAAGCAGGATAGCGCCGAGGAGGCCGCCACCTCCGAGGTTGCGGCGGACCGTTCCATCGCCGTGCTTCCCTTCGTTTCGCTAAGCGCCGAGGAAACCGACCAGCTGTTCGCGGACGGCATGTCCGAGGAACTACTGAACGTGCTGACGCGCCTCGGCGACCTGAAGGTCGCTTCGCGAACCTCTTCGTTTGCCTACCGCGGCCAGGAAAAAAACATTACCGAGATTGGTCGGGCTTTGAACGTGGAACATGTCCTGGAGGGCAGCGTACGACGATCGGGCAATCGGCTGCGTGTGACGGCGCAGCTCATCAAGGTCAAAGACAACTATCATGTCTGGTCGGAGAATTATGACCGGCGCAGCGACGACCTGATCGAGATCCAGGACGATATTGCGCGCCGCGTTGCAGCCGCGCTGCAATCGACGCTTGTCGGGAAGGACTATGCGCCGCTCACCGATGTGGGTACCAGGAGCGGAGAGGCTTATCGTCTCTATCTCGAAGGCGCCGAGTTGCTGAAGCGCCGCGGGCTCGATGTTGCGCGGGCCATCGAGCGACTCGAGGAAGCGACGGAACTCGATCCGGAGTATGCACGGGCCTATGCAGGGCTCGCTGCGGCGCACTTGTTGTCGGCCAATTACTTGCGCACGCCGTCTGCCCTCGCGCGATCGCGAGCGGAAAGCAATGCAAGACGCGCGATCGAGCTCGACCCGCAGCTGGCCGAGCCTTTCGCCGTGCTGGCCATGAGCCAGGTCGAACAAAACAACTGGTCGGAGGCGGCCGGCCTGTTCGAACAGGCAGAAGCGCTGGACCCTGCGGATACGACAAGCCTGCAGTGGCACAGCGAGATGCTGATGTACCTCGGCTATGAGCAGCAGGCGATCAGCAAGCTGGAAAAGGCGCTCGATATAGACCCGGAGTCCGCGATCCTGCATCTGATCATGGGCAACGCGTACCACGTCGCCGGAGAAAACGAGGCCGCTATCCGGGAGTACGGGCTCGCTGAGCAATACGGGATGGCGCATGCCGTGCTCAACACCGGGCTCGTCGAGCTGTCTGAGGGCGAGGTCGAGTCCGCTGCTCAACGGTTTGCCGAGAATATGCACGCGATGCAGTTTCTTGCCAGGGACGAAGTGGACAGCATGCGTGCATTCCTGGTCGATATCATTAACCGAAAGCGATCGGTCGACGAGTCAATCGACGAGTTCCCGGCGCTTGCAGGCGACGACGATTTTCGCACCGTGATGTACCTGTACGGCGGGGAAACCGAGAACGCCCTCAAGGGGATAGAAAGGGACCTGGACAACGATAAGGACACCTTTTACAAGATCTGGACGAACGTCGACCCCCAGATCCGCAGGCACCCTTATTTCAAGGAGTTCGTGGCGAACACGCGGCTGCTCGACTACTGGCGGGAAAACGGCTGGCCCAACCGGTGCACGCCGCTCGATGGCCAGGACTTTCGGTGCGAGTAATGGTGGTGCCAGCGGCAAACCGGAAAGCCAGGACGACAGCCGGCGGCGTTGTCCGGCAGGTCGGTCGAGCTAAATGAGTTCTTCCCTGTCCATTTTCAGCGAACTCCGGCGCCGACACGTATTCCGCGTCGCCGGGATGTATATCGTTGCGGCCTGGGTTGTCCTGCAAGTCGCCGATCTTGCGTTTGAATCGTGGGGTTTACCCGACGTATCGCTGCGCTACGTCTGGATTATCGCGGTCTTGCTGTTTCCGCTGGCGCTCATCTTCAGCTGGCGCTATGACATCACGGTCCATGGCATCGTGCGCACCGCCGGGGCATCCGGCAGCGAGGACCTGTCGCTGAAGGCGCCGGATCTCGTGATCCTGTTTGCACTGGCTGCCGTTGCGGCCGCGAGTGCCTGGTGGACCTTCGAGCAGATTTCGGGGAGCAGCGGTGAGGTGCCACCAAGCAGCACTGTCCGCGCCGTCGACCCGGCGTCAATCGCCGTGTTGCCGTTCGCGACCCGCAGCAGTATCGCAGACACGGCCTTCTTCGCGGACGGGGTGCACGATGATCTTCTGACTTCGCTCTCGAAAGTAATGTCGATGAAGGTCATATCGAGAACGTCGGTGTTGCGGTACCGGGACTCCGAGAAGAGCATTCCGGAAATCGGCAATGAGCTTGGCGTCGCGTTCGTGCTGGAGGGCGGGGTACAGCAGGCGGGCAGCAACGTACGCATCAATGTGCAGCTTATTGACTCCCGGACGGACGGCCATGTCTGGGCCCATACTTACGATCGAGAGCTCACGGCGCAGAACGTGTTCGCCATCCAGAGCGAAATCGTCGAGACCATCGCGTCGCAGCTCAAGACCCAGTTAACGGCGGACGAGCGCAGGCGCATAGGCCAGGATCGAACCGACAATCTCGAAGCATTCCGCCAATTTGTATACGGCAAGCAACAGGTCGATGTCGCGTCTTTCGCGGCGTTGCGTAAAGCAGGAGATCATTTCCGCAAAGCGATCGAAATAGACCCGGAGTACGTGCTTGCACATGCGGCATTGGCCAACACGCTTGCAAGTCTCGCCGTCACAGGGGCGATCACTCCGGCCGAAGCGCTTGCACAAGGGCAGGCCAGCATCGATCGTGCACTGGAGCTCGATCCCGGAAATGCATTCGTGCAAGCGGTACATGGCCGCTTCCTCAGTCTCGCGGATGACCCGTCGGCGGACGCCGTAATGAAAGCTGCGACAGAGGCGGCGCCCAACGATGTTGATGTGCTCAGTATTTACGCAACCTATCTGCGTATCGAGCGACGCGGGAAAGATGCGCTCGAGGTCCTGGAGCAGGCGCTCAACCTCGACCCGTTATCGGCGCCGCTTTACCACGATCTCGGACGCGTCCACCTGTGGCTCGGCCAGTTCGAGCCCGCCCTCAGGGCTTTCGAGCGAATCGCGCAGCTGAGTCCGGGCAACCCGTACGCCGCGCACGGGGCGGCTACCGCAACGATTCTCAGCGGCGACCTGGTCGAGGCGGCGTTCTGGGCCGAGAAAGCGTTGGCGATGGACCCTGACGACTACGAAAACCCCTCGTCCTGTGTCGTTGTCTACGCGAGTTTCGAGGACTTCGAGTCCGCGCGCCGCCATGCGGACCTGGCGCTGGAGATGGGCCCTGAGGAGCCTTATCCCCTGTCGTCGGAAGCGTTATTGCTCGCACTGACCGGGGAAATGGAGAGAGCCGTGGCGATTGCGCGTGGCGCTCTTGCGAGGGACCTGGAAGACCGCTGGGGATCGCGATTCATATTCCTGCGCCTGGTCCGGAATGCGGCGCTCGCTTCCGGTCAGTATGACGAGGCACTCGCTCTTTTTCGCAAGTATGAGCCGGAGCTGTTCGAGTCCCCGCCCAGAATAACTGCCGGCAACCTGCGCAAGGCGCCGGACCTCGCCTCACTGTTGCAGCGTGCCGGTCAAGAACAACGCGCTACCGAGCTGCTTCTCGCAACGGTTTCCGCTTATGAGGAGCAGTACACCCTGGGCTCTGCGAACTACCCCCTGGGTATTGCGGTTGTCGACGCGCTTGCGCTCCTCGGTCGGCAGGACGAAGCGGTGACGCGCATGCAAGAGTTGGCGGACGATGGTTGGCGCGTCATGTGGCGTTTCAGCACCCAACTGAATCCTGCCCATGACTCACTGCGCGAGATGCCGGAGTACCAGGCGATCCTGACGTTCATTGCGGATGATTTGCAACGCCAGGTACGGGAATTTCCCCCTTCCACCGGCGACACGGCCTAGCGGCTGGATTGCCAGGGTGCCGACGGGCGATCCGTGTACAGACTCCGATAGACATCTGTTCCGAGCCGTTTTCACAGCAACGACGCTGGTAGCACGTACCCCTGGAACCCGCCTTTCATCTGATTTGAGGTAAAGTTCCTGCTACTGACCCAATGCGTACGTCAGCAAATCCCAGAATTGACTCGGGGTTTCAGCGGCGCATCATCCTTTCCGGTAGGTCGGCAAACCTGGACTTCGGGAGAAAACAATTGGAACAACATTACGAAGGTGGGTGCCAGTGCGGCGCCGTGGCGTTTGAGGTCGATGTAGATGTTGATGGGTGTATGACGTGTAATTGCTCACGCTGTCAACCCCTCGGAGCAGTTCTGGCGTTTGCGCCGCGTTCGCATTTCAAACTCTTGAAAGGTGAAGACAACCTCACGGAATATCGGTTTGGCAAGAAATCGATCGCACATCAATTCTGCAAGACCTGTGGGATACAGAGTTTCGCTTACGGCTCCATGCCGGATGGTTCGGAGATCGCGGCGATCAATCTCAATACGCTGCAGGGCCTGGACACCAGATCTCTGAATCCGAAGCATGTCGACGGACGGTCGATGTAGACGTAAAGTCGTTGGTCTGGAATCTACCCAGCAGGCGCTGCAACGCGTTTACAGGACAACTTCTGATCGGAAAGAATGGAAACAGAGACTTACTCTTT
>JBFEJR010000023.1:0-40037 GCA_041553075.1 Woeseiaceae bacterium | reverse complement strand
GCGGTCGCCTACCTCGTTGCCGCGTGGCTCGTCATCCAGCTGGCCGATATCCTGATTCCGATGCTGACGCTGCCGGAATGGGTATCCCGATTCATTTTCCTGCTGCTCGTGGTGCTGTTCATTCCGACCCTGGTCGCGGCCTGGGCGCTGGAACTGACGCCCGAGGGTCTCAAGCTCGAGAAGCACGTCGATCGGTCACGGTCGATCACGCCGCATACCGGCCAAAAACTGAATGGCATGATCATCGGCGTGCTGGCCCTCGCCGTCGTCGTGCTACTCGTCGACAAGGTGTGGCTGAGCGGCGATCAGGGCACCGGAACGGGTGCCGCCGCGGCCATCGACAAGTCGGTCGCCGTGCTGCCGTTTGCCGACCTGAGCCAGAACCAGGACCAGGAGTGGTTTGCCGACGGGTTGGCCGAGGAGATCCTCAATGCGCTCGCGCGCACGCCCGACCTGCTGATTTCGGCGCGCACGTCCACGTTTGCTTACAAGGGCAGCGACAAGGACATACCGACAATCGCAGCAGAGCTCGGCGTCGCCCACGTGCTCGAAGGCTCGGTGCGCAGGGCAGGGGAGCGCATTCGGGTCACGGCGCAGCTGATTCGCGCCGCCGACGGCTTTCACCTGTGGTCGCAGAACTACGACCGCGACGCAACCGACGTCATCGAGATCCAGGAGGACCTCGCGATCCAGATCGCGAGTGCACTGGAAACGACGATGGATCCCGAATCGCTCAAGGACATGCTGCGCGTCGGCACCTCGTCGGTCGAGGCCTACCAGGCCTACATCCACGGCTCGGCGCTAAGAGCCGAGTCGCTGCTCGAGAACAACCCGCGCACCATGATCGAGTCCTACGAGTACTTCGAACAGGCGCGCGCGGCAGATCCCGGATTTTCGTACGCGCACGGCGCGGCGGCCCAGTACTGGGTCGTGCAGATGTCGTTGACCTCGTTCCAGCTCGACACCAGTGAATTGACGCCGCTCAGCGAGATGCTGCAGCTCTTTTACGAACGCAACGGCGTTGCGATTGCCACCGCGAAAAACGAGGTGGACCGGCTCTTCCTGCGTGCAGAGCGGGCCGAAGTCGACCTGCGCCTCAGGGAAGCACTGCGGCTGTACAGAGAGTATCTCGAGGCACGCCCCAACGACCTCATTGCCTGGGAGGCCTATCTCGACAATGCGGCGAAGGCATCGGACAAGGCAGCCGTGCGCGAGGCGCTGGAGATCCTGCGCGAAGCCGGTCTCAAGCGGCCGGAGGCGGCAAGCTACTTCATGGACTACGCCTACCAGTTTCTCGAGCCGAACGACGGTTCGGACTACGGCCTGGCCGCGATCGAGCAATGGCCGCTGGCGAACATCATGTACCAGACGCATCGCAACCTGCTGTTCGCGCAGCGCATCGATGAGGCGCGCGACGTGCAGCGGGCCTTCGCGCAGCGCTACGGCCGGGCGCATCCCCTGATGGATGCGCGCCAGCTGTGCGCCGAGGGCGGCACCGAGGCCGTGCGGCAGATACTCATCGAGGTGTACGGGAACGAAGTCACGGTCAATTCCGGCAACCCGCAATGGCTGGTGCTGAAGATGCTGGGCGAGGAAGCGCAGGCACTTGAAGTGCTGCGCAATTTCGAGGCCCGCGAAGTGCCGTTCCTGCTGGCGAACTGGCTAAGCTACCGGCACTTCGATCCGACGCCGTTCTCGGTGCTGATGCAGGTGCTCGAGCGCGAGAATATCGAGCGCCCGCCCGCGGTTACCTTACCCTACGCCTGCACGCCGAAACCTGCCGCCTGAGGCAGATCACGGGGCCAGCCGTTCGATCGTCCAGCCGCCGTCGACTTGCCTCGTGTACTCGAAACGGTCGTGCAAGCGATTGGCGCGGCCCTGCCAGAACTCGATCTGGTCGGGAACGACGCGGTAGCCGCCCCAGAAGGACGGCAGCGGCACTTCCTTGTCCTTGAACTTCCGCTTGATCTCTTGGAATTTTTCTTCGAGCAGCGCGCGTGAGGAGATGACGCTCGACTGTGCCGATACCCAGGCGCCGATCTGGCTGCCGCGCGGTCGGGAGAGAAAGTATTTCAGTGACTCGGCCGCCGAGAGCTTCTCGGCCTGGCCGCGGATCTTCACCTGGCGCGCAGCCTCCGACCAGAAGAACAGCATCGATACATTCGGGTTACTTTCGATGTGCGCGGCTTTGCGACTCTCGTAATTGGTGTAGAAGACGAAGCCCTGCTCATCGAAGGACTTCAGCAGCACGGTGCGGCTCGATGGCCGCATCTTGCTGTCGACCGTGGACAGGAACACGGCGTTCGGGTCCATCGGGACGGTGTCGCAGGCGTAGCGAAACCACTCCTCGAACTGCACGATCGGGTCGTCGTCGAGATCCTCGCGATCGAGCGCGAAGCCCGTCGCGGAGCGCCTTAGCGCCTCGACGTTCATCCCGTGATGCGGCGGCTGGTTGCGGATTCCGTCAGACATGCCCCCAATATACCCCTAATACGGTGCCAGTCACCTTATACCCGGTATAAGGTGACTGGCACCGTATTGCGCGGGCTGTTCCATTCCCGAAAGCCCTGCGGGTATAATGCCCGGCTGGCAAGAAAGTGCGGGTTCGTCGTCGCACCATCAGGCGAAAGTGGCGGAATTGGTAGACGCGCTGGATTTAGGTTCCAGTGGGGCAACCCGTGGGAGTTCGAGTCTCCCCTTTCGCACCAGTCACAATTACGCAAGTAGTTAATTTTTAAGAGATTTAGAGAATGAATGTCACGGTCGAATCGACTGGTGCTCTGGAACGCCGCATGCGCGTCGAAGTGCCGATCGAGCGCATTGAAAACGAGGTCGACTCACGCCTCAAGTCGGTAGGCAAGACGGCGAGGATCAAGGGTTTCCGGCCCGGCAAGGTCCCGCCGCGCGTCGTGCGCCAGAAGTACGGCAAGCAGGTCCGCCAGGAAGTGCTCGGCGAGATCATGCAGAAGAGCTATACCGATGCGGTCATGCAGGAGAACCTGAAGCCGGCGGGCGGGCCGAAAATCGAGACCGAGGGCGAGGACGACAAGAACTTCACCTATGTCGCGACCTTCGAGGTGCTGCCCGACGTCAAGCTCAAGGGGCTCGACAAGATCAAGGTCGAAAAACCCGAGGTCGAGATTCGCGAGCAAGACCTCGAGGACATGCTTCTGAGCCTGCGCCGCCAGCGCGCCTCGTGGGAAGAAGTCGATCGCAAGTCCGGAAACGGCGACCGCGTCATCGTGGATTTCACGGGCACCATCGACGGCGAGGAATTCAAGGGCGGTACCGGCAAGGAGATCCCGGTGGTGCTGGGCGAGGGCCAGATGCTCGAGGACTTCGAAAAGGGCCTCAAGGGCATGCAGGCCGGCGAGGAGAAGTCGATCAAGGTCAAGTTCCCCAAGGACTACCCGGCCGAGGAACTCGCCGGCAAGAAGGCCGACTTCGCGATCAAGCTCCACAAGGTCACCGCGGAAGTTCTCCCTGAACTCGACGACGAGTTCGCGGCTGCGTTCAACGTCACCGAGGGTGGCCTCGAGCAGTTCCGCCAGGACGTGCGCGAGAACATGGAGCGCGAAGCGCGCCAGAAAGTCCAGGCTGACATCCGCGAGCAGGTGATGAGCGGGCTCATCGAGAAGAACCCCATCGATGTCCCGCAGGCGCTGGTGCACGAGGAAATGCACTCGATGCAGCACGAGGCGATGCAGCGCATGGGTATCGAGGATCACGACCAGGCCCCGCCCATGGACAGCTTCCGCGACGCGGCGGATCGGCGTGTGCGGCTCGGCCTCCTGCTGCGCCAGGTGATCTCGGAGAACGGTATCTCCGCCAGCGACGATGACCTGCGCGCACGGGTCGAGGATATGTGTGCCGGCTACGAGAACTCGGACGAGATGGTCAAGATGTACATGAGCAATCCCCAGGTCATGCAACAGATCGAGCCGATGGTGGTCGAACAAAAGGCAGTCGAGTGGTTGCTGGAGAACGGCCAGACCAAGGCCCGGAAGGTGACCTTCAAAGACTACATGAACCCGCCTGCTTCGTGAGAGAATAGCCACAAGGCAAACCGCTGGAGATGCAACCGCAATGAGCGCAACCGCACTGAACCTCGTGCCGATGGTCGTCGAGCAGACGGCTCGCGGCGAACGTGCATACGACATTTACTCGAGACTGCTGAAGGACCGGCTGATCTTTATCGTCGGCCCGGTCGAGGACCAGATGGCGAACCTGGTCGTCGCGCAGCTGTTATTCCTGGAGTCGGAGAACCCCAACAAGGACATCCACCTCTACATTAATTCGCCGGGCGGGGTCGTGTCGGCCGGCCTGTCGATTTACGACACGATGCAGTTCATCAACTGCGACGTGTCGACGATCTGTGTCGGCCAGGCGGCCAGCATGGGCGCCTTGCTGCTGGCGGGCGGCACCAAGGGCAAGCGATTCGCGCTGCCGCACTCCCGGATCATGGTCCACCAGCCCAGCGCGGGCTACCAGGGCCAGGTGACCGACATCAGCATCCATGCTGAAGAAGTGATCGAACTGAAGCGCCGCCTCAACGAAATCATGGCCAAGCACACCGGCCAGGATTTCGCGACGATCGAGCGCGACCTGGAGCGTGACAACTTCATGGGCGCCGAGGCCGCGGTCGAGTACGGCCTCATTGACACGGTGCTGGCGCAGCGGACCGAGATGAGCAAGAAGTCGGACGGCTGAGCCCTTATATATCAAATGCTTATAAGGTCGGAGTGCGCTTATGTGGACTCCGGCTTTCAAGCGTGTCAGCGCCCATGTAAACTACGGCACAACGCTGTAAATGGCTGATTTTCTGAGCAACAAAGGCACGATCGTATGAGCGATGACACCCGCGGCAAGAACGAGGACGGCAAGCTCCTCTACTGTTCTTTTTGCGGCAAGTCCCAGCACGAGGTTCGCAAGCTGATTGCCGGACCGTCCGTCTTCATTTGCGACGAGTGCGTCGAGCTCTGTAACGACATCATCCGCGAGGAGCTCGAGGACAGTGCCGAGACCGGTCATGACAAGCTGCCGAAGCCGAAGGAAATCAAGGACATTCTCGATGAGTATGTCATCGGGCAGCAACGTGCCAAGAAAGTCCTGTCGGTAGCCGTCTACAACCATTACAAGCGGCTCAACGACCGCCTCGACGAGCGCAACAAGGATGACATCGAACTTGCCAAGTCGAACATCCTGCTGATCGGCCCGACGGGTTGCGGCAAGACGCTGCTCGCCGAGACGCTCGCGCGCCTGTTGAACGTGCCGTTCACGATTGCCGATGCCACGACCCTGACCGAGGCGGGCTACGTCGGCGAGGACGTCGAGAACATCATCCAGAAGCTGCTGCAGAAGTGCGACTACGACGTCGACAAGGCGCAGACGGGCATCGTCTACATCGACGAGATCGACAAGATCTCGCGCAAGTCCGACAACCCGTCGATCACGCGCGACGTGTCGGGCGAGGGCGTGCAGCAGGCGTTGCTCAAACTCATCGAGGGCACGATCGCCTCGGTACCGCCGCAGGGCGGCCGCAAGCACCCGCAGCAGGAGTTCCTGCAGGTGGACACGGGCAACATCCTGTTCATCTGCGGCGGCGCGTTCGCCGGTCTCGAGAAGATCATCATGGACCGCTCCTCGAAGAGTGGCATCGGCTTCGTGGCTGACGTCAAGACCGACGAGGACAAGCAAAGCATCGGCGAGCTCCTGTACGAGGTCGAGCCGGAAGACTTGATTCGCTTCGGCCTGATTCCCGAGTTCGTCGGCCGCCTGCCCGTGGTCGCGACGCTCGAAGAACTGGACGAAGATGCGCTCGTGCAGATCCTGCTCGAGCCCAAGAATGCGCTGACCAAGCAGTACCGCAAGCTCTTTGAAATGGAAGGCGTCGAGCTCGAGTTCCGCGACGACGCGCTCCTGGCCGTGGCCAAGAGGGCCATGGAACGCAAGACCGGCGCCCGCGGTTTGCGCACCATACTTGAAAACGTGTTGCTCGATACCATGTATGACCTTCCTTCCTCGGAGAGTGCGAAGAAGGTTGTCGTGGATGAGGCCGTCGTTTCCGGCGAGACCAAACCCTATGTGATTTACGAGTCGGACGAGACACCGACCGTCAACATCGAGCAGCCGCCACGCCCGACAGGGTCTGACGGCGCCTAGAGAGGCACCATGTCTGACAAAGATCTGATTTCCTCGATCGACGACGAATCGGTCGACGACGGCGCGTCCGGCGTTCCCGTACTGCCGCTGCGCGATGTCGTTGTGTACCCGCACATGGTCATACCGTTGTTTGTGGGCCGCGAGAAGTCGATAGTTGCGCTGAACCGGGCGATGGACGCCGGCAAGCGCATCCTGCTCGTCGCACAGAAACAGGCCGATCACGACGATCCGCAGCCGCCCGACCTGTACGAGGTCGGCACGCTGGCCACGATCCTGCAGCTGCTGAAGCTGCCGGACGGCACCGTCAAGGTGCTGGTCGAAGGCGGCGAGCGCGTCCTGATCGACCGCTACAACGTCGGCGATCATTTCTCGGCCGAGATCACGCCGTTGCCCGACGACGATCGGCACGACGAACGCGAGATCGATGTCCTCGTGCGGTCGGTCATTTCGCAGTTCGAGCAGTACGTAAAGCTCAACAAGAAGGTGCCGCCCGAGGTCCTGACCTCCTTGTCCGGCATCGATGAGCCCGGGCGCCTGGCGGACACGGTAGCCGCACACATGGCGCTCAAGCTGTCCGAGAAACAGCGCATCCTCGAAATCCAGGACCTCAAGAGCCGCCTCGAACAGGTGCTCGGCCTGATCGAGGGCGAGATCGACGTGCTGCAGATAGAGAAACGCATCCGCGGTCGCGTCAAGCAGCAGATGGAGAAGAGCCAGCGCGAGTACTACCTGAATGAGCAGATGAAGGCCATTCAGAAAGAACTCGGCGAGATGGAGGACGCGCCCAACGAGCTGGCCGATCTCGAGCAGAAGATCGAGAAGGCCGGCATGCCCAAGGAGGCCAAGGAAAAGGCGGTCTCCGAACTCAACAAGCTCAAGCTGATGTCACCGATGTCGGCCGAAGCCACGGTCGTGCGCAATTACGTGGACTGGCTGGTCAAGGCGCCGTGGAAAAAGCGCAGCAAGGTATTCAAGGACCTGAAAAAGGCAGAAGACGTGCTCGAAGCCGATCACTACGGTCTCGAGAAGGTCAAGGAGCGCATCCTCGAGTACCTGGCCGTGCAGCAGCGCGTGAAGCGCCTCAAGGGCCCGATCCTGTGCCTGGTCGGCCCGCCGGGCGTGGGCAAGACCTCGCTCGGACAGAGCATCGCGCGGGCGACGAATCGCAAGTTCGTGCGCATGTCGCTCGGCGGCGTTCGTGACGAGGCCGAGATCCGCGGGCATCGCCGCACCTACATTGGCTCGATGCCGGGCAAGATCATCCAGAACCTCTCCAAGACGGGCGTGCGCAATCCGCTGTTCCTGCTGGACGAGGTCGACAAGATGGCCATGGATTTCCGCGGCGACCCGTCATCGGCCCTGCTCGAGGTGCTCGATCCCGAGCAGAACTCGACCTTCGCGGATCATTATCTCGAGGTGGATTTCGATCTTTCGGACGTGATGTTCGTGTGTACGGCCAACAGCCTGAACATCCCGGCGCCGCTGCTCGATCGCATGGAAGTCATTCGTATTCCCGGTTATACCGAGGACGAAAAGACCAACATCGCGCTCCGCTACCTGATTCCGAAACAGATGAAGGAAAACGGGCTCAAGGAAGACGAACTCAAGATCACCGAGAGCGCGGTACGCGACATCATCCGGCACTACACGCGTGAATCCGGCGTGCGCAACCTCGAACGCGAGATCTCGAAGATCTGCCGCAAGGTCGTGAAGTCGCTGTTGCTCAAGCCGCGCGACAAGAAGATGATCGTGACCGCCAAGAGCATGGAGAAGTACCTCGGCGTGCGTCGCTTCCGCTACGGCAAGGCGGAGGAGAAGGACCAGGTCGGGCAGGTTACCGGGCTCGCGTGGACCGAGGTGGGCGGCGAGCTGCTCACGATCGAAGCCACTACCGTGCCGGGCAAGGGCAAGCTCATTCACACGGGGCAGCTCGGCGACGTGATGACCGAGTCGATCCAGGCCGCGATGACCGTCGTCCGGAGTCGCGCCAAGGTGCTCGGCATCGACGAGGATTTCCACCAGAAGCTCGACGTGCACATTCACGTGCCGGAAGGGGCGACGCCCAAGGACGGACCGTCGGCCGGCGTCGGCATGTGTACCGCCCTCGTGTCGGCCCTGACCGGAATCGCAGTGAAGAGCGACGTGGCGATGACCGGCGAGATCACGCTGCGCGGCGAGGTCCTGCCGATCGGCGGTCTCAAGGAGAAACTCCTGGCGGCTCATCGCGGCGGCATTTCCAGGGTCCTGATCCCCGAGGAGAACGAGAAAGACCTGGCCGAGATTCCCAAGAACATCAAGGGCAAGCTCGACATCGTCCCGGTCAAGTGGTTCGACGAGGTGATGGAGCACGCCCTGGCGCACCGGCCGGTACCCGATTCCGGCAAGGGCAAGAAAGAGGCCGAGTCCAAGGCCAAGTCGGACGACGCGGCCGGCGAGGACGTCGTCCGCCCCCACTAGATACCGCCCCAAAATACGGTGCCAGTCACCTTATTTCCTGAGATGGAAATAAGGTGACTGGCACCTTAATTCATTCGTGGGACGCGGGCCGAGACGCCCGTCAGCAGGTCGTAGCCGATGGTGCCGGCACGTGCGGCAACCTCGTTGACCGGGACGCGTCGGCCCCATAGTTCGACGTCGTCCCCGACGACGACGTCCGGAAGGTCGGTGACGTCGACCGTAATCATGTCCATCGACACGGTGCCGGCGACAGGCGCCACGCGACCCTTGATCCAGGTCGGTGTGCCATCCGGCGCGTGGCGTGGATAGCCGTCCGCATAGCCTGCCGCGATCGTCGCTATGCGGGACGCTCGCGTGGCGGTCCAGCGGGCCCCGTAACCCACCGACTCGCCGGCCCCGATGTCTCGCAGCGCGATGATCTCCGAGCTGAAGGTCATGGCGGGCTGCAGCCGGCCGGCGTTCGCGACGTCCGATGCGAACGGGGACGCGCCATACAGCATCACGCCGGGGCGATTCCAGTCGGCATGCGAGCCTGGCCAGGCGAGGATACCCGCGGAGTTGGCGATGCTTAGCGGCAGTCCACAGCCCGCCGTGGTCTCGGCAAAGCACTGCAGCTGTCGAGCGGTTGCCTCGTTGTCGAGATCGTCCGCACAGGCCAGGTGCGTGCACACCGCGAGGACACGCGCCCCCACCTCACCGAGCCGGTCGCGGACCGGTTCAAACCGCCCGGGCCGAATGCCGAGTCGGTGCATGCCGGTATCGATCTTGAGCCACACGCGTGCGCCGCGGCTCAGCTCGACCTGTTCCTCGCCGTTGACCATGAGTATGAAGTCCGCTGCGCGCGACTCGGCCGCGGCCGCCGGCGAGCTTGCGCCCTCGAGGACGAGAACATCCTGGCGGATGCCGGCATCGCGCAGCTGGCAGGCTTCATCGACTGTTGCCACGGCGAAAGCGGCGGCATCGTGCAGTGCCCGGGCCACCTGGAGCATGCCGTGGCCATAGGCGTCCGCCTTGATCACGGCCATGCACTGGCGGCTGCCGGTGAGCTCGCAGGCGAGTGCGTAGTTGGCGCGGATCGCCTCGAGGTCGATGCGGGCTGCGGTGCGGCGGTACACGGCTAGTCGTCCGCCACGCGCTCGAGCGCAAGGTCCGTGAAATCCCAGTCGGATGCCGTCGAGACCTGCTCGACCTCGAGCGCGGTGACATGGCCCGTGTCGTCGTGAACGAAGCGGACCCAGGTGTCGGCCTCGAGCGTGCGGTCCGTCCAGTACGCGTAGAACGTATGTTCCTCGTAAGGCCACAGGCGACC
This sequence comes from Woeseiaceae bacterium, assembly GCA_041553075.1. GTDB lineage: Bacteria > Pseudomonadota > Gammaproteobacteria > Steroidobacterales > Woeseiaceae > UBA1847. The sequence continues at coordinate 30,109 of JBFEJR010000023.1, read as the reverse complement.
CTGGATGCGTGGCGACTTTGCCGAGACGAACCACAACTCCTCGCCGCGCAGCTCGATCGATACATCGCCGAACCACGGATCCCGAAAACGACCCGTATAGCTCGGCAGTGGAGCAGCAACGCTGCCGCCCTGGAAGTCGATGAAGACCTGGTCCATCTCGGGCGTCGCGGACGCCTCGGCTTCACGCGCGAAATACTCGACCCAGTCGACGCCGCGGACACCCAGGTACGGCTTCACGATGCCGTGCACGATCGCCGCCCGGGCATCGCTCGCCGACGCATTGAGCAGGACGACGACGGCCAGATCGAGCTCGGGGATCATCGTGACCTGGGCGCGAAACCCGGTATAGCTGCCGGTATGCGAGACTTCCTTGTAGCCGTGCACGTCGGCGAGTCGCCACCCGAGGCCGTAAGCGCGGAAATGCGTACCGTCGCGCCAGTACTGTTCACTGCTCGGGTGCAGTATCGTCTGCGGGCGCCACATCATCCGTCCCTGGGCCTCGCTGAAGATTCGCTGGCCATCGGGGAGGGCGCCGCCGGCGAGCTGCAGTTGCGCCCATTGCAGCATACCCTCGAGGCTGCAGCGGACACCTCCCGCGGCCGCGGCAACATCGACCTCAGCGCTCGCCCGGTTACGTTCGACCACCTGCAGCGTGCCCTCGACGAGCAGATGCGGGGCGGCCACGTTGCGCATCTCGGCGGCCGGGATCGCACCGGCAAAGCACCGCTCGGCGCCGAGCGGTGCGAATATGCGCGTGTCGACGAAGTCCTGCCATTCCTGCCCGGTAATGGCCGGGACGAGCTCGCCCGCGACGATGTACAGCAGGTTGTCGTAGGCGTACTCGGTACGAAAACCGCTCCCGGCCTTGAAGTAGCGCAGCCCCGCGATGATGTCCTCGCGCGAGAAGTCGTTGGGCTTCGGCCACAGCATCAGGTCGCCCGCGAACGGCTCGAGTCCGCTGCGGTGCGTCAACAGATCGGTCACCGTGAACTCGGCAGTGACCCAGGGGTCGTAAAGCGCGAACGCCGGGATATGATCGACGACCTTGTCCTCCCAGGTCAGCTGCCCCTGGTCGACGAGGATTGCCAGCGACGCCGCCGTCATCGCCTTCGTCGTGGAGGCGACGCGAAACAACGTGGCCGAATCCACCGCGCCGTCGATCCCGGTTTCGCGCACCCCGTAACCGCGCGCGTGCACGATGACGCCGTCCTTGATCACGCCGACGGCGGCACCCGGAACCGCAAACGTGTCCATGGTTCGCAGCACGAGATCGTCGATCTGGCGTGACGAAAGCTGCGGCTGCGCGACGCAGGCGCTGAGCACCAGCACGCACGGCAACAGGACGCTGTGTCGGATTCGTATCATCAACCTGCAACCTGGATTCAAAGCATGACGATGCCGGCCACGACATACATCACGAGCGCTATGATGCCGCCCGTCAGTGCGTACGGCAATTGTGTGCGCACGTGCTCGAGCAGGTCGCAGCCCGAGGCGATGGCCGAGACGGCCGTCGTGTCCGATATCGGCGAGCAGTGATCGCCGAATACGCCGCCGCCGAGGATGGCAGCCAGCAGCAGCGAAGGGGCGAGGTCGAGCGTCACGGCCAGCGGCATGCCGAGCGGGATCAGGATGGCGAACGTGCCCCACGAGGTCCCGGTCGAGAACGATATCAGCGCGCCGGCCAGGAACAGCATCGCGGGAATCAGGAAGTCGGGCAGGTTGCCGCCGACCAGCCGCGCGACGTAGGCCCCGGTGCCGAGTTCCTGCAGGCCCTGGCCGAGAGCCAGCGCCAGCAGCAGAATCGCGACGAGCGGGAGCAGATCGCCCATGCCCTGCATCGCGACCTTGACGAGCCGTACGTGCGTAAAGCGTCCGCTGCCGAGCATCAGGAAATAGGCGACCAGCGTCGCGAGCGAGGTTGCGTACAGGACCGATTTCGAACCGCTGCCCTGCGCGAGGTCGCCGTCGCCGGTCCATAGCATGAAGCCGATCATGCCGAGGATCATCACGAGCAGCGGCACGATCATGAAGCGCGGCTTGCTGGGCTCGACGTGTTCCTCGAGATGAACGTCCAGGCCGACGCCGGGCTTGCTCGCCGCCATCGGCCCGAACCAGCGCTGCGTCGCAGAACTCCAGAATACGATCGCGAGCGTGACCAGCGCGTAGAAGTTCAGCCAGACCGTGCCCCACAGCACCTGCGTTGCAGGGATCGCGAATTCGTACTGCCCGAGCAGCACGAGGACGAACGCCCCCCAGCTGTTGAGCAATATCAGGATGCAGACAGGCGCCGAGGTGCTGTCGATGATGTAGGCGAGCTTCGCGCGGCTGAGTCCATAACGATCGAACAGCCCGCGCGACAGGATGCCGGCGGTCAGCACGCTCAGATTCGACTCGACGAAGATGATGCCGCCGACCGCGCTGGTCAGCAGCGAGGCCTGCTTGCCGTTCTTCGCAATTCCCCTGCTGACGAGGCTCTCGACCATCGCGGCGACGCCGCCGGACACGCGAATGTAGGCGAGCAGGGCCCCGATCATCAGGCTGAACACGAGCAGACGGGCATTGTCCGGACTGTCGAACACGCCGACGATGCGCTCGATCGTCTGGACCGCGGCCGACCCCGGTGCATGCCAGGCGAGCCCGAGCTGCAGCAGCTCCGCGCTGAAAATGGCCAGCAGCAGCGCCACGATGACTTCCTTGCGCCACAACACGACGGCAATGGCGACGATGGGCGGGATAATCGAAAGCCAGTCCATGTGCGGTGCTTGCCTCCTGCCGTCGACGTCACGGCAACGTAATCATTTATTCCAAGGCAGTCAACCAATACAATAAGTTATTCCTCGAGTCCGGGAATACGCATGACTTCGTTTGGATACCGCAACGGCCATTATCATGCCGAGGACGTGCCGGTACGTCGGATCGCCGATGCCTGCGGTACGCCGTTTTACTGTTACTCGCGGGCCGCGATCGAGGCAGCCTATACGGCCTACACCGACGCGCTCGGCGAGTTCGATGCGCTCGTCTGCTACGCCGTGAAGGCCAACTCGAACCAGGCGATCATCGGCCAGCTGGCGAGGCTCGGTGCCGGCGCGGACGTGGTCTCCGAGGGCGAGCTGCGGCGTGCCCTGGCCGCGGGCATCCCGCCGGGGAAGATCGTCTATTCGGGCGTTGCCAAGACCGCTCGGGAAATCCGCTTCGCGCTGGCCGAGGAGATACTGCAGTTCAACGTGGAGTCGGAGCAGGAGCTCCACGCGATCAGCGCCGCGGCAACGGAGCTCGGCCGCACGGCCCGGATCGCCTTTCGTATCAACCCGGACGTCGACGCGGGCACGCACGAAAAAATTTCCACGGGCAAGTCGGATAACAAGTTCGGGATCGCCATGGACATGGCGCGCATGGCCTATGGCAAGGCGGCCGCGCTGCCGGGCATCGAGGTGCGCGGTGTCGACATGCATATCGGTTCGCAGATTACCGATCTCGCGCCGTTCGCCAATGCGTTCTCGCGCATCGCCGGGCTCGTGTCAGAGCTGCGCGACGACGGTCACACCATCGATACGCTCGACCTCGGCGGCGGGCTGGGAATCAGCTACGGGGAGAACGGCGCGGAGGCGCCGTCGCCGACGGACTATGCCGCGATCGTGAGCGACACGGTGGGGCATCTCGGCTGTCGCATCATCGTCGAGCCGGGCCGCTCCCTCGTCGGCCGAGCCGGAATCCTGGTCGGCAGCGTCATCTACACCAAGATGAACGGTGCATCGCGGTTCCTGATCGTCGACGCCGCAATGAACGATTTCCTGAGGCCCAGCATGTATGACGCGTACCACACGATTCTCGGCGCACAGGAAAACGGAGCGCCCGAACAGCTCTACGACATCGTCGGCCCGGTCTGCGAGACCGGCGATACGTTTGCGCGCCGGCGCAGTCTGCCCGAACAGCGGCCCGGCGATCTTGTCGTGATCGAAGGCACCGGTGCCTACGGCAGCGTCATGGCCTCGAGTTACAACACGCGTCCGTTGGTGCCCGAGATCATGGTTCGCGGCAGTGACTTCCAGGTAATCAGGAAGCGCCCGGACTACGACAGCATGATCGCGCTGGACCTGCCGTGGGAGAGCTGATCAGCGCGCTTTCGACAGGTCGGACAGGTCGTCCCGCAGCGCCAGCCCCGCACTCGCATCGCTCGCGATCGTGTAGAAGACGAGATCGATGACGTGTTGTTGCGAGGTGGCGGCAATAACGTCCGGGATGTCCTTGTCGCCCCCGTGCGAGACCGAGTACAGGCGAATCTCCGCCAGCGCCGCCACGGGGTTGGCCGCCTGGTTGGTAAGGGAAATGACTGTCGCACCGCCCTTGGCGGCGCGCTTGGCGAGCTGTACCAGGTGCGGCGACTGGCCCAGCGACGAGATAATGAACAGGCAGTCGCCCTTGGCCAGCGTCTCGACGGCCGACAACTGCACCTCGGCGTCGCCCTCTGCGATGGCCGACTTGCCGAGACTCATCATGCGAAAGGCCGCATCGCGCGCGACCGTGAAGGCATTGCCGCTGCCGACGAGCTGCAGCCGGTGAGCCGACTCGAGCGCTCGCGCGGCGTCGCGGATCGCCTTGTCCTCGTTCAGGTCGGTGGCGCCGCTGATCGCTTCGCTCTTGGCCCGGTACAGGCGGTCCTTGAGCGACACGTCGGCGCCCGCGGTGGCGCGCTTGCCCGCGAGCACGGCGACGTTCGATTCCTGCTTGACGACGTTCTCATGGATCGCGAGCTTGAGATCGGTGAAGCCGCGGTAGCCGATCTTCTGGCTGAACTTGACCACGCTGGACTGGCTCACGCCGACGGCCGCCGCAATTTGCTGCGACGAATAGTCACGGATCAGCGACGCGTTCTCGAGGATGAAGTCCGCGAGTTTCTTCTCGTTGGCCGACATCTTGTCGCGCGCAGACCGTATGATTGCGAGGCAAGACATCCAACCATCATAATTGAAATGACTACCGATGTAATCCGCGCAGGCGTGCGACGGGGGGCACTATGAACCGCAGGGATATGTTGCAATCGAGCATTGTCGCGGCGCTCACGGCCGCGATGGGCCTGGTGCCGGCCGCGGCGGGCGGCGCCGGTGGTGGGCGCATTCTCAAGCCGCGACGGCTCGCCGCGGGCAACACGGTCGGCCTCGTGGCGCCGGCGGGTCCGGCGGCCGACGACGAATCGGTACGGTATTCGATCGAGTTGCTGCAGTCCTTCGGGTTTCGCGTCAAGCCCGGCCGGCACGTGTTCGAGCGCACGCAATACCTGGCCGGTGACGATCGTGACCGGGCGGCCGACGTCAACGCGATGTTCGCCGACGATGCGGTCGACGCGGTGTTCACGTTGCGCGGCGGCTACGGCACACAGCGCATGCTCCCGTATCTCGACTACGAGCTGATCGCGAACAACCCCAAGGTGTTTGTCGGAAGCAGCGATATCACGGCGATCCTGATCGCCATGCATGAAAAGACCGGGCTCGTAGGCTTCCATGGACCGTCCGCGGCCGGCAACTATTCGGATTACGCGCTGGCCGAGTTTCGCAAGGTACTGTGGGAGCCAGCGGCGAACACGCGCATTGGTGCCGCGCCGAGTATCGACGTCCGGCCCGGGCAGGTGGAGCGTCGCAACCGGCTCACCCGCGTTGCCGGGGGCACCGGGCGCGGCCGCCTGGTCGGCGGCAACCTGACGCTCGTATCGACGCTGATGGGAACACCCTACGAACCGGACTTTCGCGATCGCATCGTGTTTCTCGAAGACGTGAACGAAGCGCCCTACCGGATCGACCGCATGCTGACCCAGCTCTGGCTCGCGGGCAAACTGCAGCAAGCGGCCGGCCTTGCCTTCGGCAAGTTCACCAAGACCGAGGACGAGGGCAATACCTTCAGCATCGAGGAGATCATCCGGCAGCGCTGCGGGGACCTCGGCATCCCGGTTGTCAGCGGGCTGATGATCGGGCACATCGCGGACAAGACCACGGTACCGATCGGCATTCTCGCCGAACTGAACGCCGAGGCCGGCACGCTCGAACTCCTGGAGCCCGCCGTCACCTGACCGGAACCAAGGCATAATAAAGCGCCAAAATAAGGTGCCAGTCACCGTATTTAGGGAAATAAGGTGCCAGTCACCGTATTTCCCATGAACAAGGCAACTGATACGTCGCTCTAACGGAAATACGGTGACTGGCACCTTATTTCGCTGGCACCTTATTTCCGGGGGGTCAACCGAGCAGGAGTTTGCAGAAGAAGACCGCGGCAATCGCGCCCACGGCGTCGGCGAACAGGCCTGCCGGGATCGCGTGGCGGCTCCGCACGACGCCGACCGAGCCGAAATAGACGGCCAGCACGTAGAAGGTCGTCTCGGACGAACCGTACATGGTTGCCCCGATCTTCGCGAACAGTGAATCGGCACCGTGCTCGTTGACGAGGTCCGTCAGCAGGCCCAGCGAACCGCTGCCCGACAGTGGACGCATCAGCGCCAGCGGCAGGTTTTCGGGCGGGAAGCCGACGAAGTTCAGCACCGGTGCCAGGGCATTGAGCAGCAGCTCGAGTGCGCCCGAGGCGCGGAACATGCCGACCGCCACCAGGATCGCAACGAGGTAGGGAATAATGCGCACCGCGATCGTGAAACCGTCCTTGGCACCGTCGACGAATACCTCGTAGACCGGGATCTTGCGCACGGCCAGTGCGTAGAAGGGGATGCCGACGAGGAGTGCGGGGATGATGTAACGGGCAATGCTGCTCAGCCCTTCGAGAAAGACCTCAACCATTGTTCGCATCCTCCGCGGGCATCGCGAAGCGCTTCCTGCGCTCGAGGAACTTGACCGCGGCAATGGCCGCAATCGTCGAGCACGACGTCGCGAGAATCGTCGTGATGAAAATCTCGCTCGCCGTCGCGCCCATCAGCGCCACGACCGTGGCGGGCAGTATCAGCTGCACGCTCGACGTGTTGATGGCGAGGAACATGACCATCGCATTGGTGGCCGTGTCCTTCCTGTCGTTGAGTTCCTGCAACTCCTCCATGGCCTTGAGGCCGAGGGGGGTAGCCGCGTTGCCGAGGCCCAGCATGTTCGCCGACATGTTGAGCACGATCGACCCGATGGCGGGGTGGTCGGCCGGAACGTCCGGGAACAGCCGTATCGTGATCGGCCGCAGCAGCCGCGCAATGACCCTGATCAATCCCGATTCCTCGGCGATCTTCATCGTGCCGAGCCACAGCGCCATGATGCCGATCAGTCCGATCGCAATCTCCACGGACACCTTGGCCATGTCGATCGCCGCCTCGGTAACCGCGTCGATGCGGCCGGTCAGGATTCCGGCGACGACGGCGATGGCCATCATTCCAAACCAGATGTAATTGAGCATGCAATCTCCTTCGTCAACTGGCGCTCAGGTCACGGGGGGGTCCGGGATCAGGATAAACGGTGTCTCGCCCGACGCATCGAGTACGACGTCGTGGGAAACCGGCAGGGTCGCCTGGCAATCGCCATGCCCGCATGGGAAGTTGCTGACGATCGGTACGTCGAGGTCGCCCAGGATATCGAGCACGATGTCGTCGACGTCCTTGCCGAACGGCACGTCGCTGTCACCCATCTCGAGCATTTCACCGACGACCAGGCCCGCTATCCCCTCGAGGCTGCCCGTGGCCCGCAAGTGCAACAGCATGCGGTCGAACGCGTAGAGTTTCTCGTCGATGTCCTCGATAAACAGCACCGCACCGTCGAAGTCGACCTGGTCCGGCGTGCCGAGCCGCGTATTGATCAGCGTGAGGTTGCCGCCCCACAGCGGTCCGCGCGCGATTCCCGGGCGCAGGATCCGTGCCGGGCAGGCCGCCGCCGAGTCGATGCGCACGTTGGCGGCGCCCGACAGGACGCGGCGCAATGTCGCCATGTTGTAGTCGACGGTCTGCGTACCCCAGGTCGTGAGCATGGGGCCGTGGAAGGTGACCAGTCCCGCCCGTTGCGCGATCGTGGTTAGCATCCCGGTCGTATCGCTGTAACCGACAAAGATTTTCGGGTTGGCGCGGATGACGTCGTAATCGAGTAACGGCAGGACGCGGTTGCCGCCGTAGCCGCCGCGTGCGCAGACGATCGCGTCGATACCGGGATCGGCGAACATCGCCATGATGTCCGCGGCCCGTTCCTGCGGCGACCCGGCGTAGATGTTCTCCCGCAACTCTGTGGTCTTGCCGGCCACGACCTCGAAGCCCGCGCCTTCGAAGACGCCGCGCGCGCGCTGCAGGCGTTCGTCGTCGAGCCAGTAGGCCGGGTTGACGATGCCGATGCGGGCGCCGTCCCGCAGCCGGGCAGGTCTGGTTTGCTCCTTCATAGGGGGCCCAATATACCCTCTAGCGCAGGCGTTTGATCGCGTAGAGCTGGTCGAAATAGGTCGCATCGCGCGATGCGTGGATTTTCCTGAGCGGCGTCACCGACACGCTGTTCATCGCGCCTTCCCGGAAGTTGCCGTCATCGTCGGTCCACCCCGACCCCGTCAGGTCATGAATGACGTAGTGTTCGTCGTCCACGCAACCGAGATACAGCATGACGTGCCCGGTCGAGTACAGCAGGTCGCCGACCTGGGCGCGGGACAGCGCCGCGAGTTTCTCCTTAGCCGGCGCGTCGACCGGGAAACGGATGTTCTCGCCGATGTCGCTGTTGCCCTGCTGCATCGAATTGCGCGGCATGACGAAGCCGAAGGTCTTGAACACTTCGAGCACGAGCCCGGTGCAGTCGCGCGCGTTGTAGGAGTGGCCCCAGCCATAACGTTCGCCGAGGAACTTGAACGCCTGGTGCAGCACATTGCGGCGCGTGTACGGCATGTAGCCGACGTGCACGTCCTGGTTGCGGGCAATCAATGCGTGGCGGAACTGCAGCAGACCCTTGTCCGTGCGTGTCGGCAGGGTCACGACGTAGCTGGCGCCCGGGTGCTGGCCGTCGACATCGAAATCGACGTCGGCCGGGTCGACCAGCGGCAGGCGCGCGCCCATCTCGAGGCGCACTTCGGAAACCGCCGGTGTCTGCGGCGTGAAGTTCGTGGTCGCGCGGTTGCCCGCGATTACCAGGAAAGGGTCGGCGCGCCGGTATGCCAGCACCTCGTCCCGCGTGCCGATCGCGATCTTCTCCTTGCGCACCCAGGCCGCGTAGTTGTACGACTGCGCGAAGAGCCACTTGCCGTCGGCGCTTTCATGCAGCACCGCGACGGCGTCCGAGGGAAACAGTCCGTTCTCCTGGAAGCGGTCGAGATCGAGGGTTTCCCGGGACTTGTAAACCGCATCCTCGGTCGGCCACGTGCGCATCGCGGTGCGCTCGACGATCATGCCGAAGCGTACGCTGGTCGTATCGGGCAGTCGGACGAGGTCGAGACTCGCGGTGTACCGATCGTAATCGTGTTCGGTGACTTTCTCGTCCCGGCCCCGGTACCAGAGGTCGTGCGCGGCGGGTTTGCTGACGCCCCGTACCAGGGCCACGACCTCGTCCCTCGGCATGGTCTGCGGATAACGGGACAGGTCGACGAGGTGCGGGTCGGTCTCGAATGCGTGCGCCGCACAAGCCGCGATTGCCGCCTCGTCGGAAAGTACGACGTCCGGGTCGTCAGCCCGGTCTATCCAGAAATCGACAGACAGGAGCATCGGCGACCGCGGCGCCGGCTTAAGAAGCCGCGGCCTTGTCGAACCGCAGCATCGACAATTCGCTGATGTTGTCGATACCGAGGCCGGGGGCATCCGAGATCGAGATCTCCGGGCCGTCGAAGCGCACGCCGCCCGCGACCGGGTTGATCGTTGCCAGCGACGGCGCATCGAGATCGATGCGCGTGATACTGCTGGACTTCGCCACGGCGACGTGAGCCGCGGCCGACACGCCGATGCTCGTTTCGAGCATGCAGCCCATCATGCAGGTCACGCCGTAGATCGCCGCGATGTCGGCAATGCGAATGGCGTTGGAGATGCCGCCCGTCTTCATGAGCTTGATATTGATGATGTCGGCGCCGCGCATCTGGATCAGCTCGATGACTTCCTTCGGGCCAAAGGTGCTCTCGTCGGCCATGACCGGGGTCGAGACGCGCTCGGTTACGTAGCGCATCCCCTCGACGTCGTCGCCGCGCACCGGCTGCTCGACGAACTCGAGCTCGATGCCACTGCTCTCGAGTTCGCGCAGCGCGCTGACGGTCTGTTTCGGCGTCCAGCCCTGGTTCGCGTCGAGCCGCAGCAAGGCCTTGTCGCCGACCGCCGCGTACACGGCCTTGACGCGCTCGATATCGACGCGCAGGTCCTTGCCGACCTTGATCTTGAGCGTCTCGAAGCCGCTGTCCACTGCGGCGACCGCATCCCGGACCATCTTGTCGATGTAGTCGACGCTGATCGTGATGTCGGTCGACAGCAGGGGTTCGCCGCCGCCGAGCACCTGGTAGAGCGGCGCCTTGAACGACTGCGCGAACAGGTCGTAGACGGCGACCTCGACCGCGGCCTTGGCGCTGAAATTCTTGAACATCGAATTCTGGATGAGTTCGACAATGTGATTGAGATTGCGGATATCTTCGCCGTGGATCGCGGGCAGAATCACGGTGCGAATCGCCTCGATGATCGAACCGTGCGTTTCCCCGGTAATGACCGCGGTCGCCGGGGCGCTGCCGAAGCCGCGATGTCCCGTGTCCGTTTCGAGGACGACGACGACGTCTTCCATGTGGTCGACGGAACGCAGTGCCGTCTTGAACGGTGTCTTCAGGGGTACCTTGAGCTTGCCGAGCTCAAAGCCTTTGATCTTCATGATGTGGCCTCGGTGTCCGGCGCGACCTCCGTTTCCTCGCCGGGGATGATGGGCGGCTCCTCGACGAGCAGCAGCTCCTCGAGTTGCCCCGGATAATACTTCTCGATCAGCGCGAACAGGATGGCGCTGGTTTCTGCGTCGATCTCCTGCGTGACGCGGTACGGGCGAAAATGCAGCTGGAAAGCGCGCAGGACGTTGCGCGTGTTCTTATCGTTCTCCCCCGATGGTTCGATGCCATAACCGTAGGTCGCGAGGGCCTTCTGGATGTTGAGCAGCGGCAGCGGCTCCGCGAGGAAGCGCTCCCAGTAGCGGATTACGGTCTCGTCGTCGAACCAGGCGCCGTAACCGAGCTTCGCGAGCCGTTGCCACGGAAACCGCGGGCCCGGGTCGATCTTGCGATCGGGCGCCACGTCCGAGTGCCCGACGATGTGCGTCGGCCGGATGTCGGGGTGACGCTCGAGAATGTCGCCGAGCAGGTCCGTGAGCAGGGCGAGCTGGCCGTCGTCGAAATCCGGGTAGAAGCAGATGCGCTCGCGCTCGCCGGTATCCGGGTCGGTGCTGTTCCGGCTCGCGTGGCACCAGGTCCGGTTCACGAGTTCGATGCCGATCGACTGGTCGTTGATGCCGTCCTTGCCGGCCCAGTGACTGACGCCGGCATGCCAGGCACGGCGATTCTCATCGACGAGCTGATAAGTGCGCAGCTTCGACCTCGGATAGGTCTCGTCATCCGGCTCCGGGATCAGGTAATGGGAGCTCACGGGCCGCGACGACGGGTTGACGAGGACGTTGTGGGAACTTCCGAAATTCGCCGTCGTGTGGTGAATGACGATGATGCTGACGCGGCTGTTCTGGTTGGCCGAAATACTGCGCGTGACCGGCGAGCACGCACTGGTGGCCAAAGCCAGCGCAATGCTGGTAAAAAGGGTAACTGTACGGCGTGACATCGGCGTGAATCGGGTGGTTGAGGGACCAGGTTCTGCGAGGAATAAAAAATTCTTTACTTTTGCTCGCTCGATGATATTTTATGCCGTACGGGGCTGACATAGTCAAGAAATCCAATATACGTCAGGGGAGCACAACATGACCTTGTTTAAAAAGGGACGCGTGCCATTCCACGCGGGTCGCCTACTTCAGTATGCATTCAATCTCGCCGGCGTCACCGTGGCGCTGCTGTTACTTGCTGCGCCTGCCGCCGCCCAGCAGACGGGTGATATCTCCGGCCGGGTAACGGACGCAGCCGGCAACGGCATCGGCGGCGTCACGATCGAGGCGAGCAGTAACGTACTGCCCCAGTCCCGGAGTACGACGACGGCCGACAACGGGCGTTATCGCATCCGGCTGTTGCCGCCCGGGCGCTACTCGGTCGACTTCCAGTTTGCCGACGGCAGCTCGGAAACGCGCGAAGTGCTCGTCCTGCTGCAGCAGACGGCCGCACTCGACGTCATTTCCGGCGAGGCGATGGAAGAGATCATCGTCCGGGGCGAGCAGATGGTCTCGGCGGTCACGCAAGGATCTCTCGGCAGCGCGATCAGCGCGGAGACGATCGACGCGATCCCGACCGGCCAGGACTACCGCGACATGATGAAGCTGATCCCCGGCGTGCAGTACACCGAGTTCGACGTACGCGGTCCCAGCGCAGGCGGCTCCGGGCAGGACAACATCTACCAGTTCGACGGCGTCGATGTGTCGCTGCCGCTGTTTGGTGTGCTGGCCAGCGAACCGGCCTCGCATGACATCGCGCAGATCACGGTCGTGCGCGGCGGTGCCAAGGCCATCGGCTTCAATCGCTCGGGCGGCTTCACGATGAACACGATTTCGAAGCGCGGTACCGACGAGTTCCGTGCCGAGGTCGGATACCAGCTGCAATCGTCCGGCATGACCAGCGACCAGGAACGGGAAACGGCCAGTGCGCTTCTTTACGACGAAGACCGTACCTGGATAACCGCCAACGTCGGCGGCCCGCTGATCAGGGACCGCCTGTACTTCTACACCTCGTTCTACCGCCCGGAGCGCACGCGCGCCAATTCGGCCAACGCCTACGGTGCGGTCGGGGACTACGAGAACCTGCGTGACGAGTACTTCGGCAAGCTGACGTTCTCGTTGACGGAAGACGTCCTGCTCGACGTCAGCTATCGCACGTCGGATCGCGAAATCGACAACGGTTCGATTGGCGGGACCTCGAACCCCACGACGTCGCTGGGCGGCGAGGCGACCCAGGACATGCTCATATTCGAAGGTCTGTGGAACGTCGGCGACGACAATGCGCTGAGCTTCAAGTACGTAGACTGGGAGGAGACCGGTTCATCGGTGCCCGATACGCTGTTCAGCCTGGTTCCCCAGGACGGTGGCAATCTCGATGTCGGCAATCTCGACATGATGGGGTACTTCGCGGTCCCGACGTACCGCGACGCGACCGACGGCGACGACGACGCCAACGACGCGCTCTTCAACGCATTCGTCCAGCCGATCATCGATACCTACAGCTATGACAGCTGCGCCTTTGGCGAACCCGGCTGCGGCGGCGGGCGTGTTGGCGGCTACCCCCAGATCGACAGCACGACCTATACGAGGGAAAGCTTCGAAATCGCCTACGATCACACGCTGTATGTCGGCGACGCGACGCATGACCTGCATATTGGCTACAAGTGGGAAGAAGTCGCCGAGGACCTGGTACGCAATTCGAACGCCTGGGGCACGATCGAGGTTCCGGGCGGTGTAACGGGCGTCGATGTCGACACGGACGGCGACGGAATCGACGATGCGACGATCTTCCCGTATTTCCAGGCCACGATTCCGCAGTCATTGCAGACCGGTGCCAGCCTGGTCCGCTCGATCTACTCGAGCTCGGAGCTGCAGAGCATCGAGATCAACGACACGATCACGAGGGGCGACTGGACCTACAACATCGGCGTGCTGATCAGCAACGACGTCCTGTACGGCCAGGGCCTGCGGCCGAACCCGGACAACCCGGTGACGGGATTGGAAGTGGCGCCCGGCAATCCCTACAAGATGTACGAGGTCGACTGGCAGGACATGATCCAGCCGCGACTCGGCGTTTCGTGGGACTACTCGGAATCGGCCTCGGTCTACGCGAACTACGCGAAGTACAATCCGCCGGCCTCGTCGCTGGCGCGCGCTGCCTCCTGGGATCGCAACCTGCGCCCGATCGTCGATGCGTACTTCGACGAGAACGGCGACTGGATCTACGGCCAGGAACGGGCTTCGTCCTCGGGCAAGTGGTTCCAGGATGGCCTGGAGCCGCGCTACGTGGATGAATACCTCGTCGGTACGGTACAGGATCTGTCGGACGAGGTATCGCTCCGGGCCCATGTGCGCCACCGTCGCGGCGGCGACTTCTGGGAAGACACCTGGAACTACACGCGCAGTAATTACGACGACGTGCCTGACTGGGTGCCGCGGGAGCCATACATCCCGGACGACTACTTCACGGCGATCCGCAACGAGATCGGCGGGTCGAGCTACGTCATCGCGAAACTCGACGGCGGCTTCACCAAGTACTGGGAAGTCAGCACGGAACTGGAATGGACCAGGGACGCCTGGTGGCTGAAGGGCTCGTATACCTGGAGCCACTACTACGGCAACTTCGACCAGGACAACACGTCGTCCGGTAACGATGCTGCGCTGTTCATCGGTTCGTCCAACCTGGCCGACGGCGTGGGACGCCAGCTGTGGAACTTCAAGGAAGGCAACCTCAAGGGCGATCGCCGCCATGTGCTCAAGCTCTATGGTTCGTACATCGCCCCGTGGGACGGCCGCTTCGGCGCCTACCTGCTGTACCAGTCGGGCGAACCCTGGGAGACCTGGGACGGGTTGTATTACGGCTTCTCGAGCAGCACGAACCGTTACTCCGAGCCGGCCGGCTCGCGTACCGGTCCGTCGCACTGGCAGCTGGACCTGAACTACACGCACGACTTCCGGTTTGCGGACCTGCACGGCCTGCAGCTGCGCCTCGACGTCTACAACGTCTTCGACAACCAGACGGGCTACGACATCAACCCGTTCCTGAGTTCGTCGACCTACGGAGAGCCGCGCAGCTACTACAGGCCGCGTCGTCTGCAGCTGCAGTTGAAGTACCTGTTCAACTAAACGCCGGTAACACAGCGTTTCATGTTCGAACGCGCCATGCTTTCGCCTGACCCGTATTTCGGGGACAGGCGGAAGCATGGCGTTCTTGCTTTCGCCCTGGCGCTTCTCGCGTTGCTGCTGGCGGCCTGCCCCCGCGACGAGCCGGCGACACAGCTCGAGATGCCCGGGTTGCGAGAGGCGGACTATTACTGGATCGCGGGCCGTATCTTCACCAACGAGACCGGCGGCAAGCTGCGATTCCTGGCGCACTGGAACGAGGGCGAGGACTTCCCCTCCATGGGGATCGGTCATTTCATCTGGTTCCCGGAGGGCGTCGACGCGCCGTTCGACGAGTCGTTCCCGCGGATGCTCGAGTACGTCAAGGGCGAGGTCGACGAATGCGCCCCGGTGCCGGACTGGCTGGCGGGCGAGACGGTGCCCCCTGCGCCCTGGCCCGACAAGGCGAGCTTCGACGCGGCCTACGACAGCGATCGCGTCGCCGCGCTGCGCGCCTGGCTCGCACAGACCGCGCCCGAGCAGTCACGCTTCATCGTCGCGAGTTTCGCGGCCCGCTGGAACGCGCTCGAGGTCGATGGCAAGGACGCGCTGACCGCGCTGCTGCAACGCCTGCTGGCGACGCCGCGCGGGCTGTTCGCCGTGATCGACTACTACAACTTCAAAGGCATCGGCAGCAACCCGCGCGAGCGCTACGCGGGTGAGGGGTGGGGGCTCGTGCAGGTGCTTGGCGACATGGCGGCCACGGGATCGATCGAAGATGCGGCGCTCGTCGAGCACTTTGCCCGCGCCACGGCGGAGCGTCTCGCGCTGCGCGTCGCCAACGCGCCGCCCGCGCGCAACGAGGCGCGCTGGCTGCCGGGCTGGCATGCGCGCGTGGCCGCCTACAGCGATGCGGCGGCGAGGCCGGCGGCTGCCGCAGCGACGGCCTTTCGCGTTTCCCCCTACATCGCCCGCGTCTCCTCGTCGCAGGCGACGGTCACCTGGTTTTCCGCATCGGGCAACCCGGGCAGCCTGCGGATGCCGGACGGCCGGATCCTGGCCGGCGAGCCCCGCCGCGCCTGCGAGCTCGCCTACCACCTGGCGGAGTACGGCGACCTCGACGAAGCGGGCCCGGTCCCCTGGCGGCAGAGCGTCACGATCGACGGTCTGGTGCCGGGATCGGACTACGCACTCACGGTAAGACAGGACGGCGCCGAGGCGCCGCTGGCCCTGCGCACGCCGGACGCGAGCAGCGCGCATTTTGTCGTTCTTGCCGATGTCGAAACCGAGCCGGAGTCGGCCGGCGCCCGCGTCGCGTGGCCGGCGCGCGGGCAGGACGAGCGGCGTTACCCTGTCGACCAGGCGACCGGCTACGCGGCCAACCTCGAGGCCATCGCGGCGAAACAACCCGAGTTCATCGCGATCGCGGGCGACCTGGTCGAGTCGGGCGGCGAGCAGCGCGACTGGGACGAGTTCTGGCGATACCACGCGACCGTGGCCGCGGCGGTCCCCGTCGTGCCCGCGCTCGGGAATCACGATTACTACGGGGGGCCGGGCGAACTCGGCGGCTACAAGCCGGCCGGAACGTCGCGGGCGCTTGCCAAGTACCGCAGTTACTTCGCTCGCGAGCCTTATTACGTGTACGAGCACGGCCCGGTCGCGCTCGTCGTGATCGACGTCAACAACGGCCTCCCCGAGCGTTCGGCGAACGACACCAACTGGTACCTCGACGGTACCGCGCCCGACTGGGCGCCGGGCTCGCCGCAGTACGCCTGGCTCGAAACCGCGCTGGCCACGGCGCAGCGCGACCGGGCGTTTACGTTCGTGATGTTTCACCCGGCACCGTATTCGTCCGGCATTCATGGCAGGGCGCCGGGACTCGACGAGGATCGGAACTTCTCCTCGGGGCTGCCGCTACGGGCGCTCACGCCGCTGTTCCTTACGTACGGCGTCGATGCCGTGTTCAACGGCCACGACGAGATGTACGAACATTCGATCGTCGAGGGTTACGAACAACGCGCCGACGGGAGCACCGCTTCCCATGCCGTGCACTTTTTCACGGTCGGCATCGCCGGCGATGGCCTGCGCGGGCCCGATCCGCTCGCGTTCAATCCGCAGCGCGTGTTCCTCGCGCACCTCGACGCGCCGGAGCGCTGGAGCGATGCCGGCGTGTTGCTCGATGGCGGCAGGCATTACGGGCATCTCGACGTGCGCGTGGGCCGGGACGAAGACGGCAACTGGCAGGCGCGCCTCGAACCCGTGTACGTGTTCCCCGTGACGGACGCGGCGGGCGAGTTGCAGCGCTTCGAGACGCGCGTCTACGACGATGTCGTGACCCTCGGGAGTCCGCGTGTCGATTAGCATCGGCGGCATCGACGCGGCTATCGTGATCGCCTACATGCTGGCGGTGCTCGCGTTCGGCGTATGGCTCGGGCGCGGCAGGCAAACGGCGGCCCGCTACTTCCTCGGCGACCGCTCGCTGCCCTGGGGCGCGGTGCTGCTCTCGATCGTGGCGACCGAGACGAGTACCGTGACGTTCCTGAGTATCCCGGGCCTCGCGGCGGCCGCCGGCGGCGACCTGACCTTCCTGCAGATCACCTTCGGCTACATCGTCGGGCGCATCGGCGTCATCCTGGTCCTGCTGCCGCTGTATTTTCGCGGCCAGCCGTTCACAGCCTACGAGGTACTGCAAACCCGCTTCGGCACGCTCAGCCGGCGCCTCGCATCGAGCCTGTTCCTGCTGACGCGCAACGCCAGCGACGCGCTGCGCCTGTTCCTGACGGCGCTCGTGCTGCAAATCGTCCTCGGCCTGGATCTCGGCATCAGCGTCATCGCCATCGGCATCGTCACGATCGTGTACACGTTCATCGGCGGGGCGCGCTCGGTCATCTGGAACGACTGCATCCAGTTCGTGATCTACATGCTCGGCGCGGCGGCCGCGGCGTCGCTGATCGTCGACGTGACGCCGGGAGGGTTCGAGGCGCTGCTTGCGTTCGCCCAGGACGAGCAGAAGCTGCGCCTGTTCGATTTCGACTGGAACCTGGCGAAGCCGGGCATGACGTTCTGGGCGGGCCTTGCGGGTGGCGCGTTCCTCACGGCGGCGACGCACGGCACCGACCAGATGATGGTGCAGCGCTACCTGTCGGCACGCAGCCGGGGACAGGCGTCCCTCGCCCTGGGCCTCAGCGGCTTCATCGTGCTCCTGCAGTTCGCCCTGTTTCTTCTCATCGGTGTCGGGCTCGCGAGCGTGCTCGGCGGCCACGACGCCGCGCTGCGCAACGACCAGCTGTTCGCGTATTTCATCGTGCACTACATGCCCGTCGGCCTGCTCGGGCTGACGCTGGCTGCCGTGTTCGCGGCCGCCATGTCCACGCTCTCGAGTTCGCTGAACTCGTCGGCGGCGGCGTTCATCAACGACATCTGGCTGCCGCTCCGTGCCGTTCCGCCCGACGAGGCGACGAAGCTGCGCACGAGCCGCGCCGCTACCGTCGTTTTCGGACTCGTCCAGACCGGCATTGCGCTCGCTTTCGGCCTGCTCGTGACCAACGAGAGCATTGTGGCCAACGTGCTCAAGATCAGCGGCTTCGCGGCGGGCCCGGTGCTGGGGCTGTATTTCCTCGGCGTGTTCGCGCCACGCGTGCGCCAGCGCGCCGCGCTGACGGGTTTCGTCGTCGGCGTGGCGGTCCTGTCGACCGTGGCCTACACGACCGCGATGCACTGGGCATGGTATGCGCTGCTCGGCTCAATCACGACCTTCGTTGCTGGTAGGCTGGCGGGGCATACCCTGGAGGCGGCACGGTGAGGCTGGCGATCGTAAATTGCAGGTTGGGCGATACGGCTGGCGAGCGGCCGGGACACGGCGTCGTCATCGACACGGGTCGCATCGAGAACGTCACCGCGGACCCGGGCGCGCTGCGTGACGTCGACGACACCGTCGATCTCGGCGGGCTGCTGCTCGTGCCCGGGTTCGTCGATTTGCAGGTCAATGGCGGCGGCGGCGCGCTGTTCAACGACGCACCCACGGTCGATACGCTGCAGACGATGATGCGGGCACACCGGCCCCGCGGCACGACGGCCTGCCTGCCGACACTGATCAGCGACGACGCCGGCACGATGCGCGCGGGCATCGCCGCGGTCCGCGCGGCCATCGAGCAGGGCGTGCCCGGCATTCTCGGGATTCACCTCGAGGGGCCGCACCTCAATCCCGCACGCCGCGGGGTGCATGACGCGGCGCGCCTGCGGGATCTGGACGAACAGGCCCTGGAGTTGTTGTGCTCGCTCGAGGCGGGGCCGACGCTCGTCACGCTCGCGCCCGAGAGGGTGCCGAGCGGGTCGATCCGCGCACTGCGCGATCGCGGTGTCCGCGTCTTCGCGGGTCACAGCGCGGCGACCTACGACGAGGTGCGCGCGGCGATTGACAGCGGCCTCGCGGGGTTCACGCACCTCTTCAACGCCATGTCGCCGTTGCAAAGCCGCGAACCCGGCGTCGTCGGGGCCGCGCTCGATGACCCGCAGACCTTCGCCGGCGTCATCGCCGACGGACACCATGTGCACCGGGCCGCCCTCGGCATTGCGTTGCGCGCCAAGCCGCGCGGGCGCGTGTTCCTGGTGACCGATGCGATGCCGACGGTGGGGTCCCGCACGACGCACTTCGACCTGCACGGGGTGACGATCACGGCAACGGGCGGGCGCTGCATCACCGCAGACGGCACGCTGGCCGGCAGCGATATCGGCATGATCGACGCGGTCCGGTACATGGTGGGCAGCGGCCTCGTGGATCTTCACGAAGCGGTCCGCATGGCCTCCGCGTACCCGGCCAACGCGCTCGGTGTTGGCGATCGATACGGCGCCATCGCGCCGGGCTACGTCGCCAACCTGCTGGCGCTGGATGACGACCTCGAGGTGGCCTGCAGCATCATTGACGGACAGGTGGAGCGCTATAACTGAGATGGACGTCATCATTCTCGCAGACAGTGACGAGGTGGCACGGGCAGGCGCGCAGCGCGTCAGCGCGTTGCTGCGGCAGAAGCCCGCCGCGGTGCTCGGGCTGGCGTCGGGACAGACACCGCGCGCGATGTACCGTGAGCTGGTCCGCGAGCACCACGAGGAGGGGCTGTCGTTCCGCGGCGTGACGACGTTCAATCTCGACGAGTACATCGGTCTCGAGCCGGGTGCGCCGGGCAGCTACCGCGCCTACATGGACCGCGAGCTGTTCGGGCATGTCGACATCGACCCGGCCAATACCTTCCTGCCCGACTGTCCGCCGGGCGCCGACCCGCGGCCGGTCGGTCCCGCTTACGAGGCGCGCATCGTGGCGAGCGGCGGCATCGACCTGCAGGTGCTGGGCGTCGGTGCGAACGGGCACATCGGCTTCAACGAGCCGGCGTCGAGCCTGGCGTCGCGCACCCGCATCAAGACGCTGACGCGCGAGACGATCGCGGCCAACCGCAAGTACTTCGACGATCCGGCGACCCAGCCGCAGCTGGCGATCACGATGGGCATCGGGACGATCATGGACGCGCGCGGCATCCTGCTCCTGGCAACCGGTGACGGCAAGGCGGAGGCCGTGCACCGGCTCGTCGAGGGCCCCGTCACCGCGAGCTGCCCGGCGTCGATACTGCAGATGCACGCGAACGTGACCGTGCTGCTCGATGAGCCCGCCGCCGCACGGCTCGCGTTGCGCGACTACTACGACTGGGTGGCGGCGCAGCGGCGCGCGCTCCTCGATGCGCTCGGAGCGCCGCGATGAGGTCAGTCGTAGAGCAGGTACGGGGCGCGCCGGTCGAGGAAATCAGCCAGGCCGTCGCGGTAGCTTGCCTCGATGTCGGCGACCGTGCCGCCCGCGAGCAGCGAAGCGAACGCGGCGTCGTGGCCGAGCAGGCGATTGTAGTTCGCGGACTGCCACTGCCCGGGATAGTCGCGCTGCAGGAGCGTCGCTATCGCGAAACCGAGGGCCAGCGGGTCGAAACGATCGTGATCGGTCAATTTGAAACGCACGCCGTGGCAGGCTTCATTGGCGAAGGTACTGGCGTCGGGCGTGAAGTGCTCCGGCGTGATCTCGATGCCGGCGAACCCCATGCCGCGCAGGTTGGCACTGAGGGCGTCGGCGTCGATCCACGGCGCGCCGATCAACTCGAACGGCGTCGCGGTGCCGCGGCCGACGGAGACATTGGTCGTTTCGAGCAGCCCGATGCCGGGGTACAGCGTCGCCGCGGCGAGGCTGCGCATGTTCGGGGACGGGCTGACCCACCTCAGGCCCGTCGCATCGAACCAGGCATCGCGCGTCCAGCCATCGAGCGGCACGACGTGCAGGTCGAGATCGAGGCCAAGCTCTTCGCGGAACAGCAGCGCCAGCTCGCCGACCGTCATGCCGTGGCGCACGGGCAGGGGATGGAAGCCGACGAACGACTGCTTGCCGTCATCGAGAACCGGGCCCGCCACGGCGAGGCCGTTGATCGGGTTGGGGCGATCCAGCACGACGAAGCGCTGGCCATGCTCGGCCGCCGCGAGCATCGCGTTGCCCATTGTCGAGATGTAGGTGTAGAACCGCGTGCCGATGTCCTGGATATCGAAAACCAGCGTATCGAGATCGGCGAGCATCGCGGCCGTCGGCCGGCGATGTTCGCCGTACAGGCTGACCAGCGGGAGCCCGGTGCGCCGGTCGACGCTGTCGTCGACCCGGGCGGCGTCGAGTTGTCCCCGCGGTCCGTGCTCGGGCGTGAAGACGCGTACGAGGTCGACGCCGGGCGCGGCATGCAGTACGCGCAGCGTGCTGCGCCCGTCGCGCGTTCGCCCCGTATGATTGGTGACGAGGCCGACGCGTTGCCCGGCCAGTTCTTCGAAACCTTCGCGCTCGAGCACGTCGACGCCGGTCAGGACCTTGTCGGGGCCCGCGAGCAGCGGCGCGAGCAGCAGGCAGGAAACGATCAGGAAGCGACGAGTCATAGTGAGGACACAGTAGAGCAATGTACGAGAAGTTGACAACCGAAGCCGTCAATCCCGCGTCGGCCGACCTGGACCGGCTGAGTACCATCGACCTCGTGCGCCTGATCAATGCCGAGGACGCCACGGTGGCGGCGGCGGTGGCGGCCGCGGCCGAATCGATCGCGGCGGCCGTCGACCTCGTTGCCGAGCGCCTCGCCGGCGGCGGCCGGCTCGTGTACGTCGGCGCCGGGACGTCGGGCCGTCTCGGCGTGCTCGATGCGTCCGAGTGCCCGCCGACCTTCAGTGCGGACCCCGGGCAGGTGATCGGGCTGATCGCGGGCGGCGACCACGCGTTGCGCCATGCCGTCGAGGGCGCGGAAGACCGGCGCGAAGCGGCCGTCGACGACCTGCGCGGCATTTCGTTGTCGGCCGGCGACGTGCTGGTCGGGATTACGGCGAGCGGCACGGCCGGCTACGTCACCGCGGCGCTGGACGCGGCGCGGGACGCGGGCGCCGCAACGATCGCGCTGACCTGCAACGCCGACGCGCCGGTCGCTGCCCACGCCGACCTGGCGATCGCCGTCGTCGTCGGCCCCGAGGTGCTTGCCGGGTCGACGCGCATGAAGGCCGGCACGGCGACCAAGCTCGTGCTCAACACGCTGACCACGGGCGCGATGGTGCGCCTCGGCAAGACCTACGGCAACCTGATGGTCGACCTGCAGGCGAGCAACGACAAGCTCGTGGCCCGCTCGCGCAGGATCCTGCAGCGGCTGTCGAACCTCGACGAGGCGCGTGCCGGGGAGCTGCTGGCACTCTGTGGCGGGGAACTGAAGACGGCGATCCTGGTCGCGCGGCTCGGGATCGATGCCGGGGATGCGCGGCAACGCCTCGCGGCGGCCGGCGGCCGCCTGCGGATCGCGCTGGGCGACGATGCGTAGGCTCGTGCTCGGTGCTGACGGCGGCGGCTCGAAGACGGCCGTGCGCGTCGCGGCGGTTGCCGACGACGGCTCGCTGGAGCCGCTGGGTGAGGGTTTCGGCGGCCCGTCGAACGTGCGCGCCGTGGGCCGCGCGCACGCCGAGATCAATCTCAACGTGGCGGTCGATGCCGCGTTGCGCGATGCGGGTGCTGACGGGGAACGCGTCGCCTACGCGGTGCTCGCCCTCGCGGGCAGTTCCCTGCCCGACGTCCAGGCCTTCGTGGCCGAATGGGCTGCGCGCCGCAAACTGGCGGCCGCGGTCGACATCGTGCACGACGCGGATCCGGTGCTGGCGATGGGTATCCCGGAGGGCGAGGGCATCGCCCTGATCGTGGGCACGGGGTCGGTAGCCATCGGCGTCGATCGCGGCGGCAGCCGTTCAATCACCGGCGGCTGGGGACACTGGTTCGGCGATACCGGCAGCGGCTACGACCTCGGCCGGCGCGCGCTGGCGGCCGTTGCCGACGCCGTGGACGGCATCGGGCCGGCGACCGTGCTGGTCGA
Organism: Woeseiaceae bacterium; assembly: GCA_041553075.1. Lineage (GTDB taxonomy): Bacteria > Pseudomonadota > Gammaproteobacteria > Steroidobacterales > Woeseiaceae > UBA1847. The sequence goes on along the minus strand of JBFEJR010000023.1, from coordinate 6,852 downwards.
GCGGGTCCTCGAGCGGCTCGGCACCGAGAATCCGCGCGAGATGCTGCTGCGGCTCGACCAGGCCGTCGACGTGCGCCGTGAGATTGCCGCCCTGGCGCCCGTCATGCTGCATGCCGCCGAGGATGGCGACGAGGTCGCTTTGTCCATCGTTGATGCGGCCGCGGCGAGCACCGCGAAACTGGTGCACGCGAACGCCACCCGGCTCGGTTTTCCCCGGGACGTGCCGCTGGCGGCGGCCGGCGGCATCGTCTGCAAGAGCGGCCTGTACCGCGACGTGCTGCGCGGCAAGCTGCGCGACCTCGGCCTCGATCCGCGGGCGTTCACGGTCGTCAGCGAGCCGGTCGAGGGCTGTGTCCTGATGGCGCGCAAACGGCTGCTGGCGTCGTCGTGACGTCGCCCGCGCGCAGCCGGTGGTCGTGGATACCGAGCCTGTACTTCGCCGAGGGACTGCCGTTCGTCGCGGTCATGACGGTCTCGGTGATCCTGTACAAGCGACTCGACATTTCGAACGCGGCGATCGCGTTCTATACGAGCTGGCTGTACCTGCCATGGATCATCAAGCCCCTGTGGAGTCCGCTCGTCGACCTGCTCGCGACGCGCCGTGCGTGGATCGTGGCGATGCAGTTGCTCATCGGCGCCGCCTTCGCCGCGGTGGCGCTGGCGATCCCGGCCGATAACTTCTTCCGCTACACGCTGGCCGCTTTCTGGCTCGTCGCATTCAGCTCGGCGACCCACGATATCGCGGCAGACGGTTTCTATATCCTGTCGCTCGACGATCACGACCAGGCCTGGTTCGTCGGTATTCGCAATACCTTCTACCGGCTCGCGATGATCACGGGGCAGGGCCTGCTCGTGATGGTCGCCGGTTATCTCGAGTCTTCCACCGGCAACGTCCCGCTCGCCTGGAGCATCGCGTTCTACCTGCTGGCCGCGATCTACCTCGCACTCTTCGCCTGGCACCGCTACGTGCTGCCGCGCGTCGCTGCCGACGTGCCGGGCAGCGCCGCCACGCTGCGCAGCCTGCTGGCGAAGTTCATCGAGACCTTCGCCGACTTCTTCCGCAACCGGTACATCGGCAGGATCCTGGCCTTCCTGCTCCTGTACCGGCTGGCCGAGGCGCAGCTCGTCAAGCTCGCCGCCCCGTTCCTGCTCGACGCGCGCAGCGCCGGCGGCCTGGAGCTCGGCACGGCCGAAGTCGGCTTCGTGTACGGGACCGTCGGGATACTGATGCTGACCCTCGGCGGTATCGCGGGCGGGATGCTCGCGGCGCGCCACGGACTCCGGTACTGGCTGTGGTGGATGGCAGCCGCGATCAACATCCCGAACGCCGTCTACATCGCGCTGGCGGTGCTGCGCCCCGACAGCTTCCTGCTCGTCAACATTGCCGTCGGCATCGAGCAGTTCGGCTATGGCTTCGGCTTCACGGCCTACACGCTCTACATGATCTACGTGTCGCGCGGCGCGCACAGCACCGCGCATTTCGCGATCTGCACGGGCTTCATGGCGCTCGGCATGATGCTGCCGGGCCTCGTCAGCGGCTGGCTGCAGGAGCTCCTGGGGTATCGGCTCTTTTTTGTCTGGGTACTCCTTGCGACAATCCCATCCTTCATCGTGGTCGCCCTGATTCCGCTCGATGCGGGCTTCGGGCGCAAGGACTCCCAACCGACAGGGGACTGAAGTGGATTCAATCATCGTCACGGGCGGCAGCAGACTGTCCGGCAACGTCGCCACGAGCGGCGCCAAGAATGCCGCGTTGCCGGTCCTGTTCGCCTCGCTGCTCGCCGATGGCGAGCACAATTTCGATCGCGTGCCCGAATTGCGCGACATCGACTCGACCGACCTGTTGCTCGAGGCGCTGGGCTGTGAGATCGATCGCAAAGGCAACCGCCTCAAGGTGCGCGTTGCCGAGCCGGCCGAGCCCGTCGCGCCCTACGACCTGGTGCGCAAGATGCGCGCGAGCATCCTGTGCCTCGGCCCGATGCTGACGCGGTACGGCGAGGCGCGCGTCAGTCTGCCGGGCGGCTGCGCGATCGGCTCGCGGCCGATCGACCTGCACGTCGACACGATGCGCAAGCTCGGTGCCGAGATCGAGATCGAGGGCGGCTACGTCATCGCGCGAGCCAAACGGCTGGTCGGAGAGCGCATCCTGTTCGAGAAACTCACCGTGGGCGGCACCGAGAACGCGCTGATGGCGGCCGTGCTCGCGAGGGGCACGACGATCCTCGAAAACGCGGCCAAGGAGCCCGAGGTCGTCGACCTCGTGCATTACCTGCGCGCCATGGGTGCGCGCATCGAGGGCGAGGGGACGAGCGTCATCTCGATCGAGGGCGTTGACGAGCTGCGCCCCGCCAGCCACACGATCGTGGCCGACCGCATCGAGGCCGGGACCCTGCTGATCGCGGGCGCGATCACGGGCGGCGCGGTCACGGTCGAGGACTGCGTGCCCGCGCACCTCGAAGCCCTGACCGACAAGATGCAGGAATGCGGCTTCGACATCACGACGGGCGAGCGCTCGATTTCGGTGGGCGAATGCGACGGCTGGACGGCGACCGATATCACGACCTCGCCGTACCCGGGATTCCCGACCGACCTGCAGGCGCAGTTCATGGCACTGATGACGCAGGCGCAGGGCACCTCCGTCATCACCGAGGGCATCTTCGAGAATCGCTTCATGCACGTGCAGGAACTCGTTCGCCTGGGCGCCGACATTACGCCGATGTCGCAGGTCGCGGTCGTGCGCGGCGAGCCCGGCGGGCTCAGCGGCGCGCAGGTCATGGCGACCGATCTGCGCGCGAGCGCCAGCCTGGTGCTGGCGGGGCTCGTGGCCGACGGCGAAACGCGGGTCAATCGTATCTACCACCTGGATCGCGGCTATGAACGACTCGAAGAAAAACTGGCATCGCTGGGCGCCGACATCCGGCGCGTGGCCTGATGCCCGGCTCCTGCTGGCGGGGCTGCTCGCACTGATGGCGGCGGGCTGCGGCAAGCCGTACACGTGGGACGGCTCGCTGCAGCGCCTCCTGGAGTCGCAGCCACAGCACTTTGCCACGGTGCTCGACGACCCGGCGCGCTATCGCGTCCAGGTCCTTTACACGCAGATCGACCGGGACGCGGACAACCGGCCGTCGTTCCGCTCGTACGGGTACCGCGTCGATCCCGGCGAGTATTTCTACCCGGCAAGCACGGTCAAGCTGCCGGCCGCGGCGCTGGCGCTCGAGAAACTGCACGCTCTGGGCATCGACGGGCTGGATCGCGACACGGTCATGCTCGTCGGCGACGAGACCGCGGGCAAGTCGGTGGGCCGCTATGTGCGCGAGGTACTGCTGGTCAGCGACAACCAGGCATTCAATCGCCTGTACGACTTTCTCGGCCAGCAGGCACTCAACGAAAACCTGCGAGACAAGGGTTTCGGCGGCACCCGCATCCTGCATCGACTCGAGATCACGCTGGGCGCCGAGGCCAACCGGCGCACGGGACCCGTGCGCTTCGTCGACGGCGACACGGTGGTGTTCGCACAGGATGCCGCTTACAGCGACGCCGATTTTTCGGCGCCCGCTCCGATCCTGCTCGGCACGGCCGAGATCGTCGGCGGCGAGCGCCTGTCGAGACCCAAGGACTTCGCGGTCAAGAACGCCTACCCGTTGCAGGCGCAGCACGACGTCATCAAGGCGCTGATGTTCCCGGACGCGGTCGACGGGCGCATGCGCTTCGGCCTCGACGCGGACGACTACGCGTTCCTCTACCGCAACATGTCGGGGTACCCGGGGGAGAGCGGCATTCCCGAGTACGCGGACGCGGCGCGTTATCCCGAGGGCTACGTGAAGTTCCTGCTCTACGGCGGCAATGCGCAGGACATTCCCGGCCACGTGCGGATCTTCAACAAGGTCGGCGACGCCTACGGTTTCCTGACCGATGCGGCGTACGTCGTCGATTTCGACAACGGCGTCGAGTTCATCCTCGCGGCGACGATCTACACGAACGCCAACCAGACCTTCAACGACGACACCTACGAGTACGCCGAGGTCGGCCTGCCGTTCATGCGCGAGTTGGGCAGGGCGATTTACGAGATCGAGCTGCAGCGCGAGCGTGCGCACCCGCCCGACCTGGGCCGCTTCCGGGTCAGCAGGGACTGAGCCGGCCGTGGAGGTCCGTCAACTGCGACGCGACGATCGCGATGCCGCGCTGGAAATCTGGAACCGCGCCGCGCGCTACGACCGGCTGACCGCGGCCCTGTTCGACGAGAAGACCTGGGGCGATGACGACTTCGATCCTGACCTGGCCCGGGTCGCGGTCACCGCCGGAGTAATTGCCGGTTTCGGCGTCGGGGTACTGCGCAGGGACACGGGCCGCGGCTACGTCAAGCTGCTGGCCGTTGACCCGGGCAGGCAGCGCCAGGGCATCGGCCGGGCGCTGCTCGATACGCTGGAAACCGGGCTGGCCAAGAAGGGGGCGCACCGCATCCGCTTGCTGGAGGCCGCGCCGAACTACCTGACCCCGGGCATCGATACGCGCGACGGGGCGGCGCTCGCGTTCGCGGCGGCGGCCGCTTATCGGCGCGTCGGCGAGGCGCTCAACCTCGCGGTCGATCTCACTGCGGGGCGCACGGTGGGCACAGTGCCCGCAGGCGTTGACGTGCGCCGCGCGGCACCGGCCGACGCGGCCGCTTTGCACGCGTTCCTCGACGCGCACTGGCCTGCCTGGCAGGCGGAAGCCGGGACCGCGCTGCGCAACGCGCCGCCGACGCTGCACCTCGCCTGGCACGCCGGCCGGATCGTCGGGTTCGCGGCATGGGATGCGAACAACTTGGGTACGGGCGGGTTCGGGCCGATGGGGGTTGCGCCGGCCGCGCGGCGCACGGGCATCGGCGGCATCCTGCTGCATCGCTGCCTTGACGACATCCGCGCGCAGGGACACGATGCCGCCGTGATCGCGTGGGCCGACAACGCGCCATTTTACGAGCGCTGCGCCGGGGCCCGGTGCGCGCGCACCTTTGTCCGCTTCGAGAAGTCGTTACATGAAGATTGAATCGCCCTACCTGCTGTTTCTCGGCAGCGCCACGGATCACTTCACCGTGAAGATCGCCAACAGCATCGTCGCCTGGCGGCCCGAGCTGTGCCTCGGCGAAACGGCGTTGCCCGGCTGCACGATTACCAAGGGGCTGCCGCGCCTCGACCCTGCCGAGGCTGTGGCACGCGGCGCGCGGACCCTGGTCGTCTGCGCCAACAACGAAGGCGGCTACCTGGAGAAGGCATGGATTCCGGCGATCCTCGAGGCGCTCGAGGCCGGGCTCGATGTCGCGAGCGGCATGCACCAGCGGCTCGCCAGCATCCCCGAGGTCGCAGCGCTGGCGCGCGACACGGGGCGGCGCCTGATCGACGTTCGCCATACCGACCGGACCCTGGCGACGGGAACCGGCAGGAAACGGCCGGGCAAGCGGCTGCTGACCGTGGGCACGGAATGCTCGGTGGGAAAGATGTACACGGCGCTCGCCATCGAGAAAGAGATGCTCGCCCGCGGCCGCGACGCGCGCTTCGTCGCGACCGGGCAATGCGGCATCCTGGTCAGCGGCGCGGGACTCGCGATCGACTGTGTCGTCGCGGACTTTATTGCCGGTGCGGCGGAGAGCCTGACCCCCGGCAACGACCCCGATCACTGGGACATCGTCGAAGGGCAGGGCTCGCTGGCGCACCCGGCGTTCGCCGGGGTTACGCTGGGGCTCGTGCACGGCACGCAGCCGGACGCCCTCGTCATGTGCCATGTCGAGGGGCGTCCCCACATGCGGGGCCTGCCCGACTACCCGCTGCCAAGCCTGGAGGACGCCATGGACATGCACCTGCGGGCGGCCCGCGTGACCAACCGGGATGCACGTTTCGTCGGCGTTTCGGTCAATACGGCGGCGCTGCCGGAGGCCGCCGGCGCCGAGGTTTTGTTGCGCTACGAGGCGCAAACGGGATTGCCCTGCGTGGATCCGTTGCGTACCGGTGTTGCCGCGATAGTCGACCGCCTGTAAGGCCGCGCCCCGCCCGCGCCGCGTGGGCTGCGCGGCGCCGGTGAGCCGTTAATCATCGAAACATCAACGACAAGCGACTTGAAGCTCCAGTGAAATAGATGGCCTGGCGGGCGCGGCCCCGGCGCTGGTTCGAGGGCGGAGCGGGCAGGGCGCGACAATCCTGAAACCCGCATGGTTATGCGGAATTTGACCGAAAATAGGCCAGTATGTATAAACGATGCAGCCCTGCGCGGTTGCACGGAGACGCGCTTGGTGATTCAGCGGATTGCGGTTCTCAGGGGGGAGCTCGCTGGATTGGTGTAACTCTTTCAATCAATCTTAGGGTGAAAGCATGAATAAAGGTGAACTCATTGACGCGGTAGCAGGTAGCGCTGGCTTGTCGCGTGCAGACGCAACGAAGGCTGTAGACGCCGTCCTCGACAGCATCACGGGAACGCTGGCCAACGGCGGTTCGGTGTCGCTGGTCGGCTTCGGGACGTTCTCGGTCAAGGCGCGCGCGGCGCGTGCCGGACGCAACCCGCGCACGGGTGAAACCATCCAGATCCCGGCGTCGAATGTTCCTGGATTTAAGGCTGGTAAAGGCCTGAAGGATGCCGTAAACTAGCGCGCCCTTCCGGGGCACAGGCTACGAAAAAGCCCGTGGTTACGGGCTTTTTCACGTTGGAACCCTGGGTTCCGGCGGTGCGAAAAAACCCGGGAGGACAGGGTGCTTAGCTCAGCTGGTAGAGCATCGCCCTTACAAGGCGAGGGTCGGCGGTTCGATCCCGTCAGCACCCACCAGATTCGGAGCGGTAGTTCAGTTGGTTAGAATACCGGCCTGTCACGCCGGGGGTCGCGGGTTC
>JBFEJR010000022.1:0-43436 GCA_041553075.1 Woeseiaceae bacterium | reverse complement strand
CGTGGTTCCGGGCGCCCTGCGCCCGGAACCGCGACCATTAAGCGACGTTAATGGCGGGCAACGGTATGAAAAGTATGCAGAAGCGCAAATCCATGCGGGGCGTGACGCTGATCGAACTCATGATCGTGATCGTCGTGCTGAGTATTCTCGTCGCCGTGGGCTATCCCAACTACCAGGAATTCACGGCGCGCGCCAAGCGCAACGAAGCCCGCGCGGCGCTCCTGATGCTGGCAACCAACCAGGAGCGCTTTTATCTCAACAACAACACGTTCACGGCCGACATGACGCAGCTCGGTTTCTCGGCCAGCCCCGCGACAACCGAGACCGGTTACTATCGCGTGCAAGTCACGGCGGCCGACGCGAGTAATTTCACGGCGACCGCGACCTACCTGCAGGGCGGCAGCGAAGCCGGCAAGTGCTCGACGTTCACGATCGACGGTCGCGGCAACAAGACCTCGTCGCCCGACCCCGACTGCTGGACCCGCACCCGCTAGACCAGACCAGACAAGGCAAAAAGATAAGGGACAGTTACCTTAACTCGCAGAGTTAAGGTAACTGTCCCTTATCTTTTTCGCAGAGTTAAGGTAACTGTCCCTTATCTTTTTGCCTAATCCTGGTCTGTCGGCGGCGGCTCCGCCGCGCCTGTGCGGCCTGAAAAGAACAGCGCGTCGATGATCAGGAAGGCGGCGCCTACGCTGATACCGGCGTCCGCGACGTTGAACGACGGGAACGCCCAGTCGCCGAACCACACCTGGATGAAGTCGGTCACGTAGCCCTGCGCCACGCGATCGATCAGGTTGCCGATCGCGCCGCCGAGGACGAGCGCCAGGCCCGCCGCGAGGATGGCCTGCCGCTGGTCGCGAATACGCCATAACCACACCGCGATCACCACGCTGACGATGACCGCCAGCACGACGAAAAACCAGCGCTGCCAGCCGCCGGCGTCGGCCAGGAAGCTGAACGCAGCGCCCGTGTTGCGTTGATGCGTCAGGTTGATGAAGGAGTTGAGCGGAATCCTCTCATAGAGGGCCACCCACTCGACGATCGCCCATTTCGTAACCTGGTCGGCGACGATGACGACCGCTGCGACAGCGAGCCAGGCAAAAAATCGGGCGTTCGAGGTGTTGGTCGGTTCGTTCATGTCTGGATTCCTGGTCAGCCGGCTCGTTTGGCCAGCGCTGCACGGGCATTTTCTTCGTCACGGCGCATTTGCGCAACCAGCTGGTCGACCGTCCCGAACCGCTCCTCGTTGCGCAGGTGCTCGATGAAGTCCACGTGGATGTAGGCACCGTAGATATCTCGGTCGAAATCGAACAAGTGAACCTCGAGCAGCGGTTTCGCCAGGTCGAAGGTCGGCCGCGTACCTACGCTTGCCACGCCATCGACCGGCCCCTCGGGCAGACCGAGCACCCGCACCGCGTAGATTCCCATCACCGCGCTCTGGCGCCGGCGCAGATCCACGTTAGCCGTCGGATAGCCAAGCGACCGGCCTACGGTCCGGCCCCGCACTACGCGGCCCGACATGCGATACGGCCGGCCCAGCAGCGCTGTCGCCCGCGCGATATCGCCTGCGGCCAGTGCCTCGCGGATCGCGGTACTGCTGACCCGAATACCCTCGACAATGATACTCGGCACCTGTTCGACCGCGAGTCCGAGCGCCGGGGCGACCCGCAGCAGATCCGCATGAGACCCTTCGCGACGCCGTGCGAACCGAAAATCGTCGCCAACAACCAGGTGGCGGGTATTGAGGCCATGCACGAGGATCCGGCGGATGAATGCGGCCGCCGATATATTCCGCATCGCCGCATCGAAGCGCGGACAGAAGAAAATATCGATACTGCGCTCGGCAAGCGCCTCGTACTTTTCACGGAACCGCATGAGCCGTGCCGGCGCGCTGTCGCCCATGAAGAATTCCTTGGGCGTCGGCTCGAAACTCATGACGACGGCAGGCATCCGGGACTGCCCGGCAACGTCGACCACGCGCCGCAACAGCTGGCGGTGACCGAGATGAATGCCGTCGAACGCGCCGATCGTCACGACGCTGCCCGCAGCCAGTTCGGCGTACGGAAGATCGGCCAGATGCCGGACGAGGCGCACGTCAGTCGGTTCCCATGCGGAACTGCGCGGGACGCAGGCCGAGGACCAGCAAGCACAGGAAATAGGTCCCGGCGCCCGCGACGACCGATGCCGTAAGCCACGCCACGCGGTCGGCGAGAACCGCGTCGATCCACCACGACGTCCCGCGGTGCATCTGCCAGAGAACCGCGATCATCGCGGCGTTGGCGAACACGACCCGCAGAAGCAGTGCCGCCCACCCTGGCCGGTGGCGGATGATGTTGGCCCGGCGCAGGCCGCGATACAGCAGCGCGGCGTTGAGCACGGCAGCAACCGACGTTGCGCCCGCGAGACCGGTGTGCGGGCCGGCAATGCCCTGCGCCGTCATGTACCACGCTGCCGCGCTGCCGATGACGACGTTTGCAAGCAACGCGATGATGCCGATCTTGACCGGCGTGCGCGTATCCTCGCGAGCGAAGAACGCCGGCGCCAGCACCTTGACGAACGAGAATCCCACGAGCCCGACGGCGTATGCCTGCAGCGCCAGCGCGGTCATGCGCACGGCCCGCGTATCGAACTCGCCGCCGTGAAACAGCGTTACGACGAGCGGCGCGGCAAGAATTATCAGGCCCGCCGCGGCGGGCACGGCAACCAGGATCGCGATCTTCATCGACCACTCGAGCGTCGCTGAGAATGCCTGCTGCTCCTCGTTAGCCCAGAGGCGCGACAGGTAAGGCAACGTTACGGTTGCCAGCGCGATGCCGAACAGGCCCAGCGGAAACTCCATGAGCCTGTCGGAGTAATAGAGATAGCTGATGCTGCCCACCGGCAATAGCGAGGCGATGATGCCTGACAGAAGGACGTTGATCTGGGCCACCGACGAGCCGAAGATCGCCGGGACCATGAGCCGGAACGCGCGCCTGACACCCTCGTGACGCGGCCGCCACCGTGGTCGGGGCAAGGTGCTGATCGCGGCCAGGAACGGCAGTTGAAACAGCAGCTGCACGACACCGGCAACCAGCACCGCATACGCCAGCGCCATGATCGGCTGTTCCAGCAGCGGCGCCGCCCAAACGGCGGCGGCAATCAGCACGACATTGAGCAGGACCGGCGTGAACGCGGGTACCCCGAATTTGCCGTAGGTATTGAGCACCCCACCGGCAAACGCCGTCAGGGACACGAAGAAAAGGTACGGGAACGTAAACCGCAGCATCAGCGCCGCGAGGTCGAAATCACCGCCGTCGCCGACGAAGCCCGGCGCTACCAGCAGCACCAGAACCGGCGCACCGATGACACCCAGCAAGGTCACGACGAACAGCACGATCCCGAAGGTCCCGGCCATGGCCCCGATGTACTCGCGCGCCTCGTCGTGGCCGTGGCGTTCCTTGTAGCGCGCCATCACGGGCACGAAGCCGGCCGAAAACGCGCCTTCGGCAAAGAACCGGCGCAGCATGTTGGGAATCCGCTGAGCAACCAGGAAGGCATCCATCAGCAGCCCGGCGCCGAAAAATCGCGCGAATACGATGTCGCGTACCAGGCCCAGGATCCGGGACAGCAGCGTCATGCCGCTGACAACCGAGGTTTTTGCGGCTAACTTAAGGCCAGATATACGTTTTTTGCCTTCCATGGGAGCCCAAGTTTAGCCCAAAAAGGCTGTCCCGATTGTGATTGACAAGCGGCCTGCAGGCGCGAATAATACGCGGCTCTTTGACAGCAGGACACGGTTCGAACCAGTGGCTAACATCAAATCAGCGAGGAAGCGCGCCCGCCAGGCGGAAAAGACCCGCAAGCACAACATGGGCCTGCGCTCCACGATGCGCACGAGTATCAAGAAGGTCATCAAGGCCTGTGACGAAGGCAACAGGGAAGCGGCCGCTGCCGCCTTCAAGGATGCCGTGCCCGTGATCGACAGCATGGTCAACAAGGGCATCGTGAACAAGAACAAAGCTGCGCGTCACAAGAGCCGCATGAACGCCCGCATCAAAGCACTGTCGGCCTGATCCCGCTCAGGCTTCCTCCTCCGCAAGCAACTCCAGTGCCTGCATGACCGCGTGCCCGAGGGCCTCGGTCCCGGCGCCCGTCGCCGCACTTACCTCGTAGACCGGCCCTTCCCAGCCGAGGCTCTCGAGCAACCGCTGCCGGGCGACAGCGAGGTCGTCCTCACTCAGTAAGTCGATCTTGTTGATCACGAGCCAGCGCGGCTTGTCAGCCAGGTCGGGCGAGTACTTGGCAAGTTCCCGCGCGATCGCGGTCACTTCCCTGGCCGGCTCGGCGTCGGGATCGAGCGGTGCAATATCGACGAGATGCAGCAACAGGCGCGTACGCTGCAGGTGTTTGAGGAAGCGGATACCCAGACCCGCACCCTCGGCGGCACCCTCGATCAACCCGGGGATATCCGCCATGACGAAACTCTGCAGACGGCCGACCCGTACCACGCCCAGGTTCGGGTGCAGGGTCGTGAACGGGTAGTCGGCCACGCGCGGCTTGGCCTCGGACATCGCCCGGATCAGCGTCGACTTACCGGCATTCGGCATGCCGAGAAGCCCCACGTCGGCGAGGACCTTGAGTTCGAGCAGCAGGTGGCGTGATTCCCCGGGCGTACCCCTGGTCGTCTTGCGCGGCGCCCGGTTGGTGCTGCTCTTGAACCGGGTATTGCCGAGTCCGCCACGGCCACCCTCGGCCACCATTTGCCGCTGGCCATCCTCGGTCAGGTCACAGATCAGCTCTCGCGTATCGACATCGTAAACCACGGTGCCCTGCGGCACCCTGACCTCGAGGTCGTCGCCAGACTTGCCCGTCATGTTGCGGCCGGCACCGCCCTGCCCGCCCTCGGCGCGGAATTTCCTTGCCACGCGAAAATCGGCCAGCGTGTTCAGGGCCTGGTCGGCGACGAGGTAAACACTGCCGCCGTCGCCGCCATCGCCACCGTCGGGCCCGCCGCGGGCGACGTACTTCTCATGGCGAAAGCTCAGGCAACCGTGTCCACCGTTGCCCGCTACCACGCGAATCGTTGCTTCGTCGACGAATTTCATAGCGGTATTCTAGTGATCAACCGGCCGGAAAACGAAAAACCCCGCAGCAGCGGGGTATTTTCTGAGCAGGCCCGGCGGGCATCCCGGCCAGCAAGGGACACGCAATGGCATGACCCCCTTCTGCACGGTGAGTTATCCGGCGTCGACGACGCTCACGAACTGGCGCATTCTCGGACCCTTCTTTTCGAATTTCACGTGTCCGTCCTTCTTGGCGAACAGCGTGTGGTCCCGACCGCAACCTACGTTCGTACCGGCATGAAACCGCGTGCCCCGCTGGCGCACGATGATATTGCCTGCAACGACTTTCTCGCCACCGAAGATCTTCACGCCAAGACGCTTGCTCTCCGAATCGCGACCGTTCTTACTGCTACCGCCTGCTTTTTTATGTGCCACTGTGCTGTACCTGTGTTTTCCATGACCCGGCACTACGGCCGGGCTTCGTTAACCCAATTGCCTAGTCGGACTTTTTCGCCGCAGCCTTCTTGGCGGCCTTCTTCTTGGCAGCCTTTTTCTTGGTTGCCGGCTTCTTGGCCGCGGCCTTCTTCTTGTCCGCGGCAGGAGCCTTGGCGGCCTTCTTTTTCGACGCCTTCTTGGCGGCCGGCTTTTCCACCGCAGCCTCGTCCTTCTGCGCTGCGGCCTTCTTCGCCGCACCGCCCGTGATACCCGTAATCTCTACCTCGGTGAAAAACTGGCGGTGGCTGCCCTGGCGCAGGTAATTCTGGCGGCGCTTGAACTTGACCACCGGGACTTTCCTGCTCTTACCCTGGCGCAGGACCTTGCCGCTGACCGTACTGCCCGACAGCAGCGGCGAGCCAACCTTGATGTCACTGCCCTCGCCGACGAGCAGAACCTCGTCGAACTTTACCGTTGCGCCCTCGTCGGCCTCGATTTTCTCGAGACGCAGGACGTCACCTTTTGCGGCGCGATACTGTTTGCCGCCGCTGCGAAAAACCGCATACATCAGTGTTTGCTCCAAGTGGTAAGCTGCGACCCGCGCAACTTACTGAGAAATAAGAACTTCTTGTGGCGTAACGGTTTCGCCGCGCAGGCGAAAACGTGGCTGGCACCACGAAAGAGCCGGAATTCTATAGATTCCGTGGCCCCGGGTCAACGGTCGGCGGCGGGGGATTTTTGCTGCATTTCAATAGCTTGCGATACGGCCCGGCAACCGGAATCCTGGGCCAATCTCGCCATGGGCGCCGAGTTCAGGCATCATCACGAAACCTATGCAAGTGGCCGAAATAAAACCCGATTCCGTGAACTTCGACGAGGTCGCGGCGCTCGCCGCGGCCGATATGGACGCCGTCAACCGCCTGATTTCCACGAGTCTCGAGAGCGACGTGGCACTGGTGTCCCAGGTGTCCGAGTACATCGTCATGAGCGGCGGCAAGCGCCTCCGGCCCCTGATCGTCCTGCTCGCGGCGCGCGCACTCGGTTACCGCGGTGACCAGCACGTCCGGGCTGCCACGATCATCGAGTTCATCCACACGGCGACCCTGCTGCACGACGATGTCGTGGACTCGTCGGAGCGGCGCCGCGGCCAGGACTCGGCCAACTCGGTATTTGGCAACCAGGCAAGTGTCCTGGTCGGTGATTTCCTGTACTCGCGCTCGTTCCAGATGATGGTCGATATCGGTGACATGCGGGTCATGCGGATTCTCGCCGATGCCACCAACACGATCGCGGCCGGCGAAGTGCAGCAGTTGATGAACGTACACGACCCGGATACGAGCGAAGACGATTACCAGCAGGTGATCTATCGCAAGACGGCGCGGCTGTTCGAGGCCGGCGCACAGATTGCGGCGGTGCTGGCGGCCCAGGACGACACGGTCGAGACCGCGATGATTCGCTTCGGCCAGCAACTCGGCACCGCGTTTCAGCTCGTCGACGATGCACTGGACTATGACGCTTCGGCCGATGAACTCGGCAAGAACCTCGGCGACGACCTGGCCGAGGGCAAGCCGACCCTGCCGCTCATCCGTGCGATGCAGACGGGCACTGACGCGCAGCGCGAGATCATTCGCAATGCCATTCTCGACGGCGGTCGCGACCAGATGAGCGCCGTCCAGGCGATCATCCAGGAAACCGGCGCCCTCGACTACACCGCGCAGCGCGCGCGCGATGCGGCCGACGCGGCCATCGTGGAACTCGGGAAACTGCCGCGTAACGAGTATCGGCAGGCGCTCATGGCGCTGGCCGAATTCGCGATCCAGCGGCGCTCGTAGTCGTGAGCCGCTTCAATACCCCGTGGCGGGTAACGTCGGCTGCCATCTATACGACGCCGACCGACTCGCGCGTCTACGGCACGCTGGACATCGATGTCACCGAGGCCAAGAAGTTCATCGACCGCAAGCGCGAGGCAGGCGTCAAGATCACGATGGTGCATATGACGGTTGCCGTGCTGGCCCGGGCGATGGCGTTCGACGTCCCGGAGATGAACTGTTTTATCCGCCGCGGCGCCGTCGTCGGGCGGGAGCACCTCGATGTCATGGTACCGGTCCAGGTCGGCGGCGACACCGGCGTGACTGCGGCAATCCTGCGCAATGCGCATGCGCGCAGCGTTTCCGACATCGCGGGGGAAATTCGTGACAAGGCCGCCCGCAGCCGCGGCGGCGAAGAGATCCGGGCGGCCAGGAACAAGTACGTCCTCAATCGCGTCCCGTGGCCGCTGCGGCGCCCGGTCTTTCGTCTGCTGAAGTGGATCACGGTCGACATGGGCATCGAGATCAGGAAGCTCGGCCTGTCGGCGCACAGCTTCGGTTCATTCGTGGTTTCCGATATCGGCAGCTTCGGCCTCAATACCGGGATGACCTCGCTGATGCCCGCGGCCAAGGTGCCGTGCGTCATCGTGCTCGGCAAGATCGAGGAAAAGCCGGTGGTCCGCAATGGCGAAATCGTCGTTCGCACGATCCTGCCGCTGACCGGGACATTCGATCATCGAATCGTCGACGGCATGCAGATCGGCAAGCTCGCGCGCGGCATCAAGCGGGGATTCCGCAAGCCCGAATGGCTCGACCAGGTGCCGGAGAAAGAACTGGAAGATTGCATCTTCGAGCTGCGCTAGAAGATGAGATGGTCGGGGCGAGAGGATTTGAACCTCCGACCCCTTCGTCCCGAACGAAGTGCGCTACCAGGCTGCGCCACGCCCCGACCGCGGGACGCGCATGTTACAGCAAGTCAAATAGGGCTTCAATCGGCCCGGAGGAGCCGGCACAAGCCGCAGCCGCGGGGGGCTGAATCGTCCGCGTGCGGCGGCACGCGGCGCGGCCAAACCCTTGCGTTCGCGCTATCATGGCCAACATGAGAACCGTGCTGATACTCGCCGTGTCGCTGCTCTTGCCAGCGATCGCCGCCGCCGACGCCGCCGATACCGTCAGGTGCCGCGAGATCGGATTCAGCCGCGCCGCCGAGCTGCGCGACCTCGCGGCCTTCCGCTCGTTCATCGACGCCGATGCACGCTTCGTATCCAGTACCGTGCTGCGCGGCGTCGACGCGATCGCCGCGGCCTGGGCGGTGTTCTTCACTGACGGCGGGCCAGAGATCAAGTGGCGGCCGCAGATTATCGAGGTCCTGGAAGATGGCAAGCTGGCGCTGTCACGAGGCCCCTACCGGGTGAGGGCTAGCGACGAAAACGGCAACGCGATCGAGCAATGGGGGACGTTTAATTCGGTATGGCGGCTGCATCCGGACGGTGCGTGGCGCGTCGTCTTCGATGCGGGCAGTCCTGCCGACACGCCGCCCGACCAGGCGACACGCGACGTGCTCGATGCCGCCGATGATTGCGGCTAAGCACGGCTGGCGAACGCGCCGATGACGATGCCGATGCGCAGCAAGTTGCCCGATATCGGTACGACCATCTTCACGGTCATGAGCCAGCTTGCAGCCGATACAGGCGCCATCAACCTGTCACAGGGCTTCCCGAGCTTCGAGCCGCCCTTGGCCCTGACCGAGCGGATTCGCTGGCACCTCGAGCACGGCGGCAACCAGTACGCACCGATGCCCGGTGCCCTTTCTTTGCGCCAGGTCATCGCGGACAAGAACGGACGGTTCCAGGGACACGCGCCGGACCCCGACAACGAGATCACGGTTTGCACCGGTGCGACCGAGGGCCTGTTCAGTGCGATCACGGCTTGCGTTGCGCCGGGCGACGAAGTCATCGTGCTGGATCCGGCCTACGACGCTTACGAGCCGGCAATCCGGCTGGCCGGCGGTATCGCGCGCCACGTGCCGCTCCGGGTCGACGAACAGCGGGCGGAGTTCATGCCGGACTGGGACCGCATCGTTGCCGAGCTGGGCGACAAGACGCGCCTCATGATCCTGAATTTTCCGCACAATCCGACCGGGGCGACGCTGTCGGCCGCGGACCTCGATACGCTGGCGGGGATCGTGCGCGATTCGGACTGCCTGCTGCTGTCGGACGAGGTCTACGAACACATTGTGTTCGACGGCGAGACATTTCGCAGCTTGCTCAGTCATGCCGAACTCCGAGAGCGGTCCTTCGTGGTCTCATCGTTCGGCAAGACACTGCATGCAACCGGCTGGAAGGTCGGCTACTGCGTGGCCCCCGCGCCCCTGACCCGGGAATTTCGCAAGGTCCACCAGTTCACGACGTTCGCCGTCAGTACCCCCATGCAGCTCGGCATCGCCGACTTTCTCGGCGAGCATCCGGACTGGTGCGCGGGCCTGCCGGCGTTCTACCAGCAGAAGCGCGACCTGTTCTGCCGCCTGCTCGAGCCATCGCGTTTCCGCTTCCGCCCGGCACGCAGCACCTTCTTCCAGATCCTGGACTACGGCGAGATCACCGTCGACGTCGACCAGGAACTTGCGACGCGCTGGACGCACGACCCCGGCGTTGCCTCGATCCCGCTGTCGGTTTTCTGCGAGACGCCGTTTACCGGCACGCGGCTGCGTTTCTGTTTCGCGAAAGACGACGCGACGATCACGGAAGCCGCCCGCCGTCTCGCCCGGCTCTAGGGCACGGCCTTTCAGGCACTGCCGAGCTGGAAGGCCAGCAGTGCTCCCGTGTAGCCGATTGCCGTCATGTAGACCCAGGCGAACGCGGGCCAGCGCCATGAATTGGTCTCGCGCCGGATGATTGCCAGCGTCGCAGCACACTGCAGGCAGCAGGCATAGAAGATCAGGAGCCCAATCACCATCGGCAGTGTAAACACGGGCCGGCCGTCCGGCCATTTCGCCGACTTGAGACGCCCCGACAACGTGCCTTCGTCGGCATCGTCGCCCACTGCGTACACGGTGCCGAGTACGGCGATGACGACTTCGCGGGCCGGGAACCCCGCGATGACTGCCGACGATACGCGCCAGTCCCAGCCAAGCGGCTCGAACACGGGTTCGACGACCTTGCCGGCACGGCCCAGCCAGCTTTGCTCCATCTGGATGGCGCTGGCGGTATTCTCGTCCACGCCGGCGGGCAGGCCTTCCGCACGCGGAAAATACGCCAGCGCCCAGACGACGACCGCGACCGCGAAAATCACGGTGCCGGCTCGCCACAGGAAGACTTTCGCACGGCCCAGCAGCTGGATAGCAACCGTCTGCAGGTTCGGCCGGCGGAATTCAGGAAGCATCAGCGCAAACGGCGGCTTCGGACCGCGCAACGCGGTCTTGCGCATCAGCAGCGCGGTCAGGATCCCCATCACGATACCGAACAGGTACAGCCCGAGCAGCACCAGTCCCTGCAGGTTGAGGAAGCCGACCCGGGTAGCGGGGACAAAGGCTGCGATCAAGAGCGCGTACACCGGCAGCCGCGCAGAACAGGTCATGAACGGCGCGGCGAGAATGGTCGCAATGCGATCGCGCCGGTTGGGAATGACGCGTGTCGCCATGATGCCGGGAACCGCACAGGCGAAGCTCGAGATCATCGGGATGATCGACTGCCCGGACAGGCCGGCTGTCCGCATGGCGCGATCCATCAGGTACGCGGCGCGCGCCAGGTAGCCGGAATCCTCGAGCAGGATGATGAACACGAACAGGATGAGTATCTGCGGCAGGAAGATCACGACGCTGCCAACACCCGCGATTACGCCGTCGGCAACCAGGCTGGAAAACGCGTTGTCGCCGAGCCGCGCGAACACGGCTCCGCCGAGTGCCGAGGTCGCGGCGTCGATGAGGTCCATGATCGGCGTCGCCCAGGCGAAGACCGCCTGGAACACGATCGCCATCACCACGAACAGGCCGAGGGTGCCTGGCACCGGGCGATTCAGGAAATGCGTTACCTGGGTTCGCCAGGACACGTACGCGGGCGCCCTCTTCTGCACCTTGTCGAGTACCTCGCGGACCCATCCGTAGCGGATACGGGCATCCCGGGCGATTGGCGGCTCGGAGCCGAACAGCTCCTCCCGGACCTGGGCCACGCGTGCCTTGGCGGGAGCGCTGAGTTTCATCAGGATCGGGCGATTGGCGTCGGTCGGTCCGTCGATCAGCAGCCGCTCGAGCTCCGCAAACCGCAGTGGCTCATGCGCATCTTCGGCGAGGGATTCGGCGGCCGCGGTCAATTCGGGCCAGATACGGGTGCGCCGCGGCGGCGTAATCTCGCGAATATTGGCCAGCGCACGTCGCAGCATGTCGAGGCCGGAGCCGGTCGTGGCCACGACCGGATAGACCGGGACGCCGAGCATCGCGCTGAGCTCGGCCGTGTCGACCTGCACGCCGGCCTTCTCAGCCGCGTCGGTCATCGTCAGGGCGACGACGGTGGGCAGCTCGAGCTCGGTCAGTTGCTGGACGAGAAACAGGCCCTGGTAGAGGTTGGTTGCATCCAGCACCGCGAGAATCCCGTGCGGTTCGGCCGTGCCTTGCATGCGCCCGAAAATAACGTCGACCGCGATGTGCTCCTCGAGCGAGTGCGCGCTGAGCGAATGCGTTCCCGGCAGGTCGACAAGCTCGATGGTCTTGTCTTCGGCCTTCAGAAGGCCGACGTGTTTTTCGACGGTAACGCCGGGATAGTTGCCGATGCGCTGCTTGAGACCCGTGAGGCGATTGAACAGCGTGCTCTTGCCGGAATTGGGGGGGCCGACAACCGCAACGCTCGCATCACTGCGCTTGGCTACGGGTATCTGGTTGGCGGGGACGCGAATTTCTGCGGACTTAGTCACCAGTCCCTGTGGGTGCCACGTGGAAGTGCCTCGCGTGTTCCTGGCGCAGGGAAATGCCGCAGCCGAACATCCTGAATTCGATCGGGTCGCCGCCGATGGCCGCGCTGGCGTGCTCGACCTCGACGCCCTCGACCAGCCCGAGCACCATGAGCCGCTGGACCTGCGGATCCGCCGCGTCGATCGCCTGGATGACGCCTTTCTGGCCGCGTTTGAGGGTCGCGAGCGTGTTGCCGTTGCTTGCCATAACTGACTCTATTTCCGAGCTTTTCCGAGGCATCGGGGGAGAATGGCCCAAATGATAATGATTCGCATTACGAACCGCAATAGGCAATTGTACGGATGGTCCAGACAGCCTATTCAGTTTGCGTTCATTGACCCGCGGGTAGCGTGTCCTCCATACCAACCGCGAGGAATGCGCCATGAGAATCGCCACCACACGCGCCCGCGCCACGGCGCGTTCGTCGACCCGCCAGCGCCTGCTGCAGGCCGCCTGGATCACGGCGCTGGTCGCCGGCATCGTCGGCGTCGTCGCGAACGAGGCCCGCGCCAATACGCCCACTATCCGCCTGTTCCCGACGACCGTCGTCGAGGACCTCAAGCAGACCGGCAACGTCGCGCGTGACATGGAAACGGGCTTGCAGGAAATCATCGGACGCCTCGACCAGCAGCAGCAACTCTACAACGAAAGCAAGTGCGATGGCGCCGAAAACGATTCAGGCTGCCAGCGCCTCGCCCGCCAGATCGGTGCCACCTATCTCGAAATGCTCGGTGTGATGGAGGACCGGCTGCCTGACATGGAACACACCGTGAACAACACGCGCCGCAGCCTCGAGAAAGGCCTGCGTAGCGAACTCGGCCAGAAGATGACGTCCTGGACGCTCCAGGAAACGCTCATCGGCAACAACGCGAAGACCGCGCAAGCCGAGGCCTCGCCGACTCTGCGTGGCCGCTCCGGCATGCGCCTGTCGGAACGCTTCAAACAGTATTACCAGCTGGTCGCCACGTCCGGCGCCAAGGGTGACCAGTCGCTTGCGGTGCTGGCGTCGGACATTTACCTCGACATGGAAGAGACCAGCCTGCTGATCCAGCGGACGCGCCAGGAGATCGCGCGGGCAACGCTGATGGAACAGCTCAACCAGTCCTTCGGCATCATCACGCCGGAGATGATCGAGGTTGTCGGCGGGGTCAAGTCGATCCTGTTCGGTGACGCCGACGCGGTGCCACTCGTGGCCGGCCCGCCGCCGGGCAGCGTCGAACAAGCCTATCGCAGCCCGCTCGAACAGTAAGGGAGACATACCGTGCGAAAGATCATCATCACCAGCCTGGCATTGGCCCTGCTCGCCTCCTGTGCATCGAATGCGCCCGAATGCGTGGGCCTGCAGACCAGGAACCTCACGAGTGCCTTCGATGCGGCACAGACCTCGCTGATCAACGGCTGCCATGCGCACTTCGACCGCTACTATGACGACCTGCTCGGGATCGCCGAGGGCGACCCGAAACCCGAAAACAAGCGCGCCTTCAGCGAATTTCTGGTCTGGTCGTCGGACCAGGGCCTGCTGAGCAAGCGCCAGGCACAGGATTACTACAACCGCTACTTCAACGTGAAGTTCATGTCCCTGAAAGGGGACTACAACAACTGCTCCCACACCTGCCCCAACAAGCAACGCGTGCTGTTCGACATGGAGCGCGAGCTGTCCGACAAGGAACGCGGCCTGCTGCGGGTGAGCCTCGACAACGAGGGGTATTACCGGGCCGACCAGCTGTACCAGGAAGTCGAGCTCGTACTCGAAGCGACGTGCACGGCCTGCGCCGCGGGCCGCTAGGACCCGGGAGGGACCATGAGCCGCACCCTGGTCTTTCTCAAAGGACTTGCCGCCGGCGCGCTCGGTACGCTCGTCGGCGGGGCCGCTGTCCTGTACGTACTGAGCCGGGCGGGCATCATCCATTTTGCCGACACGGCGGCCAGCAACCCGGGCGAATGGCTGCACTGGGCCTACACCAACCTCGGCCTGTCGATCCCCGTTTTTGCGGGCCTGTTGCTTGCGTACTTCGTGACGCTGGGGCGGCTCCGGACCGCGGTAGAGCAATCGCGGCCAATCAACCAGGTCGTGCAACTCGACAACCTGACCGACATCTGGACGACCCTGTTTTTCGGGACCGGCGTCATCTGGACGGCAATCGGGATGCGCAGCGCCCTGCTGTTCGCGCTCGGCGACCGCGATGCCGCGCTGGCGCAGGGCGCGTTCGCGATGCTCGAGCGCATGATTGACGGCGGCATTCTGCTCGCGCTGTCCACGACCATATTCGGCGGTATCGGCGGCTACCTGATGCGCGTGTACAAGACCATCACGCTGGGCTCCCGCCTGCAGCAGCAGTACGACCAGGCTGCGCGCGCGGACACCTCGGAAATGCGGCAGAGCCTGCAGCGCATCGAGAAGCACCTGCGAGGCGACGCGGCATGAGTCGCTCGCCCCTCGCCTATCCCCTGAACCGCGCCGCTGACACGGACGTCGGCGGCGCAGCCGACCTGCAAACGGACGTCATGCGGTTCATGGCGATCCTCGCACTCTGCCTCGTGGCGATTTTCGCACTGGTACAGAGCATACCGCTGACGCCTGCACCCGCCACGCCAACCCCGGTGCCGCCCGCTCCCGAACCGACGGTAGCCGAGACGCCCGCGGCCGCGACCGCAACGCCGCAGCCCGCAGCGGCGACGCTGCCGGCGCCACCACCCGCCGGCAAAGCGCAATCGCCGGCAGAGCGCGTGGTGCTCACGCGGCCGCAATGGGTGTCCACGTACCAGCCAGAAGCGCGCACGGCCACCGCCCACCCGGCGGCTCCGGCACCGCCCGTGGAACCCGTGGCCGAACCGCCGCCGACGGCCGAAGAACCGGGATTCGTACTGCGTTTCGCGTCGGACGCTGCACTGATGCGCGCCGTCGCGGCGCACCAGGTCGGCGTTTACGCCATCGAGAGCGGCCGCGCCCGGCGCATGGCGGTCACCGACAGCCGCATCAGCTTCTGGGATGCGTCCACGCCCAATACCTTTCATGAAATGGAGTCGGACACCGTGCCCGCCGCGGTCGTCGCGGCACTGTCGCAGGCGGGCGTCGCAGCCGGATCCGTCAGCTGGGGAGTGACCCTGCCCGGCGCGATGACGGCGCAGCTCGACACGCTGATGCAGGAGCACCGCGGCGGTTCCCTGATCATCGATTCGAACGGCCAGGTTCACTGGGAGGCCACGCCATGAAGCGCTTGCTGATTCTGATCACGCTGGTCATCGCCCAGGCGATTCCGGCCGTTGCCGAGTCGCGCGAGAAAGATCTCGATCGCTGGGTCGACCGCGACCTGATCCCCTATGTCCGGCAACAGCTCGAGGTTCATCCGCGCTTCCGCAACGAGACCGTGATGTTCGTCGTGCTCGACGACAACGTGCCGGCCTCGTCGACGAATGCGCTGGCGCTGTCGATCCGCGATCGTTTGCTCGCCGCCGCGGTGGCGACGCCCGGCGTGGCAATCGGCTGGCGCCAGGGACGCAGCGGCACGACGCTGGAGTCCAGCCCCCGCGACTGCGAGCGTGACGATGTCCACTATTACGTCGGTATCGAGCTCACCCAGAAGCTCGACGGCACTTATGCGCTCAATGCGCGCGCGCTCGATCTCGAGGATCGTACCTGGGTGACGGGCTTCGGCCGCCGCTGGCAGGGCAAGCTGAATATCAGCCAGCGGCAGGCCATGCGCCAGCAGCGCGTCGACCGCACGTTCCTGGGCGGCCGCGACGTGCCGTTCACCCTGGCACAGACGGACCTCCTCGCAGCACAGCTCGCACACCGCCTGTCCTGCACGCTGCAAAAACGCGTAACAGACGACTATGTCGTGGCGGTCGACCTCGTCGAACCACCGGCCAGCGGACTCGAAGGCACGGTCGAACTGATCAGCAACAACCTCGCCAATCGCCAGGCGTTGACGCTCAGCTCGGAGGCGGACGCGGCGAATGCCATCCTCAGCGGCAAGGCGCATCCGATCAGCGGCGTGCTGCACCAGTACTGGGTAACGATTACGCCGCGCGGCGATGCTGACGAGGTCGCCGCGCTCAGCGCCAGCGCCTATATCGTGCTCCCCGGAACTGCGGATCGCGTGGCCGGCACATCGGCGCCGGCCGGCACACCGGTGAAACCCGCGCCGACAACCGCCGCGAAGACGCAACCACGGCCGCCGGTATCCATTCCCAATGCCGGCAAGGACGGCTTCATCGGACCGTTGTCGATCGCCGCACCGACGTCGTTTGCCGAGTGCGGCGCCGGGCCCTGCTCGGTGCTCGAAACCCGGGCACGCGTCGACTCGATCCTGTTCTTCCTGCAGCACCAGGCGAATCACGGCCTGGTCCGGCTGGACAGCACGGATTGCCGCGACCGCACGGCACCGCGAATCGTCCGCGGCGGCGAAGCCGTGCGTTTCCCGATCGCAAGGACGACGACGCGCAGCCGCGACTGGGCGGAGGCCTACGACTGGGATCTCGCCCCCGAACTCGACACGTTCTACGCCGTGGTGGTCACGAATCCGGCGGTCGCGCGCAAAATCGCCAATCACCTCGACCAGTTGCCCGTGCGCTGCTCTGATTCCTTGCGCCCGGGACTCGAGGATCAGCAGCTGCAGGACTGGCTCAATGCGCTCGCGATGCTGACCGCCGCGGAGTCGCGCTACATCGACTGGCGCGCGATCGAGGTGCGCAATGTTCTCTAGGAGGCGCGCATGATCAGGCTCACAGGCATACTCATCGGTGCCGCGGTCGCGGTTGCCGTGCTCGTTCTGGTGCTCGGACTGCCACGGTTACCAGGCGAGGCGGCAGCCGGAACGGATGGCGAAGCGCTGGCGGACGACGCGGCCGTGGCCGCCGTGCAAACACCTGTCACCGAGACGCCCGTCGTTGCAGTATCCGTTCCCGAACTCCCCGCCGCGGAGCCCGAGCCGGAGCCGCTGCCGAGCGAGGCGCTGATCGAGCAGGTCTTTGCGCCCGAGGAGTCCCGCGAGATCGTCGCGCCGCCCGACCCGGAGCCGGTTGTCGATGAGAACTGGTATGCGTTCTGGAGCCCGTTTCGCAGCGAACTGGCGGCCAACGGCTTCGTCGCGAAACTGCAGGAGTCCACGGGGCTCGACTACCGCGTTGTCAAGGTGAAGACCGGCGTCTACGAAGTAGCCTTCGCCTACAGCGACGATGCCGACATCCAGTCAAAACTCGATCGCATCGCGGCCGCGACGGGCCTCGACATGTCCGGAGGCTGAAGTGGGCGAACGACTACGCGCAGTGATTCTCGGTGTCGCTACGCTGCTCGCGCTGGTGGCGCCGGCCAGCCAGGCGACACGCCAGGATCTCGATGCGCTGTGGGCCAGCTACGCGAACAACGGCGCCGCGCTGGAGCCCGCCTTCAGGTTTCCTCACTCGACCTGCTTCAAGGCTGCCGCCCTGCAGTACGACCTGCCGGAGACGCTGCTGCTGGCCGTGGCGCGCGGCGAAAGCGATTTCGAGGCGACCGCGCGGTCCCGCGCCAACGCGCATGGCGTAATGCAGATCCTGTGGCCCGACACGGCACGTCATCTCGGCATCCATCGCCTGAGCCAGCTTTACGATCCCTGCACCAACATCGACGCGGGCGCGCGCTATTTGCGGGAACTCCTGGGTCGCTACGAGGGTAATCTGCACCTTGCACTGGCGGCATACAATTACGGCCCCGGGCGCATCGCGAAGAACGGTCACGGCGTTCCCTCCGGCGCGCAGTGGTACTCGGGGTACATCTTTCGGCACCTCAGCTACGTGCTCGGCAACGGGGCCCCGGCCCGCCGGGTTCCCGACACGCTGTACTCCGACGTCGGGCAGTCCACGCTCGTGACCTTCGGCGAGCCCTATCGCGCCGAAGCTTTCATCGAGCAGCTCGAGGCGAGTTCCTCCGGTTTGAGCCTCGACTGGTTCCGCCGCGGCACCGGCAAGTTCGAGGTCGTGATGACCTATGCCAGCCGCGAGGAGTTCGACGCCGGCGCCCGCCAGTTACGCAACGCGGGATTTCGCATCGACTAGCCGCAGGCGGGCCGGCCGATTCCCTCGGGCAGCATGGCTTCGATGCGCTCCATCACGTCGAGCCGGTGGACCAGGTCGTGAATGTAGTCCAGCTGGTCGGTCTCCAGGACCAGGACTTCGCTCATCCCGTAATTGCCGATCCAGCCTTCGTACAGGCGATCCAGCCGTTTCAGGTATGCCAGCGGCACATCCTGCTCCATCTTGCGGCCTCGCAGCCGGATGCGCTGGCGCAAGGTGCGCATCGAGCACTGCAGGTAGATCATCAGGTCGGGCGGGCGGATGGCGTCGAGGATCGCTTGGTAGAAGCCCTGGTAGGTCTCCCAGTCGCGCTTGGAAATCTTGCGCATCTGGTGCAGCGCCGTCGCAAATATCTCCGCGTCCTCGAAGATCGTCCGGTCGAGCGCGACCACGCCGGGCTGCCTGTCGAGTTCCTGGTGCAATCGAAACTTGTTCGACAGGAAGTACAGTTGCGACTGGAACGCCCAGCGCTTCATGTCCTTGTAGAAATCCGCGAGATAGGGGTTTTCGTCGTTCGGCTCGTAGAATGGGACGACGTTGTAGGTCCGGTGCAGAAACTCGACGAGTGTCGACTTTCCCGACCCCATGTTCCCGGCGATTGCGATCGAACGTTTCATACCCTATTCTGGCCTCCCATGGAATCTCCTGTTGTACTGATTAGCGAAGCGGAAATCCAGACGCGCGTTACCGAACTCGCGGCGCAGATTTCGGCGGACTATGCCGATGCCAGCGACCTCGTGCTCGTCGGCGTGCTGAAAGGGGCGTTTATCTTCCTTGCCGACCTGTCGCGCAAAATGACGATACCGCGCACGATCGAATTCATCGCCGTCTCGAGCTATGACGACGGCAGCCAGTCCAGCGGCGCGGTGCGCCTCGTAATGGACGTGCGCGGCAATATCGAAGGCAAGCACGTTCTCGTCGTCGAGGACATCGTCGACACCGGGCATACGCTCAAGTACCTGATCGGGATGCTGGAGTCGCACGGACCGGCCTCCGTGAAGACCTGTGCCCTGGTGCGTAAAGCAGAGCGCGCCGAGGTCGAGGTCGGGGTCGACTACCTGGGCTTCGACATCGGTGACGAGTGGGTCGTCGGCTACGGGCTCGACTACGCCGAACGCAATCGAACGCTTCCTTTTATCGGCGTAATCACACCCGACGACTAATGGTCGGCGCAACCGTCGATCTCCACTTCGATCGTCGAGTGGCCGATCCCGTACTCCTCCTGTAGCAAGGCTTTCACGTCGCGGACGACCGCCGACTGGCTGGTAACGTCCGCGGCAAGCGTCAGGTGCATCGTCAGCATGAGCTGCTGCGGCGTCAGGCCCCAGACGTGCACGTGATGGACGCCCTGCGCGCCGGGCACCTGCGCGACGATCCTCTCCTCCATGGCGGCGACGTCGAGCCAGTCGGGCGCGCCCTCGAGCAGCACGTGCGCACTGCGTTTTACGAGTGCCCAGGCACTGCGCAGGATCAGGAAAGCCACGGCGACAGACAGGATCGGGTCGATCGGCGTCCAGCCGGTGTAGATGATGATGACCGCAGCGACGATTGCCGCGACCGATCCCAGCAGGTCGCCCGCCACGTGCAGGGCGGCACCGCGGATGTTCAGGTTCTCCTGGTCCCCCGTGTGCAGTACGGCAAAGGAGATGACGTTGACAAACAGGCCCGCCACCGCGACCACGAGCATCGTCTGTCCGAGGATGTCGCGCGGCGCGATGAAACGCTCGATGGCTTCGTAGAGGATCCAGCCGACAATGGCCAGCAGGCTGAGACCGTTGACGAACGCCGCGAGAATCTGGAAGCGCTGGTACCCGTAGGTCAGGCTGCCTCCTGCCGGGCGCTTGCTGACATGAAACGCGGCCGCCGCCAGCGCCAGCGCCATGGTATCCGTCAGCATGTGACCGGCATCGGCCAGCAATGCCAGCGAACCGCTGAGGATACCGCCGATGACCTCGACGACCATGAACGTCCCGGTCAGGACGAGTGCAATCAGCACGCGCGTGAGATTGCGTTTCCCGGCGTCGTGATCGTGATCGTGGGCCATCAGTCGAGTGTGTCACCCGCTCCGCTCAGGCGGTAAATCAGGATGGCCGCACGCTTGATCGCGAGCGGCATCGAGGCCAGGTCGATGGATTCGTTCGGCGTATGCCCGCCCCTGCCGAGGGTCCCCATGCCGGCGAGCGAGTCCGTGTAGGGTGCGACGAACGACACATCGGCTGCGCCCCGCCGCAGCGGGTCCAGCTCCTGCATCGGCCCGCGCCCGAGATCTTCGTTGACCCGCGACAGGACCTCGAGCAGCGCCCTGTTGCCGGCGGTCGGCGCCATCGGGGGGTAGCCCTCGTCGAATTCGATGGTTGCGCTGGTGAGCGGCAGGCTGGCTGCGACGACCTCGCGCATCTTCGCCTTGGCGCGCTCCAGCTGTGCCGCCGAGATCGCCCGGATGCCGCCGTGCACGATGGCCGTCTGGGCCACGACGTTGGTCTTGCCGAACGTCGTGCCCCGGTTCTGCTGCGGGTCGTACTGCACATCGGTGCCGCCCTGGATCGTGCCGGCGTTGAACGTCAGTTCGCGTTCGCCGCGCACCTCGTCGTAGAACGCCGCCAGGATTCTCGCGGCTTCGAATATCGCGCCCGCGCCAACCCGGTCGCTGAAGATATCGGATGAATGCGCGCGCTTGCCCTCGACCGTCAGGATCCAGTTGGACGAACTCCGGCGGGCGATCGTTCCCCAGTCCGACCCGTCGTAGGTGACGGCGGATTCGAACCCCAGCCCGATATCCGCCCATATCCCGGCGTCGATGAGATGTTTCCTCGAAATCGACAGCGGCCGGCCGGCTTTTTCCTCGTCACCCGTGTACGCCACCACGACCGGGATGTCTTGCAGCGCCCCGATCGCCTGCAGCGCCTTCAGCGCATAGACGATGACGACGTTGCCGCCTTTCATGTCGTCGACGCCGGGACCGGTCGCGCGGTCGCCATTGCGCACGAATGCGTTGAAGTCGTCCTCACCCTCGAAAACCGTGTCGAGATGCCCGATCAGGACGAACTTTTTGCCGTTGCCGTCGAGCTTGCGGCCGAACAGGTGCCCTGCCCGCTGCAGCTCGGTCGGCAACTCCACCCACTCGGTTTCGAGGCCCAGCGCATCGAGCTCCCGGCGCATCACGGCGCCCACCTGGCGCACGCCATCGTGGTTCATCGTGCCGCTCGGAATATTGACGGTTTCTTCGAGCAGCGCGATCGCGTCATCGCTGTGCGCGTCGATCCACTCGACCATGCGGCGTTCGTTGGCGTCGAGCCCGCCGGCGCAGGCCGCCACCGGGAACAGCGCAAGGCATACGAGGAGCAGCTGTCGGGTCATATGAGCATCTCTTCTGTTTCCAAAGTCGATTTCGCCGCGACCGCCGCGGTAAAGACGACGTCGGTCGAACTGTTCAGGGCGGTTTCTGCCGAGTCCTGCAGGATACTGATCACGAAGCCGACCGCAACGACCTGCATGGCCACGTCGCCCGAGATCCCGAACAGGCCGCAGGCCAGCGGAATCAGCAGCAGCGAACCGCCCGGCACGCCGGACGCGCCGCACGCCGACAGCGCGGCCACGACGCTGAGCAACAGCGCAGTCGGCAAGTCGACGCTGATACCCAGCGTGTGCACCGCGGCGAGCGTCAGCACCGTGATCGTGATCGCCGCGCCGCCCATGTTGATCGTCGCGCCGAGCGGAATCGAGACCGCGTAGGTGTCTTCCTCGAGGTCCAGGCGCTCGCAGAGCGCGAGGTTCACGGGGATGTTCGCGGCCGAGCTGCGCGTGAAAAACGCGACCATGCCGCTCTCGCGCAGGGCCGTGAAGACGAGCGGGTAGGGATTGCGCCGCGTCTTCACCCAGACGATCAACGGGTTCGCAACCAGCGCGACGAGCAGCATGCAGCCGAGCAGGACCGACAGGACCTGCGCATAGCTGCCGAGCACCGACAGCCCGCCCTCCGCCAGGTTGCCCGCCACGAGACCGAAGATGCCGAGCGGTGCAAGCCGCACGACGACACGGACGATGCTGGTCACGGCATCCGACAGGTCGTGTAATGCCCTGCGCGTGGTCTCAGCCGCGCGATGGAGGAACACGCCGAGCAACACACCCCAGACGAGAATGCCGATGTAATTCGCATCGAGCATCGCGTTGATCGGGTTGTCTACGATTTTCAGCAGCAGGGTCGCGAGGACCTCGGCGATACCTTGCGGTGCGCTTTGCGCGACGCCGTCCGACTGCAGGGCCAGGGTTGTCGGGAATAGCGTACTGACGGAAACCGCAATCAGCGCGGCCGAGACCGTGCCCACGAGGTACATGATGACGATGGGCCGCATCTGCGACGCATGACTGGCCTTGCGATTCGCAATAGCCGATGCCACGAGGACCAGCACGAGAACCGGGGCAACGGCCTTGAGAGCGGATACGAACAGGCTGCCGAGCAGCATGGCCGACCTGGCGGCGCCCGGCGCCAGCAGCGCCAGCGCGACGCCGAACACGATGCCGATGGAAATCTGCAGTACGAGGCTGCCCGCCAGGATACGCGCCAGGATCGTCTTGTCACTCATGGAAGCCGATGGTATCGGCAAGTCGCCCTAGTTGCGACACTGGTAGGGGGGAACCAGCGCCTCGCCCCGCTCAATCCCCTGCAGCTCGAGCATGGCCATCAGGTTCGGGTACGGGCGCGGATCGAAGGTCCCGTACGTCAGGAAATCGGCGAGGCCGCGCAAATCCTCCGGATCGTCAAGCGGCGCCAATGCTGCCACGGCAGCCTCCTTGTCGTTCATGATCAGGTGGCTGAGCCACACGATGGAGTAATCTTCGGCGAATTGCCGCATGCCACGCTCGTAGAGCTTCCTCGCGTCGCTGACGCGCCCCTCGGCACAGGCCTGCCGCAACAGCACGAGGTAGCGCGACGACTCGGGCATGTCGCTGGACAGGATATAGGGGAGCAAGCCGGCGGCACCGTCGATGTCGCCGGCCCAGAGCAATCCCCTGTGGGCCTGGTAGTGCACGAACACCCCGTCGGGAAACTGCGCAATGGCATGCCCGGCGAACGCCCTGAGGTACTCGTGGTCGCCCGTATACGTCAGCCTCGTGATGGAATTCTGGGTAACGATGACGTCATGGCCGTCCAGACGTTCGTACTCTTTCACGGCCGCGATAATCTCATCGCTCGTCGGGTCAACGGCGGAAAGCAACGTGAGCTGCTGGTCCTGGGCCACCTGGTCGTGGGGACGTTGCGCCAGGTACTCGGTGTTGAGGCGCAGTGCTTTGCGCAGCTGCAGCTCCATGTCGGCCTTGTTCGCCTCGTAAAACGTCCTGTTAACCGACTCTTTTTCAAAGCGAATCGCATTGTCGATTGCCCGTTCGTAATGCGCCCGCATGTCCTCGCGGCCGAACTCCGTAAGCCCGGAAATGATGTTCGTCTCGGACAGCTGGATGGCCCAGAACTGGGCCAGCTTCCAGTACGCCTTGGCGAACTCGGGGTCGATCGAAATGGCCCGCTCATACGCTTCCTTGGCGTTGAGGAACAGGTAAGCATCGCCGGTCTGGATCGTCGACACGCCGTACGCAAGACCCTGGAGGTACGCCTCGAAGGCCGGCACCGACGCGGTACCCGCTGACACCATGCTGGCCAGGGCCTCGGGGTCCATCGCCGTTTCGAGCGCATTGGCAATCTCGAACGCCACGTTCTCCTGGATGTCGATAAGGTCGGCAAAGTCGCGGTCGTAGGTCTGCGACCACAGATGAAACCCGTCGCCTGCGCGGATCAGCTGCGCGGTCACCCGCAAACGCTCGCCGCTGCGACGCACCGATCCTTCCAGGACGTGAGCGACGCCGAGCGAATTCGCGATATCGGTAATTTCCTTGCTGGATCCCTTGTAGGCAAACGAGGACGTACGCGCTGCCACGAGAAGGTCCGGCGTCCTCGCGAGGGCATTCAGGATTTCCTCGGTCAAGCCGTCCGCGAACCATTCCTGTTCCTCATCGGACGACATGTTGACGAACGGCAGCACGGCGATGGTGCGCTTCCCGGGGGCCGCGTGCGAGACTTCGGGTGAAGTTTCGGCGATGGGAGCCTGTTGATCGGGGGCCGCAACCGACTCGGCCGGACTCTCGCCAGACTGCGAATGCCACACGAAATAGGCCAGCGCGATGACCAGCGCAACGATCGTGATCTGGTTCAGCCGCTTGCCCGTGTTCGGTGCGATCGAAGCAGACGCATCGACTTCTTCAGTCTTCTTGACGCCCTCGGGCGTCAGCTCGAACGCCCAGGCGAAGACGAGGGCAAACGGAAAACCGAGCGCGATCAGCAGGATGACCGACTTGAATATCCATTCGGGCGCGCCAAACGTGGGGAACAGAACCTCGCCCACCTGGAAGACCAGCCAACCTACAACGACGTACGCGATGGCTACCCGAACGACGTTACGGCGTTTCAGTTCGTTGAAGAACTGTCCCATCCACTACTCTCCAATCATCGCTGGGCGTGCTGCACCATACCAAAAAAAAAGCGGCTTCTTGCGAAACCGCTTTCTTCCAAACCTACGTTAGCACGTGGTCCTGGCCCCCTGATTCCCCCGCCAAGTCGTACCTGAAGGTAGTTGTTACGGCAATGCGGTCTTTTGTTGTGCAAAGACTACGCTTGCTGTCGATTAAGTTCGCAGAAATATCGCACTGTGTCAATCCCTTAGCTACCGCCACCCGGCGCCTCGAGAATCCCATTCGTTTTTGTTGCACAAATGCAACAGCACGCCGCAGACCCGCTTTCCATGCAAAATCAAGGCTTAAGGCGCGTCCGCGGCGGCTTCGTCACGGACCGGGTTTCTCAGGATGCCGACGCCGGGGATCTCGACCTCGACGACATCGCCCTGGCGCAACCATACGGGCGGCGTGCGCGCCGCGCCCACCCCGCCCGGGGTACCGGTCGCGATGACGTCGCCGGGGAGCAGCCGGGTGAACGTCGAGCAGTATTCGATCAGGTAGGGAATGTCGAAAACCAGGTCGCGAATTGCGCCCGTCTGCATGACCTCGCCGTTCACGCGCGTCGTCAGCGTCAGGGCTGCCGGATCCGCGATCTCGCTCGCCGGCACTACGGGTCCGATCGCACCGCTGCCATCGAAATTCTTGCCCGCGGTGAACTGCGAAGTGTGGCGCTGCCAGTCGCGGACCGACCCGTCCATGAAGCAGCAGTAGCCGCCGACATAGTCGAGCGCCAGCGACCGCGGTACGCGATGCGCCGGTTTGCCGATGACCAGCGCCAGCTCCCCCTCGAAATCGAACTGCCCGGACACCGCCGGCCGGACGACGGGCTCGCCGGGGCCGACCAGGCTGCTCGGAAAACGCGTAAAAACGACCGGGTAATCGGGCACCTCCCGCCCCATCTCCTCGATGTGGGGCCGGAAGTTTACGCCCACGCACAGGATTCTCGTATTGCTGTCTAACGTCATCACCGGACTGATGTTATCGTGTGCCGCGTGGTAAGACGAGAGAGAAAAAACGCGTGTCGCTGAACAGCCGGGTTCTCCTGACGGCGAGCGTGTGGCTCCTGGCCGCTTCCGCCGCAGCCGAGACCGTGTGGCATGACATCCGGGGCTATACGCCGAGCGCCGGCGGCATCGTCGAGTTCGCGGCGATGGTCGTCGATGACCGCGGCCGCATTGTCGAAACCGGCGACGCCGGGCTGCCGGATCGTTATCCCGAGGCCACGCGCATCGACGGTGGCGGCCGCACCGTGTTGCCCGGATTGATCGACGCGCACGCCCACGTGCTCAGCTTCGGTCTGCTGCGGTCCCGGCTCAACCTGGCCGGCGTCCGCAGTGTCGACGCGGCGGTCGCGAGCGTCGCGGCGTATGCCGGTGCCCACCCGCGCGCGCGCTGGATTCTCGGCCGCGGCTGGAACCAGGTCCTGTGGCCGGTCCGTGCCTTTCCACGGGCGGCGGATATCGACGCCGTGGTCAGCGACCGCCCGGTCTGGCTGCGCCGCATTGACGGACACACCGGCTGGGCGAACAGCGCCGCGATGCAACTGGCCGGCATCGTCAACGACACCCCGGACCCGGTCGGCGGCAAGATCGTCCGCGACGCCAACGGGCAGGCCACGGGGATTTTCGTCGACAAGGCAATGGGCCTGATCGAGGCGCATGTGCCACGACCGGACAAGGCGGAGATGCGCAGGGCGATCACGGCCGCATGCGACGCCCTGCTTGCCGAGGGCATCACCGGCGTTCACGATGCCGGCATCGGGCTTACGAACGCCGAAGTCTACCTGTCCATGGTCGACGATGGAGCGCTGCACCTGCGCATCTATGCGATGACGGCCGGCGCCGGCGACGTGCTCGATGCCATCGCCGAGCCCATCCACGGCCGCGGCGACGACCGGCTCTCCATCGCCGCAGTCAAGCTCTATACCGATGGCGCACTCGGCAGCCGCGGCGCCGCGATGATCGAGCCTTACACCGACGATCCGGAAAACCGCGGGCTGCCTTTCTGGACACAGGCACAGCTCGAGGAGATGGTCGCCCGGGCCAACGCGATGGGGTTCCAGGTCGGCATCCATGCCATTGGCGACCTCGGAAACCGCATGTCGCTCGATGCCTTTGCACGGGTCCAGGGCGGCAAGCCTTCGCCGCTACGCAACCGGATCGAGCATGCCCAGATCGTGGCGCTCGAGGACATTGCACGATTTGCCGAACTCGGTGTCATCGCCTCCGTCCAGGCCACCCATGCCACGAGCGACAAGAACATGGCCGAGGATCGCGTCGGGCCGGACCGCATCCTGGGCGGCTACGCGTGGCGCCGCCTGCTCGATGCGGGCGCCGTGCTGGCGAACGGCTCCGATTTCCCGGTCGAGCTGTCCAACCCGTTCCACGGCCTGTACGCGGCGGTCACCCGGCAGGGACGTGACGGGGAACCACCCGGCGGGTGGTACCCGGACCAGGCGCTGACGCGCGCCGAGGCGCTCCACTCGTTCACGCTGGCCGCGGCATTTGCGGCTCGCCAGGAAGACCGCCTCGGCAGCCTCGAACCGGGCAAGTGGGCCGACTTCATCATCATCGACCGCGACTATTTCGAGGTGCCGGCCGACGAGATCGACGACATCGTCGTCCTCGAGACCTGGGTCGGCGGCGCCAGGGTATTCGACCGCGAGGATAGTGCACCATGATCGTCGAACAAATCTGGACCGGCAACGCCTACCGCAACTTCAATTACCTCGTCGCATGCCCGGAGACCGGGGATGCGCTGGCGATCGATCCGCTCGATTTCAGCAAGTGTCTCGCGGTTGCGGACCAGCGCGGCTGGACGATCACGCAGGTACTGAACACGCATGAGCACGGGGACCACACGGGCGGCAACAAGGGAATCGTACAGGCGACCGGGGCGACGCTCATCGCCCACGCAAACGCGGGCGGCCGTATCCCCAACATGGACCGCGGCGTCGGTGCGGGTGATCTCATCAAGGTCGGCAGCTCGGTCGAGCTCGAGTGTCTCGACACCCCGGGCCACACGATGTGCCATATCTGCCTGCTGTCGCACACCGATCAGCCGGCACTGTTCAGCGGCGATACGCTGTTCAATGCCGGCGCCGGCAACTGTCACAACGGCGGACACCCGGAAGAGCTCTACGAGACGTTCAGCCGCCAACTCGAAACGCTGGGCGCCGATACGCTGCTCTACCCCGGGCATGACTACCTGGTCAACAACCTCGGCTTCACACTCGACCGCGAACCCGACAACCGGGCAGCCAGGGACCTGCTCGAGGCCTGCCGTAACCAGGACCCGGAGAACGCGCTGGTGACGACGCTGGCACAGGAACACGAGACCAATACCTTCTTCCGCCTGCAGAGCCCGACAGTCATCGCCGGGCTGATGCAGGAGTTCCCGGAAATCGGCGATTCCCCCGACCCGAAGACCGTGTTCCTGAAGCTGCGCGAACTGCGCAACGCCTGGTAGCGGCGTCAGCCCTCGCGGCTGTTCTGCCAGAGGTACAGCAACGCGTCGTAAATACGCGCCTGGCGATCCAGCTGCGCGCGCCAGCGCGCCCCGTCGCCGTCGAAGTACGCATTCAGCAAGGTGTCCTGCTGGCGCTGCGTCAGGCCATGGTGCGCAGCGATCGTGGCGAGGTCGAAGAACGGGTCGTTGTCACAGGCGTATTCCCAGTCGAGGAAGCGAATTTCCGGGACATTGACGATGTTCTCGACCACGAGATCGTTGTGACAGCAGCAGAGATTCTGCGGCAATGTCCCGGCGGCAACGATTTGTAAGCACTCGCGTATCCTGCCGGTATCTCCGTCGGCAATGCGCCGCGCGTAGCCCTGCGCCGCCGCCTGTGCATCGAAGATGCGGCCCGTCAGCGGCAGCGAGTGCAGCCGGCGCAGGGCGATCGCGAGCTTCTCGATGTTGGCGACGTCCCCGAGGCAGTCGACGGACCAGACGACGCCTTCACGGTACTCGCTCATGTAGACCGTGTCGGTCGCCAGCAGCACATCGTTGGCGAGGCCGAGCTCCGCCGCCGCTGCCTGGATACGCGCCTCTGTCCGGCGCGTATTGTAGGGGGCGCCGCGCGGCGACTCGTCGAACTTGAGAACCGCCTGGGCGGTGCCGTTGTCGACGAGCCACGTCTGGTTCGTCAGGCCGCCCTTCAGCTCTGTCGCCGTCGCGTCCTCCCAGCCGGGGATCCCCGCCAGGACCGCTCTTACCGTCAGCTCCACTGCCGGGACTCCTGCCAGGAACGGGTCCAGCCCGCGATCCCGAATGGAATCATGAACACGTACAGCACGAACAATGCCGCTGTCAGCTCCAGCTCGCGCGACCAGTAGATGAAGATCGAGGCCGCATCGATCACGAGCCAGTACCACCAGTTTTCGAGCACCTTGCGCGCAACGAGAAACGTGGCCCAGACGGCGCCCCAGGTGGTCAGCGAATCGACGTAGGGATAGGCCGCGTCCGTATGGGCGCTGAGCAGGTAGCCGCTCACCAGGCTGGCGGCGATGACGACGGCGATCGCCCCGGCGTGCACGCCTTGCGGCCATCGGACCACGGGCCGCTCATGCCCGTCGCTGCGACCCGACCACCACACGTACCAGCCGTAGATGGCCATCACGAAGTAGAACGCGTTGAGCGCCGATTCCATGTACAACCTGGCGGCGAAAAACAACCAGATATAGAGCGCCGTGCTCACGCCCGCACAAAACCAGCACCAGATATTCTCGCGAATGGCGAGCACCAGGTAGCCAATCGCCATCAGTACCGCCAGGCTCTCCAGCGGGGTCATCGCTGCCCGGGATTGTTCAGGACCTTCATGACGAACACGCCTTTCGGCAGCCGGTCGAACGTCGTGCCGATTTCTTTGCCCAATGCCTCCCAGACTGCCGCGAACTCACCGACGACCTGGGTACTCATGGCGTTGGTCCAGATCTCGAGGTCGTCGTAGGCATTAAGCCGCTCGATCACGTTCGCGATGGGCGGCACGAAGTCCTTGTCCAGCGGATACAGGCTGATGTCGACGGCTACTTTCATCAGTGGAATCTCCTTTCGACGGTCAAGCCGACGTGGCGCGGATCACCCGCGCGTGTGTATAAAGCCGGCGGAAAATCGGGCGGCTCATTACCGAAAAAGAAGCCACGCACGGCATAGTACTCGTCAGTGAGGTTACGGCCCCAGAGGTAGGCGCGCCAGGCTTCTCCCTCGTAACCCACGCGCGCGTGCAGCAATTCGTAGGATGTGGATTTCTGGTCGTGGCTGACGTCGAAGTAGAACGCGTCACTCGCGTTGACGTCGAGCCGTGCGAAAAAGCCGCGCGCATGGCGATACGCCGCGCCGGCGGCCAGCGTGTAGCGTGGCGCGTGAGCCAGGTCGCGACCGCTGGCGCCCAGCCGGGAGCGCAGCACGCCCAGCGACGCATACAACTCGAGGGTATCCGTGGCGAACCAGCGCACGTCGGCCTCGACGCCGCTCGCCTCGCCGCCCTCCGCATCATTGATCGTGAAGAACACGAACGACGCCGGATCGTTCGGGTTGAGCTGCTCGGAAATGCGCACCTGCTGGTCGTCACGCAGGCTGAAGAACCCGGCGACATTGAGACGCACCCTGCCATCGGCGAGTGACGACTTCATACCGGCCTCCAGGCTCCACAAGGCTTCTTCGCCAAACTCGCGAAAGCCGGGCGGCACCGGCCCGAGATTGAAGCCACCCGCCTTGTAGCCCCGTGACAGGCTGACGTAACCCATGATCTCCTCCGACAGGTCGTGTTGCAGGCTCAGCTCGCCACCCCAGAGCGTCTCGCCGGGGTCGGCGGACAGGCCATCGGTGTCGGTATAGTCCGTCGAACGATGCTCGATGCGGACACCGGCAGTCAGCCGCGACCGCGCTCCGAGTTCCCAGTCCGCCTGGCCGAAGGCGGCGAGACTCAGCGATTCGAAGTCGCTGTCGAAGCGGTAGTCGAGGCTGTCGGCAAAATCGTAAAACGGGTCGTAGTAGTCGCCGAGGTCGGTGCGCGCCAGTTCCTCGGACAGCCGCAGCGCGTACACCCCGACCAGCCAGGTGTCGGTGATGAAGCGAAACTCCTGGCTCAGCGTCTGGCGTTCGCGATCGGTAAGCGAGACATAGTCGTACGTAACCGGATCCCAGCTGTCGTCGTTGCCCCAGTCCGCATCGAACCCGAAGTCGATCTGCGAATCGGCGAACGACGTGATGGACGTCAACGTGCCGGACGCCGGCGCGCGCCAGTCGAAGCGCAGCGACAAGCCGGCACTCTCCTGCGCGTCCTCGCCGGGTTTGTCCGACAGCACCGTGTAGCCGTTGTCGAGCGCGAACGCGTCGTAGCCGTTGTCGATGTCCGTGTAGAGCGCGGCGACGTTGATATCGAGATCGCTGTTGGGGGCAAACCGCAGCCGCAGTCGCACCGCGGTCTCGTCGCGACCGTTGGTGTCCTCGCGCTGCAGGTAGGGATTGTCGCGAAAACCATTGCTCTCGTGGTGGTACATGCTGAACCGGTAAAACGCGGATTCGTCGTCGTTCAGCGCACCCCCAAAGGCGGCGCCGGCCGTGCGCGTATCATCACCGCCGAGCGTCAGTTGCAGGCGGCCATCGCGGTCTGCCGACGGCACCGTGCTGCGCAGGTAAATCAGCCCGGCGAGCGCATTGGCGCCGTAGCGGCTGCCCTGGGGGCCGCGCAGGACCTCGACGGATTCCATGTCGAACAGCGTCGCCACGGTACCGATGCCGCTGAAGTCGATATCGTCGATCAGGAAACCGACGGACGGATTGGGCGCTCCCTCGTACTGCTCGAGTTCACCGATGCCGCGAATCTGGAAATACCGCGCGCGGTGCCCGTCGCCCGACCAGTTCAGGTTGGGCACCTGGTTGACGACCTCCTCGAAGTGCTGCTGGGCCACCTCGCGCAGTTCGTCACCCGACAGGACAGTAATGCTGGTCGGCAGGTCATCGGCCGGGCGCTCGCGAAAGTCGGCCGTTACGATGATTTCCTCGATGGTCCCCGACGCGAATGCGGCCCCGGCGGCGAGCATCGAGGACAGCGCGATAACGGTTCGCGCAAAAGGTATTGGGTTCATAGACTCCTTCCTACGCCGGCATTACCCGGATCAGGTTCTAAGGGTTCCCGTACGGATCTCAGGCCATCGAGGCCACCCCTGTCAGCGGAGAATAGTAGCAGAAATAAGGTGACTGGCACCTTTAGACGCCGTCTAAAGGTGCCAGTCACCTTATTTCAGGCGGGCGATCAGGGACGACGTGTCCCAGCGCTGGCCTCCCATCGCCTGCACTTCCTGGTAGAAGCGGTCAACGAGCTCGGTCATTTCCAGGCGGGCGCCGTTGCGGCGCGCCTCGTCCAGCGTGAGTCCCAGGTCCTTGCGCATCCAGTCGACCGCGAATCCGAAGTCGAATTCCCCCGCGACCATGGTCTTCCAGCGGTTATCCATCTGCCAGGACTGCGCGGCCCCCTTGGAGATGGACTCGATTACGACGGCCTCGTCGAGGCCGGCGCACCTCGCGAAATGCAGCCCTTCGGCGAGCCCCTGGACAATACCCGCGATGCAGACCTGGTTGACCATCTTGGCCAGCTGGCCGGAGCCTGCCGGCCCGATCAGCGTGACCGCCCTGGCGTAGCAGTCGATCACCGGTCGCGCACGGCGAAATACGTCGACGTCGCCGCCAACCATGACGGTCAGCTGGCCACTCTCGGCCCCGGCCTGCCCTCCGGAAACGGGCGCGTCCAGGAAACCGACTCCCTGCTTCCCGGCCTGCGCGTGAATCTCCCGGGCCAGCGTCGCAGAGGCGGTCGTGTGGTCGACGACGATGCTGCCCTCGGCCAGGCCGCCGAGCACGCCCTGATCGCCGAGGATGACCTCGCGGACGTCATCGTCATTGCCGACGCAGACGAATACGATGTCGGCCCCTTGTGCCGCGGCCGCGGGGGTCGGCGCGCTGCGGCCGCCGTGTTCGGCCACCCAGGACTCGGCCTTCGCGGCCGTGCGATTAAAAACGACCGTGTCGTGACCTGCGCCGGCAAGATAGCCGGCCATCGGGTATCCCATCACGCCGAGGCCGACGAACGCGGCGCGCAGTGATTTTTCCTGCATCGTTAGCTGCCCTTGAAGTTCGGTTCCCGCTTCTCGAAGAAGGCATCGATGCCTTCCTTGTTGTCCGCGCTGCCGAGCAGCTCGCCCTGCAGCTGCGCCTCGAGATCGTACGACGCGGACCAGTTGTTTTCCTGCGCAAAGCGCATCGCTTTCTTG
The DNA here is from genome assembly GCA_041553075.1 of Woeseiaceae bacterium. Taxonomy (GTDB): domain Bacteria; phylum Pseudomonadota; class Gammaproteobacteria; order Steroidobacterales; family Woeseiaceae; genus UBA1847. Next base: position 10,378 of record JBFEJR010000022.1, on the reverse strand, counting down.
GTCGCCGCGAGCGACAGCGGTGCGCGCCGCGCCAGCGAGTTCGCCCACTCGAGCGCCGCGTCGTGCAGCTTATCCGCCGGTACCGCCTTGTTGGCGAGGCCCAGCTCGACACAGCGCTGAGCGGGGATGCGCTCCGACTCGACGCTGAGCTGAAAAGCGCGCCGGTACCCCAGTTGCCGTACGAGCGTCCAGTTGAGCCCGCCGTCATTGACGAGGGAGATCGTCGTGAACGGCGACAACAGGAAGGCATTGTCCGCCATCATGACCAGGTCGCACTGCAGCACCATCGACATGCCGATGCCGGCCGCCGACCCGGGCACGGCCGCAATGACCGGCTTGGGGATATTCGCGATGATCTCCTGGACCGGGCGGTACTCGACCTGCAGGATTTCCTCCACGTCCCGATCGATGCCCGCCTTGAGATCGGCGCCGGCCGAGAAACACCGACCCTCGCCGGTGAACACGACGACCCGCACGTCGCGATCGTCGCGGGCCCGCTCGAACGCCGCGAACACGTCGGCGCGCAGCCTGGTGTGGAACGCATTCATGCTGTCCGGCCGGTTGAGCGTGATGACCGCTACCGCATCGCGGCGCTCGTACCTGACAATGTCGCTCACCGCTGCCCTCCTACATGTTGCGACGGTATTCGCCGCCGACTGCGTAAAGGGCATTCGATATTTGCCCCAGCGAACTGCTCTTGACCGTTTCCATTAGTTCGGCAAACACGTTGCCGCGCGCCCGCGCCACCGCCTGCAGGTTCTCGAGGGCCGCTGCGCTGGCCTCGGCATGCGCCGCCTGGAAATCCCTGACATGCCGGATCTGGTCCTGTTTCTCGTCGTCGCTCGACCGAATCAGTTCCAGTTCGTGCACTTCGTCCTCCTCGCCCGCGCGCGGCAGGAACGTGTTGACGCCGATCAGCGGCAGGGAACCGTCGTGCTTCTTGCTTTCGTAGTACAGGCTCTCTTCCTGGATCTTGCCGCGCTGGTACATGGTATCCATCGCGCCGAGCACGCCGCCGCGTTCGGAGATCCGTTCGAACTCCTGGTAGACGGCCTCCTCGACCAGGTCGGTCAACTCGTTGATGATGAATGACCCCTGCCACGGATTCTCGCAGAAATTGAGGCCCAGCTCGCGCGAGATGATCAGCTGGATCGCCACGGCGCGGCGCACCGATTGCTCGGTCGGCGTCGTAATGGCCTCGTCGAAAGCGTTGGTATGCAGGCTGTTGCAGTTGTCGAAGAGTGCGTACAGCGCCTGCAGCGTCGTGCGAATGTCGTTGAAGCTGATTTCCTGCGCGTGCAGGCTGCGCCCCGACGTCTGGATGTGGTACTTGAGCATCTGCGAGCGCGGGCTGGCGCCGTAGCGCTCCTTCATGGCGCGTGCCCAGATGCGACGCGCGACGCGGCCGATAACCGAGTACTCGGGATCCATGCCGTTGGAGAAGAAGAAGCTGAGGTTGGGCGCGAACTCGTCGATATCCATGCCGCGCGCAAGGTAGTACTCGACGATCGTGAAACCGTTCGACAGCGTGAACGCGAGCTGGCTGATCGGGTTCGCCCCGGCCTCGGCGATATGGTAGCCGCTGATCGAGATGCTGTAGTAGTTACGGACGTCGTTGTCGTTAAAGAACTGCTGTACATCGCCCATCATCTTCATCGCGAACTCGGTCGAGAAGATGCACGTGTTTTGCGCCTGGTCTTCCTTGAGGATGTCCGCCTGGACCGTGCCGCGCACGGTCGACAAAGTTTTTTTCCTGATGCGCGCATAGGTCTCGGCATCCACCACCTGGTCGCCCGAGACACCCAGGAGGCCGAGGCCCAGGCCATCATTGCCCTCCGGCAGTTCGCCGCCGTAGCATGGCCGCTGCCGGCCTTTGAACAGCGCGTCGATCTTCTTCTGCGCGCCGTCCCAGGCGCCGGTTTCCCTGAGGTGTTTCTCGACCTGCTGGTCGATCGCCGTGTTCATGAAGAACGCGAGAATCATCGGCGCGGGCCCGTTGATCGTCATCGACACCGACGTCGTCGGCGCGCACAGGTCGAAACCGGAATACAGTTTCTTCATGTCGTCGACCGTCGCAATCGAGACCCCCGAGTTGCCCACTTTGCCGTAGATGTCCGGGCGTTCGTGCGGGTCTTCGCCGTACAGGGTGACGGAGTCGAACGCGGTCGACAGCCGGGCCGCGGGCTGGCCCTGCGACAGGTAATGGAATCGACGGTTGGTGCGCTCGGGCGTACCCTCGCCCGCGAACATGCGGGTCGGGTCTTCGCCGAGCCTGCGGTAGGGATAGACGCCGCCCGTGTACGGATAACCGCCCGGCAGGTTTTCCTTGTGCAGGAAGACCAGCAGTTCGCCCCAGTCGGAGAACGCCGGGGCGGCGATCTTGGGAATCTTCTGGTGGCTGAGCGACTCGCGGTAGTTCGTGCCCTTGATCTCCTTGCCGCGAACCGTGTAGCTGAAGTGGTCGGCGCGCACGCCTTCCTTGCGGGCCGGCCAGTCGCGCAGCAGCGCCAGCGAGTCGGCCGTCAGGTCGCCGATGGCTTCCTGGTAACGCTGCCGGAGGACGAGCAGGCTCCGATCGGCGTCGCCCGCCAGCGATTCCGAAGCGTACGGATCGAGCGGCACCGGCAGGTCCGGGTCCTCGAGCAGCCGCAAGGATTCGTAGACATGCTGCGCACGGGACGCCGTCTCCGCCTGCTTCTCGATGCTCGCATTGATCGCCCTGCCCTGTTCCGCGATTTCCGCCAGGTAGCGGATCCGCCGGCCCGGGATCATCGCCGTTGCCCGGGGTTCGCGAATGCTCGTGTCGATAGCCGGCGTCCACGCGGCACCGTCGAGACCGATTTTCGCGGCCACCCGGCGGCACAGCTCTGCGAACATCCAGCTTACGCCGGGATCGTTGAACTGGCTGGCGATCGTGGGGTAGACCGGCACTTCCTCGTTCGGTACGTCGAAAGCGAGGTGGTTGCGCTTCCACTGCTTGCGAATGTCCCGCAGCGCATCCTCGGCGCCGCGCTTGTCGAACTTGTTGAGCACGACGAGATCCGCAAAATCGAGCATGTCGATTTTTTCAAGCTGGCTCGCGGCACCATAGTCGCTGGTCATCACGTAGACGGAGAAGTCCACCATGTCGACGATCTCGCTGTCGCTTTGCCCGATGCCCGCCGTTTCCACGATGACCAGGTCGAAACCGCAGGACTTCAGGTAGGCAATATGGTCGGCGAGCATCTCGCTCGTGGCCAGGTGCTGGCGCCGGGTCGCGATCGAGCGCATGTAGATACGTTCGGACCGCAACGTGTTCATCCGGATGCGATCGCCGAGCAGCGCTCCGCCGGTGCGCCGGCGCGTCGGATCCACGGCCAGCACCGCGACGCGACGTTCGGGAAAACTGGCGACAAAACGGTTCAGGATCTCATCGGTTACGCTGCTCTTGCCCGCGCCCCCGGTCCCGGTAATGCCGATGACAGGCACCTGGCCCGACTTGACCTGCCACTCCTTGCGCATGCCGGCGAGTTGCACGTCGTCGAAAGCGCCTGCCTCCAGTGACGAGATCATTGCGGCGATGTCGACCTCCGAGCCGGACCCGCCGGGCGGGCCCGGTGGACGCCGGGCCGCCACGGTACGGGCAATGAGATCCTCGATCATCGCCTCGAGTCCCAGTTCGAGACCGTCGTGCGGGTGGTAGATGCGCTCCACCCCGTAGTCCATGAGTTCCCGGATTTCCTCGGGCGTGATCGTGCCGCCGCCACCGCCGAAGACGCGGATGTGGGCGGCGCCGAGTTCGTTGAGGCGGTCGATCATGTAGCGAAAGAACTCGTTGTGGCCGCCCTGGTAGGAGCTGACCGCAATACCGTCGGCGTCTTCCTGCACCGCCGCCCGGACGATGTCCTCGACGCTGCGGTTATGGCCGAGGTGGATAACCTCGACGCCCTGCGCCTGGATCAGGCGCCGCATGATGTTGATCGCCGCATCGTGGCCGTCGAACAGGGACGCCGCCGTCACGAATCGCAAGGGCGTCGTACCGTGTGCGCCGGCGCCTTGCGGCAAGTCCGAAGCTGCCGTGCTCATAGTCTGGACCCGTAATTTTAATCTGGATTAAAATAATGCAGAATCGGTGCTGACTCAAGGAAATCCCGGGGAAACATGGCGCGACAAGCCCGAGAAACGCGATGGGAGCTGCAAAAGGACCGGATGCTGCGCGCCGCGGCGCGCTGCTTCAATGAAAAGGGCTATAGCGGTTCCTCCCTGAAAGATGTCGCGGCCATCCTCGGCCTCACCGATGCGGCCCTGTATTACTACGTCAGGAACAAGGAAGAACTCGTCTACCTGTGTTACCTGCGCGCCGCCGACGTCGGTCGCGAGGCGCTCGACCGGGCGGTCCGAACGGGAAGCAACGGTCTCGACACGGTCAGGCGCTACCTGCGCTACCACCTCGCCGCCATGACCGGCGAGGACGGGCCGGTCGCGATCATGTCCGAAATTCCCTCCCTGCGGCCCGAACACCGCGACCGGATTCTCGAGATCTCGCGCCGTCACAGCGCGCGTTTCGAAGACGTGCTCGAGAGCGGTATCGAGGACGGCAGCATCGCACCCTGCGACGTCCGCATGACGGGCAACGCGATCATGGGCTCGCTGAACTGGGTGCCGAAGTGGTTTCGCGGGGATGCCGATATAGCGACCCGGGTGGTCGCCGAGTTCCCGACGATCCTGAGCGCCGGACTGGACGCTAGCGGTCGTCGATGACCTGGAGGTAAGCGTTGACCTGCTCGGCCAGCGTGGCGAATTCCCGGTCGCTCATGCCGGGTTCGACCCGGTCGATGCCGATCTTTGCCGCAATGTAGTCGAGACGCACCTGCATCCGCGACTCGAGCCGGCCGACGTACTCGCTGCGCGTCATGGTCATGCCCGTGCGCGGATCGATGACCGTGACCGACGATGACTTGCTGCTCAGGTGCGAGCCGGTCGGCCTCTCGTTGAGAAGCACCCGCTCACTCCCCAGCTGTTCCATCGCTATGACGAGGTCGCTGTATTCCTGCCGCAGGCGCAGGTACTCCGCATCCGACTCCTCGCGCTCGGCTTCGCTCATCGACTCGAGCAACTGGTCGCGCACCTCGACGAACTCGGGCGAATCGCGCTCCGCGGCCAGCCGATACCAGGCCGACGCCTTGATGCTGTCCCGCGGCACGCCTTTGCCGTTGAGCCACATGTAGCCGGCCATGTACTGCGCATACTTGTCGCCGATTGCGGCGAGTTCGTTGACGTAAATGAAGTAGGCACGCTCGGGATGGCCGCTGCGATACAGCTCTTCGGCCTTTTCGTGCAGGCGCAGGATCGGCGAGTAATGGGACCGCGATTGGTCCGCACCCGCCGCATGCACGAGCGCCGGAAGCAGCAGGACCAGCAATAACCAGAGGCGGATGTTCAAGGACTACTCACACGCGATGAAGACAGGTGACACCCGTGTTTGAACATCGGGCGGCGTTCAAGTTCCAGCGATTTGCGCGGTTCAGTCATCGAAATTGGGCACCCTTTTTTCGAGGTTGGCACGCACCGCCTCCGCCTGGTTCGGGGAGCGCAGCACGCCGACCTGGATGTTCGCCTCGAGCGCCAGCGCCGCGTCGTCAGACAGCATCCAGGCCTCGTTCACGAGCCGCTTGATGCCGCGAATCGCGTCCGGGGAACGGGCAGCGATCGTTGCAGCCGTTGCCCGGGCGGCGGCGAGCGGATCCTCTTCGACGCGCGTGACCAACCCGAGGCGCAAAGCCTCCCCGGCGTCGAAGACACGGGCGGTAAAAGCCAGTTCCTTGACACGATCGGGTGAAACGATATCGCGCAACGTCGTGCTTATCGCCATGTCCGGTATCAGCCCCCACCTGGACTCCATGATCGACAACTTCGTATCGGGTGCAGCGTAGCGGATGTCCGCGCCCAAGGCGATCTGGAGCCCGCCGCCGAAAGCGGTGCCCTTGAGGGCGCAGATCACGGGGACCGGCAGGCGCCGCCAGGCGAAGGCCGCCTGTTGGGCCAGTGTGGCGGGCCCGCCGTCAACCGGCGCCAGCAATGCCCGCATGACGTCCTCACCGCCCTCCTGCAGCATCTCGAGGTCGATGCCCGCGCAGAAGTTGTCGCCCGCGCCATGGAGCACCACCGCGCGCACGGTTGGATTGTCGCGGAGCCGCCTGGCCGTTTCGTCCAGCGCACGGAACATGTCGAGATCGAGAGCGTTGAGCTTGTCCGGCCGGTTCAATGTGACTTCGGCGACGTGCTCTTGTATCACCGTGGTTACGCGATCATTCACCGGGGCATCCTCGAGGCTTCAGGTACGAAGTACGCACTTGCCGTTGCGCAAGACCGCTGCGTCGCGTTCTTTCACCTGGCAACTGAACGAGATGACATTGCCATCCTGCCACATATCGGTCGTGATCGTGTCGCCGGGCAGGACCGGGGCCGAAAAACGCGCATCGAACTCCTCCACCAGCGTGTAATCGTAGTCGCAGATCGTCTGCAGGACTGCCTTGCAGGCGATGCCGAAGGTACACAGTCCGTGCAGAATCGGCCGCTCGAAGCCGATCGCGGCGGCGCGCGCCGGATCCGCATGCAGCGGATTGCGATCGCCCGTCAGGCGATACCAGAGCGCCTGGTCCGCGCGGGTTTCGATGTCGCAGGAGAGATCGGGTTCGCGCCGCGGCGTGCGGTGCGGAGGAATGCCCTTGCCCTTGGGGCCGCCGAAGCCGCCGTCACCGCGCGCAACGATCGTGCAGCCCATCGTGAACAGTGCCGTGTCGTCGCTGGCAAGTCGTCCTTCGGCCTCCAGCAGCACGAGCGCCCCGAGCTTGGGACCGCGGTCGAAGACATCGACGACGCGCTTGTTGATCAAGAGGTCCGCTGCCGGTGGCAGTGGCCGATAAAGGCGCAACCGCTGCTCGCCGTGCAGGATCTGGCTGTAATCCCAGCCGAGGCCGACGGGGAACATTTCCGGGACCAGCACCGTTGCGAGTGTCGGCAGGGTGCAGAGCGGTTCGGCCTGCTCGTAGACATACGGAAGTTCGCGGGAATCGAGCGGATCGCGCCCCATACCCACGCTCAGCGCATAGAGAATGGCGTCCCTGTCCGTGTAGCTGAATGCCAGGTCGTTTTCGACCTTGGCCATCACTTCGTCGTAATTCAATGCCATCGTTCGTCCGGGTTGGCGGCGTACGGCAGCAGAGTTTACCGTTACATGCGGAAAATACCGAGTGGTGATTCATCCCCGAACGGCCGGCTCACGGCCGCGGCAAGGCCCTGGGCGAGCACGGCGCGCGTCTCGAGGGGGTCGATGACGCCGTCGTCCCAAAGCCGGCCGCTCGCATAGAGGGGATTGCCCTGGTTGTCGTACTGTGCGCGGATCATGTCTTCGAAATCGGCCTTGTCCTTCGCCGGCCAGTCCTCGCCTTTCAGCTTGAGACCGTCCTCCTTCACCGTCGACAGCACGAGGGCCGCCTGTTCGCCCCCCATTACCGAGATCCGCGCATTGGGCCACATCCACATCATGCGCGGCCCGTAGGCGCGGCCGCACATCGCGTAATTACCGGCACCGAACGAACCGCCGACGACAACCGTGAACTTCGGCACCGTGGCCGTCGCCACCGCATTGACCATCTTGGCGCCGTCCTTCGCAATGCCGGCATGCTCGACGCGCTTACCGACCATGAAACCCGTGATGTTTTGCAGGAACACGAGCGGTACGCGGCGCCGGTTGCACAGCTGGATGAAATGCGCCCCTTTCAATGACGACTCCGGGAACAGGATGCCGTTGTTGGCGACGATGCCGACCGGGTAGCCGTCAATGTGCGCGAAACCGCAGACCAGCGTCGCGCCGTACAGCTTCTTGAACTCGTGAAACTCCGAGCCGTCGACGAGGCGCGCGATGACCTCGCGAATATCGTAGGGATAGCGAAACTCGCGCGACACGATACCGTAGATGTCGTCTGCCGGGTACAACGGATCGACGCTGGCGCGCCGCACAACGTTCGGCGCGTGCCGGTAGTTGAGGTTCGCGACGATGTCCCGCGCAATCTGCAACGCGTGCTCGTCATCGTCGGCGAGATGATCGGTGACCCCGGAAATGCGCGAATGCACGCTGCCACCGCCAAGCGTCTCGGCATCGACGACCTCCCCGGTCGCGGCTTTGACGAGCGGCGGGCCGCCGAGGAATATCGTCCCCTGGTCGCGCACGATGATCGATTCATCGCACATCGCGGGTACGTAGGCGCCGCCCGCTGTGCAGGAACCCATGACGACGGCGATCTGCGGAATGCCCTGGGCCGAGAGGCGGGCCTGGTTGTAGAAAATACGGCCGAAGTGGTCGCGATCGGGGAACACCTCGTCCTGGCGCGGCAGGAAGGCGCCCCCGGAGTCGACCAGGTAGATGCATGGCAGGCCATTCTCGGCGGCGATTTCCTGGGCACGCAGGTGCTTCTTGACGGTTAGCGGATAGTAGGTGCCGCCCTTCACCGTTGCATCGTTGGCGACCAGCATGCACTGGATGCCGTGGATGCGACCGATGCCGGTCACGATGCCCGCGCTCGGCACGTCGTCGCTGTAGACCTGCCAGGCCGCCTGGCGGCCGACCTCGAGGAACCCGGAATCGTCGTCCAGCAACGCCCGGATGCGGTCGCGAGCCAGCATCTTGCCGCGCTTGATGTGCTTTTCCCGCGCGCGCTCCGACCCGCCCTGCATGATGTAGTCATTGACCTCGCGCAGGTGCTCCGCAAGCGCCTCGTGTGCCGCCCGATTCTTCTCGAATTCTTCGGACGAGCGATCGACCTTGGTTTTAATTACCGGCATAGGCCTCGGCTACTTTGTCGCACTAAACAGTTCGCGGCCGATCAACATGCGACGAATCTCGCTGGTACCCGCGCCGATCTCGTAGAGCTTGGCATCGCGCCACAAGCGCCCGGTCGGATACTCGTTGATATAGCCATTGCCCCCCAGCGACTGGATTGCTTCACCTGCCATCCACGTCGCTTTCTCGGCAGCCATGAGGATACATCCGGCAGCATCGAAACGGGTAGTCAGGCCGCGATCACAGGCCCGGGCGACAGCATAGACGTAGGCCCTGGCGGCATTCATTGTCGTGTACATGTCGGCGATCTTGCCCTGCATGAGCTGGAATTCGCCGATTGGACGGCCGAACTGCTTGCGATCGTGGATGTAGGGCATGACGGCATCCATGCACGCCGCCATGATGCCCAGCGGACCGCCGGCCAGGACCACGCGCTCGTAATCGAGACCGCTCATCAGGATGGCTGCGCCCTTGCCTTCTTCCGCGAGCCGGTTACCGGCCGGGACGCGACAATCCTCGAACAGCACCTCGCTCGTGTCCGAGCCGCGCATGCCGAGTTTGTCGAGCTTCTGGGGCGTCGACAGGCCAGGCGTGCCGCGCTCGACAACAAACGCACTGATGCCCTTGCTGCCCGCATCAGGGTCGGTCTTGGCATAGACGATCATGACGTTCGCACCTGGCGCGTTCGTGATCCACATCTTCGAGCCGTTGAGGACATAGGCATCGCCGTCGCGCACGGCTGTCGTGCGCATGCTGATGACATCCGACCCGGCGCCCGCTTCGCTCATTGCCAGCGCACCGAGGTGCTCGCCGGAGACGAGCTTCGGCAGGAACTGCTGTTTTTGCTCGGCACTGCCCCAGTGCCGCAGCTGGTTGACGCACAGATTGGAATGCGCCCCGTAGGACAGGCCGACCGACCCCGAAGCACGGCTGATTTCCTCCATGGCGATGACGTGCGCGAGGTAACCCAGGTCAGAGCCGCCGTATTCACCCTCGACCGTGATGCCGAGAAGCCCCAGCTCTCCGAGTTCCGGCCAGAGGTCACGCGGAAACTCGTTCCGGGCATCGATGTCCTCGGCGCGCGGCGCGATACGATCGTTCGCAAAGCTGCGCACGGTCTCGCGCAGCAGGTCGAGGTCTTCGCCGTGACCAAAATCGAATTCAAACATGGCTGAGCGCCTTTTCGCAGCGTATACCGGTGTTTCCATTGTCCGGCTGCGGCGTAACCGATTGAATACCTGTCGGATAGTAGGCAAGCCGGTTACAAGCCAGCGCTGGCGTTATTGAGATCAAGAAGTACCGGACATCGCGGCGCAAGTTGCTGATTCTGTCTCCCGGGAGTTCTGAAAGGGCCAGATTCTGTCTATGACATGGTCCGCTGTACCCCCGATACCAGCCGCTCGAGCGGCCGGTTTCGGGTTATCAAGTAGTTCTGCTACTGACCCTATGTATGGACTCCTCCAACCTAATTTCTTAGGTTGGAAGGTCGACCAAAACCCAAGGGAGTCCATACATGTCCTATTCAACTACAGTTGGCGTCGACCTTGCAAAGAACGT
>JBFEJR010000021.1:0-45355 GCA_041553075.1 Woeseiaceae bacterium | reverse complement strand
GGGTATTCGCTTTTCCGAGCGCCGCCGGCGGCCCGCTCTCCACCAGGATGCGCGTCGGGTCTTCGTCGCCAGGGAGGCTTGGATCGTCACTGAGGGCAGCCCTGTAATCACCGAACATCAGGTCCGACTGGTTGTACACGTAGGTGCCGCTCGGAATCGTCAGGGCTAGCTGGACCTCGAACTCGACAACAACGCTCTCCCCCAGGCCGCCGATACTCAGGTTATCGATATCCAGCAGGCCGCTGCCGGCAGCGCCGCCATTCGGATTCGAATTGTCGATGGCACCGGCTGGCAGGCTTACGACGTTGAGCGTGCCCGGCACGAACGACGGGTCCGCATTGAGAGCGTCGAGTTCGTCGACCATCGAGAAGTCGTCGACAGAAACATTACCGAGGTTCTCAACGTAGAGGCGGTAGCGCAGCGTGTTGCCCTGCCTGGCAATCGTCGCCGGGTCTTCTCCCGTGGTCACGTTCATGACGGTCTTTTCGAACCGCAGATCCGGCAATTCCACCGTAACGCTGTGTGCGTCCTCGTGGTCACCCGTGCCCACGGTGCCGTCGGTCAGCGTGCGCCTGTACTGCGTCGAGCCGTCTTCCGTCTCCCACGCCGTTGCACCGGCCACGTTCGTCAGGACGGCCCCGTCCTGGGTGTCGGTGTCGAGGCGCGTGCGATAGTCGATTACCAGGCGCTCGTCCACCCCGATTACCGAGGCGGCCGATATCGTGTTGAACGCCAGTTGGCACGCAGCGCCGTTCCACGAGAGCGTATAGTCCGCACCCTCGGCCAGCGGGCCCTTGCCCGGTACTGGCGTGACACCATCCGACTCGAATACCCGCGCGCTCAGGATCTCCGGCGTCGTGTCGCACATCCCGCCGGTCGGACCGTTGGGCAGCACGTCGCGGATGGTCGCGTTGTATGCGTCGGCCTCGCTCGCGTTCTGCACGGCGATTTCAAAGGTTCCCCACTCCCCGATGTGCATCATCGCCGGGCCCGTCTTCGTCGCGGTGAGTCCCGGCGGCAGCGTGAACTCGCCGACGAGGCCCGTGCTGTTGACGATGTTGCCCTCTCTCGTGATGAACTCGTCGACGGGACTACCATTGTCGAGGAAGCTCATCTCGAGCGTGTAGTCCACGCCGTCGACGTTGAACGTCGTGGGTGCCGGCGAGGCGACGATCTGCACACGATCGGTACAGCCTTCTCCGGGCGGCGTCGGGTACGGACAGGGATCCTGGTTGTTCGGGGTTTCGTCGTGGTTGATCGTGAACGTGAAGATCAGCGGCTCGATCTGCACACCGTCAACGGCGATGACGAGCTCCACATCGAGCATGGCCGAAACGAGCCACGGTTGGCCCACCGTGAAGTTTCGATGCTGGAACGTTCCGAGGCTGAAGTACGGGATTGGCCCGGGTAATTCGAACGGCGGCGGGAGCGGCGAGGAAACGATGAAGTCGTAGCCGCTCTGCTGGCCCGACGTCGTGCCCCAGCTGATACTCGAGATCGGATCGCCATTCGTTATGACGGGGTCACCCGGCTGTACGCCGGGCATCGAATCCACGGGATCGCGCCAGTATCCGACGACGGATACAAAGGTAATCTCGGCCGCCAGGGCGGCCCCGGTCGGAACCAGCGTGGCGAGGGACGTGACCAGTAGAGCAAGCGCGGCAACAACCCGCCGACCCCTATGGGCTCGCCGTCCGTGGCGGGTCCTTGTGCATTGTTCTTGTCCGACCATCGTCGTTATGTCGCATCCATTGCGTTTGCGTCACCGGCGGGCAGACGACCGAACGAGGATATCGGGCGGTCCCGCTACCCTCGAGCACCTGCTCGTTAGGCCGGCGACTTTGCGCCCCCGCCTCGCGGCGGGTTTGCCTTTTTCCATTTCCTCAGCCTGACTATGGCGCAGTTGAGCTTCTCAATACTTGAACTGCATCACACCTTCAGGGTCTCCCCGGGATTACGTAAAAACCTCACGAGGTCAGGCAGCCGGCAGAAAGTCGATCGGGTAGATGATCGTCACTGCGGCGATATCGTCCTTCGCGCCGAAATCGAACGTCGCAACGCGCTCGATGACCTGTTCGGCGAGCATCGGCGCATTCATGTCCGTCGACTGCAGCGTGCAATACGACACGGTGCCATCGGGCTCGATCGTCAACTTGATGATGATCTGCCCGCGCAAGGTCGGGTCGCGGCGCAGTTCCCGGTTGTACAGCCGGTACAGGGCGGCCTTGTAGCGATCGAACACGATCTGGATTTCCTCGTCGGTGCGGCCCGCCATCGCGCCGCCCGCCAGCGGCCGATCCGAATAACCGCTACCACCGCTGCCAATCGAGCTCGCGACGCGGCTCACCGCGACGCCACCCATACCCGGTCCGCCGCCGCCGACGTCACGGCTGATGTCGGCCAGGTTGATGCCGCCGCTGGAACCCGGCGCATTGGTGGTGACCATCGCACGTTCCGGCCGGCCGACCTTGTCCTCACCGGCACTGCGTACGCGGGCCTGCGAGCCGAGCTGCGTCGTCGGCCTTAGGGACGAACGGCTCGCGAAGCTGTCGCGGAAAGCCAGGATGCCCTTCGACTTGACCTGCTCCTTGATATCGGGCTCCTGTGTCGCAGCCATCCTGGGCTCCTCGACCGATTCGGGGACCAGTTCGGGCGGCACCTCTTCGGCGAGCTCCGGATCGGGCTCGGGCTCGGGAATTTCCTCGTCGATGACCGGCTCGGGCACCGGGGGCGCGGGCGGCAGCTCCTCGCGCACGAGCTTCGCCATGCGTTCCGGGAGCTCGATCTCCTTCGGCTTGTCCGGGATCGGGATCGCAATGGAACCGACCAGGATGCCGAGCAGCAGCGAAATCGCGAGCGAAGAGCCCAGCGACTTGCGATAGCGCCAGTCCTCCTCCTGCCCGCGTTGCCACGGCATGATCATCGCATGCGGTGGAATCTCCGCGGCGTCGCGTTCGATGACCCATTCGTTGCGGCGAATCTCCTCGCGCTCCATCGCGTCGAGCATTTCGTAGTGCAGGCAGTCGAGCGAGTAATTCTGTCTGCCGATCTTCTGCAGGATCGCGTCGCGGCGCTTCTCGACGTCGATGTACTGTTCGCCGAAGGCGTGGATTTTCTCGCGCGCATCCGTGATGAGTTCCGTCACGCCCGCGGTCCCGGGTTTCCAGAACAGCTCCCCGCCGCCGAGATCGTCGAGTTCCTCCAGTGAACGGCATACCTTGCCGAGCACCTCGAACTTGCGGTTCTGCTCGACGAGGCGGCCCAGTTCGCCGTCGACGGCGCTCAGGTCCTGCTCGAGCTGCGCGAGCGCGTCCTCGGACTCTTTTACCTTCGCCTGCAGCGTGGTCTCGTCGGCTGGAAGTTCGTCATTCAAGACGTCGCGTTCGTCCATGGTCTGCTAACTCGCGCTCGCTACCTGTGCGGCCTTCTGGATCACGGCCAGGGAGACGTTCTCATAGCCTTCGGCCGTGCATGTCGACATCACGGTCTTCACCACGGCGAAGGGCACCGACCGATCCGCCAGGATCGTGACCTCCTGGCTGCCGGCAATGGTCTTCGTGTTGATGCCGATGACGCTTTCCTTGAGTTCGGCGAGGCGCGCGTTGATCGGGTCGAGGGCGTTTTCCTTGCCGTTGAGAATGTCCTCGACGAAGGCGACAAGCTTGCCCTGGACCAGCACCTCGTCGGCACTGATCGAGATGACGACCGTTTCCCGGGGTTTGGACTCGACGACGGATTCCGGCAGCTCGACATCCTTGGGCGCCTCGACCACCTCGACGGAGCCGGAATTGACGAGCAGGAAAAACACGAGAATCGTGAAGACGTCCATCAGGGACGTCAGGTTCATCTTGGTGATCTTCACCCGGTTGCGGGACATTCGTTTGATTCGGCGTGAGTTTCTCATGGTGCATCTCCGACCGAGATCTCCGAGAACAGCGCATAGAGCTCGACCTCGTCGCCGACACCTGTCGGTACTTCGACCGCCCGGACGATATCCATGACCTGGATCAGGTAGTCATAGGGAATGTGGGCTTCCATGAGGACCGATGCCGCTTCCTGTTCGGGATAGTCGCGCTTGAGCTCGATGATCATCTCGGACAGGCTGTCGAGGTCGTACTCGTCGTCTTTTTTTGGAATCGCCGCGATCGTGGCCGAGCCGTTGCTGATTTCCATGCCGGTTTCGCGAACTATCACCTCCACGCGGAAATTTTCCTCGTTGCTCGACGGACCTCCTGCCGCGCTGGGCAGGTTGAGCTCGACGATCGTCAGCCGCGAGAACACCGCCGTGATCAGCAGGAACGGGACCAGCACCACCATCAGGTTCAGGAAGGTGGTGACGTCGATCTCGTACGCCGGCTTCGTGCGGCGCTTGTAGTGATGTCGTTTCCGGGCCATGGCTTCAGGCCTCGACCGCGCGCTTCGCCCTGCGTGAGAAAACGTTCAGCGCCTTGACCGTGGCCATCTCCAGGCTATCGACGATGTCACCGGTCTTGCTCGTCAGGATCGCATGTACGACGAGCAGCGGAATCGCGACCATCAGTCCGAATGCCGTGGTGTTCATGGCGACGGAAATACTGGCCGACAGGAGATCCGCTTTTTCGGCCGGGTTGGCATTGGCGACCGCCGTGAATGCCTGGATCAGGCCCATGATCGTGCCAAGCAGGCCGAGCAGCGTGGCGATGCTGGAAGCGAGCGCAACGTAAGGCGTACGCTTCTCGAGCCGCGGCACGATTTCCATCATGCTCTCTTCCATCGCGATCTCGATGTCTTCGCGCCGGCGCACGGCGCCCTGCAGTGACAATCCCATGTTCAGGACCTGCGCGATGGTCGACTCGTCTTCACTCGTCATCTCGCGGGCCTCTTCGAAGTCACCGCTGTCGAGCAACGGCTGCACTTTCTCCCACACGACCTGGTTCTTGTTTGTCACGATGCTCAGCGTGACAAATCGCTCCACTGCAATCGCGGTGCCGAAGGCGAACACGATCAGAATGGGATACATGAACAAACCACCCGTGGAGAAGAAACTGACGATCGAATAGAAAGTTTCCATCTTCTTTTCCTCACTTAACAGAATGTCCCGGACTCAACCGGTGCAGAAGCCAGAATAGTCGCGGGTCTGGCCGCGAAATGTGACGCAGCGCACGTCCGCAGATTATGTCCGTCGCAATACGCGCTTTCTTGACATGTGTCACAAAGTGACAGCTATTCGCCGGTGCGAATTTCGTAGTAGCGCAGCTCACGCAGGAAGACCTCTTTGTCGACGGGTGTCGCGCGATCATCGAGCGTGTCCGAGAGGCTGATCGCCTCACCCATCTCGGACGACTTCCACGGCACGATCACGAGCGACTTGGGCGTTTCCTCGTTGCCGAGAATCGACATGCCGGACAGGGTCTTTGGGCTGGAAATACCGTCGCCGTTTGCGGCGGCGGCGTCCTCGGCGGGCGTTTCGGGCGTTTCTTCAGCGACGTCGTCGCCGCGGGCTGGCGCCCAGGCGACAAGCAACAGCGAAACGAGCAGGACATACCTGGACATGGTCACTCTCCCTGGCTGATGCGATTCTCGAGATCGGTGATCCACATCGATGCCTCTGCATCTTCGGGCACCGTCTGCATGTAGGCCTGGTAGGACTGCAGCGCGCACTCGAGATCAGCGAGGTACAGGTCACACAGGACGCCGAGATTGCGGCGCGCGTGGTGATACCCCGGATAAATGGCAAGCGCCGCTTCGTAGCTGCGCCTGGCTTTTGCGAACCGGCCCGTCTTTCGATAGATGATGCCGAGCTCGTTATGCACGACCGGGTGATCGGGATTCAGCTCGAGCGCCTGGAGCAGGTGCTGCTCGGCGGTCTCGAGCCGGCCCTGGCGGTGCGTCGCGATACCCAGGTCGATGCGCGGACCGCTGACATTGGGAGCGCCGGCGACGACGCCCTCGAGAATGGCGACACCGTCGTCGAGGCGGCCCTGCTCGAGCAGCAGCAGCGCGCGTTCGTACTCCGAGCGGACCGCGTCACTGACGCTGACCGGCTCGCTGATCGTAAAACCAACCTGCTCCTGGATCTGGATCTGTGCCCGCACCTTCGGCTGCGATGCCGTCGTCGCGCAGGCTGCCACCACCAGGCACAGGGGCAGGATTGCGAGGTTCCGAACGTTCATGGCGTACTCCCGGTGGCGCTCGACACGACGACGCTGCGCTCCTCGTCACCCTCGTCGTTCCGGGAGACGTCGACGCCGTCTTCGCCCCCGACCGGGTCAGGCGGTGCGACGGGCATGCGGTAGGCATACACTTCGATCGCGCCGACGAAGCCCTCGCTCGTCTCGTTCTTGGCGTAGCGCCCCGGCATCAGGATGGCCAGGCGGTCGAGGCTCTTTTGTACCCAGGGGTTGTAGATGCCGGCCGCGAGCAGCTCGAAGTTCTCCTCGTGCACGCTGATTGCCTGCTCCTCGAACGGGTACGCTTCTTCCTCGATGACGAGCTCGTAGCTGTTCATCTCGGCAGGCGTCAGGCCTGCAGGGCGTTCCGATTCGAGCAGGGACGCGCTGAAATTCAGGTAGACCTGCGCGATGTAGTAAGTTGCCGCTGCGGTTACGTCGGCGACCTCGTAAGCCACCAGCCCCTCGAGGACCCCGAGCGTCTTGTCCATGCTCTCCTGCTTGAGCGCCAGGCTGTCCTCGAACGGCTGCCTGAGCTCCAGGCGGGCAAATTGCTCGAACTGGCGCTCCGCCAGCACCAGTGCGGCCTTCGAGGCCAGGAAGCGGCTGCGATCCGTGCGGTCCGCTCCGGCCTCGCGATCCTCGTCGATCATCTCGTTCAGCTCGTCGAAGTAACGCTGGTAATCCATCTGCTCGTGGTAGATCTCGGCGAGCCGATTACGGGTTTCCATCGCGATGTCGAGCGGGCGCGGGTAGTTGTCCACGTACTGCTCGTAGACACGAATCGCGTCCTCGACCACGTGCACCTCGTCGTACAGCTCGGCCGCGGTGAGCAGGGCCTCCCTGCCCAGGACCGGATCGGTCGCCTCGGCTGCAATGCGTTCGTGCTCCGCGGCCGAGCGGGCCGTCTGCCCGTCCTCGCGGTAGATGTAGGCGAGCTGCTTGGTTGCATCGGCATTGAGCTCATGGTCCGGGTGCGATGTCCTGAATTCCTCGAGCACGCCGGACGCCGACGACCAGTCTTCGAGTTTCATCAGTGCCGCGGCCGCGTCGTATTCTGCGCCGCTGCGAATCGACGACGTCGGCGCGAGCGTCTTGATCCTCAGGAAATGACCGGCAGCCGCCCGGTAGTCCTCGAGCAGGTTGGCCTGTTCCGCCTGCTTGTAGATCGCGGCAGCCAGCCCGTCGACGATCGCGGGTCGCGTTTCGTCGTCCTGATCCGTCAGCTGCAGGACGTTGGTATAGGCGATCTCCGCATCCTGGTATGCGGCGATATCGATCGACGAATGGGCGATGACGGCCCACGCCGAGCGGCGCAGCGCCCGGTCGGCTGCCGGGTACCGTTCGACGAGCTTGTGTCCGGACTCGATCGCGCGTGCGAAATCCTTCATCTCGTACAGGTCGTCCGCGGCGGCGCCGAGCACCACCGGCGCCTCTTCATGCCCGGGGAACGTGTCCGCGAATCGCAGCGAGCTGTCGACCGTCGCGGTCTTGACCTCACGCTGCCGGGCACCGGTAGCAACCGTCAGCTCCTGCCGATAGGCATACACGGCCGCGTAGCCGGCTGCCGGCGACTTCTCGTGCACGTCGTACTCGTACGCGGTGCGCTCGTATTCCTCGGCCGCGCCGAGGTAATCCTCGTTCTCCAGAAGCAGGTCCGCGAGCCGGTAGTTGGTACCCGGCGTCTCGGGATCCCGCGGGAACGATGCCAGCAACTGGCGATAGAAGCGGCTCGCCTCCTGGAAGTGAACCGGCCGTTCGTCCAGCAGCGCGTCTTCCTGGTACAGGGCATGGTAGTGGCCGGCCAGATCGGTCAGGTTGGTCTTGAGGAAGCCGACGACCTCGGGCGATGCGTCGATGTCGATGTGATCCCAGTAGTCGGAGTCCAGCGCGTAACGCTCGGCGAAGTCTTTCTTGGACTTGACAACCAGCTTCGGGAACCCGGCCTCGCCGTAGATCTCGACGACGCGCATGGCAAAGTGCGGCGACACCTTGTGGTAGGGGTTCAGGTTGACGAACGACTTGTATACCGCCGCCGCGTCTTCGAAGCGCAGCTTGTCGAAGTAAAACTCGGCGAGATTCGCGTAGATCTTGTCGGCGTAGCTGCGATGGCCTTTCTTGGAAAAGTAGTCGTCGACGACTTCCGAGCCGCCCATGTTGGAGAAGCTCAGGCTGATTACGCGAAACGTATCGGTAACCCGATGCTCGTCGTCGTCCTCGCCCAGCGAATCGAAGTCGAAACCAACGTCCTCGCGGTGATCGAGCATCGCCATGAAGTTGTCGAGCGCCTCGTCGTAGAAGAACTGCTTGTAGAGCGACCAGCCTTTCTTGTAGAGCGCGAGTTCGTAATAAGAGGAGCCCGGCCCTGCACCGACAACCGCGCCGTAGGCGTCCTCGGCATCGATGAACTTCTTGCGCACGAAGTAGTATTCGCCGCGCCGGAAGTTGACCTCGTCCACGTGCTTCGAGTACGGGTATTCCGTGACGAGCCGGTTCATGACCTCCATCGCCTCGTCGGGCTGGCCGATCTCGTCATAAGCGCGCGACATCTGGTAAAGCACCTTGTCGTTACGCTCGTAGTCGGGATAGGTCTCGAGAATCTGCTGGTACGTCCGAATCGCCTCGCGGGGGCCCGTCGGAATGGGTTCGCCGTCCGCGCCCTGCAATTCGTTCGCATAGTCGTCCGCTCGGACCAGGAACTGCTCGCGGCTCAGGGCCCGTTCCTCGAACTCCAGATCGGTTTCCTGCGGCGCGCGAGATGCGCCTGGCGGGGTACTCCCGGCGACGATGGCCGAGGTTTCCGCGGCGGCTTCCGGCGCTGCCATCTCGACCACGGTGCCGCTGCCGATTACGCCGTAAGCCTGCTCGATCTGCAGGTCCGCGAGGCGGCGCATGGCTTCCGGTGTACGGGCGGTCTCCGAGGTCTCGTCGAGATAACGGCGGTAACTCTGCGCTGCGCGCTCGAGGCTGTCCTCGAGATACACCTCGTCAAGGTCCGCCTCGACCTGCTCGAGTTCGGCCAGCGTGCCCTGCTGCGTGACGTTCGTCGAACACGCAGCGAGGACGCCCGCCGCCAGGCATAGCCCGATGCGGTTGCGCTTCACTCCGCGCCCTCCACCCGAGCCTGGGCCTGCGTGGCACGGTCGTAGCTGTCGGCCAGCGCGAAGCGCGCCTTGTCGCCATAGTTCTCGAGGTGATCGCGCCGCGCAACGAGTTCATCGATCGCGACGACTTCGAGCAGGTTGCCCTGGCGCGCCATCAGGCGATCAATGCGTGCCACCGCTTCGCGGACGTCGGCGCGCAGGCCGGTGATCGGCTTGTCATAGCCCTCATAGCTGTGGGTCGCGGCCTGGCGCGACCTGACGTACTCGTCATGCTCCGCCTGCGCGATTGCCATCGCCTCGCCGAGACTCCTGAGGTTGCGGTCGAACTCGGTGAAGCGCGCGTGATACTGCGTCTCGATGTCCCAGGTTACGAGCCCCTTGAGGTGCCCGAGGCGTGCCCGAAGCGCCGGGATATCGGCGCGTTCGCTGCCGGCCAGCTGCCCCTCTATATGCTCGATGCGCTCGAGAATCGCCTGCTCCTCGGGGGTCGCGAGAAACTCGGGGCGCGGCATCGTGAGCAAGTCGTCGCGCCGCTTGACCAGCAGCTCGTGCTGCTGCACGCGCAGCCGCATGCGGGAGTCGAGCTTGCGAAACTGCTCGTCGATTTCCGGCAACAACGGCTCGTAGTGATTGCGGCGAATCCCCACCATGTCCTCGTACGCGTCGAAACCGCCTTCCCAGGCGAGCAGCTTGCGCTTGAGGTCGGCGAGATCGAGGTAGTTCTGCAGCCCGGTCTGGAAGTCGTGCGACGCCATCAGCTCCATCAGGTAGTAGGTCTCCGGCGCCTCCGGCAAGGCGCGCAGGCGAATCACCCAGTCCTTGTCCTTGCGAATTTCCTCGCGCACCAGGGCCTCGAGAAACCCGCCCTCGCGAATGCTGTCGATGGATTGGTTGAGCTTGTCGATCTCGGCGCCGAAGGCGTCGAGGGCGCGTCCGTAGTAGATCGCGGCGCGGCCGTGAATATCGAGTTTGCCGTAAGCATACGGCAGCGCGAGCAGGGCCTCCTGGGTCGCGCTGTCGGTGACTTCACGCTCGGCGAGGATGCTCCAGGGAACGATGGCGCGGTCGTAGTTCTCGCTCGACAAACTGGCCCAGCCGGCGCTCAGCAGCGCCTGGTTGGAGAACGGGCCGTCGAGGCGCACGCGATTCAGGAACGGCAGCGCCTGGTCGTAGGCGCCGTCCTCTAGGTAGATCGTGCCGAGGACCAGGTTGGCCTTGTCGCGAATGGCGAGCTCGCCGGGGTCGTCGGTGACGATCAGGCCGGCTTTTTCGAGCTGTTCCAGCGCCTCGGCGCGGCGGCCACCCTGCAGGTACGCGATGCCCAGGTTGTAGGCCGCGAATCCGCCGTAACTCTTTGACGCCTCGAGTTTCTCGAGTATCGGCAGCGCATCCTCCTGGCGTTCCTCGGCCAGGTAGACGTTGGCCCGCAGGAATTCGATGTCGTCACGAATGCCGCGCGGGATCTCGCCGTCGATGCGCTCGAGCGCCCGCATGGCGTCTTCCATCTGGCCTTTCTGGAAGTGGATGCGGGCCAGCCGGTAGGCCGCATCGTTGCGTATCCGTTCGTCGACGGCCCCTTCGAGAACGGCCCGGATCGCGCGACCGGCACGATGGTGCATGCGATAGCGCAGCTCGAAATCCCCGAGGGAGAATTCCGCGTCGGCGAAATGCGCATACAGGGAATCGAGGTTCGGTTCGTCGACGGCGAGATGCTGGACGACCTCCGTATCGAGTCGTTCGAGCGCTTCGAAGTATTGGCCCTGGTGGGCGTGGTACAGCGCTTCGCCGAAGTAGGGATCGTCGAGCTCCGCTGCCGACACCGCGCCCGCGGACAGCACCGCGCACGCCAGTAAAACGCTACTGAGAGGCCACGCCTGGCGCATGAACTACCAGTCCCCGACGCGGATTGCTTCGCTGCCGAATCCCGGCCCGGCCAGCGTGATCCCGAGCGCCTTGGGCTTGACGCCCTTCGCGAAAGTGAAGGTCCCGCTTTCGCTGAAATCGGCGCCGTTCTTCAGCTTGCCGCTCATCGTGACGCGGATTTCGTGGTTGCCGGTCGGAACATTGCCCGTGTAGATGCGCTGCACGCCGCCCTTTTGCAGGGCTTCCAGCTCCTTGAAGCTGTAAATATGGTGCGTTGCCAGTTCACCGTTGATCGTCACCTGGACGGCGTCGAGGCGAAAATCCTCTTTCTCTGCCATCTCGACGAACAGTGCAACCTGGGTGTTGGAGGGGAACAGCAGGCGCTCTTCGAGATTGTTCAGTTCCGTCGCGATACTCAGGACATCGGACTTGATCTCCTGGACCTGGCCGTCGAGGCTGCGCATGTCGCTTCTCGAGAGGTCCTCCGCGCTTGCCAGCGCCATCGGCACGAATACCAGCGCTACCGCTATTGCCTTACGAATCCATTGCCACATCGCGAAGTCCTTTTGAACATAATCCCTATGTCCGAGACGGCGCGCGGCTGCGCTACGTCTCGCTGTGAGCGATACACAGTGTTGTGCAAACTCGTTCGCCAGTCTGTGACCCAAGCCGCAAATCCTGTTCATTTGGCCGGCAAGGCGGTTTAATGCCGAATCATGGCGAGGAAGCTGCAGGGACAGGGGTTGGCGCTTTCCGGCGGGGGCTTTCGCGCCAGCCTGTTTCACCTCGGCGTCACGCGGCGCCTGCACGAACTCGGCGCGCTGCAGGAAACCACGCGGCTATCGAGCGTTTCGGGCGGCAGTATCCTCGCCGGGTTTCTCGCACACCGAATGCTGGCAAGGAACGCTACCCGGCTCGAATTCGAGGACTGGGAGCGGGAGGTCTCGGCGCCCTTTCGCAAACTCGTGCGCAAGGACATTCGCACGGGGCTGTTCGTGCGGCACCTCGCGTGGAACTGGATCTGGCCGGCGCCGCGGGCCCGCGGCCTCGAGAAGGCGCTGCGGCGGCGCATCGGCAGCCGGCGCCTGGCCGAGTTGCCGACGGACGGCGGCATCGAGTTCGTGTTCCTCGCAACGAACATCGAAACGGGCACGCCGTTCCGCTTCACGGCCCGCAAGATCGGCAGCCACGTCACGCCCGCGGCGATGACGATCGCCGAAGCGGTAGCCGCGTCGGCCTGTTTCCCGCCCATCTTCGGTCCGCTCAAGGTCGAAAAGGACGGCAAGACGATTGCGCACCTGACCGACGGCGGCGTTTACGACAACACCGGCATGGAACCGATCTGGAACACCAACAAGGTGGTACTGGTCTCGGATGCCGGGACACCCTTTGATTTCAAGGTACCGCGGTGGTTCGGCGCCCGCATCATGCGCTACGTCGATATCGGTCGAAACCAGGTTGGTGCGCTGCGCCGGCGCGCCATCATTCGTCGCCTGCACCGCGACTACCGGACGGTCCGCGTCGGCCAGGGGCCGTCACCGTGTGCCCTGGCGGAAGACGAAGACTGCTACATGCACGACAAGCGCCTGACCGACAAGCCAACGGGCGCCTTCTGGCGCCTCGCCAGTCGCAAAAGCAATTTCTGCGAGAACTGCTCCGAGGAGTTCGCACGGGAACTGAGCGAACTGGAGGCGGACTGGTATGGCTATCCCGAGGACCTGCAGCTGTCGCACATCGGCGAGATCCGGACCGACATGGATTCGTTTACCGAGGCCGAGGCGAAGATTCTCGAGAACCACGGCTACTTCATGGCAGACCTCGCGATTCGGCGTCATGCCCGGCATCTCGACAAGACAGGCGCGGCGTTCCGCGTGCCGCACCGCGGCCTGCTGGATGACGAAGCCCTGCGCAGCGCGCTGCGCGTCAGCCACAGCCGGCTGTATTTCTGGAGCCGCTGGTTCGCCTAGTCGTCGCCGAACTCGGGCACGCAGAACGAGCCCGTATGGTTGTAAGGATCGCCACCGAAGTCGTCGTTGTCGTCGATCTCCAGCGCAATGACCGTTACCGGTTTCGCGGCGCCCGGCAGCGTCTCGTCATGACGAAACCGCGGCTTTACTCGCGCTGCCGTGACCTTGTCGTGCGTTGCTTTATCGTTTGACATAACCCTGTCCACCCAGTCGTTCCCCACCCTGTCAGCCTGGCGGAAATCCGGCGACAGGTGGAGGTCACCCGTCGGGCCGGGGCGACCGTTCGTCGGGGTCTTGCCGCTCGTCGGCGCGTTGGCGCCGCTTATCGGGACCTGGCCGGCAGCAACAGCCCGCTCAGGAACGCGCCGCCGATGACCAGCACGAATGCGCCGACGCCGAGCCCCGTTATCGGCGCCCCGCCGAAACCCCACATGGCGAGCAGGGCGATGCCGAGGCACACGACGATCGCCCCGCCGACCTGGCGCGCCGCCGACGGGATCGTGGCGTCGGGCGGGCGGCCGCGCCGCTCGAGGGCCGAGAGCGGCAACGCCACCGGCACGAGCAGCACGGCGAGTACGCCGATCCAGACGGGCCGGGTCAGCCACCAGTCGCCGGTCCCGGGCTCGATGCTGAAGCCGAATCCCCCCGACAGGTAGAGCGCCGAGCCCAGCAG
Organism: Woeseiaceae bacterium; assembly: GCA_041553075.1. GTDB lineage: Bacteria > Pseudomonadota > Gammaproteobacteria > Steroidobacterales > Woeseiaceae > UBA1847. The sequence goes on along the minus strand of JBFEJR010000021.1, from coordinate 31,599 downwards.
CACCATGACCGTGATGTGCCACAGGTAGATCGTCATGATCATGCTGTTGACCAGCACCGTGGCCGTCCACAGGCGCATGCTCGCCAGCGCCCGCCGCATGGGCCCTTCGACCGCGAGCAACAGCCCGAACTGGAGAACGCCGAGGGCCAGCAAGGTGATCTTCGGCGGCAGCGTGTTGCTGAGACCGTCGTCGGGCGACCCGACCATGGCCAGCGGATAGGGTCCCTCGTGAATCAGCAGGTACAGGACGGCGAAACCGAGAGCCGCGGACGCCAGCAGAACCACCGGTTTTCCCATGCGCCCGTCGCGCCAGGCAAACCCGAGCTGGTGTACCGCGAGCCAGACCCAGAAGTAATTGGTCCAGCCCGGCCAGCGGACGTGCGCGCCGAAGTACAGCAGGTCGACCACCGCGGCGCACGCGACAAAGCCCCAGAAGGAAGCAAATCCGAAGCGGCGCCAGAGACGGTACGCCGCCGGCGCAAGCAGGACCAGCGTGATGTAAATCGACAGGAACCACGTCGGGATCAGCGCCGCCTGTGACGTGAACACGATCACCGCCGGCCTGACGTCCATCAGCTTCATCACGCCGGCCACGACGCCCCACGTAACGACGAGCAACAGCAGCGGCGTGACCAGCCGGTGGAGGCGGGCCGCCAGCCACGCAGCATAGCCCTGCCCTTTGCGTGCCGCGCTCTCGAGAGACACGGCGTTGGCGTAACCGCCGACGATGAAGAATATCGGCATGACCTGGAACAGCCAGGTCAGCCACTGGTATTGCGGATGGGACTTGAGCAGGTGCCCGGGCGTCAGTTGTCCGTCGACGTACCAGGCGGTCGCGATCAGCCAGTGGCCGATCACGACGACGAGAATGGAAACGGCCCGCAGGAAATCGACATAGCGGTTACGCTCGGGCGGCGTTCGGGCCGCCAGGTCACCGGCGACTGACCAGATACTCAAGCAGCCTCCTGTCCGGGAAATGGCCATGCCGCCGTGTGGCGGGCCCCGGGAAGCCCCGAATGTACCAGAAACGAAAAAGCCCCGGCGCCGCAGCCGGCGCCGGGGCTACGGCATGAGCGACCTATTCCGCTGCGGGCTGATCGTCGTCGACGATCACCTCGCTGGCCTCGAAGCAGCCTTCTCCCTCGGGCAGGGTCCCGAAGACGTCCACGGCCTGGTCCACGGCGAGATCGGCGAACGTGCCCGCCGTGACCTCGGCGTTGGTCTCGTCGACAAGCAGTATCGACGCCGCTTCGAGCAGGCATACCTGCACGTCGCCGGTCTCCGTCATGAGCATGAACGACCGTTCCTCTGCAGTGTCGACGATGGGATCGGCGATCGTGCCGCTGAGCTGGTCGTCCTCGTTTGCCTCCAGGAATACGAGCGCCGCGCGAATCAGGTCCGGGTCTTCCGGGTCTGCCTTGGGCGGTATCACGCCCTCTACCTCGACCCGGTCGGCGAGCGCGAGGGCGTCTGCCGCGATCGGCCCGTCAACGTCATAGAACCGGGTGCCGGACTGCAGTTCGACGACATAGTCCTCCCCGCCGATTGTCAGCACGAGGAACTCGCCGTCCGCGGGCAGGCTGACCACGTCGCCGGTGACCTGCCCGACGTCGGGACCGTTTTCGACAACGACGGCATTCAGGACGATGGGGTCGGTCCCGTACGCGCCGATGACGACGACCATGTTGCCGTCGGCCAGGTAAGCAAAGTCCGTATCGAACCCTTCGTCGTCGAAGAAACTCGTCGTGCCGTCGGTCGCGATATCGACACAGTAGTCCGGCGCATCGATGCTGCACACCACGAAGGTCCCGTCGGCGGCGTCGGGATCACCGCTGATGGCGCCCTCGAGCCGAGCCAGCTTGTGCGGCATGCCGCCATCGTAGATGTTGACGCGCACCACGGGCCTGAAATTGACACGGCCGCTGTTGCCGGCGCGCGTGATCTTGATCGACTTGTTGGCATCGACGTCGATTTCGACCATCAGCTCGCGGCCCGGCAGGACGTCGAAACCGTCCGGCTGCAGCAGGTCGACTTTCCCATTAGCCGGCAGATTCGGGATGAAGAACGCGTCGCTGCCGTCCATCGGGAAGAGCTCGATCGAGTCGAGCTGCAGCCGGATCTTCTTGTAGGTACCTGCCTGCACTTCGCCGAACACCACCGGTTCGTTGTAGTTGGTGAGATCGAGCAGGTCGATATGACGTTCTTCGCCAGGCTCGCTCGTGAACAACACGTGGTGTGTGTCGTCTTCACCAATCAGCGTAGCCTCCCTGACGGTGAGAACAATCGAGCGGTATTCGTCCGTCGGCTTGTCGGTGAACAGCAGGACCACGGTGCCGGTCGCGGGTTGCGCTGTCTGCGTGTCCGCGGGCTCCGACGAACTGCCGCCACAGGCGGCGGCAAACAGCGAGACGAAGAGTGTCGCGGCGGCAATGCGCACGGACGTATACAGGGTATTCGGAATCATGTTATTTCCCACTGAAGCGGTGTGTTCTTGTCACGAGTCTGCTCAATCTATCACCGGCGCAGGGCACCGCAAGCGTCGCCGAATGGCGACATTTACATAACACGGGCAAACCGCGTTACAGCGGCAGGTAAACGACCGTGTTGGTCAGGAGGATCATGATGAAGACCAGGCAGGTCACCATCGGCCCGAGGTAGATGCGGCCCGTCAGACGAAAGAAATAGCGGTTGAAATAAGGCAGGACGAACATCATGGGCACGACGGCGAACAACAGGTTGACGTACAGCCAGCCGTCCGTCCAGTACACGGTTCCGGTCAGCCAGAACGTCACGTACTGCACGACGACGATCAACATCAGGCCGAGCGAATTCCCGAACCCGGCCAACAGCATGCTGCGCCACTCGGGTTGCCCCGCCGTTCTCATGCCGCCGTTGACCCGCAGCGAGTTCGACAGGAAGAAGAAAAAGAAAAACGGCACGTACATGACGAGCAGCCACAGCTCCTCGGCACGGAAGATCCGCACGCCCATGAAGAGAAAGCGGTAGTCGACATGGAAGAAGAAGTACATCGCGAACAGCAGCAGGTAGTACGCTACGAACACGGTCAGTGCGAGCGCCGCGGTTCTCGACAGTTCGCGCGGCGTGATCGCCGCACCCCACATCTCGGGAACGACGCCGTGCTGCCGGCCGTGCAGGCGGTAGCTGAGCCAGAACAGGAAGTACCCGACCAGGCCATTGAGCACGGCCCACATCATGACGGCATTGTTCATGCGTTGCGGGAAGAACCAGGTCTGCACGCGGGTCGAGGCCTTGACGAACAGCTGCTGCGACAGCTCGGCCATGGGAATGTAGGAAAAGCACGCGATCAGCGCCGCAATGGCGAACAGGCTCCAGAACAACACGCGGCCCCGGCCGCTCGGCGCGGGCAAGGGTGGCGGCACTGGCTGGACCAGCGGGGCAAATGCCGGCACCTGCAGCAGCGCCCGCGCGAGTGGCACGAGCATGACGAATGCCGTGACCAGCGAGACGAGGCTCAGCAATTCCTTCCAGTACCAGACCTGGTCGCGACTGGACAGCCCGCTGTCAATGGCGAACACGTGCTCGAAATACTCGACCTGGTTGGCGGTGGCCTCGACGATATAGGGCTGGAAGGGATGCAGGATCCGCTCGTTGTGCACGACGCGGAGCGTGCGCCGGTCACGGTCCCCGTAGTGCCTGCCGAGCTCGACACGCTCGAGCGGCGGCAGTGCCGGGGCGCGGCCCGAATTGACCAGGCGCAACGCCTCGGGCGCCACGCGCATGTCGGCATTGCCGAGCTCATTGCGGTACGCCCCCTCGTCGTAATAGGCGTAACTCATGCCGACGTTCGAGCGCACCTCGCGCAGCACCTCCTCCCGCAGGGTCAGGACATAGCCCGACACGAATACCGAATGCAGCTTGCTCGGGCGACCGGTCCGGGCGGCCTCTCTGCCGAAGTAGGCGGCGCCGCGAATCGCGGCGTTGCCGCCCGCGGAGTGGCCGGTCGCCCCGATACGGGACTTGTCGACGTAGTTGAGGTTGGGTGTCCCGGCAGCGTATTCGACCACGGCAAACATGCCGTAGCCCTCCGTCGTTGCCGCGATCCGGCTCAGCGACGCGCTCGAGCCGCCCTGTGCATAGGGGTCGATGGCGATAGCCACGATCCCGCGCCGCGCCAGTTCGATCGCGATGTTCGACAAGGATTCCTTGGAGCGCTGAAAGCCCGGCACGACGACGACGAGCGGCGCAGGGTTGTCGCTGGTCGCCGCGATCGGGCGAAACAGGTCGGCCACCACCCATTGTCCGTTTTGCGTCGGGATCTTGATCGACTGGACCTTGATGTCGCCGCCGGACGTCTGCACCAGCCCGGCACCGAAACTCGATGCCACGAGCAGCGCGAGCAACAGCCACAGTGACCGGTTGCCGGACGGCATCCCGCGCATCGTGCTGCGCTGTCGGTCCGCGAGATGATCCTTGCTTCCTGGCATCCTTCCGGGCTATGTCGAGGCGGTTGGCAGAACGGCCAGTAATATCACGAACGTCGTTCCCGATACCATGGAGGACGCCCGGGCGGCGGCGCCGCCTGCCGGGCGAGAATCAGCAACCCGCGCTGCCATTCGAGCTCACGGTAGCGGAATGAACTCCGTCTCGCCGGGGATACGGCCGAAGCGGTTCTCGCGCCAGTCCTCTTTCGCCTGCTCGATGCGCTCCCGCGACGTCGACACGAAGTTCCACCAGATGTGGCGTTTGCCCATGCCGGCTCCGCCGATGATCATGACGCGGCTGTCGGCCAGCGCCTCGATGCGCAGCACCTCGCCAGCGCGGGCCACTGCCAGCAGCCCGGCGTCGAACGGCCGGTTGTCGATGCGGATACTCCCGTCGACGACGTACGCCGCGCGCTCCGCGTAGTCGGCCGGAACGGTGAGTGCCGCCCCGGACGGGAGGCGCAACTCGAGGTACAGCATGGGTACCCGTACCCGGACCGGGGAGGTTTCGCCGAACGCCTCGCCGATAATGACCGTCACGCCGGCGCCATCGACGTCGAGAACCGGCAGCTCGCGCGCCGCGTAATGCACGAACTCCGCCTCGCACTCCTGCTGGTCTTCGGGCAGCGCCATCCACGACTGGATGCCGTGCAGGACAGACCGGGTTTCGAGGTCGTCGCCCGCCCGTTCGGAATGCACGATGCCCTTGCCCGCGGTCATCAGGTTGACGGCGCCGGGCCGGATCGGCTGCGTATAGCCGAGGTTGTCGCGGTGCACGATCTCGCCCTCGAACAGGTAGGTCACCGTCGCAAGACCGATATGCGGGTGGGGGCGCACCTGGACCCCTTCACCCGGCGGAAATTCGGCCGGCCCGATGTGATCGAAAAAGATGAACGGCCCGACCATTTGCCGGTCGCGCGAGGGCAGGACGCGCCGCACCGTGAACCCGCCGAGGTCCTTGGCCGTCGGTTCGATCACGAGCTCGAGCGAGCCCGCGGAACTCGTGCAAGTCGGTGGGGATGCATCGTGGTAGCTCATGGGGTTCGCTCCTGGTGCCCGCCGGGCCTGCCTGAAACCAAATGATACAAACAAGCACCGCCCCGACACCAATCGGCAGCGGCCGGCAGTTAATATTCAGGTTATATGACGCACATTTCCTCTTTTCGTGACGGGTCCCGGGCCGTGATCGTCGGCGCCAGCGGCGGCATCGGCAACGCCCTCGCCGCCGCGCTCGTCCGTGACGAGCGCACGGCGGAGGTGTGGGCGCTCTCCAGGACGCCGGGCGCGCTCGAGTCGAGCCGTGCCCGGTCGATCGTCACCGACATTACCGACGAGGCGTCGATTGCGGCGGCGGCGCGACAATGCGCCGCGGACGGGCCCGTCGACCTCGTGATCGTCGCCACGGGCATACTGCACCGGCAAGGCTTGCAGCCCGAGAAGCGCATGCTCGACCTCGACGGCGCAGCGATGGCCGAAGTGTTCCGCATCAACACGATCGCGCCGGCGCTCCTCGCGAAGCGCTTCCTGCCCGTCATGCGCCGCGATGCGAAATCGGCTTTCGCGGCCATCTCCGCGCGCGTCGGCAGCATCGGCGACAACCGGCTGGGTGGCTGGACCTCTTACCGCGCATCGAAGGCGGCGCTCAACATGCTGATCAAGACGCTGGCGATCGAACAGGCGCGCACCCACCCCGACGGCCTCGTCGTCGCGCTGCACCCGGGCACGACGGATACGTCCCTGTCGAGACCCTTCCAGCGCAACGTGCCGCCGGATAAGCTCTTCTCGCCGGAGTTCACGGCAGAGCGCCTGCTGCAGGTTCTCGATAACCTGGGCAGCGCCGATACGGGCGGGTTCTTTGCCTGGGACGGACAAGCCATCGAGTACTGACCATGACCGACAAACGCATTTATTCGATTCTCGCGATGGCCGGCGTCACGCCGTTCGTGGCGTGCGCCCTGTTGCCGCTGATCGGCGTCAGCGAGATCGAGCCTTTGGGTTCGCTCGAACTCGTGGCCGCCAGCTATGGCCTCGCAATCGTCAGTTTCCTTGCCGGCATCCACTGGGCCACCCAGCTCTACGAGCGCCGGGATGCACCGTTCAACCTGCTGCTCGTCAGCAACGTCGTGTTTGTTCCCGTGTGGCTCGCGTACATCGCGGGACCGCCCGGGCTGGCCATCGGCACGCAGCTCGTCGCGCTGCTGTTGCTGCTCGGCATCGACGGCTGGCTGCACGGGAGCGGCATGATCGACGCGCATTACTATCGCGTCAGGAAAGTGGCAACGGTTCTCGCAACCGCTTCGCTGGCCGTAATCCTGGTCACCTGACCGGGTTGCGCCGCGCGCTATAATCCGCTCGGACAGCGGATCGATTGGGCAGACCGGTCGCGGAGGCACTCTTTGTTCAGAAGCGGAGAAATACGCTGGTTCTTTCCCGGCTCGCTGCCCGCCGGCCCGGTGTACGACCTGGTTTCCGGCAGGCAGTCCGAGGAGCAGCCGGAACGCGTTGATCGCTACCTCGTGTTGCCGGGCTGCACCACGACAGGCGTGAAGTTCCGCGAAGGACGCTTCGAGATCAAGGCGCAAACCTCGGCGCCGGAGCCGGTCGACTACGGCAACAAGGTCGGTGGGCGGCGCGGTACCTGGGTAAAGTGGTCATGCGCTTGTGGCGACCTTTTTGACCACTGCGCCGCGTTGCAGGACGACGACGCCTGGGCATTCGTTCGCAAGCGCCGCACCGTCAGGCTGGTGTCGCTCGAGGGAAAAAGTCCCGTGGACACCGCGGTCGGCGGTCCCTCGTTGCGGGCGGGGTGCCTGGTGGAACGCACCGCTATCGAGGCCGTTATCTGCGATGGGACCGGCGGGGTTCCAGCGGGCCCCGACTGGGAACGTGCCAGGACATTTCACAGCGTCGCCTTCGAGGCTTTCGGAGAAGAGGGGCAGCTGCTCGGCAACCTGGACCGGGCCGTCCGGTATGTCGTCGACGCACAGCCCGGGTTGCGCTTGTCCGCCACCGATTCGAAATCCTATCCCGAGTGGCTAGTTTCGCTCCGACCATAGCGCACGCCCGGCGACGCGCTTCAAGCCCTCGACGAACAACCACAGGAACACGAGCGGCAGGATGATCGTCTGCATGACGAAGATCACGATCAGGTTGACGATCTGCTCGCTGGCGCTGGACGCACTTTGCTGCAGCCTGTCGATGCGGCCCGAGACGTCGAGCTGGCGCATCGAGCTGTCGATCATCTCGCCGAGGCGATCAATGAACGACGGGTCATCCATGCCGGCGGCCGCCGCCGTTTCTTCCTCGTTGAATTCCTCGATCTTCGAACTGGTCGCCTCGAGAACGGCCGTCGCTACATCGTGTTCGCTTTCGAGGAAAGTGCTGAACACGATGTGCGTACCGATGACCAGCACCGGCAGGGCGAACCTCAGGAACGCTGCGATGAGGAAGATCCTGAGCGCCAGTGCCTCGGTCCCCTTGCGCGCCCCGCCGGGCCACCACGTGGCCGCCGCGAGAAATGCCGCGGACAGGACAAACACAACCGTCGTGCCCCACCAGCCCGACATCGTCAACAGGAGCTTCTGCAAGCCCAGCGAACTCGCTGCGACCAGCATCACCGACGAGAACTGCTCGACCAGGTCGTTGATCGGATCGAGGATCTCGCCGACCGTGAAGTTGACGCCGACGCCGCCCGGCTCGACCGCCACCTCGGTGCCCTGCGCAACCGAGATAACCCCGTTCAGGGTCCGCGCGACGGCAAATGTCACGAGGGCGCGCTTCAGGGCCCGGTCCGCGTAGCTGTCGGACGCGCTATCCGCAAAGCCGCCCACCGCGAGCGCGGCGGCGATTAGGGCAACGAGCGTCCAGGTGGTTTTTCGGCGCACGGTCATTGGCCGTGAGCATACCACTACCGCTCGGCGTTGGTCCGGGACCGAAGGTGGCATACACTCGGCTGCAGGACGATGCCGAGAGCTCACCATTGACCGACCATCACTCCGATTCCCAGGGTCCCGCCGGCCGCCCTCGCAAGGCGCACGCGGCACCCGGCGTCTGGGGAGCGTTGCAGATCATGGAGCGCCTCTGCACCGGGCCGTCCTCCGCCATCTACCGTGCGCGCGATACCGTCCTCGAACGGGACATCGCGGTGCAGTTGTTCCATACGGATGATGTGGCCGAACGCGAGCGGCTGCTCGACGAAGGTCGCACACTGGCACGTATCCGGCACCCCAACATCGTGCAGGTGATAGGCGCCGATGAATACGACGGCGTGGTCGGCCTCCGCATGGAGCTTCCCGAGGGGCAGTCGCTGCACGCGTATCTCGACGAGCACGGTCCGCTCGCGCCCGCCGAGGTAACCCTGGTCGGGCGCCAGCTCTGCGCCGCGCTCGGCGCCCTGCATCATGCCGGCCTGCCGAATCGCCCGCTCGACCTGGAGCACGTCGTGCGCGAACCGGACCGGGGCATCCGCCTGATGGGCATTTGTTCCGATGTCGATCCTGCAACCGTGGCCCCGGAAGTTCGTGCCGGTGAGACAGCGGGGCCGCGCGCAGACATCTACGCGCTCGGCGTCCTGCTGTATCGCCTGGGCACGGGCAGATTCCCGGCCCCGGAGGATTCGAGCCTGCCGCAAACACTGGTCGACTGCCTCGACGAAGCCGTCGCGGACGAGCCCACGCGGCGCTTTACGACGCCGGCCAGTTTTGCGAGGGCCCTGGCCCGTGCGGACCGGCCGCCGGCAAGCCCGTTGCGGCGCATTGCCGGTATCGCGATTATCCTGACGCTGGCCGTGCTCGTAATCCAGCAATGGCCGTCGCAGTATCGGCTCGATAGCTCACTGTATCTGCTTGCCCCGGACGGCGGGCGCACGGTGCTGGCCGTCGGCGACCCGCTGCGTTCCGGGGACTGCCTCGCGCTGGACGTCACCCCAACGGTCCCGATGTACGTATACGTCTTCGCCGAGGGCCGGCAGGGCAATGCGCTGGGCCTGTTCCCGCGCCCCGGCGCGCTTGCCGAGAATCCGCTGGCGCCGGACGAGCCGCACGCGCTCGCGGCGGCAGGTAACGGTGACAGTTGCTGGCGGATCGACGACGCGGCCGCATTCGGGCGCATTCATATCCTCGCCAGTTCCGAACTCGTCCCGGAATTCGCGCAGGCCTATTTCGAGATCCCGGGGAGCGCGCCGTCGGACGTCGCCGCGCTGCCGCTGATCGAGAGCGCGCGTGAACTCGACGAGAATGCCGACATCGCGATCGGCGTGACCTACCAGGCCGTGGAACTCGAGGTACCGGCGCAAGCCGACTGATCCGTGCAGCAGGGTTTCAGCAATCATGGCAGGGGGCTGGCGCCCGCGCGGCTGGCCCTGGCGGTCGCGCTGCTGGCCCTGGTCCCGAGCCACGCCGCGGACAATGGCTGTGCCGCCTGCCACGAGCAGCAGCGCTCGGGATTCAGTGCCGGGCATGCGTTCGCGGCCGCGGACTGCACGCTCTGTCATGCCGGCGACGCCGGTGCCACCGAGGAGGCGAAGGCCCACGACGGCCTCATCGCGTTTCCCGGCAACCTCGGGAACGCGGAGCGGGCTTGCGGCGCATGTCATGCGGACCGGGTCGCCTCGGTCCGGGACAGCCTGATGCATACGGCTCGTGGCATGGTGCACACGACGCGCACGCTGATCGACGGCGACCCCGGACCCGCACACACGCAGAACCTGCAGTCCCTTGGCCACACGGTGGCCGATTCCATGCTGCGCAAGCAGTGCGCCAGCTGCCACCTCGGCCAGGAAAAGACGGCGCACCGCGTCGACGTGACGCGCGGCCGCGGCGGCGGCTGCCTCGCGTGCCACATCGCCGCGCATCCCGTGGAGGCGCATCCGGCCTTGTCGGCCGACGTATCCGACGCGCGATGCTTCGGCTGTCACTCACGCTCCGGGCGCATCTCGTTGAGCTACGCGGGACTCGCGGAAGTCGATCATCCCGGCCTGCGGCTCGCGGATGGCCGCACGATCGAGCGGATGCCGGCCGACGTGCATTACCTCGCGGGGATGCGCTGCACCGCGTGTCACACGGCCGACGATGTCATGGGTGCGGCGGGCGAAGCCGTGCACCAGCGCGACGCCGTGAGCGCCGCGTGCACCGATTGCCATGAACCGCACCGCGAGGATGCCCGGCACGCTCGCCTTACGTGCGCCGCGTGTCACAGCCAGTGGGCCCCCCAGTGTTTCGGTTGCCACATGGAATACGACGAACACGGCGAGCAATGGGATCACGTCGAACGCAGGGTAACCAGCGGCCGCTGGAGCGATGAGCGCTGGGACGTCCGGAATACGCTGCCGCCGCTCGGCGTCAACGCCGATGGGCGAATCGAGGCTTTCGTGCCGGGCATGATCATGAGCATCGCGCACCCGGCCTGGGATGCGGACAAGTTCGTGCGCGTGTTTGCGCCGCTGTCGCCGCACACGACCGGCAAGTCCCGCAGCTGCGCGTCCTGCCATCGTTCCAGCGAAGCACTCGGACTCGGGAGGGGCCGGCTGCATCTCGAGGACGGCAAGCTGGGTTTTGTCCCGGCGGGCGAACGCCTGCACGACGGCCTGCCGGCCGATGCCTGGACCGACATCGGCAACACGCTCGGCGGCCGCACCCCGATCCCGGGGCAGCGGCCGCTCAACGAGCGCGAGATGAAACGGGTCTTCTCAGCGGAGATTCAGCAGGATTCCGCGCCGGGAGGCGGCAGCGGCTCGTCGCCGAATTCCTCTTCCTCGGTGAATACCGGCGGCACGAACTCGGCCTCGGGGCGCCGCGCAGCGCCGGCACCGCGATCGCCGACGAAGTAGCAGGCGTAGGCGCGCTGCTCCGACACCCGCAGGCTTTCGCCGTCCAGTTCCTCGGCCGTGATGTCCGGGTTGAGAACCCGGGCGTGCCAGGCGTTGTAACCGCCCGTTACGACATGGGCATCGAGCCCGGCGACACGCAGCAGCGTGGCAGCCTTGGCGCCGTTCTCGGAGCCATTCGAATACACGACGATCTTACGGTCCGTCGGCAGCGCGGCCAGCGTGTCGGCGCCGAGCAATTCCGCTATCGGGATGTTCTTTGCTTCGCCGATCGCACCCCTGTCGAAATCGGCCGATGGCCGCACGTCGATCAGGACGAAGTCCTGGCGCTCCTCGATCAGCCAGCTCGCGAGGTCTTCGACGCTGACGCGATCGTTCTGCCGGGCAGCGGCCTGCGCCACGTCGACCAGGGACTTCTGCCCCTCGGACGCGGACGATCCGCCGCAGCCCGATACCAGCATGGCCAATACGGCCACGAGAGAGGTTTTCTTCATCAGTGTATTCATGCAGTCCTTATTCCATGCGCTTGAGTAATCCGGCGTCGTATTGTGTCTCGTACCTGGTCCAGCTGCTCTCCTGGCCGACATCGACCATGACCTGGCGCAGCGCATAGCCGCCGATCAGCACCAGCACGGGTGCGATCACGGCAATCGACTTGAGGAAGCCGCGCATCTCCAGCATCTCGAGCAGCAGCGGTATGACCAGCCCGATACCGACGAACAGCACCCAGAATACCATCGTATAGGGGCCGCCTGTCACGCTCTGCAGCGCTTCGATTTGCTGCGCCGAACCGCTCGCGAGGTTGACCAGGAACAAACCCACCAGCGCGATTTCCGCGACGATCAGGGCCAGGTCGATGCGCGTGAACAGCTCTTTCTCGCTTTTCTCGCGCGAAATCAACGCAACCAGCGCGGCCGCCGTCGACAGCCCCGAAACCAGGAACAGCGGACCCAGAACGCCCGAGTTCCAGAACGGGCGCGCGCTGAAGGCGCTGAGCAGGATACCGGTGTAAATACCGAGTGCGATGCCGCTCGGCACGGCAACCAGCGCAATCTGGCGCCGATGCGCCTCGCACCAGTCGACGATGACCCGCGTTACCGCCCAGCGCGCGACCCAGGGCACCGTGACCGGGAAGCCTTTGCGCAAGGTCGACAGGATCTGCAAGGTCGCGACCGGGTAGATGAGAATCAGGATCCAGGCGCCCCACGACATCGGCGAGGTCACCTGGAACGCCGTGTAGAAACGGAACACGAACAGCTTGTGCTCGAGATCCAGGAACAGCGTCGTCATGCCCGCCGAGAGCACGATCGGCGCAAGCAGGGCAAGCTGCTGCGACGCGAACGGCGCTTCCTCGTCTTTGCGGAGCAACGCCATGACGGCAGCGAAAATCATGACGCCTGCCGTCAGTCCGCCCAGGAAGAGGTACATCGCGACTTCCCAGGTCCAGATATGCAGGCTCGGATCGATCAGCTCGTTCGCGCGAGCCGTGACCATCAGTTCTTCTGTCATCGGTGCTCGCCTCTCAGACCAGGTAATAGACATTGGGCTCGTTGCCCGTTTCCGGGTTGAGCACCTTGTAGTTGCGCGTCCGCAGCAGTTTGCTGACCTCGCTGCTCGGGTCGTCGAGCGATCCGAAATACATGCAGCGTGTCGGGCAACTCGATACGCAGGCCGGGTCCAGCCCCTCGGCCACGCGGTGGTGGCAGAACGTGCACTTGTCGACGTACCCGTCCGGGTGCATGACCAGGCGCGCGTCGTAGGGACAGGCTGCGATGCACGCCTTGCAGCCCGTGCACTTGTCGGCATCGACCAGCACGATGTTGGTGTCGTCCCAGAGGTGGCTTGCCCCGGTCGGGCACAGGGTCACGCACGTCGGGTTGGAACAGTGGTTGCAACGCTCGGAACGGAACTCCGTCGTCAGGTCCGGGTAGGTACCGCGGGTCGCCTCGACGATCCAGTCCCGGTTCAGGCCCTCGGGCACCTTGTTCTCGGTCTTGCATGCAACCACGCAGTCACCGCAGCCGATGCAGGTCCGGGTGTCGATCACCATCGCGTAGCGGGTCATGATGCAGCTCCTGCCGGCCGTTCCTTGACGAACGTGACGAAGTTGGCACGCATCCCGGTGCCGCCCATGATCGGATCGATCTTGACGTTGCTCATCAGCGCCCCGTCGTCCGCGCCGACCCCGGCGGTCAGGCGCATGCGCTTCGACTTGTGGCCGAATCCATGTGCCATGAAGACGGAATCGGGCCCGATGCGCTCGGTGACACGCACCCGTACCTCGTTGCTGACCACGCCATTGGGGCTGCCGAGCCGCACGTACTCGCCGTTCTTGATGCCCCACTCGCTGGCGACCAGCGGGTTGACCCAGAGCTGGTTCTCAGGTGCCAGCTCGAACAGGAGCGGGTTGTTGGTCGTCTTGCCGAACGTGTGGGCCGGCATGCGCCCGTAGTTGAGGCGGTAGAAGCCTCTCGGAACCGGGTCGGGCGGCGTATAGACAGGCATCGGGTCGAAGCCCTTCGCCGCCAGTTGCTTCGAGTACAGTTCGATCTTGCGGCTCGGCGTCCGGAAGCGCACGCGCTCACCCTCGCGGAAATAGAGCGGCTTCTTGCGCGGGTAGTTCTTGACCCCGAGCTTCTGCATTTCCTCGAGTGAACTGCCGACCTGGCGGAGCTGCCAGTCGAGTTTCTCGGAGAAGTCCTCCCACGGGAAGTAGTCATCGAGCCCGAGGCGGTGACCCAGTTGCTTGGCAATCCACCATCCCGGCTTGCTGTCGTACTGTGGCTCGAACGCCGGCATGCGCAGCGCCAGGGACGGATGGCGTTCGCCCGAGTTGCGCAGCTCGTCGTAGCGCTCGAGGTACGTGCACTCGGGCAGGATGATATCGGCGTAGCCGGTCATCTCGGAGGGCATCGTCTCGACCACGACCACGAGCTCCAGCGAATTCACGGCGGCCTCGAGTTTTTTCTCGATGGCGGGAATCGTCTGCGGCAGGTTGGTGCCGTACACCAGCCAGCCCTTGAAGAAGGCGTCCTCGCCGACCGACGCGTCGATGACGCCGTTGGTGACCCCCTGCGGCGCGAACGGCCACTTCCCCGGATACGCGTCGGCAGTCTTGAGCTTCGGTTTCGGGTACTCGGGCAGCGGATAGGCGGGCAAGCTCACCTTTTCGGGGATGTAGAAGCCGCCCTCGCGGTTCCACGAGCCGAGCAGCGCGTTCAGCATGGCGATGGCGCGGCTGCGCTGCGTATCGTCGCCATACCAGACCGCGTGTCGCCCGGGGTGCACGATGGTCGCCGGCGACGCTTTTGCCATCTCGCGTGCCGTCTCGCGGATCACGTTCGGCTTGATACCGGTCTCGAGATACACCCATTCCGGCGAGTAGGCGCGCACGTGTTCGGCAAGTTGCTCGAAACCGACCGTGTAACGCTCGACGTAGTCCTTGTCATAGAGCTGTTCGTCGATCAGCACGTGCATCCACGCCAGTAACAGCGCCAGGTCCGTCCCCGGCTTGATCGGCAGCCAGTATTTCGACTTGCTGGCCGGGACCGAGAAGCGCGGATCGACAGTGATCAGGGCGACGTCCTTGTTGAGCGCCTCGGACAGCGTCTGCACCTGCCCGTTGTGGAGGTTTTCGCCGATGTGCGAGCCGATCAGGACGATGCAGCGGGCATTGGCCATGTCGGTACGCTCGGGCGAGCTCGCGGATTCGCCGAAGGTCAGCACGAAGCCCACGTCGCGCGGCCCGCGGCACTGGGCAAAGGACGGCTCGGCATGGCTGTCCGACCCGTAGGCGCGCAGCAGGTGCCGGAAATGGGAGCTGCCGGCACCGTGATTCAGCATCAGCATTTTCTCGGGTCCATGCCGGTCCGCAATCAGGCGCATCTTCTCGCTGATGAAGTCGAGCGCCTCGTCCCAGGAAACCTCTTTGAACGTCTGGCGACCATCGACCGTGACGCGCATCAGCGGCTGCTTCAGGCGGTCGGGATCGAGGAAAGCGCCCGGCCCGCCGGTCCCGCGCGTGCACAGGCGGCCGCCGCTGTGCAGGTCGTCGGCATTCCCCGTGATCTTCCAGAGCTGGCTGTCTTCCTTGTAGACGTGACCTGCGCACTTCCAGAAGCACATGTCGCAAATCGTGGGCGTCGCCGTGACGGCGCCGGTGCCGGGCAGGGGCTTGGCGGCGCAGCCGCCGAGCAGGAAAGCGGGAGAAACCGTGGCGCCCGCACCCAGCAGGCTCGATAGCTTGATGAACTCGCGTCGTTTCATGGGGCCATTTCCGCAGCAGCTCGTGGAATGATGTAGTACGGGGCCTCGACGGAGTCGTCGATGAACGACTCGGTCGGGAAGAAAGCGAAGGTCAGCGCAATCAGCACGGCGACGGCGATCAGCGCACCCTGCAATTTCACGACCTGCTCGCGCCGCGGGCCAGGCTCGCTCTCGGCTTCCGTTGCCGGCCAGAAGCGGTTCTGCATCCAGCGCATGCCCAGCGTACCGGCGACGGCGATGACGACAACGCCGAGCACCGTGGCGCCGAGGCTGATGCCGAGCCACTGGTCGAGACGAAATGCGCCCATGTAATTGCTGTTATAGAAGTCGCCCCAGACCGGGAACAGGTCGCCGAACACGAGACTGCCGATCAGGAAGCCGACGATGAACACGATGCCGTCGATCTTGCCTGTCGCCACGGCGGCCGCGGCCGTGCCCGGGCAGTAGCCGCCGATGGCCATGCCGATCCCGAACAGCACGCCGCCGATGGCCATCGGCAGCAGGAAGGTCGGCAGCATGTAGACCTCGGAGATGTCGAGCACGCCGACCAGGCTCAGGCCCCAGAGGCCGAGCATGCCGGTCACGATGGCCGAGAACATGACCACGGGCACGCCGACGTCCTTGAAGTAGAACGCCCAGGCGATGCGCCGGCTGTCGGTGAAGCCGGCATGAAACAGCGCGAAGCCGAAGACGATGCCGATCGGGACCGCGAGCCACAGGTTCATGGCCTCGCTGATCACGCCGGTCTTGGCGAGCGGAAATGTCAGATCCATTGTTTTCTCACGAACCAGGCAACCATCCAGCCCCCGGCAAAGATACACATCAGGAAGACCCACGCGCCGACCGACAGCTCGGCGCCGCCGACGAGGCCCTGGCCGCTCGTGCAGCCGCGCGCGAGGCGCGCCGCGAAACCGGCCAGCACGCCGCCGACCAGCGCAAGGCTCAGGCGCATGCCGACCGAGGCCCGCGGGCCACGCAGCACTTCGAGCTTGAGCTTGCCGGTGCGCCACGCTGCCACGAAGGCGCCGACCAGCAGCCCGCCGACGAGGTAGACGACATAGTCATCGAGCGGGTGCGCGCCGTCGTCGAAGTAGCGGCCGAAATAGGCGCTTTGCTCGGTCATGGTCGGGAACAGGCCATGCTGGACCCAGGCGACCAAGCGCGTCATGCCGCCACTCGCGCCGACGCCGCGGCCCGCAACCAGCCAGGCCAGCAGCATGCTGACGCCAATGAGTATCCCTGCTGGCACCGGGGGCCAGCGTGTGCCGAATTTCATCGATATCTCCTGCGTAAACGGCCAACGTCCGTTAGCGGTTCTCTTATATTATTTTCATCTAATATAAGGACTTACGTCGATAGGTAGATATACGGGTTCCGCCGGGGTCGACGGCGGCGGCGCCCCGGCCCGCGGTGCACCTCGAAGGTACAAGCCGGAGGACGCGAAAATAACAGACCAATCAGCTGCTTACACCCTCCGGCATATGCCCACCGGCATCGGCGTTTATACTGATTGACTGGCCCTGACCCGCGTGTGATAACCGCCCCCTGTGCCGCCACAGGTACACGTTTTCCGCCACCCCCCGCGATCGGAGTCAGGCATGTCAGGTACACAGATTTCAGAAGACACCCGGTATTTATTCAAACGCGACAAGACGTGGTGGGTGAAGCTCGCCGTACCGCGCCAGTTGCGCGGTAAGCTCGGTTACGACCTGCGCAAGTCACTGCGCACGCACGACCTCGACGAGGCGCGGCGGGCACGATGGGATGCCATCAAGGAATTTCGCAACAAGATTGACGAGGTCAAGGCCGCGCAGGGCGGTGCCGTGGGCACTGCCGCCGCGGCGCCCGACACCGGGACCGACGGCAAGGCGCGGTCGGCGGGCGGGCCACAGACGATCGGCGAACACATCGTCGAGATCGTCAGCGACTCCGGCGAAGGCGCGCAGAAGTGCGGGCAGATTCTCGGCCTGGTCAGCGGCAAGATGGGCAACGGCGTGTGGACCGTCGAAATCATCCCGGCGGAAATCCAGCCGCCTGCGCGCGAGCGCCAGGGCGCCAGCGGTATCCGGGTGCGACTCGGTTCCAAGTACATCACGAACATGGGCAACCAGGCCGACCTCGTTGTCGCGTTCAACGAACAGGTCCTCTATTCGCGCATCGCCAACGGCGCGTATCGCAAAGGCACGATCGTTCTCCTGGAGAGCATGTGGGCCGAGGACCCCGACGAAAAGATCCGCGAGCAATACCAGAGTGCACTGCAGGATTTCTACGCGCAGGGCCTGGTCGTGCACGAGCTGCCGATCCAGAAAGAGTGCCTCAAGCTCGTCAAGGATCCCCGCAAGGGCAAGAACATGTTCGTGCTGGGCATGATCTGCGCGATCTACAATCGCGACGCGGACAAGGCGAAGGAAGAGATTGCGAATACGTTCCGCAAGAAAGGCGACAAGGTCATCGGCATCAACCACGACCTGTTCGACGCCGGGTATGCGTTCGCCCGCGACAACCTGGAATACGAGTACGAAATCCCGCCGGCTGACGACGAGCGGCTCAAGAAAGCGATCGTCGTCAACGGCAACCAGGCGGTGGGCCTCGGAGTGATGGCCTCCGGCATCGAGCTCGTCGCCATGTACCCGATTACCCCGGCAACGTCCGCGTCGCATTATCTCGCCGAGGACTTTCGCCTGACCGGGGGCTTCGTGCACCAGGCCGAGGACGAGATTGCGGCGATCGGCTTCGCCATCGGCGCGTCCTATGCGGGCCAGACGGCGTGCACGATCACGTCCGGCCCCGGGATGGCGCTGAAAACCGAGATGATCGGCCTGGCCGTCATGGCGGAGATCCCGCTGGTCATCGTCGACGTACAGCGCGGCGGCCCGTCGACGGGACTGCCGACGAAGATCGAACAGGGCGACCTGTTGTCGAGCCTGTACGGTGCGCAGGGCGATGCGCCGAAGGTCGTCATCGCCGCGGCAACCATCGCCGAGTGCCTGCACTTCGTCAAACTCGCGCGCAATATCGCCGAGTCGTTCCGCACGCCCGTCATCTTGCTGACCGACGCCAATCTCGCGACCGGCGTGCAGCCGGTGCCGCGTCCCGACGTGACCGAGGACTGGTTTCCGCCACCGATTAACCAGTCGGCGTGGGACCAGGAGGTTTCGCCGTATGACTGGGACGAGAAGACGGGCCTGTCGGAACGGCCGATCCCGGGCATGCGCAAGGGCGAGTACATCCTGACCGGCCTCGCCCACAACCGGAACAGCAAGATCGCATACGATTCGGAGTCCAACCAGGAAGGCATGAACATGCGCAGCCGCAAGCTGGCCGCGCTGGCAGCAACGCTGAAACCGCCCGAGGTCAACGGCGATCCGAGCGGCGATCTCCTGATCGTCGGCTGGGGTTCCACCTTCGGCGCGATCGAGGAAGCCGTCGATACGGCCCGCGCTGCCGGCAAGAGCGTATCGTCCTTGCACCTCCGCTTCCTGTCGCCGCTCGAGCCGGGACTCGCGGATATTTTCAAGGGCTTCAAGAAAGTCATGACGGTCGAGCTGAACTACAGCGACGACCCCGACGCCCCACTGATTAACAAGGAGACCCGTCGATATGCCCAGCTGGCGCTGGTATTGCGCGCCCACACGCTGATGGATATCGATTGCTGGTCTGCTGTACCGGGTCATCCTCTGTCGCCACAACGCATCGGCAAGGTAATTGACGCGCACCTCAATAAAATGGAAGGAGCAGAGTGATGTTCGGTTTGAAAGGTGACTGGTCCCTCGAGGTCAAAGACCGCTATTTCACGCTGGAAGACTACAGCGGCGCGCAGCCTCGGTGGTGCACCGGCTGTGGCGACCACGGTATCCTGGCGGCGGTCCATCGTGTCTGCCGCGATGCGCAGCTCAAGCCCGAGAAGACGGTAGCCGTGTCCGGCATCGGTTGCTCGAGCCGGCTTCCGCATTACATGAAGACGTACGGCTTCCATGGCCTCCACGGTCGCGCCCTGCCCGTCGCGTGCGGCGTCAAGTCTCGCCGTCCCGATCTCGATGTCTGGGTCGCCACGGGCGACGGTGACTGCTTCTCGATCGGCGCGGCGCACTGGATCCACGCGATGCGCTACAACATGAACATCACGATGCTGGTGTTCGACAACGGCATCTACGGCCTGACCAAGAAGCAGACCTCGCCGACCACGCCGGTCGACGTGCCGACGAACACCCATCCATCCGGCACCCTGCTACCGCCGCTGAATCCGCTGACCACGACGCTCGGCGTCAACAACGTGTCTTTCGTGGCGCAAATCGTCGACTGGAACGCGCAGCTGCGCCACCAGGTGATCGAGATGGCACATCGTCACAAGGGCACCGGCTTCGTGCGCATCATCCAGCGCTGTCCCGTGTACGTCGAGGCCATCGGCCGGACGCTGCAGGAGGAGCCGGCACGGATGAAGCTGCTTACGCATGAGAACGGCCTCACGGTGGATGACTCGGTCAAGCGACTGTTCCCGAACCACGCGGAACACGATCCGAGCGACCTGGCCGCCGCCCTGACCGTGGCCGCCGACACCTCGGTGCTGCCGCTCGGCATCCTGTACCGCAACCCGGACGCACCGTGCTACGACGACATGTCCCGGGTCGGCATGGAAATGAGTGTCGAGGAGCGGCTGGCCGGCATGAACGAGGCCCTTGACCACTTCGCCATCTGACGCGGAACGACCATGAACTCTGTAATCGACAGGCCGCAGGATGAGCGGAACGACGTGATCGGCACGCTGCGCCGCTTCCATTACGGCGAACCCGCGGCGGCGCGAGCCACCCAGACTCCGGCAGGCGCAATCCTGCCGGCGCTTCTGAACCCCTACCGTGATGCCGCGGCGATCCGGTACCAGTACCCGCTGTACCTGGCGCCGGCCGACGCACCGGCGGATGCGCCGCTGGCGATTCCCCTGAGCGAGCATCTCGCGCAGGGGATCGAGGCCTACGCCCTGAGCCCGGAATCGGCCCGCGTGCTGCGGGACAACCTGCCCTGGCTGGAGCGCTACCTGCGGCAGAAGCTGACCGGGCCCGACCCGGCGGATGCCACCGCGCTGTTCGACGAGGCGGCCGCAGCGCTGCAGGAGCACCTCGGCCTGAGCGACAGCAACCGGGACAGCCTGCAAGCGGACCTTGCCGGGCTGCGCGAGTCGCTGGCGCCGGGCAGCCAGTTCCTCGGCTACGGGCCCGACACGCCGCTGCACCTTCTCGTGCACGCGATCCGGCACCGCGACGTCGAGCGCCGCGCGCAACTGCACCAGCGCATCGGCGACAGCATGCGCCACCTCGAGGAACTGTTGCAGGTCGACGCAGCACGCACGGGCAAAGCGCCCTCTGCGGACGGTACGACCGAGCAACATCTCGATACGAGCCTGCTCTCGAACATGCTCGGCAAGCGGGCGCACGGCTCCGTCGCCCTGTCGCCGGAACGCCGCGCGCGCATCGAGGACGCACTGGCCACCCTGCGGGAATGGAACGACGACCCGGTCCTGGTGCGCCTGGTCGGCCAGGTCAAGAACCCGTGGTTTGCGCGGCAGGAACACGTCGAGGTCGTGGACAGCGGCGAGCCCTGCACGACCGCGAGCGAGCTGTTCCAGCAGGCCGCGGCACGCTTTACGCGGCTGTTCGCAGCGCTGCGCATCGCGGCGCTCGAGAAAGAAGACCGGTACACGCCGGAGATCCATGATTCGTGGTTTGCCGGATTCGACTGGCAGGCATTTTCTGGCGAGGAATTGCAGAGCATCACGCGCATCGTCGCGCTCGTCTCGGCCGACTACCTGGCCGGCGACGGGCTGGCGTCGTTTTCCCGCCTGCTGGGGTCGCGCCAACCGGTGCATGTCATCAGCTGGGTGCGCGCCTTTGACAACCCCGCCGTACGCAAGGGCGAAGGCCCGTTCGACGCCTACCGCTTCGAACTCGCTTATTTCGGCGTCGGCCACCGCCAGGTCGTGGTCGCCCAGACCTCGGCGGCTCGGCACGAGGACCTGCTCGCCGGCTTTGCATGCGCACTCGGCAGCAATCGCACCAGCCTGCACCTCGTCAACCGCGGCACGCAGACCAGGGCGAAGCAGCCGATACTCGACCCGTGGTTCGTGGCGAGCGCGGCGCTCGAAAGCCGTGCCCATCCGTTCCTGCTCGTCAACCCGGATGCCGGCGACCGCGCCGCGGAGCGTGTCAGCTTCGACGGTAATCCGCAGGCCGACCGGGACTGGCCCGTGGAAGCGCTGGAATATGCACAGCCGGATGGCGAACGCAGCGAGATGTCTCTCGCGTTTACCTTCGCCGACTACGCGCTCCTGATGCCCGCGCTGCACGAGCACTTCCGGATGGTGCCGAAAGGCTTCGAGTCCGAGGACTTGCTGCCCGTCGCCGAGTACCTCGAGCGCGATGCCGAATCGATCGAGCGGCTCGTGCCGTTCGTCTGGGGCATAGACGAAGACGGCGTGCTGATCAGGCTCGCCATCTCGCGCGCCCTCGTGTTCGCCTGTCGCGACCGGCTGAATTACTGGCACACGCTCCAGGAACTGGCCGGCGTGCACAATTTCTATGTCGAAGCGGCGGTCGAGCGCGTCCTCGAAGATGCCCGCGTGGCCGCCGAGGCCGAGCGCGAGGAATTGCGCAAAGCGCACGCCGAGGAACTCGACAACGTGCGTGCCGAGGCCGCCGGCGACGCCATGGGCCAGCTCGTCGACGTGCTGATGGGTGCAGACCTGTCGAGCGTGGTCGGCGCAGCATCGCCGGCAACCATGCCCGCGGCCACCGAGCCGGCAGCGCCGGCAGCCACGGACGAAGCGCCGGCCGAGGCACCGCAGGAGCCCGCGCCGGAACCCGAGGAAGAAGAGCTGAGCTTCGACGAGCCGTGGCTGGACAGTGCGTCGTGCACGACCTGCGATGACTGCATCAACATCAACAAGATGATGTTCGCGTACAACGCGGACAAGCAGGCGATCCTCAAGGATCCGCGGGCGGGGACGTATGCCGATCTCGTCGCGGCCGCCGAGATCTGCCCGGCCAAGTGCATCCACCCCGGCAAGCCGCTCGATCCCAACGAGCCCGGCCTCGACGAACTGATCGCCAGGGCCGCGCCATTCAACTGATGAGCAATTTCCTGACAGCACCGGCAATCATGACCGGGATCGGCCTGTTCTTCGGCGCGGTCCTGGCGATTGCCCAGCGCTTTCTGAAGGTCGAAGAGGACCCGCGCATCGAGGCGACCAACGAGCTGCTGCCCGGGACCAACTGCGGCGCCTGCGGCCAGCCAGGCTGTCTCGCGTTTGCGGAAAAACTGGTCGCCGGGAAGGTCGAAGCGGGCCAGTGCACGGTCAGCACCGATGAAGCCCTCGAACAGATTGCGGAATTCCTGCAGGTCGATGCAGGGCGCGCGGAGAAACTCGTCGCGCGGCTCAAGTGTTCGGGCGGGCAACGCCAGGCGCACCAGATTGCCGAGTACCAGGGCTTCGAGGGCTGCAGGGCAGCCGCCGTGGTCTCGGGCGGCGGCAAGGGCTGTTCGTGGGGCTGTCTCGGCCTCGGCGACTGCGAGCGGGCCTGTACGTTCGACGCCATCCACATGAACGCCAACGGGCTGCCGCAGGTGAATACCGACAAGTGCCGGGCGTGTCCCGACTGCATGGCCGCGTGCCCGCGGGACCTGTTCGTGCTGGTGCCGCTGAAGCAGAACCTGTTCGTGCAGTGCAACATCCCGCTCGCGGGCGAAGCGGCCACCCAGCTGTGCGCCGTCGCCTGCGATGCGTGCGGACGCTGCGCGGCCGACGCCGCTCCCGGGCTCATTCGCATGGAGGGGAACCTGCCCGTGATCGACTACTCGGCCGGCGGTCCGGCCCTACCCAACGCCGTATTCCGGTGCCCGACAAACGCGATCGTCTGGCTGGAACGCGAGCAGTTTGAAGACCAGGAATCCATTGGTGCGGAGGCATCACGATGACAGGCATCCGCGACCTCGCAATCCAGTGGTATCGCAAGGCATTCGGGGCGCCAGCCGGCTCCGATATTCGCGACGACGGTTTCGACACCGTGCTCGACGGCAACACGGCAGTCGCGTTGTCGGAGGCCGCCATCGCGAGTCACGCGGTGCTCGGGGGCACGGCCCCGGTCGCGCAGGCCGACAGCGTCTGGCGCCGGGAAGTCGAACGTGGCGGCACCAACCTGTTCGGCGAAACCCTGTCGGCCGATGCCGCCGACGGGCCGCGCGGAATCGTTGCGGCCGCCACCGGCCTTGCCCTCGCCGGCCGCCGCGCCACCGCGTTTCTCTCCGGTACCGATGCCGCCGCCACGCAGGACCTCTTGTTGTCGGCCGCCGGCAAGCATGCGCCGCTGGTGCTCCATCTCGGCACGCGCGCAGCGACCACGCACGGCAGCGCGTCGGGCAGCGGGCACGACACGGCCCACCTGTGCGCGGACTCCGGCTGCTTCCTGCTGTTCGCGAGCAACGTGCAGCAGGCCGTCGACTTCACGTTTATCGCCCGGCGCGTCGCCGAGGAAGCCCTCGTGCCCGGCATCGTCGCGATGGACGGTGCCCAGACGGCCCTGTCTGCCCAGGACGTGCGCCTGTTGTCGCCCGCCCAGATCGGCAGCTTCATCGGCCCGACCAAGGAGCGTATCGACGCGCCGACCGCGGCGCAGAAAATGCTGTTCGGCGACACGCGCCGTCGCCTGCCCGCCTGGCACGATCTCGACGAACCGATGCTGGCGGGCGCAGTCTTCGACGAACAGGGCTTCGCCCTGGGCGCGGCGGCCGACCGCGCGTTCTTCGACGACTTCGTGGCTGCCTCCATCGAGCGCGCCCTCGCGGAATTCGCGCGGCTGACCGGCCGCGAGCACCGTGTCCTGAGGACACACGAGGCCGCGGGCGCGAAGACCCTCCTCGTCGTCCAGGGTGCCGCTGTCGAAACGGCTATCGTCGCGGCAGACGCGCTGCGCCAGCATCACAAGCGGCACGTTGGCGTCGTGGGCATCCAGTCGCTGCGGCCGTTTCCGACGCGGGCTTTGCGAGAGGCGCTGTCCGGGGCGCAACAGGTACTGGTCCTCGAACGCGCGGATGCCACGCTGTCGGGCGAGCCGCCGCTGACGCGCGAGGTGCGCGCTGCCCTCTGCGGCACGAACGCCGCGCCGGTTTGCCGACCCGTCATCTACGGCCTCGGCGGACTGGCACTGCGACTGCAGGACCTCGTCGCACTGTGCTTGCAGGATTCCAAAGACGCGGCGGAGCCGGTCTTTCTCGGCATCGCATTCGACGACAGCACGGCCCGCCAGCCGAAGCGCGAAGTCCTGCTCGACGCGTTACGCCGCGCGTATCCGCAGGCCGCCCAGCTGGGCATCCGCGCGCCGCAGGACCTCGCACCGCCCGCCGGCCATGGCGCGGTGACGATCGCGGTGCGGCGCAACGCGGGCGACGCCCGGCTCGCGCGTAACGCGGGCGCCCTCGCCCACCGGGTACAGGGCGGGCGCGTGCGTAGCCGGCCCGCGGTGGACTGGCCCGGTGTCGACAGTCAGCGCACGGACTGGCTGGTCTGCGGTGATGACGGCCTGCTGGACCCGGGCGAAGGGCTGCTGCCCGACCTCACGCTGGACATCGGCCGGCGGCGCATCACGCTGCATCGCGACGGGACCGCGTTCCTCGTTCCGGTCGACGAGGGCCAGGCGCCGTCGGAAGTCATGCTCGGCGGGTTGTTTGCGGCCCTGGCGCGCATCGGGTTCACCGACGTGTCGGCCCGCAAGATCAGCGGCGCGCGCCGCGACATGCTCGAGGACCTGGCCGAATCGGAGCGCGACGCGCTGCTCGCCGCGTTCGAGTCCGGCCTCGCGAGCCTCGACGAAAACGCAGCGCAGGACGCTGGCGAAGTGCCCGCCCGGGCGCGCGACGTCATCCCGACTGCCGTGCGCGAACTCGGCCGCAACGACGACCACGTGGCCAGCCTGCCGCGATTCTGGGACCAGGCCGGCGTCCTGTATCGTGACGACCAGGCCGATCGCATGACGGCAGACCCCTACCTCGCGACCGGCACCATGCCGCCCTTGAGCTCGACCTTCAGCGCGCCCGGCGAATTCCGCGAGCACCTGCCGCGGTTCGACCCGCTGGCGTGCACCGGTTGCGGTCACTGCTGGACTCGTTGTCCCGACAGCGCCATCGGGGTCGTCGCGGCGAGCCCGGCCGCCCTGATCGACGAAGGGATCCGCAGGACCGGCGCGGAGGCGGTTCGCCAGGTCGCGTCGAAGCTGGCGGCCCGCATCATCGCGAGCAACAAGAAAGCCGAGCAGCCGCCGGCAACGTTCGGCCGGATGCTCGAAGACGCGTTCGACTGGTTGATGGAAAAAGCGCCCCTGCCGGCGGAACGCAAGCAGGCCATCGACGCCGGGATCCGCCAGATCATCGACGTGTGCGGCGACCTGCCGGTCGCGGTGACCGCTCCGTTCTTCGTCGCTGCGGAAGCCCGGCAGAAAGACAGTGCCGAACTGCTGTCGATCGCGATCAACCCGGATGCCTGCAAAGGCTGTGACATCTGCGTGCGCAGCTGCGAACCGGGTGCGCTGACCGCACAGGCGCGCCATCCCGAGTCGATCGAAGACGCGCGCCGGCTCTGGGAGCTCTGGTCGGCAACGCCCGACACGCCCGGCCCGTCGATCGACCGGGCGGCCGAGAACGACGAAATCGGGCCGACTGCCGCGATGCTGCTGTCACGCTTCTGCCAGTTCGCGCTGGCGGGCGGCGACCCGGCGGAAGCGGGTTCGGGCGAGAAACTCGCCACCCGGCTGTTCCTGGCCGCGACCGAGTATCACCGGCAGCCGATCGTGCAGCGCTTTGCCCAGACGCTGACCGAGACCGGCGACGAAGTCAGGGAACTGATCCACAGCACGCTGTCGGGCGCCCTGCCCGACGCCGACCTGGAGGCCGTTGCGGAGCAGCTCGACGCCACGACGAGCCCGCGGGTCGACCTGACGACACTGGCACGAAACGTGACGGACGCGGCCGATCATTCGATAGATACCCGTTATCTCAAGCGCCTGATCGACCTGGCTGGCCGCATCGATGCCGCGCAGCAGCAGCTCGTCAGCGGCAAGACCGGCCTCGGGCGTGCCCGCTACGGCCTGGCCATCTCGGGCAGCCGTACGGCGGCATGGGCGGCGAGTTTTCCGCGCAACCCGTTCCAGGCACCGACGGTCGTCGACGTGGGCGGCGCCGCGGGGCAGCTGGCCGCGGGGCTGGTCGAGGGGCATCTCGACGAGACCACCGACATGGTCCGGCTGCTGCGCCTGGCCAGGCTCGAACTCGACCGCCCGGACGGCCTCGAATGGAAACGCGACGCACTCAAGGCGCTGCGCTGGCAAGACCTCGACGAGGCAGAGCTCGAGCTGTGCCCGCCGCTGATCCTGATCGGCAGCGACGAGATGCTGGCCGCACGTGGGCTGTCCCAGCTCGTCTGGCTGCTCAACTCACGGCTCCCGGTGAAGGTGCTGGTCCTGAGCTCGCTCGAGCTGGGCCTGGTCGAAGCGTCGGTCAATGATCCGCGCGCCGGGATCGGGCTGCTGGCCCTGGCGCAACGCAATGCGTATGTCGCGCAAACCTCGGTTGCCGACCCGGTCCACTTCGGCGACAGCGTGATGCGGGCACTCACCTACGAAGGCCCCGCCCTGGTCCAGGTGTATGCGCCGAGCCCCTCGCGCGATGCCTACGCCGTCGAGGAGCTGCTCGAGCAGGCGGCCCGGGCCGCAACCGCGCGCACCCTGCCGCTGTTCCACTACGACCCGCGGGGCAACGGTGTCTTCGGCTCGCGGATCAGCATCGAGGGCAATTCACAGAACGACAGCCTGCTGGTCGCCGACGACGACGGTGCCGGCCTCACGCCGGTCGACTGGGCCTTCGCGCAGGGCCGGTTTGCCTCGCATTTCGCGCCGCTCAGCCAGTCCGCGCCGGCACCGGTTCCGGTCGGTGAATGGCTGCAGCAGGATGCCGCCGGCCGGCGCGGCAAGACGCCGTTTGTCGCGGCGGGCGAAGGCGACGCCGAGGTCCGTTACGGCATTTCCGCCGCCCTGCTCCGCACCGCCGAGCACTGCCTCGACAACTGGCGCACGCTGCAGGAACTCGCGGGCGTCGTGACGCCGTTCACAAAGACACTCGAAGAGGAAATACGCGCCCAGGTCGCAGCCGAGCACGCGGCCGAGCTGGACGCCCAGAAGCAGGCCGCGGCAGCCGAGCTCAAGGAACTCAGGCAAAAGACCCAGGCCGAAATCGCGGCCACGATGCGCAGCCGCCTGCTCGAACTCGCGGCGCGCAAGCGGGACTGACGCGATGAAGCCGTTTCGCCTCTTGCGCCGCAGCTTCGAACACGGGGTCCACCCGGCGCATCACAAGGACCAGACCGAGGACCTCGCGATTCAGCGCGTGCCTTTCGGCAAGCACTACGTGATGCCGCTCGGACAGCATATCGGCGTACCCGCGCGCGCGGTCGTGGCCGAGGGCGAGACCCTGATGCGCGGGCAGCTCATTGCCGAACCCGGCGGCTTCGTGTCGACGGCGCTGCACAGCCCGGTCACGGGCACGGTCACACGCATCGGCGATTTTCGCGGGGTCGACGGGCGGTTCGCGCCCGCGATCGGCATCGAGGCCGACCCGTTTGCCTCCCAGGAAGTCGCTCCGGTGCCGCCGCTCGACTGGCAGTCCCTGTCGCTCGACGCGTTTATCGAAGCCGTGCAGATGGCCGGCATCGTCGGCATGGGTGGCGCCGCGTTTCCTTCGCACGTCAAGCTCTCGGTGCCGGAGGGCATTTCGATATCGAAGCTGCTCATCAACGGCGCCGAGTGCGAGCCGTTCCTGACCAACGACCATCGCCTCATGGTCGAGCGGCCGCAGGCCCTGCTCGAAGGCGCCGAGATCATCCGGCAGAAGCTCGGCGCCGAAGAAACCGTGATCGGCATCGAAAAGAACAAGCCCGACGCCATCGAGATCGTCAAGCGGCACATCCCGAAGGGGCACCCGGTCCGGGTCGCGCCGCTCGAAGTGAAGTACCCGCAGGGCGCCGAGAAGATGATGATTCGCAGCGTCTTCGGCGTCGAAGTGCCCGCCGGGCAGCTGCCGCGCGACGTCGGGGTCAACGTGAACAACGTCGGGACGATCGTCGCCGTGGCCGACTACTTCCTGCGCGGCATGCCGCTGATCGAACGCGTGGTCACGGTAGCCGGCCCGGGCGTGACCTACCCCGCCAACCTGATCGTGCCGCTCGGCACGCCGGTCCGCGATGTGCTGCAGTTCTGCGGGGGCCTCAAGCCCGGCACCCGGGAGATCATCATGGGCGGCCCGATGATGGGCCGGCCGGTTGCCAGCCTCGACGTGCCGGTGCTAAAGGGCTGCTCCGGGATTCTCGTGTTTACGGCCGAACAGACCTCGCGGCGCACCGAGTATCCCTGCATACGCTGCGGGCGCTGTGTCGAAGCGTGCCCGTACTTCCTCAACCCGTCACGGCTGGCGCGGCTCTCGAAGGCGCGCATGTATGACGAAATGAAGGACTACCACGTATTCGATTGCGTGGAGTGCGGCTGCTGCACGTTCGCGTGCCCGTCGAACATTCCCATCGTGCAGCTGATCCGCACGGCCAAGGACGACCTCGCCCATCGCAAGGAGCCCGAGGAGTGAGCAACAAGGACCCGAAACTGCTCCTGTTCCACGCGCCGTTGCTGCGCCAGGACATGACGACGCCGAAGGCGATGCGCGATGTCATCTATGCGCTGCTGCCGGCAACGGGTGCAGCGCTGTGGTATTTCGGCATCAGTGCCGCGCTCTTGATCGGCGCCTCGATCTTCGGTGCCGTTCTGGCCGAATGGCTGTTCGCGCCGCGCGCGGCGCGCGGCGCCTCGCTGAAGGACGCGACCGGCATCCTGACCGGACTGCTGCTCGGCCTGACGCTCCCGCCGGGCCTGCCGCTGTGGATGGCTTTTCTCGGCGGCTTCGTCAGCATCAGTTTCGGCAAGGTCATCTGGGGCGGGCTCGGCCACAACCTGTTCAACCCCGCCCTGCTGGGCCGGGCTTTCCTGCTGGCGACGTTTCCTATCGCGATGACGACCTGGGTACCCGCCTTGCCCGAGAATTTTTTCGACATCTATCCGAGCAACCTCGCGTGGCCGTTCATGCAGGGCGGCATCGACGGCGTCACCGCGGCAACCCCGCTCGGCCTGCTCAAGTTCCAGCAGGAAGTCACGCCGCTGGCCGATCTCGCCTTCGGCAAGATCGGCGGTTCGCTCGGCGAAACCAGCGGCGTATTGCTGTTGCTGGGTGGCGTCTACCTGTGGCTCAGGCGCGACCTCGACTGGCGGATCCCGGTGAGCATCCTGGCAACCGTCATCGTGTTCTCGGCCTGCCTGACCCTCGTCAACGCGGAACGATTCCCCGACCCGCTGTTCTCCGTGTTCTCCGGCGGACTGCTGCTCGGCGCGATCTACATGGCGACCGACCCCGTGTCCTCGCCGATCACCCCGAAGGGCGCCTGGATCTTCGGCATCGGGGTGGGCGTGCTCGTGATGCTGATTCGCGTCTTCGGCGGACTGCCGGAAGGCGTGATGTACGCGATCCTGCTCATGAACGCCGCTACGCCGCTGATCGATCGTTACACGCAGCCGCGCGTATTCGGCCGCCGCAAGGAGTCGTCATGACGACGACCACGGCAACCCCGGCGCCGGGCTCGCTGCGTCTCGTCCTGACGCTGGCCGTAGCCGGACTGCTGTCGGGCATCGCGATCATCGGCATCTACGAATCGACGCTGCCGACCATCACGGCCAACAAGGCGCGCGAGTTGCGCGAGGCGGTCTTCAAGGTGCTGCCCGGGGTAACGCAGATGCAGGCGCTCGTATTCCGCGACGGCGAGCTCGTGGTGGTGCCCGAGCCCGACAAGGACGAGCCGGTCGTCTATGGCGGGTATGACGCGCAGCAACGCTTCGTCGGCTACGCCATCCCGGCCGCCGGCCCCGGTTTCCAGGACACGATTGCGCTGCTCTACGGATACCAGCCCGGCGAGCGGCTGGTCGTCGGCATGGAAGTCCTCGAGAGCCGGGAAACGCCCGGCCTGGGCGACAAGATCTACAAGGACATGGACTTCGTGAACGAATTCAAGGCGCTCGGCACCGAGCCCGAGATCTTCGCCGTCAAGAAAGGCACGAAGACCTCGGCCAACCAGGTCGATTCGATCACGGGGGCCACGATTTCCTCCAAGGCGATCGTCCGCATCATCAATGAAGCGAATGCCGCCTGGACGGGCAAGCTGCCGCCCGCGGGTTCGGAACCGGCGATCGAGGACCAGCAATCGGGCAGTACCGGGGCAGGCCGATGAAGAACAACCAATCCTACGAAGAATTCGTCAAGGGACTCTGGCGCGACAACCCGGTGTTCGTCCAGGTGCTCGGCATGTGCCCGATGCTGGCCGTGACCAACTCGGCGATCAATGCGATTGCCATGGGCGGAGCGACCTTCTTCGTGCTGGTCGGTTCGAGCTTCCTGGTCTCGTCCTTCCGCCACCTGATCCCGAAACAGGTGCGCATTTCCTGCTTCATCATCATCATCGCGACCTTCGTGACCATTGCCGACTATTCGCTGCTGGCGCTGATGCCCAAGGTGCACAAGGAACTGGGCGCGTTCATCCCGCTGATCGTCGCGAACTGCCTGATCCTGGGGCGCCAGGAAGCCTTCGCATCGCGCTATCCCACGCGGCTGGCCGTGATGGATGCCCTCGGCATGGCGAGCGGGTTCGTCGTCGCGCTGTTTTCGCTCGGGGCGGTCCGGGAGATCCTCGGTAACGGCTCTCTCTTCGGCGTGTCGCTGTTCGGCGCCAACTTCGAGCCCTGGATCATCATGATCCTGCCGCCGGGCGGCTTCCTGACGCTTGGCGTGATCCTGCTGTTCTTCAACTGGTTCGGGCAGAAGAAGGACGAGTTCCTCGCCGACGTCGCCAAAGCGGAAAGGAGTGGCAGCTAATGGAGAACCTGCTCTGGGTCTTTGTCAGTGCGCTGCTCGTCAACAATTTCG